>NZ_CP019893.1:0-655091 GCF_002156705.1 Natrarchaeobaculum aegyptiacum
CCTTCCTCCACCCCGTTACACCCGCGACGGGGGTGTGGGTGCGCGTTCGTCGAAGATAGACACGCGAGGGATGCCGTTCATCAATAATTCAGCCAACGGCTCGAATCAAACCGTCTCGAGCCGCTAACACGTCGAATTTACACCCGCGATCGATCTCCATACGCTTAAGGGGGTCCACTCGGAAGCCACGCGATACTGCAATGTCCGCGAACGACGATCGTGATCCACTCTTTCGGTACGACGATCCGGTCTTTGCCGACGAGCGGTTGCTCGAGATCACGCACCTGCCCGGTCCGGACCGAATCGTCGGACGCGACGACCAGATGCAGCGGGTTGCGGACGCCCTGAACCCTGCGATTTTCGGGAGCGAACCCAATCACCTGTTCATCTTCGGAAAGACGGGAACCGGCAAATCACTCATTTCGCGGTCGGTCACGAAGCGCGTGATCTCCGAGGCCGGACGCGACGGCGTCACGGTGAAGTACGCCTTCATCGACTGCGGTGAGCAGAACACCGAGGCCTCGATCATCAAGACGATCGCTCAGATCGTCAACGAACCGTCAGCCAGCGGCATCTCGATTCCGGACCGCGGGCTGGGAACCGGCGACTACTACAAGCGTCTCTGGCAGGCTGTCGACCGCTGTACCGACGTGACCATCGTCATCCTGGACGAGATCGATATGCTCGAGGACGACGAGGTGCTCAGAAAACTCTCGCGTGCGGGCGAGAACCGCCGTATTTCGACCTCGAGCATCGGCATCATCGGCATCTCGAACAAGATCGACTTCCCCGATCACCTCTCCGAGCGCGTCAAGTCAAGTCTCTCGCGGGACGAACTCGTCTTCTCGCCGTACGACGCGAATCAGCTGGTCGAAATCCTCGAGAAGCGGCGCGACGCGTTCCACGACGGTGTCCTCGCCGACGACGTGATTCCGCTCACCGCGGCCCTCGCAGCACAGGAACACGGTGACGCACGCAAGGCGATCGACATCCTCCGGAACGCCGGCCGAATCGCCAAGAAGCAGAACGCGAGCCGGGTCGTGGCCGACCACGTCCGCGACGCAAAGGAGAAGACCGAAGCCGACCGGTTCAACGAACTGATCGAGGGCTCCCCACAGCAGGCGAAGGCGATTCTCTACGCGCTGACGCTGCTCACCGAGAACAGCACCCAGAAGGAGTTCCCGACGAAGATCATCTACAACCAGTACAAGGAGATTGCGGGACAACTCGAGTTCGACGTCCTCTCGGAACGACGCGTCCAGGAGATTCTGCAGGAGCAGAACTTCCTGAACGTGATCCAGTCCGAGCGCGAAGGACGCGGGCGCGGCCGTGGTGCCCACGCGAAACATCGCCTGCTCGAGAATCCGTCGATCGTCAAGAAAGTGCTCCTGCGCGATTCGCGGCTCGCGGTGCTCGACGAGGCGACGCGGTCGTCTTGAACAGTCGGTCCGACTCTGATGGCGAAGTTCGTTCGTGATCGCTCCCGGTTCGCCCCGACAGACCGTGATCTGGACGACCGTCCCAACCTCTAGGTCGTCCAATGTATCAAACGACGATTGAATACTTCTATTGGATTAAAGTGAACGTTCACGTATCGCCGATCGAGACGTCTGGGCGATGGTGAACATCGTCACGAAATTACAGGATACGGTGATGGCCAACCAGTCGGCAACGGCCATCGGGGGAGACGAGCCGGTGGATTTCGGAACGCTCTGGTCGCAGACCGATCGGTTCGCCGGCGGGTTGCAGGATCGTGGAATTGTCGCCGGCGACGCGATCGCACTCCACCTCGAAGACGCTCGAGCGTTTCTCGTGGCCGTTTTCGGTGCGCTGCGCACCGGCTGCGTCCCGGTTGCGATACCGCCCGGAACCGATCCGAATGGGGTCGCCGACGTGGTCGACGCGGTCGAGGCACGCGCCCTCGTGACCGACGCCGATCGGATCATGGCCGTCCTCAACCGGGCCGAATCCGTTCGCGTCGCGGTCGTCGTCGGGCGGGAGGCGCGGATGGGCGTCGACCTGTCGACGTTTCTCGAGAACGACGGGATGAACAGTGCAGGCTCACGGACGGGGATCGACGTGGTCAAACAGTCCGACGACGACCTCGCGCTGATCGCCTTCGTCGACCGAGCGCACCGGATCCCGTCGATCGATCGCCCTCGGGTTCCGTCGGAGCGACTCGAGGGACTCTGCTTCGATCACGAGGCATTGGCTGGCGCTGCAGACGTGGGGCGGTCGATCGGGTCGGTAGAGTCGCACCTTGGACTTCGCCCGATCACGTGCCCGCTCGAGTTCGGGGTCGGCGCGCTGGCCACGATCCTCGCGGGCGGTCGGTACGAACCCATCGGTCCGTGGGATCTCGAACGGGTCAGGGCACGCTGCGTGACGGGCGACGCCGCTCGAACGATCCTCACGCGGGAACAGGCCGACGCGCTCGACACGCTCGAGGACTTACCGATAGCCTGTCTCGTCCTCGAGTCGCTGTCGAGTGTCCCTGCCGGCCGACTCGTGACGGAGGGGGCTCGAGGCGAGTCCGGAGTGGCACTGGACACGGATGGCGTCCGTCGGCTGTACGGCGATCCGGCGACCGGGATCGTTCACGCGAGTGGGTCCGTTCTCGAGGGGGAGCCGGCCGACGACGGGACCGTTCGGCCGCTTCCGGAGGTCGACGTCCGGTCGATCGACACCGACAGAGGGACAGAAATCGCCGTTGCAACCCCCGCGGGAGCAACGAAATGCGTGCGCCGAGACGATGGGAGTGAACCGCGAACCGAGGACGATGGGAGTGAACCGCGAACCGAGGACGATGGGAGTGAACTGCGAACCGAGGACGATGGGAGTGAACTGCGAACCGACGCGGACGGGACACAAATTGACACGGACGGGACGCGAATCGACGCCCTCGACGGGCGGCAGTGGGTCAGGCCGGGGATACTCGGTGTCTCGCTCGAGGGAGCGGCCACCGAGTATAGTAACGACTGCAACGATTCACACACTGATCGCCGATTCGTCTGGCGATCAGGTGTGCACTGACGTGCAGTGGCTACTATAGGAAACGGCCGGGAGACCGTGCGAGCAGACCGCAAGTCGCCCTGTGGATGGTGTTTCGTTCGACTGGTGGCCGTACTGCCTCGACCGTGGTGCCTTTTAACCTCTGCTCCTCAGACGAACTATGCACAGCGTCGACGCGGCGGGGCTCGGAATCGGCGACGAGTACCCGCCCCGGATCATGGGCGTGTTGAACGTCAGTGAGGAGTCACCGTACGATCCGAGCGTCTACGACGACCCCGGCGACGCCGCCCGGTACGTCGACGAGGAACTGATCGACGAGGGGGCAGACATCGTCGACATCGGTCTCGAGTCGGCGAACAAGCGCTTCGAGGTGCTCTCTGCAGCGGAGGAACTCGAGCGGTTGCACGTCGCCGTCGACACCATCGAGAGCGTCTCCGGCGACGCGGTCTTCTCGATCGAAACCCGCTACGCCGAGGTCGCCGAGGCGGCCCTCGACCAGGGGTTCGACATGGTCAACGACATCTGCGGGTTCGCCGATCCCGAGATGCCCGTCGTCTGTGAGGAGTACGACGTCGCGGTGGCGAAGATGGCGAGTCCACCGGATCTCGAGCGGCCGGGTGCCGTCGAGGAGACCGACTGGGCCGCCCGGAAGTCTCCCGAGTGGGCCGAACGGGCGGACTACGTCGATCAGGTGTACGAGGCGCTCACACAGAACGGCCTGACGGACAAGACGATCGTCGATCCGGCATTCGGTGGCTGGAGTGAGGCCCAGACGCTCGCAGACGACCGGGAGACGTTCCGACGGCTCCGGGAGTTCCGCGCGCTCGGGCGGCCGATGCTCGTCTCGATCAACCGCAAGAACTTCCTCGGTGACGTGGCAGGCCGCGAGACCGACGAGCGGCTCCCGGTCAGCCTCGCTGCGACCTCGATGGCCGTCGAACGCGGCGCACACGTGATCCGGACCCACGACGTCGCCGAAACGCGCGACGCGGCGCTGATCGGCGACGCATTCACCGAACGATCGCGGGCGAGTGTCGAGGGCGTTTCAGCCACACGGCTGGACGTCCACTCGACGCGGGACCTCAGGAAGCACCTCGAGCAACGGGGCGTCGACCCGGACCTGGCAACCACTACCCACCAGGTGACCGTCGAACTCGAGGGCCTTTCTGCCGCGGAGTGGGCGGGACTCGAGTCGGTCGTCGGCGACCCCGCTGGCGACGGTCAGTCCCCGGTGTTCGTCACCCACGTCTCGGGAGACAGGGGGCTCGTGAGTGGCCCCGTCGACTCCCTCGAGACGGTCGCACGGCGACTCGAGGACGGTCCCGAAACCACCACGAAAGCCGACGAGAACGATTCGAAAGGCCTGCCGGCGGTGGGTTCGGTACTTGCAAGCCTGCTACAGTAAGAGAAAGCTTATACCATAGGCTTCGAAATGGAGGAGTGGACGCCGGGCGGCCTCCCGGGTAGGGGTACTTTGGAGGCGAATCCCGGCCCACAACACGGAATTATTGGGGTACAACGCTCCAGAGTGGCGACGCTGGTAACCGTGACAGACAGTTCCGAGAGCAGAAACGTCCGTCGACGAGCCGCGTGACCGTCAGACGCACGTCGTACGCCACTCGAGATGCCAATTCCCAAGGTGACGGCCACCCGAGGGGACGTATGGAGTACGAGGAGTGGGAACCGGTCTACGAGGCGATCCGACGCGACTTCGGCTACCCCCGGGCGGGCGACGAACGGGCTCGAGACCGACTGGCCGAACTGACCGGGCCGTTCGATCTGGCACGACTCGACGGCGTCCGGGACGCGACAGTCGTGATCGCCGGCGCTGGCCCGTCGCTCGAGGACGACGACGCACTCGAGCGTGCGGCCGGGGCCGACCAGGTGATCGCTGCCTCGACGGCCGTCGACCGGCTCGAGGACGCAGGCGTCGACGTCGATTGCATGGTAACCGACCTCGACAAGAACCCGGAGACAGTCGTCAGGCTCACCGTGCGGGGGACGCCGGTCGCCGTCCACGCTCATGGCGATAACCTGCAGGCGGTGGAGTCGGTGGTTCCCCAGTGTGACGACGCGTTCGTCCTGCCGACCACGCAGGTCGAACCCGTCGGTCCGGTCCGGAACGTCGGCGGGTTCACCGACGGTGACCGGGCGGCGTTTCTCGCCGACCACCTCGGTGCGGCCCGCCTGCAGTTCGCCGGCTGGGATTTCGACGACTCGACCGTCTCCGCGCCGAAAGGGCGCAAACTCGAGTGGGCCGAACGGTTGCTCTTCTGGCTCGAGCGTCGACGCGGTGAGCGGTTCGACGTCCTCGATGGGAGACGCGACGGCATCGACGCGAGTGCGCTCCCGCTCGAGTAACCGTCACGGAACGTCAGCTCGAAAAAGGATCGTCAGCGGATCCGGTGCGTTACGATGTCGTCCCGGCCGCAGTTCGGACAGCACGAAGTCGTCGGATCGACCGTCGTCCCGCACCGCCGACACTCCTCGACGGTCGCCGGCTCGGACGAGCGAAAGAGGACCGCAGAGATCGTCTCGCGAACCGTCGTCGGTCTCGATCGTCGCGTTCGACTCGAGCGTGTGGAACGTCGCATATCCACCGTCCCACTACTGTCACTGTTCGTTATTCTCTGGTTACCGTGATTGACACGAAAAATGACTGTCTCGAGTCACTCGTTGTTCTGTGCGTGCCACTCGAGACTGATCGGAAGGTACTCGAGCGAGAGGCGGCTGCTGGTCGCCGTGGGACCGCAGAGCGACTGCTGGTGATCGCGTGGGAAGTTCGCGCGTGTGAAGAGGACGCGTCAGCGGGAACGGCCGCGTGAGTCTCGTGAGGGCCTGCGACAGCGGGCTCAGAAGAGGGCGTCGAGTTCGCCGCCGGTGTCGACGAGGGAGGCGAACTCCTCGTCGGCCGACGCCTGGAGTTCGTCGGTGCGGTGTTTGGCATCGATCGCGACCTGCTGGAGTTTTTCGATGCGAGGGACGTCGGTCACCCCGGAGAGGAGGACGATCGAGCCGACCTCGTCGCGATGGGGAAGTGGGAAGTCACCACCGCGGATCTCCATACTCCCGGTCTCGCCCTCGAGCCACTGGCGGCCGCGTTCGATTCCCTTGCGGTTGAGTTCCTCCGGCGGGCCGGTAGCGACCACGAGGCCGCGTTCGGCGCTGCCGACGTCACAGGGCAGGGTCAGCCGACCGAGGGTTGCCTTCCGGACGAGGCTCGTCAGGCGGGTCGTCGACTGTCCCTCGTCGAAGCCCTCCTCGTCGCCCGACCGGAGCGAAGAGAGCAGGCCGCCCTGTGTGTCTTCGACCGTCTCGCGAGCGTAGCCCACGGTTGCGACGCCGCCGTCGTTCAGTGTGTTGATGATCTCCGAGGAGTCGACGACGCTCTCGGCGACGTGATCGTCGTGACCGACTTCGCCGGCCGCAAAGAGAAGGCCGAATCGCTCGGCGATCTCGCGGTTGATGCGACCGTAGCCGTCGGCGACGGACTCGCCAGCGCTGCGCCAGACGTCGTTGTCGAAGACGAGCAAACTGTCGACCTCACGGACGAACGTCTGGAACGAGCGGGCGGCGTTCAGGGTGTAGATTCCACCCTCGTCGGTCGCCGGGAGGATACCGAGGCCGTAGACCGGCTGGTTGTAGATCCGCTGTAAGTGTTCGGCGAGGACTGGAGCGCCGCCCGAGCCCGTTCCGCCGCCCATACCGGCGACGATGAGGAAGGCGTCGACTTCGTAGGCGGCGATCCTGTCGATCGCCTCCTGGATCTCGTCGACGTCCTGTTCGGTCACCTGGGCGCCGAGTTCGTTGTCCGCGCCGACGCCGTGGCCTTTCACACGTGCCTGTCCGACCAGGACGCGGTTCGCTCGCGGAACGTTCTCGAGTCCGTGCAGGTCCGTCGTCGCTGAGTTGACGGCGATCGCCGATTCGACGAAGCCGCCACCGATTCGTTCGTCGAACTCGATGAACGAGTCGACGACTTTCCCGCCTGCCTGACCAAAACCGATGAGTGCGAGTTTCATGGTTGTCTCTCGTGGCCGGTCCCCTCGGTCGACGGCTGCGGGCGCGTTCCTCGGCGTCCGAGAGCGCCGAGTACGCCGTCGTGAACGCACAGTATCTGGCCCCGAACGGCCAGTAACTGCGTGCAAACCGTCGCGTTCGGCCGAGTGGGAACGGATGCCACGTGACGACGGTGTCCAGTCGATGGCATTGTTATGGCCAACATATACTCGATCGCCGAACGTTCACGAACCCATAACAGTCCCGGTGGGTGAGTAGTCACGGACTACCTCGTGATTCGGTCGGGATCGGTCGCGTCGGGCCGTGGGGCACCTCGTCGTCGGCCTGCAGGTTCAGAAACTCCTATACAGGACGATGGCCTACGGCCGTGGTATGGAAGAGGGTCGGTCGACGCCGTCGAGACGAGGGTTTCTCGGGGGCGCATTCGCGATCGGCGTCGGCGGACTGGCCGGGTGCACCGAGCGATTGTGGTCGCGGGCCGAAGATACGGGGCCACAACAGGTCCAGGTGACGATCAAGACCCTTCCGGCGGACGACGACGCCATCGCCGCCAAGATACTCAGTCAGCTGCGGAGCAACTGCCAGGAGGCGGGGATCAACGCCGTTCACGAACCCGTCGCGGAGGCAGAACTCTACCGCGACGTGCTCCTCGAGGGTGACTACGACGTCGTGGTTTTCCGACATCCGGGGTTCGGCGAAGTCGACGCGCTCCGTGGGTTGCTCCACTCCGATTTCGTGACCGAGCGCGGCTGGCAGAACCCCTTTCACTTCTCTGACGTCACGGTCGACGAGCTACTCGAGGCGCAACTGCAGGAGGACACGCGAGAGTCGGCGCTTACGGAACTCTTCGAGTACCTGAACGAGACGATTCCGTACACGACCGTCGCCTTCCCACACCAGGTCGGTGGTGCACGGACCGACGTCGACGCCCCAGTTTCGCCACGCCGGGCGACCGAGTTCCTCGAACTCGTCGCCACCGAACCCGTCGACGGCTCACGCAGCGAGCCACTCGTCGTTGGCGTCTACGGTGACGGCCTGACCGAGCGGCTCAACCCGATCGTCGTCGACCGCAACCGGATCGAGGGATTACTCGATCTGGTGTACGATCCGCTGGTTCGGCAGGTCCCAGCCGAGGACGGGTCGGACCCGAACGACCCCGAGTACGAACTCTGGCTCGCCGACGAGATTTCCTGGGAGACCGACGGGCGACAGCGAGCCCGCGTTCGACTCCGTGAGGGGCTGACGTGGCACGACGGGGAACGCCTCGACGCGAACGACGTCGAGTTTACGTGGCGATTCCTCGACGATACTTCCCTCGGTGACGTCGAGGGGGGCGTCCCGGCGCCGCGGTATCGAACCAGACAGACGCTCGTCGATTCGATGGACGTGATCGGACCGCGCACGCTCGAGATCGACTTTTCGACGACGGTCAGATCGGCGGCTACTAGCGCTCTCACGTGCCCGATTCTGCCGGAGCACGTCTGGGACCCACGGTCGACGGTGATCGCCGAACACCAGACCGAGGCGCTCGTCGACGACAACGAAGATCCGGTCGGGTCCGGGATGTACGTCCTCACGGAGGTGACCGAAGACGAGATCGAACTCGAGCCGTTCGACGATCACGTCCTCAGAACCGGGTCCGCCGCTCGGCCAGCCGTGCTCGATGGCTTTCCCCAGTACGCCGGCATTCGGTTTCAGATCTATCCGAACGCCGCGTCGATGATCGAGGGCCTCGTCGAGGGTGACGTCGACGTCACGGCGGGAGCGGTACCGCCGAGCGCACTCGAGACGGTGATCGGCGAGCCCGGCGTCGAGGTCGTCGGTAACCGGACGGCGTCGTTCTACGTGATCGGGTACAACCATCACCACCCGCAACTCGGCAATCCGCGATTTCGCCGCATCTTTTCGCGACTGGTCGACAGACAACACGTCGTCTCCGAACTGCTGTCGGGATACGCCGATCCACCGACCGCGATCGAGTCCCTCGTTGGGATCCCACCGCGAGTCGGCGACGAGGCAGGTGAATCTCCGATTGCGGAGTTTCCCGGGTCGGACGGTGAGATACGATCCGAACGGGTGCGGGCGATGTTCGAAGAGATCGGCTACCGATACGAGAACGACTCGCTGCTCGAGTGAACCTCGTGACCGCCGCTCCGGCGATCTGGAACCGACGAGTCAGGTGATCGACGATCACCCGTCGGCCGACGAACCCAGAGTACATCAGTCGCGACAACCGGGTACACGACGCTCCCGGGGTTCGTGTGCGCACGGAGACGTGGTCCGGGGTACCGATCCCTATTAGTAAATCCTCTCCCCTAGCCTCTACGTACGGAATGTCCCTGCTGACCGTCGTGGTCGAACTCGCGGTCGTGGTCGCGGCGATGCTCGTTACCGCCGGGCTCGTCATCATCGGCCCCCGCCGACTGGCCGAAGCGAGTCGCGACCCACGGTGGCGGTTCGAGCGATGTGCCCCGCCGCTTATGATCCTCGCGGTCGTCCTCCTGATCCGCTG
Organism: Natrarchaeobaculum aegyptiacum; assembly: GCF_002156705.1. NCBI lineage: Archaea > Methanobacteriati > Methanobacteriota > Halobacteria > Halobacteriales > Natrialbaceae > Natrarchaeobaculum > Natrarchaeobaculum aegyptiacum. The sequence continues at coordinate 9,545 of NZ_CP019893.1, forward strand.
GTCGACCGTCGACGTGACGACGCGACTCGAGTGGCGGGTTATCGGGCAGAACATCACGCCGTACCTGTTCGGGATCGAAGACGCGATCTTCCCGGCGAACCCGGTGAGTGTCCTCCAGTCGTTTTCGTCGCCGGAGGTGACGACGTTCTTCGTCTTCGTCTACATCTACGGCTACGCGTTCTTGCTGTTGTTCCCGTTTCTCGCGTACTTTGCACTCGAGGAGATGGACGACCTCTCGACGTTGATCCTCGCGTTCACGGCGAACTACGCCATCGGGCTGTGTTGTTACATCCTCTTTATCGCATACGGGCCCCGAAATTTCGATCCGATACTCTTCGAGGGGTTGCTCTACGACGCGTTCCCGCAGTCGCGCCTGCTGACCAACCAGGTGAACCAGCCGACGAACGTCTTCCCGTCGTTACACACCTCACTGTCGATGACGGTCCTGTTCCTTGCGTGGCACTCCCGACAGAAGTATCCGGTCTGGCTTCCCGTCTCCGGCGTCCTCGCGATCAGCGTCGTCCTCTCGACGATGTACCTCGGAATCCACTGGTTCTCGGACGTCGTCGCGGGAACCGCCCTCGCGCTGGTGAGCGTCTATATCGGTCGCCACTATACCTTCAAGCGGATCCTCGGCGGTGCTCGCACGTACGTCGACGCCATCCGGGACGCCAGACGACGACCCGACAGCGAGTGAGAAAGCTGTCCCACACGTCGTTTGGCCGGACCCTTTTGTAAGCGGTCGGTCTGGTCACGTACATGACCGTCTTCTGGCATCGTCGTGATCTCCGACTCGATGACAACCGCGGCCTCGAGCGGGCACTCGAGCGGTCCGAAGACCCCATCGTTCCGCTTTTCGTACTCGATCCGACCGTCCTCGAGCACGCGAGCCCGGTCCGCGTGGCGTGTCTGCTCGAGGCGGTGGGTGCACTTCGAGAGCGGTATCGGGACCTCGGGAGCGACCTGGTGATTCGCCGCGGCAAGGCGAGCGCGGTCGTCCCGGGTGTCGCCGCCGACGTGGGTTCCGAGCGGGTCGTCTGGAACCGCGACTACAGCGGCCTCGCAGCCGACCGGGACCGGGCCGTCGTGGCGGCGCTCGAGGACGACGACGTCACCTGGGAGTCGGTCCACGACGCGATCTGTCACGAACCGGGATCGATCACGCCGAACGAGGGGACGCACTATCAGGTCTTTTCGTACTTCTGGAAGAAGTGGCGCGATCGGGACAAGCGCGATCCGGTCGCTCCCCCCGAGGCAGACCTGCTGGCTACCGTCGGTACCGACGGCGACGAGATCGGGGGTGTCGAAACCGGCACCCTCCCGTCGCGTACGGAGCTGGGATTCGAATCACCGGAAGCGAGTCTCCCGACGGTAACGCCTGCTGCAGCACGGACGCGACTCGAGACGTTCTGTGACGGACCGATCTACCAGTACGCCGACGTTCGTGACCTGCCTGCTGCAGGGGGAACGTCTCGACTCTCGATTCACCTCGCGTGGGGTACCATCGGTGTCCGTGACGTGTGGGCCGCGACCGAGCGGGCCGCCGATCGTGCCGGAGATGGTCAACGGGAGTCTGTGACCGCGTTCCAGCGCCAACTCGCCTGGCGGGAGTTTTACGCACACGTCCTCGCGTTCAACCCCGAAATCGTCACCGAGGACTTCGATCCGTATCCGGACGAGATCCCGTGGCGAGACGACACCGAGGCACTCGAGGCCTGGAAGCACGGCCGGACGGGGTTTCCGATCGTCGACGCCGGAATGCGCCAGCTTCGCGAGGAGGCGTGGATGCACAACCGGGTTCGCATGCTCGTCGCCTCCTTTCTCACGAAGCACCTGCTGCTCGACTGGCGGCATGGCTACGACTGGTTCAGACGGCACCTCGCGGATCACGACACGGCCAACGACGTCGGCGGCTGGCAGTGGGCGGCCTCGACCGGTACCGACGCCCAGCCGTACTTCCGGGTGTTCAACCCCATCTCACAGTGCCAGGAGTACGACCCGGACGGCGAGTACGTCCGCCGGTACGTCCCGGAACTCGAGGACGTCCCCACCGACGCGATTCACGACTGGCCCGAACTCGAACAGGCCGACCGAGATCGGCTGGCCCCCGACTATCCCGACCCGATCGTCGACCACGCCGCGGGCCGAACACGTGCTATCGAGGCGTTCGAGCGGGCTCGTGGAGAGTGAAGCGCTCGGCTTCCTGCGAACGAATTCGGCCGCTGCAACCCGGCAGTATCCTTATCCGTGCTGGTGGGATACCAACTGACATGCGCCCTCCAGACGAATCTCCGGTTCCCGACCGCGACGTCGAGCCGTCTCGAGCGATCGTCGAGGCCGTCGCCGAACGCGAAGGGGTCGACGTGACCGAGATCGAACCCCCGGCCTACGACCCACTCTACGCGGTCGTCAACCCCGAGGCGCTGGATCGACTCGTCGGCTCACCGGATGCACCCGGTGTTCACGTTCGATTCGAGTACGAGGGGTACGACGTCGTCGTGTCTCCGGACGGGCGCGTTTGGGTGTCGGATCCAGGCGACCCGTCCGAACGTCGAATTGGCGAGTGAGATTGTCAACTGCGTCCGCTGGGGTACCCAGTCGACCGGCGACTGCGCTGTGCGGAAGTCTCTCGCTCCTCGAAATCCAATCGTCTCAGCGAACGATGACGCTGTTTTTGGAATTGTACACTCGTCACCTCGGCGACTGAGGCAGGGCAAATAAATCATATCATGCTATATTAAATTCGCGTCAGTACGGAGCCGGCCCTCGAGAACCCACCGAGACGTTCGTTCGAAGAAGAGACGCTGCCGGTCAGTCGTACTTTCGAAAGCCCATATCCCGGGCCATCTCTCGAAACGACTGCCGACACAGCCAGATATCGTACTTGCCGATCAGTCCCTGTTCGCGGCCCGTATCTCTACAGACGCGCTGGTTGCCTGTCCGTCCATCGTTCGAGTCGCCACCGTCGGCTGACTCGCTCGTTGGTTCGGTCGAATCGGTCGTCATGTCAGCTCCTTCGCCCTTCGACGCAAGGACGGATCCACCGTCGTATCCGACGCGAGCTCCTCGAGCACCGTCGTCGCGTTGCAGTCTGCAAGGGCGTTGAGGGCGTGCCGACGGAACTCTCCCCGGAGCCCACTCATCTGGACGAGAATAGCGAGATTCGTCGTCTCACCATCCTGCGCGAGTGAATCGATTGCCTCGTAGCGTTGCGGTCGTGAAACGTTCTTCGTGACTGCCGTCTGGAATGCTGTCGACATTGGTTGTGGGTGTGGTCGTTAGCGGTGTTCTTCGAGCGTGCAGTACGAGCCTTCCTGAGCCGAAAGCCATGCTGTCGTCAGGGAATCTTCAGGTGCGACAGAGTAGATCGTACACAGGTCTGGATCCGAATCCGACGGCTCGACGATCGCGCGACACTCGGCTGCCGGGTGGGCAGCAGCCGACGAGCCTCCCGGACCCGTGTGATCGGTCGGGTGGTAGCGGTCAATCCGCGATTCCGATTTCTTCTTGCCCATTGGATTCGGGATCGTCCAGTTCGTCGTCGGCTGCGTCTGGTGGTTGCTCGAACGTCGGGAAGCGGTCCTCGAATGCCCCCCAGTCGGCGTCCATCTCCTCGTCGGTGAGCAAACACAGTTCGAAGTGATTGCGGATCGATTCGTGATCCATCTCGGTCCCGATGACGACCAATCGGGTGCCTCGATCGCCCCATTCGTCGTCCCACGTCTCTTCCAGTTCGGGATGGGCCTCGAACTGCGCCTCGCGTTCCTCGGGCGGCAGTGTCGCGATCCAGTTCCCGGCAGGAGCGACGCGAATCGACTGTCCGGCCACGTTGAACATCAGCGCCATCTCCTCTCGGCCGGCGAGCCAGAAGTGGCCCTTCGAGCGAACGACGTCGTCTGGGAACGAATCAAGGAAGTCGGCGAACCGCTCGGGATGGAACGGTCGCCGCGCCTCGAAGACGAACGAGGTCACGCCGTGTTCTTCTTCGGCCGATTCGTGAGGCTCCTGAAGTTCCTGAATCCAGCCAGCCGATCGGCTCGCGTCCTCGAAATCGAACCGGCCAGTGTCGACGATCTCGTCGACGTCGATCCTACCGTGCGTCGTCCGCACGATCTCGGCTCGAGGCTGTAACGTCTCGAGCGTTGCCTCGATCTCGACGAGCGTCGCCTCGTCGACGAGGTCACACTTGTTCAACAGCAAGACGTCACAGAACTCCACCTGTTCGACGAGCAGGTCGCCGAGGTGTTTTTTCGTTCCGTCGTCGTCGAGGATCTCGTCAGACTGCATCGCCTCGTGAAACTGGTGGGCATCGACGACCGTCACCGTCGTGTCGAGGTGGCAGTTCTCGAGGGGTTCGATGCCCGTCTCCTCGTAGAATTCGGTGGGATCGAGGTCCGACTGGTCGAACCCGAGTGTGAGCGTCTGGGCGACTGGCAACGGTTCGGCAACGCCAGTCGATTCGACGACGATACCGTCGAATTCCCGGTCGCGAGTGAGTTCACCGATCGCATCGAGCAGGTCACCGCGCAGTTCACAGCAGATACAGCCGTTCGAGAGTTCGACCAGTTCTTCTTCCTCGGCAGAGATGTCGGACGATTCGGCGACGAGGTCCGCGTCGACGTTCACCTCGCCCATGTCGTTGACGAGGACGGCGAGATCGCGGTCGCCGCTCTCCCGCAATACGTGGTTGAGTGTGGTCGTCTTTCCGGCACCGAGCGTCCCGGATAGCACTGTCACGGGGATCGTCTTTGCCTCCATGTGGTATCAACCACGGACTCAAACCTGATATATATTATTATCTAGTTCGATTTTCTTATTAATGCCTGGGGCGTTTCGACGAGTACCAACGCGATGGACTCTCTATGACGACAGACAATTCGACTCACACGGTTAGCTGTACCATCGTCGGCGGTGGAATCCACGGGACGCACCTGGCTCAGCGACTTCTCGAAGACACTCCACTCGAGCCGTCCGATGTCCTCATCGTCGATCCTCACGACCGATTACTGGCATCGTTCCGCGAGAAGGCGAAGTCGTGCCGTATGAAGGGACTTCGATCGTCGTTCGTTCACCACGTCGGCACCGATCCGTTCGGTCTCGAGCGGTTCGCCGAAGCGAACGAACGGGAAAGCGAACTCGTTCCGACGGTGGACTACCCGCCGCGACCCTCGCTCGACCTCTTTCTGGACTATTCGGACGCCGTGATCGAACGCAAACACCTCGAGTCGTTGCACCGTCGAGCCACCGTGGACGGGATTCACGAACGCCCCGGAACGACGGGGCTCCGGCTCGAGACGAGCGCGGGTCCCATCGAGACCGACCACTGCGTGCTGGCGATCGGCCACGGTAACCAGTATCGCTGGCCTGCGTGGGCGACCGGTCTCGACGAGGTCGAGCACGTCTGGGAGGGATTCGAACCCGACGCGTCGGCCGATCGAACGATCGTCGTCGGTGGCGGTATCACGGCCGCGCAACTCGCGTGTGCGCTGAGCGAGACCCAGTCCGTTGCCCTGCTCTCACGACACCCGCTCGAGTGGGAGGTTTCGGAAGCGGCTCCGCCGTGGATCAACTGGGAGCACGTCAAACACAACCTCCACACGCTTCCACCCGGCTCGAGCGAGCGACTCGATCTCGTCTCCGACGCTCGAAATACGGCGACCGTTCCACCCTACTTCTACGAGGAGGTCGCTGACCGAATCGACGACGGCGTACTCACGCTCTCACAGGGGGACGTCGAGTCTGCGACGGTCGACGACGGCACCGTCCGACTGTCCCTCGACCACGGGCTCGAGGTACTGGGTGATCGTGTCGTTCTCGCGACTGGATTCGAGCCGGTGTTCGAACACCCGTTCGTCGACCGAATCGCCGAGCGACTCGAGATGGTCCGCGGGCATCGAGGGATCCCTGTCCTCGACGACGAGACGCTCGCCTGGCGATCCGATGACGGCCGATTCGTCCCGCTGTACGTTTCTGGAGCGCTCGCGATGGGATCGGTGGGTCCGTATGCGCCCAACATTCCGGGAGCCAGACGGGCCGGTGATCGGATTACGGCTGCTATTGCTCGGCGGCTTCGACGGCCCGGAAACGATGGGGTGGACGATTCGATACCCACACCGGAACCGTTCGATTGATCCACCACACGGGATGGCCGCGAACCGGACGACGGACGTCCCTGCCGTCGGTCTCAAACATCGCGGAATCACCGTTCAGAAGGGATAGTGCCGGTGCTCACACTGGAAAGCAGTGGCGCGCTGCAAGCTGCTGCGACAGATCGTGACCGACGTCCGCTGGGACGCCCACAGTGTACTGGCGTCGCATCCCCCTCCCCAGTCTGCCTGACATCTTGCCCGAGAGATATTAAAACCAATTCAGATAATAACAATTTTACGCAATCGGCGGGAGTATCGATCATGGATCTAACACGACGGCGAGCACTCAAAGTGGGTGCCGGTGCGCTATCGATCACGATTGCCGGGTGTACCGCAGATTCACCAGCGGAAGCACCCGACGACGAAGACGATCTCGAGCAGACACCGGAGCAGCCAGACGAAACCGACACTGCGGACGAATCAGCTCCAGACGAACCATCGGAGCGTGCCGACGAAGACCAGGACGAAGACGACGAGACCGACGAGGCGGTGGCTGGATCGAACCCAGAGACGCAGTCACTGGAACTGCTGGCCGAAGCGAGCGTCGACCACGATCACGCGTGCTTTCATGCCGAGTACGACGACCGAACGCCGCTCGAGGCTGGTGATTCGGTCGAGGAATCTCCAACCGAGAGCCACACACACGTCATCTGGGATGTCACGTACGACGGCGATAGTGGATACGTTCGGTTCGATGCGGACGCACACGCCCACGGCGGACCGATCGTCTTCTACACAGCCGGTGGTTCGGCCACCCCTGTCGACGGAACCGAACTCGTACAGGACACCGTTCCAGACGAGGACTGTAGTAAGTTGGACGAATATCTCCAGGTCGAACCCGACGACGGCCAGATCGTCCTCGAGGTGACCACCCTGGAGTGACCGCTTAACTGCGGAGTCCGTCGTTGTCGTCACGACGGTCGATCGACGAGTCAGAACGCGGCTCTCCCAGCGCTCTCTGTACGGCCAGCCTCGAGAACGAGCACGTTTCGCTAGCGGTGGCTGTTCGCCCGTGTGCATCGTGGGCAGTAACTCTTCTCGAATGATAATTAGTCCAAGCCAATATTAAAAGACCTCCAAATCATAATATCTTTAAACAGTTAAAGCCACGTTGTTATTGTAATGACTCTCGATAACCAACAGGTAGGCCGGCAGACACTCAAATGTGGAGCGATCTTGCTCGTCGCACTGGTAATTGGCAGTGCCACACTCGTCGGTGGGGTTGGTGCCGTAGGCGACGTGCCGCCCGAAGAGGCTGAGGGTCCTGAATTGCTCATCGAAACAAATGTCGATAACGATCATGCATGTACACATGACGAAGCAGACAACAGGACAGCGCTCGATGCGGGTGACTCACCCGAAGACGCACCTGTCGTAACGGACGATCACGTCATCTGGAACGTCACCACCGACGGGGGCGAGGGATTCGTTCGGTTCGACAACACTGAGCACGAATCGTACCCTGGCCTCGACTCGTGGGTCTTCTACTACGCTGACGCTGACCTAGAGCCCACCGACGGCGAGGTTCTGGAGACTGGAGACGTGCCTGAGTGTGGCCTCGATAACTACGCCAATGTTTCCACGCCCGAAGACGGAGTGTTCGATCTGCAGATCACGAGCGATGAATACGAAGAAGTCGACGACGCTGCCGGAGAGATCAACGTCGAGGACGACATCAACGCTGACGACGAGAGCTTCGACGTGACGACGTCGGACTACACGGAGCTCACTGACGGGGTCGTGCTCGTCGAGGACGGCCAGGATAACGGGGAAACCTACGACTCAGTCGGCGACGGGGAAACGCTCACCGTTGACGTTGTCGACGCTGGCTTCGACCTCAACGACGGAGAGGACGTTACCGCAACGCTGTACGAAAGCGATAGTCAGGAGAACGAACTCGACACCGACAGCACGACCGTCGAGGAGGCCGTCGGTGACGAGATCGAGGAGTTCGAAATCGTTGACCGCAGCACGGACGAAGTGGCTGCGTACGTCCACGGCGACCACTGGCACGACGAACTGCCGCACGTCGACGAGGGAGCGGACGTCTCACTCGGTGCGAACATCGAGGATGCCGACGGTGAGGAGATCGACCTGAGCGACGAGGAATACTCGCTCGGGATCGAACTCGCCGACGAAGCTGAGGAAGATGTCGTCACCTTCCACGAGCACGGCGACCACGTCCACATCGAGGGCGAAGAGGAAGGCCACACTGAGGTCGTCTTCCAGCTCGTCCACGACGGCCACGTCGAGTACGAGACGCCCTCGATAGCGGTCGAAGTCGAACACGACGAGGACGAGACCGAGTTCGAGGAGGTCAGCACCTTCGAACTTCACCAAGACGGTGAGACAGTCGCCTCGATAGATGGAGGCGAGTGGGATGGTGAGCTTCCCGCTATCGAAGAGCCACCGTTTGATGATCGCTTTGTCGCTGTTACGCTTACTGCTACTGCTGAAGACGAGCACGGGAACGAAATTGAGCTCGGTTCCGACTCTCCCTACGAGGTCGGAGTTGAGCCTGACGACGATGCCGCTGCAGAACTGCTAAGTATTGATGAGCATGGAGACAGCGTTGTACTGGATGGTGAAGGTAGTGGCACAGCCGATGTCACGTTCCAGATCCGCGACGCGGATGGCGTCGAGTATGAGACTCCTGTGGCGAGTGTCGATGTAGACGTGCCACCAGGGGTCAAGTTCCTTGTAGAGACGAATGTCGACCACGGCCATGCTGCAACCCACGGGCTATACGATGGGCGGACGGCGCTCGACGCTGGTGCTGCACCCGGTGACGGCCCAGTGCTAGTGGATGATCACGTCATCTGGAACGTCACATATGACGGGACTGCAGGCTACGTCACGTACGACAGTGACGGACACGATATTTATCCTGGCCTCGACTCGTGGGTCTTCTATATCGCTGACGGCGAAGCAGAACCCGTTAACGCAGAGGTTCTCGAACGCGGTGAAGTTGAGGGGGTTGAAACCGATACTCTCGAAGAATATATTAAGGTTGAAACGCCAGACGATGGGACGATCGACTTCCAAGTCAGCAGGGACCTTTCGGCGAACAGTACCACTACAGAGAACGAGTTCGCGGGTATCGTTGCTGACGACGAGCCGTTGCCGGTCGCTGCTGACGGACTCACCGATGCGGATGGAGCCACTATCGATGACGACGAGGCAACGGTTCAACTAGTTCGCGACGGGACGGTACTCGCTCAAACGCACGGCGTGTCGATCGACGACGGCGAAATCTCCGACGCGACGATCGACACCGAAGCGATCGCCGACGACGTCGAACCCGGACCGGCGACGGTCGAGATTGCGGGAGTCGAGACCGAGACCGAGGCGCAGGTCGAACTCGTCCACGAAGCGCACTCCCTCGAAAACGGATTCACCACCACATCGCTGCCACAGCCGGCGGCCCTACACACCGAATCGGTTGACACGATCGAGTGGTGGGACACTGACAACCAGAGTTACGTCAGTCTCGGAGCACAGTACGGCGACGGTGACACCATCGCTAACCCGGATGACATGCACCGCGGACTGTACATTGGGGCAGCAGATGATGCGAGACTCGGGTACGAATTCGAGACCGATAGCAAACCAGCCCCGGGTGACGCCCACCTCTCCAACGGATGGCACCTCGCGAGTTCCAACTTCGCAGTCGGTGAGGACGATGGGACTCGAACCCTCGAGAAGGACCTGGTGAACGTCGATCCGGCTGCCGACGGTGTCACGGTCTTCGACTACGAGCAGCGGACACAGCTAGACCCATCGGCATCGATCGCTGGATTTGACACGTACTGGGTGTACGTCGATGATCCCGAGCGAACCGACCGTGGGATCGTCAGACCGAACTACGATCCAGTTGACCGGTCGGATATTCTCCACGGAACGGACGAATAAACTGACCGAAAGTCCATAACTCACATTTTCATGAAATACTTCAGATTACTCGTCATTGCAATCGTTGTCGGATTCGTAGCCACAGCTGGTGGTATGACTGTTGCAGCCGCACAGGGCGATCCACCGGGCCCACCGGCAAGTTTCTACGGTGAAGCCGTCGATGAAGATGGGAATGCTGCAGACAGTGGGACGACGATCGTTGCTGTCGTTGAGGGAGAGGTTGAGGGGCAAATTGCCGTCGAAACCGCAGGTGAGTACGGTGGCCCCGATGCCTTCGACGAAAAACTGAGTCTAGATAGCGCTGCGGGGAATGAAGTATCGTTCCGCGTCGAAGATGCATCAGGTCCGGCAGCGCTCGAGGATCCAGTCGATTTAGCGCCCGGACTGAGCGAACAAGACCTCACGTTCCCTGCCGGGACGTTCGACGACAGCCCGGACAATGGGGATGATGGAAACGGCGGTAGCGGCGACGACGGCGATGATACAGATGTCGGCTCCGGAACTGTCGAGTTCCTCATCGAAACAGACATCGATAACGATCACGCATGCACTCATGGGGAATACGACGAGCGCACACCGCTCGAAGCGGGCAACTCACCTGACGATGCACCCGTGGTTGTAAAAGATCACGTCATCTGGGAGGTCACCTACGAGGGTGACGAGGGATACATCCGGTTCGATAACAACGAGCACGATGTGTACCCTGGCCTCGACTCGTGGGTCTTCTATCAGGCCGGTGCCGACCTGTCGCCCACCGACGGAACCGTTCTCGAAACTGGAGACGTGGATGAGTGTCCATCGCTTGACGGATACATGGAGGTCGAGACACCATCCGACGGAGTCTTCGATATCGAAGTTACCGAAGACGGCGACGTCACAGGACCGGCCAGCGGTCGAGAAGACGATCAAGAAGAGGAAGACGAGGAAGACGAGGAAGAAGACGAGACGGATGACGAGGAAGTCACCGTCGAAGATGTGGTTGAGACGGTCGACGAGGCTGAACCAGATGGTAAAGCAGAAATCGAGATCGATGAAGATGCTGACGGGAGTGACGAAAATATCACTGTCGGCACCGGTGATGAAACCGAGAGTGTCGAAGAGATTGTACTTGCGGATTACGTGGAGTCGGTGAGCATCGAGGAGTACACCGAGAACGACGAAGTCGTCGAAACCACGACAGCGTCAATCAAACAGTACCTCACCGAAAATATCCAAAAGGACGTGGAGGAGGATGGCGAAGAGACAGATGCCGATGACAATGCTACTGCAGACGTCGACACGCCTGAGGTAACTGTTAGCACCGTCGCCCGAATCACCGTCGGTGACGATGGCGGGGAAGACACACCTGCGGCAGTCACGATGAGTGTCGCTGCTGACGATATTAACGAGTCCGAACAGACGAGTATCTTCCACCAGACCGATGGTGGCTGGGAAGAGTTGCCAACTGAGGTCAAAGAAGAAACTGACGAAAAGGTCGTCTTCAGCGGTGAAACCAGCGGCTTCTCACTGTTCGCCGTCGCCGAGGTCGAGGGCGAACATGAAGAGGACACTGAATCAGACCCGGATTCTGAACCGGACTCCCAGCCGGACCCAGATCCTGAACCGGACTCTCAACTCGAGCCTGAGACCGAACCCGAAGGCGAAGGGGACAGTGACTCGGTCGAGGAATCCGATGACTCTATACCCGGATTTGGGATGATAACCGCAGTTGGTGTGCTTCTTGGAGCGATTGTCGCCCGCCTTGGATGGCGTCCAGGAGATCTGGGGCAGCAGAACAGGAATTAGAGTGTTCTAAATTCTACAATCGTTTATCACTTGCAGTTTATACGTAATATGTATTTCACTACTCGAGTTTAGCAACTGCGCCGGATTCGAACGGTCAGTATCGTCACACAGTGAGTATACCGGGACCAACAAATCGGCATTTACCGAAGTCGGAACACAGGGTCAGGTAGACCACGAATCCGTCGAAAACAGGAGGTCCGAGCAGACTGGGACAGTGAATCTGCGTCTCGAATTGATGAACGTGACGCGCCCGACGGACGTGACGGTCCGGCAGCCGGGTCTGGCAATTCGACGGTTCTGTGGCGTTACTCGCGGTTGTACCCGTCCAACTCGCCCGACAGCGATCGGTGAGCTAGTAGCTTCCCAAGCGTCGAGTGACTAGTTCTCGGCCTCTTCGAGAGTCGGATAGAGTCGGTGTAGTTTCGTTCGAGCGTCCTCGTTTCTGAATTGCCAGTTGATCGTGACATCGACCTCATTGCGCTCGGCTTCCCACGCAGCGACCTCCGACTGGAGGGTCGCTGCGTCGGGAATGCGGCGGTTGAGACACTGGCTCTGGAGTGAACTCCAGACGAGTTCGGCCATATTCAGCCAGCTGCCGTGCGTGGGCGTGTAGTAGAACTCGAACCGGTCGAGATACTCGCGTGCTGTTTCGGGCGGGAAGAACCGATAGAACGCGGCGGGATTGTGCGTGCTGAGGTTGTCCAGGACTACCCGGATGCGGTCTGCATCCGGGTAGTCGTTAGCGATCGCTACCATGCAGTCGATCCACTCGGACGTTCGTCGGCGTTCCGTCACGTGAAGGCGACACTGGCCGGTCAACGGCTCAGTCGCAACGTGGAGCATCCGGGTTCCGTTGCGTTCGTAGTGATGATCTGTTCGAGCGACCGCTCCTGGTGACGCCGGGAGCGGGTCGCGGACCTGCTTGCGAAGTTCCTTGCTGGACTCGTCGAAACAGACGACTGGACGGCTCTCGTCGTATGGTTCTTCGTACAGCGAAAGGATCGTTTCCATCCGATAGACGAACTCGGCGTTCTCTTTGGGTGGAATCAGCCAGTACTCAGAGCGGTGTGGCTTCAGGTCGTTTTTTTAGACGCTGGCGGACAGCTTCCTCGGAGATCGAGTCGAACTCGATCTCCTCGAGAGTAACAAGACGATCGGCGAGCAGGGCGTACGTCCAGCGCGTGCGGCCGTCCGGTGGCTCTGAGCAGGCAAGTGCAACGAGGTGAGCTTCGGCTCGGCCGTCGAGTTTCGGCTCGTAGTCACGATCGGGCTTGCGGCGATGAATCGCCGCAATCCCTCGCTCGGTGTACGCTTTGCGCGCCCGATGGGGTGTCCCGACCGAACAGCCGACGTGCTCACAGATGGCCGCATCTGTGAGCCCGTCGTCAGCCTTCAGAAGGATCCGTGCACGGGTGATGTCCTCTGCTCGGTGTGTGCCCTTCGTAACGAACTCCTCGAGTTCAGCACGTTCTTCGTCAGAAAGATCGACAGTGTACTTCTTTCGGCTCATTCCTATAGATACGTGCCCAGAGGATATAACCTAGCTGTCCACGGTTGGGACGGTACTAGCAGACAACTAATTTGGTGGCTGGCTCCCCACCGATATCTCGCAGGTCGTGACTGGTGTGGAACTGCCGTGACCAGTGAGTTCGCGGGTTGAGACAGGCAGTGGCGACACGAGGGGGATCGAGATGTGATCGTCGAGCTCACTCTGTGAGTGACACCGGCTGGCTGGCCTCGCTCGAGCGGTAGATAGCGTCGATGACGCGCTGGACGGTGAGCGCCTGTTCGACGCTCTCGTCGATCCCTTCATCGCGCGTGACGTGGTCGAAGAAGGTCTCGAGTTCGGCCCGGTGGGTGTCGTTCTCCCGGGCGTCGATACTGGTATCGACGAGGTGGTTCGTCCCGGCGTCGCTCGCCGAGTAGAATCGCAGATCGCCTTCGAGCAGGTCGAACGTCGCCGCCGATTCGGTGCCGTGGACGACGAACTCGTGGGACGTGGGGCGGTTGGTGGCCCACGCGACCTCGAGGCTGACGGATCGATCGTCACTACAGCGGATGAACGCACTCGCCGAGTCGTCGACGTCGAACCCCGCCGGACCGGCGTCGTCTGCCCACATCTCGAGGTAGGCGTAGTCCTCGCGTGCACCGAAGAGGCTGCGCGTGACGCCGACGACGTCCTCGACGTCAGGGTACTCGAGGAGGTACAGCGCCAGGTCGATGGCGTGGACACCGAGGTCGATGAGCGCGCCACCACCGGCGATTCCCTGGCGGGTAAACCACGTTCCGCGGCCGGGGATCCCGCGCCGTCGGACGTAATTGGCTTCGACGTGGGTGACCGTCCCGAGGTCGCCGCTGGCGATGCGTTCGGTGATGATCTCGACGGTGTTTGCGAATCGGTTGTTGAATCCGACCATCCCACAGGCATCGGACTCTCGCGCGGCTTCGACGATTCGTTCGGCACTCGTTGGCGTGTGTGCCAGTGGTTTCTCGAGGAGAACGTGGAGGTCTCGTTCGAAGGCTGCGACGGCGTATCGTTCGTGGTATCGATTCGGCGTCGTGACGATGACGGCGTCGACCGCGTCGTACAGCGCCTCGTGGTCCTCGTACACTTCGACGTCGTATCGTCGGGAAAAGCGGCGTCTTGCCTCGGCGGCAACGTCCATGCCGCCGACCAGGGGAACCCCGAGGTCGAGCAATCGCTCCGCGTGGTACTGGCCGATGTTTCCGAGGCCGACGATGCCGGTTCTGACGTCGCGTCGTTCCATATCCCTTGGTCCCCCGATCACGCACGATATATTGATGTTCGCTATATCAAATTAGGAGTGCAACCCTTTCCCTCCATCGCCTCCGGACGGAATTACTCGGCCTCCGTTGGTGGTGGACCGGAGGCCTGGTCCGATCGATCGGTGACGCCGTGTGCCAGCGCGTCTCCGGTTTCGGCGTCGAACAGGTGGATCTTCGAGCGATCGAGGACCACCTCCACGGACTGATTCTCGCTCACGTCGGTGTCCGGCGTGACGCTCATGAGCAACTGGTCTTCGGCCGTGGCCGGATCGTCGGCCATCGACCGGTCGGCCTCCTCGGCCAGGAGCACGTAGACGAACATCTCGTCGCCCATCGGCTCGATGACGTCGGCCCGGCCCTCGATCGGATCGGTGACCGACGACAGCGAGTCGGCACCGCTCACGAGGTGGACGTCCTCGGGACGGATGCCGAGCGTGATCCGATCACCGTCGGAGATGTCACCGAGAGTGGTCAGATCGAGATCGGGGTCGACGGCGACGTCGACGTGAGGGAGTTCGATTCCGTCGGGTCCGAGGTCCCCCTCGAAGAAGTTCATCGACGGCGAGCCGATGAAGCCAGCGACGAACCGGTTCGCCGGCTCGTTGTAGCACTCGAGTGGCGGGGCGATCTGCTGGAGTCGCCCCTCGTTCAGGACGGCGATGCGGTCGGACATCGTCATCGCCTCGGCCTGGTCGTGGGTGACGTAGATGATCGTGGTCCCGAGCTGGCGGTGGAGTCGCTGGAGTTCGGTGCGCATGTGGACTCGGAGTTTGGCGTCTAAGTTCGCAAGCGGTTCGTCCATCAGGAAGACGTCCGGATTGCGGACGATCGCCCGGGCGATCGCAACCCGCTGTCGTTGACCGCCGGATAACTCGTCGGGCATCCGCTCGAGCATTCCTTCGAGCTGGACGATCTCTGCGGCGCGTTCGACGCGGCGGCGAACCTCCTCGTCGTCGTAGCTGCGCAACTGCAGGCCGAAGGAGACGTTGTCGTAGACGTCCATGTGGGGAAACAGCGCGATGTTCTGGAAGACCATCGCGACGCCCCTGTCTTTGGGTGCGAGGGTCGTGACGTCGTCGTCGCCGATGAATACCGACCCCGAAGTGGGTTTGGTGAGGCCGGCGACCGTCTCCATCGTCGTCGACTTCCCACAGCCCGAGGGGCCGACGAACGTGACGAACTCGCCGTCTTCGACCTCGAGGCTGACGTCGTCGACGGCGGTGGTGTCCTCGTAGCGTTTCGTGACGTTCTCGAGTGTGACGCGTGCCATGGTGAGTTACTCCTTGAGTGCGCCGGCGGTCAGCCCGCTGACGATCTTCTCCTGTGCGAGGATGACGAGGATCGCCACGGGGATCACGCCGATGATGCTCGCAGCGGCCATGAGGTGGTACATGACCTCGTACTGACCCTGGTAGGCGAGGATCCCCTCGAGCAGCGGGGCCCAGTTTTCGACCTGCCCGTCCGTCATCAGAAACGAGAAGAAGAACTCGTTGTAGACGGCGATAAACGTCAACACACCGGCGGTCGCGACGCCGGGGGCCGACAGCGGGACGATCACGCGAAAGAGTGCGCCCAGTCGAGTGGTGCCCTCGACGCGGGCGGCGTCCTCGAGCCCGTCGGGGATCTGGGAGTAGAAGACGGTGAGGATGAAGATGGCAAGCGGCATGAAGATCGCCGACAGCGGGAGCACCATCGCCCCCGGCGTGTTGTAGAGAGTCCCGTCGCCGGTGATCGGCTCGAGCGCGAGGAACTGGGTGTTGAAGAGGTCGTTCAGCGGGATGAAAAACGCCGCTGGTGGGAAAAAGGAGATCACGAGCACGAGCAGTAACAGCGGCACTTTGCCGGGGAACTCGAGTCGACCGAAGGCGTATCCCGCCAGGCTCGCGACGACGAGGACGAGCACGGTCGAGGCGGCGGCGATGACGAAGCTATTGAACACGTACCAGTGGAACGGAATCGTCTGGAAGACCTCGACGAACGCGCCCGGATTGAAGCCGTTCGGCGTGAAGATGACGTCCTGTAACTGACCCTCTGGCGTCAGCGCGACCATGAGCAACCAGTAGAACGGAAAGAGCGTCGTGACGAGGAAGAAAATCGCCGCGACGTAGAACATCGCCCGGTAGACGCGACTGGGGTCGCTGATCGAACTCGCGACCCATCGCTGGAGCGGTCCGCGCTCTAGGTCGGCCTCGTGGGCGTCGGTGAGGACGTCGGCGTTCGACGCCGTCTCGCCACCTGACTGGGTGTCGGCCGGATCGACGTCGCGAGCCATCAGTAGATCCCTCCCTCGGTGTCGCGGAAGAACACCACGTACACCGAGATGATGATCCCGATGACGACGGCGGTCGAGAACGCGACGGCGGCCGCGGTCGCGTAGATCCGGGTGCCGCCGAACATCGCCTCGACGACGAGGCAGGTCAACGACGGCAGGGTCGTACAGCCGGCACTCGATTCGATCAGTCCGTAGACGCGCATGGCGTCCATCGTTCGGAACAGCATCGCGACGAGGAGTGCGGGCAACACGAGTGGGAGCGTGATGCGTTTGAACCGTTGCCACGGGGACGCCCCCGCCACGCGCGCGACGTCGTAGAGACTCCGGTCGACGCTCTGGAGCCCTGCGAGGATGAGCAGGGCCATGAACGCCGAGGACTTCCAGACGTCGGCAATCAGGATGATGATGAACGCATCCTGGCTATCCGCCAGCGGATTCGGCCCGAAGACGCCGAGCCACTGCATGACGTCGGTACCGAAGCCCACCTCGGGCTGGAACAGCAGGAAGAAGATCATCCCCTGGATGACGATCGGGACGGCCCACGGCAGGATGATCGCCACCCGGACCCACCGGCGACCACGGAATTCCTGATCGAGCACGTAAGCCTGTCCGAACCCGATGATCGTCTCGAGGGTGACGCTGATGACGGCGAACGCGATGGTGACGAACAGCGCCTGCTGGAGGAATGGCGTTCCGAGTTCGACGAACGGGAACGACGTCGAGAGGCCGACGTCGACGAACTGTCGGGCGAGTCGCGCGTTCCCGGTGAGGATGTCGACGTAGTTGTCGAGGCCGACGAAGTCGCCGAGCGGCTCGGCACCCCGGGTCTGATCCTCTCGGAGCGAGGTGACGAGCGTCGCGAGCAACGGGTAGAACGCGATCAGCGTCAACAGCGCGAACGCCGGAAGTAACAGGAGGTACGCGTAGGCCGCCTCGCTCAGGTTCTCCATCCAGTTGACGACGACGTTACCGGTCTGGCCCCTGTCGGTCCCGTCGTCGGCGTCTAACAACGGGTCGCCGTCGGGATCCGTCTCAGCCGCCATCGCGCTGGGCCACCTCCGATTCGCTCGCCTCGAGTCGACCCGCGAGGTCGGCCATCGCCTCGGCCGGCGCTTTGACCCCGCGATAGGCGGCGTTGAGCTCCTGGTAGATCAGCGCCGACTGTTCCGGCCAGACGTCGGTGACCGGTCGGGAGAGAGCGTTCTCGCTCGCGCGCTCGATCTGCGGGGCGTACCGCGCCATGGGACCGATTTCACCCTCGTCGGCCTCGGTCACGAGTTCGACGTTCGGCGGCAGGAAGCCACCGAGTTCGAAAATCGTCAGCATGACCTCGTCGTGGGTGAACGCCTCGAGTACCTGCAGGGCCTCGTCGTGGCGGTCAGTGTAGGGACTGATGACGAGGTTCCAGCCACCCAGCGCGGAGGAAGTCCCACCGACGCCGTCGTACTCGGCCTCGTCGTCGGGCACGCCGACTGGCATCGTCGTGACGCCGAGGTCCTCACCGAAGACCTCCTCGTCGCCGGTTTCGGAGATGGCGAACGCCCAGTTGCGGTGGGCGACCGCGTTGCCGGCCTCGAACGGCCCGAGTGACTCCTGTTCGGTCCACTGGACGATCGCACTCGGACAGATCTCCGGGTAGCCCTCGAGGGCGTTCGGGTCGTCGGCGTCGATGAACGTCCGCATCATCCGGATGGCGTCGATCACGGTCTCGTCGTCGACCGTGATGGGGCGGTCGCCGGCGGTGAACAGGTTGTCTGCGCCGCCGAAGTACGCACCGCCCCACGAGGTCATCACCTCGTTGAACGAACAGCAGGCGAGTCCCTCGTAGGCGTCCGCCTGCGTCGTAAAGCCGTACTGGACGCCGCTGTCGTCGTTGGCGTCGGCGACGGCCGTCGCGAACGCCTCCCACGAGGGTGGCTCGTCGTCCCAGTCGCCCGTCTCGTGGCCAGCGTCGTCGATCAGGTCGCGCCGGTAGAGCACGAACCCCAGGTCGGGAAACAGCGGCAGGCCGTGCAAGTCGTCGGTCGCCGGATCGCGCGCCGTTTCGAGGATCGCCTCGAGGTACTCACTCTCGACGTGGTCGACGACGTCGTCGGGCAGTTCCTCGGTCAGGTTGGTCGTCTGTTCCCGGAGGATAAACGGCACCGTCCAGCCGCTGTCCATCATGTGGATGTCAGGGGGTGCCCGGCCGGCCTGCAAGGCGGCCTGAGCTCCCTCCATCCGGGCGTCTGAGTCACTGACGACCGTCTGGATCTCTATCTCGATGTCCTCGTCGAGCCCGGCTTCCCAGAGGGCCTCCTGGATGGAGTCGCCATCGTCTGGGTACATGATCCCCTCGACGTCCGTCGCCGCGGTCATGACGACGGTCCCGTCGCGCGTGCCTCGCCCGAGACAGCCCGCGATGGCGAGACCGCCCGTCGCGCTCACCCCCGCAGTCGCCTCGAGAACCCGGCGACGGGACCATGGTCGTCTCGAGTCTCCCGTCGGTGGCGTCTCACCCATGCCCTCGCGGAGACCACCCTCGCGACAATAATGCTTGGGCAGGACCGACGTACGAAACGGAGACAGTCAGGCTCGAAGAGGGATTCAACGGGCGATTACTGCTACAAGAGCGGGACGACCATCGCGAACTCGTAGGCAAAGAGGTGATTGAGCATCACGTAGGTCACGACCCCGAGGACGAGACTGAGGATCCACGAGGCGGCGGCGATCCGACCGACGCGGGCGTGAGCCGTTCCGCGTAACTCTCGGGGCGTGTGGGAAAGCCCGAGCAGCAGGGCATAGAGGACGACCGGCACGGCGACGATCGAGAGGACGACGTGGATCGCCAGCATGATCAGGTACGCGCTCCGCACGAGCGGCGGGCCGACGAACACTTTCTCGCCGCCACCGCCGACTCTGAGCAGGTAGACGACCAGGAACAGCAGGATCAACGCGAATGCCCCGATCATCGCGTACCGGTGTTTCTCGACCTCGTCGGCCCGGATCCAGTACCAGCCGAGGACGAGCAGGATCGTCGTCGCCGCGTTGATGACCGCGATGGCGTGGGTGAGGAGGTTCACCTGCGCCTCGGTGAGGTCTGGATAGATGGGCACGTCGAGGACGAAGGTTCCGATCACGAGTGCGTAGCCGACGATCGTCAGGAAGATCGTGATGCCGATCGGCCGCTCTCGAATCCGCCGTCTCGCAGCCGCTGTTGCCATTGTCGGGGCTTAGGAGCCCCATCCTATCTGTCTTGCCCTTCTGTCGTGGTTCGATCGTCGAAATTGTGGCGGATCAGGGCTACCGTCAGGCGCGCCTCTCCACTCGAGTGCGACCAGCCGGACGCCCGTCGAACATAGACGAGAGCAGCCCGCTCGAGCGTCGGTTCGCTCGTGTTACTCGTCGGGTTCGACGTCTGCGGGGTCGCGAACGACTACCGAGCCGTCGCTCGCGACGGTGACGACGTAGCCACAGTAGCTGAACGTCACACAACCGGTCGGCCGGGGTGCACCGTCGGCTCGATCGCTGAAGAGGGCGTCGAGCGAGTCCGGGTCCACCACCGCGTGGAGCGGGTCGTACGCCGGCGGCCGCAGGTCGGCTGGATCGATCCCCTCCGCGTCGGCCACGGCGTCGATCACCGTCTGACTCGGCGGTTTCGTCACCGTCTCGTCGACGCTGTCACCACCCTCCATCGTATCGTTCCCGTATCGAACCCGCCTGAATAAACCTGTCCTTCCCGGTCGACGAAGTGATAGGTTAATGCGATCGTACCTTCGATATCGAAGGATCGTCCGGACGATTGATGAGTGTCAGAGCGTGACACTGGTGGGGGATCGGTGCCGGCGGATCACACCGGACACGTGACAACGAGGCTAGCCGTACTCGTCGGGGAGTCCGGGACTCACTCGATCCGAATCGCCGGTTTCCCCGGCCTCGCTTTCTCCGCGAGGTCCCCGTCGTCGGTCGCTCGTCGAACGGTGACGTCGGCACCGAATTCGTCGACGAGCAGCCACGCGGCGCGCTCGAGGATCGCCCGCTCGCGATCGGCGGGCAACGGCCGGTCGAGCCCTCGGCCCGTACGTTGCTCGAGCAGGCCGCCGACGAACCGGCCGACGGTCTCCCGGTCCGGGACGGACACGTCGGATTCGGAAAGGGACTCGATGAGGGCGTCGCCATCGATCGGCTCGTCTGTCCCCTGCTCGCGTGCGAGCTCGACCGCGCGGTAGTTCCAGTCGGGGGCGACGACGAGGTCGATCCGCTCCGGTTCGTCGATGGCTGCGACGTCGACGATGTCGCGAACGTCCTCGAGCGTGGTCTCGACGAATCGACGTTCGGTCGCGTATTCGTCGGCGTCGCTCCGTGGCTCGGGCCAGTCGGCCTCGACGGCCAGTCCGTCGCCGCGCAGTTTGTTCCAGACCTCCTCGGCGAGGTGTGGTGCCATCGGCGCGATCAGCGCGGCGAGGGTCAACAGGCCGCGGCGGTAGCACTCCCCGTGGGGCTGGTCGTACTCGCGGTAGCGTCGCAGGAGTCGCGCGAGTTCCTGGATCTCGGTCGCTGCACGGTGGAAGCGAAACCGTTCGTACTCGTCGGTGACGGCAGCGATCGTCCGATCGATCTCCCGGTCGAGATACTCGTCGTGGGGCTGGCGCTCGACGCGCGGCTCACCTTCCTCGACGAACGCCGAGGCCATCCGGTAGAGCGTCTGCTGGAGGTCGTAGGCCCCGCGAACGTTGTTGGCCGTCCACTCGAAGTCCTGTTCGGGATGGGCCGCCGAGAGGACGAACAGTCGGGTGGTCTCCGCACCGTACTCGAGCGGCGCGACGACGTTGCCCTTCGAGGTGGACATCTTCTCGCCGTCGTAGAGGACCGTCCCCTGGCTGACGAGCCGTTCGACCGGTTCGCGGACGTCGTGGAGGCCGAGGTCGGCGAGCGCCCGCATCATGAAGCGGATATAGAGCAGGTGGAGGACGGCGTGTTCCTCGCCGCCGACGTAGACGTCGATGGGCAGGGTCTCGTCGACCAGGTCGCCGTCGAACGGCGCATCCTCGAGGTCCGGCGAGAGAAACCGCAGGAAGTACCACGAGGAGTCGACGAAGGTGTCCATCGTATCGGTCTCGCGTGTCGCCTCGGCACCGCAGTCGGGACAGGTCGTCTCCTTCCACTCCCCCGCTTCGTCGAGCGGGTTGCCCGTCGTGTGGACGAATTCCGGCAACTCGACCGGCAGGTCGTCCTCGGGGACGAGGACCGGCCCACAGTCCTCGCAGTGGACGACCGGAATCGGCGTCCCCCAGTAGCGCTGGCGGGAGATCAACCAGTCGCGTAGCCGATACGTGACGTCGCTCTCGAGTGCGTCGTGCTCCTCGAGCAGCCGTTCGCGGGCCGTCTCGGTCTCGAGGCCGTCGTACTCGCCACCGTCTTCGACGATCCCCTCACCGGTGTAGGGGGCAGACTCGAGGTCGACCGCGTCGGTTGCGTCCCTCGGCGTGACGACGCCCTCGATCGGCAGGTCGTGGTCGCGAGCGAAGGCGTGGTCGCGTTCGTTGTGGGCGGGGACGCCCATGACGGCCCCGGTGCCGACGTCCTCGAGGACGTAGCCGGCGACGTAGACGGGGAGTTGCTCACCCGTCAGTGGGTTGATCGCCGTCGCGTCGGTTTCGACGGCGGAGAGCCCGACGTCTTCCGGTGGCGTTTCTCTGGTGGTTTCGACGTACTCGCGGACCGCGTCGTCGCGCTCGGCGAGGTCGGCGGCCAGTTCGTGGCCCGGCGAAACCGCGAGGAAGGTCGCGCCGAAGATGGTCTCCGGGCGAGTGCTGAAGACGTCGATGCTCTGGTCGACGGTGTCGGAATCTCTCGGGTCGGCCTCCTCGCCGCGTTCGCTCGAGCCCCGTGGCGGCTCGCTCTCCGAGCCCCATGGCGGCTCGCTCACTCCAAACGTAATCCGCGCACCTTCCTGTCGGCCAATCCAGTTTCGCTGGATCTCCCTGACGCCCTCGGGCCACTCCTCGAGTTCCTCGAGGCCGTCGTGGAGGTCCTCGGCGTAGTCGGTGATGGTGAAGAACCACTGGTCGAGTTCCCGGCGACCGACGGGGGTTTCACACCGCCAGCAGACCCGGCCGTCGTCGGTCTCGGTAACCTGTGCCTCCGCCAGCACGGTCTCGCAGTCGGGACACCAGTTGACCGCGGCGGCCTCGTACTCGACGAGCCCCGCCTCGTGGAGGCGTGCGAACAGCCACTGGTTCCAGCGGTAGTAGTCGGGTTCGCAGGTGGTGATCTCGCGGGACCAGTCGTAGCCGAAGCCCATCGTCTCGAGTTCCTCGCGCATGCGGCGGATACAGGCCTGTGTCCACGATTCGGGATCGCTCGCCCGTTCGTAAGCGGCGTTCTCGGCGGGGAGGCCGAAGGCGTCCCAGCCCATCGGGTGGAGGACGTCGTCGCCCTGCATGCGTCGATACCGGGCGTAGGCGTCCGTGATCGCGTAGTTTCGGACGTGGCCCATGTGGAGCGTACCCGAGGTGTAAGGAAACATCCCGAGGACGTACGTCGGGTCCGTGGCGTCCTCGTCGAGTTCGTACACCTCGTCGCGCTCCCAGACGTACTGCCAGAACTCCTGTGCCTGCTCGTGGTCGTAGTGGCCCGTCATACACTCGAGTACTCCGTTGTCAGGAGTGGGTGTGCTGGCCATATGATTGTTCTCCCCCGGACGTGCGTGCGTCGACGGCCCCGGGCCGGTCATCCCGAACCGTGTGCTCGGCGAGCGGCGACGCTCTCGAGCGCGCAGAAAAAGCGACGGAGGGAAGCGCCGACGAAATTGTGGGTCGAACCGTAGCCGGCAGACCGATAGCGGCCTACTGCGTACCGGCCGGCGCGCCGGTTCGGACGTCACTGCGGGCGTCGTAGGCGATGTACGCCGCGAGGATCGCCGTCAGGATGCCGGCGAC
The DNA here is from genome assembly GCF_002156705.1 of Natrarchaeobaculum aegyptiacum. Lineage (NCBI taxonomy): Archaea > Methanobacteriati > Methanobacteriota > Halobacteria > Halobacteriales > Natrialbaceae > Natrarchaeobaculum > Natrarchaeobaculum aegyptiacum. The sequence continues at coordinate 33,370 of NZ_CP019893.1, forward strand.
GACGGAACTCCAGATGAGTCCCTCGCCTGCGACCTCGAGGCCGTCAATCGCGAACTCCCCGGCCATGGCGAACGGCGACACGAGCACCCACAGGCCGAGTAACGCCACGAGCGACATCACGCCGAGGCTCGTCGGGTGGTCGGCCACGTGGCGGTAGAAGTTGTACCCGGCCAGCAGGAAGATCCCCGCCCCCACGATCACGCTACTCCAGAGCATGCTCGCTGCTGCCTCGTAGAGGAACGGGGAGATCGCGATCCACAGGCCGATCAGCGAGACGAACCCGCTGAGCCACTTTCGCCCCTGTGCGTCTGACGTCCGGTCGGCGCTTCGTTGCTCGGTCGATCGGTCGGTTCCACGGTCGTCGGTCGGATCTGCGCTCGAGTCACTCACGGTTTCTCACCGACTCGGCCTACGACCGATCCAGTGAAAAAGCGACTCGACCGTTCCAGCGAGATCGGCGAAACGGCCGCCAAGGGCTCTCGAGCGCCCGGAGACGGAACGATCGGTATCTCCACCCAGTGACGTGTTACGATCGGCCAATCGACCACTGGTCGCTCGCCACCGGCAGTGGTAATCCGTAGTTACCGACTCGAGTGGATTTACTTCTCGTTTTGTCCCGGTTGTTGGTCCAATCGGCCGTGCAGCCGGGTTGGGCCCGGGTGTCTGACCGCACCAGGGGAGGCGCTACCGAACGATGGTCACGGGCACGGGTGCCCGGCGCGCGACAGCTTCGGCGACGCTTCCCAGAAGCACCCGGGAGGCCCCCGAGCGGCCCTGACTCCCGATGACGATGCGATCGACGCCTTCCTCCTCGACGTAAGCGACGATCTCTCGAGACGGCTGCCCGATCGTCGTCTCCGTTTCGAGGGTCACGTCGTAGTCGGCGGCCAGCTCCTCGGCCTCCGAGAGCAACTCCTCGGCGGCCGCCTCGCGACTGTCGATGATCGCCTCGTAGGCATAGACGCCACCCTCTCCGTACAGTGCCGTACTCGGGTCGATAACGTGCAATGCAGTTAGCTGTGCCCCGGGATTGTCCTCGAGCGCGTGTTCGAGGGCGGCCCAGGCCGGCTCGGAGTCGTCGAGCGGAACCAGAATGTGCATGGTTAGCAGTTCGTTCCCGGGTGATATAAGCGCAGGGTCGATTCCCGCGGGTGGGCAGTATCGTCCGACGCCGCCGGGCGGCCGGAGCTTCTCCGCTGACCGATCAGGTGCTCGTTGGCTCGAGTTCCTCCCAGTGATCGTCGAGGACGTTCACCGCGGCGAGCAGGGCGCCGAGCAGGACTGGTCCGAAGAACAGGCCCATGATCCCGAACCCGTAGATGCCACCGAGGACGCCGAGGATGATGATCGCCGGGCTGAGTTGGGCGTAGCGGTCGACGACGATCGGGCGGAGGTAGTCGTCCGTCAGCCCGACGATGATCAGGCTGTAGATGCCGAGTGCGATCGCGAGGATTGGCTCGCCGGTCACGAAGAGGTAGCCGACGGCGGGGCCCCACACGAGGAATGCGCCGACCAGCGGGACGATCGCGAGGACGATCATCACGAACGTCCAGAACACCGCGTTCGGGATACCCGTCGCGATAAATCCGAGGCCACCCATTGCGCCCTGTGCGATCGCGATCAGGACGTGGCCGGCGAGAACTGCCCACATCACCTCGTCGAGCGCGGCGTACAGGTCGTCCTGTACGTCGTCGGGCAACGGCGTCCGACCGCGAAGCCACTCGAGGAGCGCGTCGCCTTCCTTGAGCAGGTAGTAGAGCAAGAACAGCGTCAGGCCGAGGCCGATCACCGTGTGGGTGACGAGGCCGAACCACGCGGTCGTCTGGTCGACGAGGATGCTCCCGATCTCCTGTGCCGAGTCGGCCACCGCCCCCACGATGTCGACGTCGATGCCGAGTTCGTCTTCGACCCAGCCTTCGAGTTCGGCGACGCCGACGTCGTCCGGGTCGACGTTCTGGAGAACGTTCGCGGCGTCGTCGGCGACGAAAACGGCCACGATCGCGAACGGGACGATGAATCCGACGAGCGCGAGAACGAGGAGCGCGAACGCGGCGACCCCGGCCGGGACGACGGTCTCGAGTCGTCGCTGCAGCGGCGTCAGGACGAACGCGATGAGGACCGCTGCCAGCACGTATCCGAGGAACGGCGCGACCAGTTGCCACGAGAAGTACGCGAAGACGACGACGAGAACGAGCAGGTACCCTTTGCTCCGGTTCACGTGCCTTCGTCCCACCTCCGGAGGGATAACGCTGCTACCGACCGGTAACGACGCGTAAGTGTCGTCAACGGATGAACGAGTGAGCACGCCGGCAGCGGGTGTCGGTCGGAGTACTTTTGTCGGTTCGACGTCTTCGCTCGCCCGTGACAGAAGGCGAGTGGCACGGCGACCGGGCGGCGGTCCTCGAGCGCGACGAGCACACCTGCAGACGATGTGGGACGACCGTCGACGAGGACCCCGCTGGATTGCGCCTCTACCCCGTCGGCGACGTTCCCCGTGAGGGGGCGATCCACCAGAGCGCTCTCGTGACCGTCTGTACTTCCTGTTTCGGCGCGCTCCGGGCCGAGCCACAGGACGGCGGCTACGACGACGCGACGCTGTTCGACCTCGTCCGCAAGGCCACCGAACGCGAGGGTGTGACCGTCACCGCCGTCGCCGCGTTCGCCTCGTTGACGACCGGACTTCCCGATGCACTCGAGGAGTCGGGTGCTGAGAACGAGGCTGCACCCGCTTCACCCGCCGATATCGCCGACATCGCTGCAGAATATCGACAGGCCAGACGCGAGGTCCTGCTCGCCATCGACTCCGTCGACGCGACCCTCGAGCACCTCCACGCGGTCGACTCCGACGCGCTCGAGGCCGACCTCGCCGACGCCCTGCGGGAATTTACGGGGACGACGACCAAACTCCAGTCGGAACTCCGCGGAATCGTCGCCCTCGGCGAGACCGTCGTCGCCGGGCTCGAGCGCTGCCCCGGCTGTTTCGATCCGCTGGTGCCGGGTAACCATATCTGTGCGGTCTGCGGGCTCGAGCGCGTCGACGTCGACGACTGGACGACGACGGACGAAGCCGGCGAACGTGTCGTTCAGTTCGAGGCGCTCTACGGCGCGATCAACCAGACGCTGCAGACGGCCTCTGGAACGACCGAGGCGTTGACCGAACGGACGGCGATCGTCGCCGAGCAGTTGCAGTCGGAGCAAGCGAGACTCGAGTGAGAATACAGCGACTGAGCTACAGCCGAGTGGCGGCCTCGAGCGTGATGTCGATCGCTCGGCCGACGTTGTTCTTCGCCTTTTCGGGGAGTTCGTCCTCGTCGGTCTCGGTCCCCTTCTGGGTGCCCTCGACGAGGTTGCCGTCGACGGTACAGATCGCGCCGGCACGCAGGCCGTTGCGTCGGGCGAGGGTGAAGATCGCAGCGGCTTCCATCTCGACGGCGAGCATGCCTGCGGCCTCCCACTCGGCGACGTACTCGTCGGTCTCGGCGTAGAAGGCGTCGTCCGTGGTGATCGGGCCGACGTGGACATCTTCGCCGTTTGCCTCGGCGGCATCGACCAGCGCCGAGAGGACCTCGTAGTCGGGGACTGCCGGGTACTCGACGTTCTCGTATCGCTTGGTCGTCCCCTCGTCTTTGGCCGCACCCGTTGCGACGATCATGTCGCCGATCTCGATCCCCGACTGGAGCGCACCCGTCGTGCCGACGCGAAGGAAGGTCTCGACGCCGACGTTCGCCAGTTCCTCGACGGCGATGGCTGCCGACGGACTCCCGATGCCGGTCGAACAGATCGTCAGGTCGCGACCGTCGTAGGTCGCGTTGACCAGTCTGTACTCGCGGTTTTCTGCGACCACTTCGGCCTCGTCACAGTGGTCAGCAATTCGATCGACACGGCCCGGATCACCGGGGACGAGCGCCAGGTCCGTCAGATCGCCTTCCTCGACGAGCAGGTGCGGTTGCGTTCCCATAGCACGGGCTTTGCCCGGTGGCGAGAAAAATCGTTCGAGAGACGGCGGGGGCGGGGACCGTCGCCCGCACCCGGTTCTCCCCACGTCGCGTGCTCCTCGCCCCCGTTCGCAACCGCTCACTCGAGCGGGCAGATCTCGACCGTGCCTGACTCGACCCTGACCAGTGCGTCGTCGACGACGAACTCGACACGCCGAACCGATCGGTCGGTTCCGCGCGCAGCCTCGGTCGGTGTCTCGACGCCGCTTCGTGAGTTCGTAAAGAACGCGTCGAGGGCTTCCGGATCCACGTGGTCGTAGAGGGGGACGCTCGAGCCGAGGACGTCTTCCTGACGGTACTCGGCGAGGGCGGTGGCGACGGCGATACTGGGCGATTCTCCCTTCGAACGATCGTAGCGGACGCGCTGACCGGCCGGGCGCCCATTGGAGTCACAGATCCTTCCTTCCGTCATGTCTCTCAGTCACGTCGCCGTGACGTGCTATCTGTGTGACCAACGTCCCGACTCATATAGTTACCGTCAGACGACACCTGATGAGAACCGGATTCCGGTCGGTAGGCGGCCCTTAACCCCACTATCTACCGTGAAATGTGGTGTGACGTCGCACGACATAATGTCACCATCGAGACTCGAGAAACGCCCCGACGCGGTCCACGCTGGGAACGTGCTGGGTCCCCGTTCGTCGTGCCGCGAGTGCGCCACAGGCGTTTGCGTACTCGAGTGCGCGCTCGAATCCACCGCCGTCGATCCTGACCGCGATGAAACCGGCGGCGAAGGCGTCGCCCGCGCCCGCGGTGTCGACGGGGTCGACGTCGAATCCGGCGTGCTCGCAGGTTCCAGACGGTGAATGGACCACTGCGCCGTCGCTGCCGCGTTTCTCGACGACCACGCGGTCGGCGTACGGCGAGTCGACGTACTCGCCGTCGAACAGGGCTGTCACCTCGTTTCCGTTGGCGAAGATCACGTCGCTGGCTGCCAGGACCTCGTCGTACTGCCGGTCTGCGACCCGGCGCCCGGGATCGAAACTGACCGTCACGCCAGCCTCGCGAGCGAGCGTCGCGATTCGAGCGGCCGTCTCCGGCCGTTGACTCGTCAGGTGGACGTGGTCGGCCGACTGCACTCGATCGGGATCGACCTGCGACGGTCTGATCGCTTCGTTGTCACCGTTCCCGCCGAGGATCGCGACTTCGCCGCCGTCGTCGACGAGCAGGTATTTCACCGCCGTCTCGCCGCCTTCGACCGTCCGAACGCCCTCGAGGTCGACGCCGGTGCGCTCGAGTTCGCGGCGGGCGAGCAGTCCGTGGTCGTCGTCGCCGACGCTCCCGACGAGGGCAGTGTCGACCTCGAGGGCGGCGAGCGCCGCGGCGACGTTGGCGGCGCTGCCGCCGCCGGACTGGTGTCGCGAGCGAATTCGTGACTCGCCGTCGGGAGCGGGCAACCGGTCGACGCGCAGGGTCACGTCCCAGTTGACGTGGCCGGCGGTGAGCACGGTGACCATTCGACTTCGAGTAACGGCCGGGCAGGGGAAAAATCTAGCCGACCATGAAGAGCAAGACGTTGTGGACGCCGGGGCCGAGACCGACGGCGGCGATGAACGCAAGCAGCAGCCTCGCCTGCCGGGGGGCTTCCCTGACGAACTCACGGAAGAGCCCCAGTACGACCAGCGCGAGCACGACCTTCACGAGGACGAACAGCCAGCCAGCACCGACGTACTCGGCGGTCGGCAGTCCCCCGGCAGTCTCGAGGACGAGCCGAGAGAGCGGGACCTCCTCGTGTGCGCCGAGGACGTCGTAGCCGACGGCGGTCGTGACGCCGTCGAGGGCGTGCCCGAAGACGACGATGGCGCCGGTGACGCCGGTCGTGGCGGCGACGTCGGTGAACCAGAGGCCGAGGGCGAGCCACGCGAGCGCAGTGACGATACCGGCGACGACGGTCGCGATGACCGGCCAGAACGGCTGGAACGTGCCGACCTCGAGGCTCGTCACGATCGCGAACATCGCGAAGACGACGAAGAAGCCGGTCCCGGTGATACCGAGGAACCGCTCGATCGTCGGCTGGAGTCCAGCGGCGTGAAGCAGGATGCCGCCGATCCAGGCGAGGCCGGCGACGACCGCGGAGACGAGGTAAACGCTCGGCGTCGCGAACATGATGGCGATCTCCGGCGGATAGGCCTCGAGCCGGTGCAAGACGTGCAACGTCGATCCGAACATCATCCACGGCGTAAACGCGAGCACCGTCCGGTCGGTCACCGGCGGGTCGAGCGACCACAGGAACGCGACCACCCCACCGAGGATCACGAGCGTGGGCCCGAGAAGGTACCACGGTGGCAGCACGAACCCCTCTGGAAGGACCATGGTCCTACTGGTCGGGACCAGTGACTAACACGTTTCGGTTGCGGTTGGGGTTACTGTTAGGCCCTCGAGTGAAAAAACGAGCGTTGCAGGGGTGCTCGAGGCCGGCCGGATCCGTGAGTTTGCTCGAGTCGCCCGCGGTCAGGGTCGCCAGGGCTCGCCGGTCGAGTGGCCGAACAGTTCGCGCATGAGGACGACGATGCTCTCGGGTGGGAACTGCCCGCGTTCTGTCACGATCGCGTCGACGTGTCGCGGTGGCGTGACGTCGAACGCCGGGTTCTCGACGGTCAGCCCGTCTGGATCGCTCTCGCCGACGATCTCGGCGCGTTCTTCGTCCGAGAGGACTTCGGATTCGGCGCGTCGCTCGATCTCGACGGTGTGACCGGTCATCGTGTCCGGATGCAGTTTGATCGTCTGGGCGGCGACCACCACGGGCACGCCGCGCTCGCGGGCCATCACTGCCAGCCCGCTGGTGCCGATCTTGTTGACCACGCTGCCGTCGGCGGCGATGCTGTCGGCACCGACGAGGACGTGATCGGCCCGCTCGAGCGACCGCCGGGCAGCGTTGTCGACGACGAGCGACACCGGGACGCCCCACTCGCGCAACTCGCGGGCGGTGATGTGACCCTGCTTGCGGGGCCGGGTCTCCTTGACGATGGCCTCGATTTCCTTTCCCTCCTCGAGGGCGGCCTCGACGCAGGCGAGGGCGTCGGTCGAGTGACAGTGCGTGAGGACGACGTCGCCGTCGCGCAGTCGGTTGGCGCCGACCTCCCCGAGGCGAGACTGGGCCTGCTCGAGATCGGTGCGGAACTCCTCGGCGTGTGCGATCGTAGACGACCGGAGGTCCGAGACGGTCGTCCCCTCCATCCCGTGGAGGACGTACCGGAGGGCGTTCGGGAGGCTCACCGCGGTCGGTCGCGTCTCGTAGAGGGTCCGTGCAGCCCGGCGGAGCGCCGCGCGAAACGCCTCGGGACTGCCGGCGTCCGTCTGTCTCGCCTGGGTAGCGAGTGCCTCGGCAGCCGCGTCGGCGATCGCCGCGGCACCGCGAATCTCCATCTCGGCGATCGCCCGCGCGGTCTCCTCGACGGCCGGGTCGACGCGGGCGTCAGCTGGTGCCATGGGGTGGCATTCCCGCCGAGCGGTGAAAAACGATCGGGCGGTCGACGAACTGGGAAGTGCGACCGGGGAAGCGAACGATCGATCGGATTTTTGCCCTCCCGGAAACTCTCTCCGCCATGGACCAGAGCGACCTCGCCCCGCTGATCGATCATACCGTTCTCGGGCCCGAGACGACCCCCGCAGACGTCCAGCGAGTCCTCGGGGAGGCCGCCGAGTACGGGATGAACGCCTGCATCCCGCCGTTTGCGGTCGAGTCGGCCGCCCGGCAGGCACCGGACGTGACGATCGCCACGGTCGTCGGGTTCCCCCACGGACAGCACGACCACGACGTGAAGCGCCGCGAAGGTGTCCTCGCCTGGAAGGCGGGCGCTGACGAACTCGACGTCGTGGTCAACGTCGGCCTCCTGAAAGCCGGCGAAGACGACCGCGTCCGGGCGGAACTCGCGGAACTGGTCGCCGCCGTTCCGGTACCGGTGAAGGTCATCGTCGAGGCACCGCTGCTCACCGACGATGAACTCCACCGGGCCTGCGAGGCCGCCGTCGCAGCGGACGCGACGATGGTCAAGACCGCGACGGGGTTCGCCGATCCGAACGCCGCAGCGCGCGTCGACGACGACGCAACTCCCGGCGCGACGATCGCCGACGTCGAACTGATGAGCGAGTACCTTCCCGTCAAGGCCAGCGGCGGCATCGGCAGCTACGACCGGGCGATGGCAATGCTCGAGGCGGGCGCCGAGCGCATCGGTGCCTCGAGTGGCGTCGCCATTCTCGAGGGGGCACCGGAGCCGTGACCGAGGATATCCTCGTCGCAGGCGAGACGCTGATCGACTTCCTGCCCGGGCGGCCGGGACCGCTCGCGGACGTCTCCGGGTTCGACCGGCGACCCGGCGGCGCGCCGGCGAACGTCGCCGTCGCGCTCGCAAAGCTCGAGCGGCCACCGCTGTTCTGGACGCGCGTCGGGACCGATCCATTCGGCCGGTACCTCGAGGGGGTGCTCGAAAGCCACGACCTCCCCGACCGGTTCCTCGAGCGCGACCCCGACGCGAAGACGACGCTCGCGTTCGTCACCCACGACGCCGCGGGCGACCGGGCGTTCACCTTCTACCGGGACGACACCGCGGACACGCGCATGGAACCGGGCCGGGTCCCCGACGAGACGCTCGCGGACCTCGAGTGGGTCCACGCAGGCGGCGTGGCGCTCTCGAGCGGTCGGTCGCGCGAAGCGACGCTCGACCTGCTCGCGCGGGCGGCCGCGGCAGACTGTACGGTCTCGTTCGATCCGAACGCGCGAGCGGAACTCTGGCCCGACGAGGAGACCTTCCGCACTGTCTGCCGTGAGGCCCTCGCCCACGTCGACGTCTGGAAGGCCACCGTCGAGGAACTCGAGGCGCTCGGGTTCGGCGACGGCGAGGTGCGACCCGAGGAGATCGCACGCGACGCTCTGGCGTTTTCGGACGGGAAAGGCGACGGGAGCGAGTGCGGAGGTGAGGGCCCACACACGGTGCTCGTCACTCGCGGCGGTGATGGTGCCGTCGCCGTCGCGTCCGAGCGGGCACCGTGGAACGCCACGGGCGAATCGCCGGCTATCGTCGACCACCGCGGATACCCGGCCGAGGTCGTCGACACGACGGGCGCGGGCGACGCCTTCCTCGCCGGTTCCATCGCTGCCCTGTTCGAGGGACGGCCACTCGAGTCGTCTCTGGCGTTCGCGAACGCGGTCGCGGCGACGGCGACCACCGCTGCCGGGGCGATGGCCGCGTTGCCCACCCGCGAGGCGGTCGACTCGATGCTCGAGGGTCGCTGACCGGCCGGATCACCGCTCGGCCGGTGCAAGCAGCCAGCCTAACCGGGCTCGGTCCGCTCGTGGTTGTATGGCCACCAGCGTCCGGGACGCACTCGGATTCGGCAAACGCGTCGTCGACGGCGTACAGGAGACGAACGTCCCGTTCATGGCCGCGAGCATCGCCTATCAGGCGTTTATTTCGTTGCTCCCGTTGCTCGTACTCGTGTTCTTTCTGGTGACGATCGTCGGCGACGAGCAGTTCGCCGCGTCGGTGACCGAGACGACCGAGGGTATGCTCCCCGAGAGCGGGCAGCTCCTCATCGAGGAAGCGATCACGGATTCGCCGGCGACTGCGGGATCGACGCTGCTCGGGGTCGTCGTCCTGCTCTGGGGTTCGCTGAAGATCTTCAGGGGGCTCGACACCGCATTCTCGGAGATCTTCGGGCCGACGGACGACGGCTCGTTCGTCCGCGACCTGCTCGACGCCCTGATCGTCTTCGGTGCGATCGGCGGTGCCCTGCTCGCGGCCGCGGCCGCGGGAATCGCATTCGCGTTCGTCCCGGCGTTCCCTTTCGACGGCGTCGTCCAGTCTTCGATCCTCGTCGTCGTCCTCGTGCTCGCGTTTTTCCCGATGTACTACGTCTTCCCCGACGTCGACGTCTCGCCCAGACAGGTACTCCCCGGCGTGCTCGTCGCCGCCGTCGGCTGGATGGCCCTCCAGTCGCTCTTTCGGGTCTACGTCGGCTTCGCCGCCGATTCCGACGCCGCCGGCCCGATCGGTGGCATTCTCCTGTTGCTCACGTGGCTCTACTTCGGTGCCCTCGTGTTGCTCGCTGGCGGCGTCGTCAACGCCGTGGGAACCGGCCACCTCGAGCCGAGCGACGACGAGGACGAGGCAGAGTCGATAGCCGATCCGGACCGCGAACCGTTCGTCGACGACGACCAGGTACGCGAACGGCTCAGTACCCGAACAGAACGCCTCGAGCGCGAACGCGACCTCTTGCGTAACGACGTTCGGGCCCAGCGCTCGCGACGCTACCGACTCGAGGACCGGGTCGACGACCTCGAGTCGACGGTTCGGGACCTCGAACGGGAGAACGAGCGACTCCGGCGGGAGCGTAATCGGCGGGAGTCCCCGAGCTGGCGACGGTCGCTCCAGAACGCGCTCGCGCACGTCCGTCACGTTCGTGTCGGGTCGGTCGAGCGGGAGTGATCGCTGGAACGGTATCGGGTGAAAGTCGAGACATTGTAGTAGCGTGCGCGCACAGCCACAGCCCGTGTCGTATCCCGTCCGGAACGCTCGCGCCCGCATTCTCGAGGACCACGACGACGTTATCGGCGAGGTCGAACGATGTGCCGACGCCGTCGCCGCCGCCTGGGACGACGCCGACACGAGAGCGCGCGAGGACGTCACCGACCCCATGTCCGCAGCACTCGAGGCGACCGGCACACTCGAGCAGCTTCCGGGAGTGCTCGCCGACGCCGTCGAGGCGGCAGGTGGTCACCTTCGAGCGCCGCCGGTCGCCGCACCGCCGTACGTCGTCGTCACGAGCCGCGGACCGGTACTCCGGGCGACGCTCGAGATGGGGCGGCTCGTGATTCGATTCGACGCCTTCGAGGTGGTCCGGCACCCGGGGGCCGACGACCCACCGACCTACCGGCGACGGGACGACCTCCGACTGACCGTCAGTCTGGGGTGAACGTTTTTGCCGTGCCGGTCGAAACGACCCGGCGATGCACGCACGCGCAGCAGCGTTCGCCGAGCGCACACGCGAAGAGTACGACTTCGAACCGGACGTCGAGGAGTTTCCCGAGGGGACGAAGACCGCCGAGGACGCTGCCGCGGCGGTTGGCTGTGACGTCGCACAGATCGCGAGTTCGCTGGTGTTCGACGTCGACGGCTCGCTGGTCGTTTCGGTCACCAGCGGCGCGAATCGAGTCGACGAAACGGCGCTCGGGGCGGCCTTCGACGCCAGCAGTGACGAGGTCTCGATGGCCGATCCGGACCGCATCCGCGAGGCGGTTGGCTGGTCGATCGGTGGTGTCCCGCCGTTCTGTCACGATCGATCGATTCCCGTCGTGATCGACGAGACGCTGCTCGAGTTCGAGACCGTCTGGGCTGCGGCGGGAACGCCGGAAGCCGTGTTCCCGATCGATCCCGAACGGCTGTGCAGGTATGCCGATGCTGAACCCGCCGTTGTGTCGAGGTAACACGCGGCCGCCGATTTCGGGCGGGCCGGCGATGTGCGGTCGTGAGCCGCGTATTCCGTTGTTAACATCGACAGTTTGATTACCAACCCATCGCACTTTCCCACCACAGACTAACAATGTCGATCGATCAGAATACGTTGACGCGGCGGAAGGTGCTCGCGACGTCCGGTTCGCTATCGGTGCTCGGGGTGGCTGGTTGTCTCGATGGTGAAGACGAGCCAGCCGACGATGCGGGGGCGGCAGCTGATGATGGAGACGACGACTCCGCTGACGCCGACGGAACGGAGACGGGCGAGTCGACCGTTACGTTGCTCGTCGAAAGTGCCGGTGGTCACGGTCACGACCACGACGACCACGATCACGACGACCACGATCACGACGACCACGACCACGACGACCACGACCACGACGACCACGATCACGACGACCACGACCACGACGACCACGACCACGACGACCACGGCCTGAGCGAACACGAGATCGACCACGCCTGCGGCCACATGGAGTTCGACGAACGAGAACCCCTTTCGGCCGGTGGTGATGAAGACGACGCGCCAACGATCTCCGACACGCACCAGCCGTTCGACGTTGCCCTCGACGGCGGAGAAGGGTACGTCATCTTCGAGGTCGACGACCACGATCACGACGACCACGACCACGACGACCACGACGACCACGACCACGACGACCACGATCACGACGACCACGATCACGACGACCACGATCACGACGACCACGATCACGACGACCACGACCACGACCACGATCACGACAACGGAACCTTCGCGTTCTTCTCCGACGTCGCCGGCGCAATCGAAGTCGTCGACGGGCACGTCGAGTACGAGACCGACCACGTCGACGAGTGTGACTACATAGAAGAGTACTCGGTCGTCGAACTCCACGACGGACGTGCCGTTCTTCGGCTCAGCGCCGACCAGTAATCGTCGCTCGTCGACTTTTCTACCGACTCGAGGGGTGACACTGAATCCCCGTGTTGGCGTCCCTGCGAAACCGCAATGCGGGTCGCGGATGCACTGGGACAGACGGGCGGGTCGGTGTCTGGGTGCGACCGGATGTCAGTCGCTGCAGGTGTGTCGATAGATGTGCTCGGTATCGGTTTCGCGGTCTGTCGGCCGGTCGAGGGTATCCAGCGTAATCTCCTCTGTGACCTCGAACATCCTGATGTGCGAGAGTTCGACGTCGTGTTCGTCGGCGTAGACGGTACAGATGTGGTCGCCGAAATTCGCGGGTAGTTCGTCGTCAGGCCCCGACCGTCGCACGCTGTTCATGAAAAACCGTTGGCGGTACGTATCGTGCTGTGTCTGGAGCTGGGCGTCTGGTCGGTCCCAGGTGAACTCCCTGTCGTTGAAGACGTCGAGGCGATCCCCGTCGGTCGTCTGCGCACCGAAGACGTAGTATCGGTCGGTCGTCCGTGGCTGGGGAGCAAAGACGCTCCACTCTGGCTGGACGATGCCGAGACTTTCTGCGGTCATATGCACGTACTCGCCGCCCGGCGTCTCCGCGACCTCGTGATTGAGTCGATGCTGGTCGTAACTCCCGTCGTCGACGATCGCGCCAGCGTTGAGCACGAGGACCGCGACGATCATCCCAAGTGCGACGACGACCAGCGCGAGTGTCACAGTGGCGACGACACGCTTCAGGACATCGAACCGTTCGGGTCCAAGCTGTCGGTCCGGGAGTGACCGAGCGACCCGTCGCAACGTTTCCCAGGGAACGACCTCGACGGGATCGACGCCGAGGCGTCGGCACAGACGGCGACCGTCCTGCCAAAAGGCCGCTGGCACGAACAACGCGAGACCAGCCAGTGCGACGTATGCGAACGCGCCGATCCGGACCGTGAGTGCGAACGAGAGGTGACCACCGACGAAAAGCACAAGCAGCGGGAGTCGTAGACGGCCACGGAGAGCGACGAGCAACCAGCCCCCCAACAGCATGTAGAACCACAGCATCCCACCGTAGGTCAGAAGCGTCGGGAACTCACGGAGAACGTCCCCGAGGAGGAACGTCATTTCGTCGATACCGAACACGAGCGGCGCGGCCTCCCCGCTTCGCCATAACGCGGATTCGCTCTTGTGAACCCCGTTGAGGACGTACATGAAGACCATCTGCCCGAGCGCGAGAGCCGATGCAACACCCACGACAGACCGTCGTGGTACGCGATCGGCATGGACGGCGTCGACCGACCAGCGCTCACCGAGGGGGAGAAAGATCGCCCAGAAGAGCAACAGACGAAACAGGGTGTCCGCATAGCTGAGGACGAACGGGTTGTGGTGATCGAGTGAGACGACGAACAGAAACGATAGAATTGTGGCTGTTCGAGTCCGATAACCCACGATCAGAGCCAGCGCGAACAGTACCTGCAACCCCAGTAGCCCGGCGATGAGTGAGGGGTCGCTCGTGAGATAATATACCGAGATGGCGTACTCTGGCGTGTTCTCCCGTGCGACTCTCTGTGTAACGACGCCGCCGTCGGTGTAGTAAAACGAGAAGTTTCGGGCCCGGAGGAACACGTCGGCAACGATGAGTACTCCGACGAGGATCCGGAATACTGCGAGTGACCGAGCGTCGATGCGGAAGCAATCGAGAACGTACTCACGGGCAGAGACGGCGAGTCGAGCGAGAGACGGGCGTGTCCTGCGGTTCACGATTGACACCCGGTGAGCGTTACCGGACGAGTTGGGTATTAATTCCAACGACGGGTTTAATATCGTGCCGATGTTGGCGGAGACCCTGAATAACGAGGGAACTGCCCTCGAGAACGCTATCAAACTCCGTTCTCGATAGTCGATAGGACGCCACGGAGGAGACTGGACGTCTCGAGAGGGTGACTTCGTACGCAACTCGGCCCCGGGAGAGACGACAGATGGGCCGCCATCGAGCTATACTAGCCACTGCACGTCAGTGCACACCTGATCGTCAGACGGATCGACGATCGGTGTGTAACTCGTCGCAGTTGGTACTATGCCATGGAACCGGACGACGAGATCGACAGGCACTGACCAGGTTGCTAGGACAGACTCCTGTCACCGCCACGAATTATTAAATAGAGAGAGTTAAATAATAATACTTTTAACGGAGCGCCGCCAGCTACCGATATGGATTTCACACGGCGATCAGTCCTCACGACCGGTGCTGGAGCTGTTACGCTCGGGACGCTCGCCGGCTGTCTGAGCGACCCTCTGGAGAGCGGGAGCGGCGAGGGTGGATACGCCGCGTTCTTCGCACTCTGGGACTGGGCTAACCAGGTCGCAGGCGACGAGATCGAGTTCGAAAATCCCGTCGACACGGGGGAGATGGGTCACGGCTGGGAGCCCGACGGCAACCTCGCCCCGGAAATCGCCTCGAGCAAGGTCTTCGTTTATCTCGACACGCCGGAGTTTGCCTGGGCACAGGACGTCGTCGCGGACCTCGAACGGGACTACGAGGGCGAAGTCGAAGTTATCGACGGTCTCGAGGGGATGGGGCCGTACCTCATCCCGTTCGACGGTGGCGAGGACGATGCGCTGCCTGAACCCGACCACGACCACGAGTTCGATCCCGACGACGTTTCTCGAGACCGCTTCGACTTCTACGACCTCCGATCGAACGACCAGCTGGGGTACTGGCACATCGATCACTGGCACGGCGGTGTCCCCGACGTTCCCGTCGACGACAGCGTCCCGATCGGGGCGGTCTTCAGGGACAACCGGGAGCGTGTCGTCCCGCTCGGTCCCAACGAGGCGTTTCAGTTCGACGCGCGGCTGGCAGCGGGAGCACCCGATGACGTTCTCGAAATCGAGTCTCACGGCGATTCGGTCTCGTTGATCGGTCACGAGACGGGGGCAACGGAGATCGTCTTCGAGCTTCGACACGAGAACGAGGTCGTCTACGACACCGACGCAGCCCCGATGAGCATCGACGTCGTCGAGGAGGTCGACGGCGGTGCTGGGGAGTTCCACGATCCACACACCTGGGTCGATCCCGTTCTCGCACAGCGGATGGTCGACACTATCGCAGATGGCCTCGCCGACGTCGACCCGGACAACGCCGACGTCTACGCCGCAAACGCCGAGGATTACAAGAACCGCCTCGCCGACATCGACAGACAGTTCGAGGAACTCACAGAGAACGCCGAGCGCGACGTCGCCGTGTTCGTCGCCCACGATTCGTTCCAGTACGTCGAACGACGGTACGATTTCGAGTTACACACGCCAGTGGGCATCACACCCGACGCCGCCGAGTCCCTCGACGACGTCGCCGACATGATCGATGTCGTCGAGGAACACGACATCGACACGATTCTCTACGACCCGTTCGAGGCGCCGGACGACGAACAGATGCCGAGCGCAGCCCGAATGCTGTTGGAGAACAGCCCCGCAACCAACGCCGAACCGCTCACTCCAGCCGAGGGAACGACCCACGAGTGGGCCGACCAGGGCTGGGGCTGGGTCGAACAGATGGAAGAAGTGAACATTCCCTCGCTCGAGAAGGCGCTGGGTGTCCACGAGTAATGACCTCACGGCTTCACTGCACCACTGCCACCGTCGGTCACCGACGCCAGATAGAAGAACTAAACCGGTCGGCACTCGAGAATCCAGTAGGATCACCGTGAGTCAGGTCGTCACCGTCGAGCACGTTTCGTTTGCCTACGGCGAAAAACTCGCCATCGATGACATATCGCTGTCCGTCGAGCAGGGAGACTTCCTCGGGCTTATCGGCCCGAACGGTTCGGGCAAGACGACGTTATTGCATCTCATGCTCGGCCTCCAGCAGCCAGATCACGGCACCGTCGAGCTGTTCGGTGAACCGGCCCAGGAGTTCGAGGATGGCCAGCGCATCGGCTACGTCGCCCAGCGCTCGACCGACAGAGGCGGGACGATGCCGATTACCGTTCGCGAGGCGGTGACGATGGGCCGGTTCGCACACGTCGGCCATTCGCGACTGAGCGACGAGGATCACCGGATCGTCGAGGAGGCCCTCGAGACCGTCGGCGTCGCGGACCTTGCCGGTCGGCGGATCAACCAGCTCTCGGGTGGACAGCGACAGCGTGCGTTTATCGCGCGGGCACTCGCCTCCGAGGCCGATCTGCTCGCACTCGACGAACCCACCGTCGGCGTCGACGCCGAATCCCGCGATCAGTTCTACGGCCTGCTCGACGACCTCAACCGGCGGGGAATCACGATCATCCTCATCGAACACGATATCGACGTCCTGACCAGACACGTGAACAAGATCGCCTGTATCAACACGGAACTGTACCACCACGGAGATACCGTCTCGTTCCTCGAGAGCGACGCGTTAGCGGAGGCCTACGGCGCGGCCCACGGCGTCGTCGAACACGACCACCCATGAGCCTGGATACACGAACCGAGGAGCAAGTCGAGCGAAGCAGTAGCCGCCTCGCGTGGTTCCTCGGCGACTCGACGCGGGAACGACTCGAGTTCGGCGGCATCGTCGTGACGGGGCTGCTCGCGACCCTGATGATCGGCTTCATCCTCCTCGACTGGCTCCGGTTTGCGCCAGAGTGGGCCGCGGTCGGTCCCTACGCGGCAGTGGCCTTCGAGCAGTTCCGGATCGTGGGGGCCTGGATGGACGTATACCTCGGGACGAACGTCTTCCGTCACCCGTTCATGTGGCGGGCGATCGCGACGGGCGTCCTCATCGGGATCGTCGCACCGCTGGTCGGGACCTACCTTGTGCACCGCCAGATGGCGCTCATCGGTGAAACGCTGGCCCACACGGCGTTTGCGGGCGTCGCAGTTGGCCTCCTGTTTATCGCCGTTACGGGCTGGCACGGTTCGCTGCTGCTCGTCGCACTCGTCGTCAGCGCGCTCGGAGCGATCGGTCTCCAGCGGCTGACCGACCGGACCAACACCTACGGAGACGTCCCCATCGCAATCGTCCTGAGCGGGAGCTTTGCCGTCGGCACGTTACTCATCAGCTGGGGTCGTGACTTCGCCGCGATGGCGATCGACATCGAGGGGTTCCTGTTCGGGAGCCTCGCGATCGTCACCGTCGAGGGAGCACGGATGGTCGCTGTCCTCACCGTCGCTGTCGTCGCCGTCGTCGCCGTTACCTACAAACAGCTGCTCTTCATCACGTTCGACGAACAGGCCGCTCGCGTCGCACGGCTGAACGTCGACCGGTACAACACCCTGTTGATCGTCATGACTGCGGTGGTCGTCGTCGGTGCCATGCAAATTCTTGGCGTGATCCTCGTCGCCGCGATGCTCGTGATCCCGGTTGCAACCGCCTCACAGCTCGCCCACAGCTTCCGGGAGACGCTGTACCTCTCGATTATCTTCGGCCAGATCGCGATCCTCGGCGGCCTCGCGTTCTCGATCGCTGCGAGTCTTCCCCCCGGTGGGGCGATCGTCGTGGTTGCGATCGGCTTTTACCTCCTGGCGATCGCGTTTTCTGGCCGATCGACGGCGATCTCGATGCACTGATCGTCGAGAGGTCACTCCCCGCACCCGGGAACGGGAGGGGCCTTTATCCTGACACGCGGTGAACCCAGATTCGATGGGACGGGTATCCGACCTCTTTGCTCCCGAGACCGTCGCCGTCGTCGGCGCGACCGACCGCGAGGGCGCCGTCGGACGAGCGATTCTCGAGAACCTCCGGGCTGATTTCGACGGTGACGTCGTTCCGATCAATCCCGGACAGGACGAGTTGCTGGGCCTCGAGTGCTACCCGGACGTCTCGAGCGCCCCACCGGTCGACCTCGCCGTGGTCGTCGTACCGCCACCGGCCGTCCTCGAGGCGATCGAGGACGTCGGTGAGGCTGGCACCGAACACGTCGTGGTCATTACCGCCGGGTTCGCAGAGACCGGAAGCGAGGGTGCCAGACGCGAACGGGAGTTACGCGAGCTGGCCGACGCGTACGACCTGAACGTCGTCGGCCCGAACAGCCTCGGGATCATGTCGACTCCGGTCGGGATGAACGCCACGTTCGGCCCCGAGAACGCCCGCGAGGGCTCGATCTCGTTTATGAGTCAGTCGGGGGCGTTCATCACGGCCGTGCTCGACTGGGCGAACGAACAGGGAATCGGCTTCCGTGACGTCGTCTCACTCGGCAACAAGGCCGTCCTCGACGAGGGCGACTTCGTGGACGCCTGGGGGGCGGATCCGGACACCGACGTCGTCATCGGCTACCTCGAGGGGATCGACGACGGCGCCGAGTTCGTCCGCACGGCCCGCGACGTCACCGACGAGACGCCGATCGTCCTCGTGAAGTCGGGCCGAACCGACGCCGGCGCGCAGGCTGCGTCCTCGCACACGGGCGCGATCGCTGGCAGCGAGCAGGCCTACGAGGCCGGCCTCGAGCAGGCCGGCGTCCTCCGGGCTCACTCCGTCCAGGAACTGTTCGACACCGCGCGAGCGCTGGCCGGCCTGCCGGTGCCCGACGGAGACGGCGTTGCAGTCGTTACCAACGCGGGCGGGCCGGGCGTCCTCACGACGGACGCGGTCGGTGACTCTTACCTCGAGATGGCAACCTTCACAGACGAGACGATCGATCGGCTCGAAGCGGCCTTGCCCGACGAGGCGAACGTCTACAACCCGATCGACGCACTCGGCGACGCAGATACTGGTCGTTTCGCCACGGCGCTCGAGATCGTCCTCGAGGATCCGAACGTAGACAGCGCGATCGTCGTCAGTGCGCCGACGGCCACCCTCACGTACGACCGGCTCGCCGAGGTGGTGATCGAGGCCCAGCAAACTCACGAGAAGCCGGTCGTCACCTCCCTGATGGGCGGCCAGCGCGCCCGGGCGGCCGAGGAAGTGCTCCGGGAGTTCGGTATCCCGAACTACTTCGATCCCTCACGAGCGGTGACCGGCCTCGACGCCCTCGCGCGGTTCAGGGACGTCAGGCGACGCGAGCGCGACGAGCCCGAAACGTTCGACGTCGACCGCGACCGGGCGCGAGAGATCCTTGCCCGGGCCGACGACCGGGTCGATAACCGACTCGGCATCGAGTCGATGGACCTCCTCGAGGCCTACGGTATCCCAACGCCAGACGGCGAGGTCGTCGACGATCCGGCCCACGCACGTGAACTCGCGGAGACGATCGATGGCGACGTCGTGATGAAGATCGTCAGCCCGGACATCTCCCACAAGTCCGACATCGGCGGGGTCAAGATCGGCGTCCCCGACGACGAGGTCGAAGACGCCTACGAGGATCTGGTCTCGCGAGCCCGCGCCTACCAGCCCGACGCGCGGGTCCTCGGCGTTCAGGTCCAGGAACTCATCGACCTCGAGGGGACGACGGAGACGATCGTCGGGATGAACCGCGATCCGCAGTTCGGCCCGCTGTTGCTCTTCGGGCTGGGTGGTATCTTCGTCGAAATTCTCGAGGACACGGCGGTTCGGGTCGCCCCGATCGGCGAAGACGAGTCTCGCTCGATGATCGAGGAAATTCAGGCGACACCGCTGTTGCGCGGCGCTCGTGGCCGCGATCCTGCGGACGTCGACGGCGTCGTCGAGACGATCCAGCGACTCTCACAGCTGGTGACCGACTTCCCGCAGATCCTCGAACTGGACGTGAACCCGCTCGTGGCCGGCCCCGACGGCGTACAGGCGATCGACCTCAGACTGACCGTGGACACGGAGACCGAGACAGAGACCGATGACTGATACGAACGACATCGAGACGACAGACAGCGGCACCGAGGACGACTCTGAATCACCATCGCAGACCGGAACCACCGACCGGATGGCCGACGCCATCCTCGTCGCCTCCCTCGAGGAGAGCACTGGCAAGACCGCGATCACGCTGGCGCTGGCCGGGATCGCTCGCGAGGCAGGCGAGCGGGTCGGCTACATGAAACCGAAGGGGACCCGTCTGCAGAGTAACGTCGGGAAAACCCTCGACGCAGACCCCTTGCTCGCCCAGGAACTGCTCGGCATCGAGGACGACCTGCAGGACCTGGAGCCGATCGTCTACTCGCCGACGTTCGTCGAGCAGGTGATCCGCGGGCGGGAAGAGCCAGCAGCGCTTCGGGACCGGGTCGAGGAGGCGTTTACGACGCTCACAGCTGATCGCGACCGGCTGTTCGTCGAGGGCGCTGGCCGGTACGATCGGGGGGCGCTCGTCGACCTCACCGACCCAGACGTTGCGGACCTGTTCGACGCCCGCGCCATCCTGATCGCACCGTTTTCCGACCCGGGTGACGTCGACGACGTGCTGATCGCCTGCGAGGCGTTCGGCGACCGGCTCGCCGGCGTCGTCTTCAACGACGTCGCCGACGCCGTCTACGATCAGCTCGAGACCGACGTCGTCCCGTTCCTCGAGGGGCGGGGGATCGACGTGCTGGGCGTCCTCCCGAGCGAACGCGACCTCTCCGGGGTGACGGTCGCCGACCTCGCGGACGAACTCGGTGCACGGCTCCTCGTCGAGGAGGGGACCGACGCCTACGTCGACCGGTTCGCAGTCGGCGCGATGGGGGGCGACAGCGCGCTGCGGCACTTCCGCCGGACGAGAGACGCCGCCGTCATCACCGGCGGTGATCGGGCCGACATCCACACGGCGGCGCTCGAGGCCCCGGGCGTTCGATGTCTCATCCTCACCGGTGGCCACCGGCCGTCGGGTGCGATCCTCGGACAGGCCGCCGAGAAGGGTCTCGCCATCCTCTCGGTGCAGACGGACACCCTCACCACGGTCGAGCGCGCCGAAGACGTGGTCCGGAGCGGACGAACCCAGGACGAAGAGACCGTCGGTCGGATGGAATCGCTGCTCGTCGACCACGCCGCCGTCGACGCCATCCTCGAGTAAGGCGGTTTTCGCGAGGATTACGGTTCGATCCAGTTGCGTCTGACGACAGTCACGTCTGACCAAGAATTAAGAGCCAGCCGCGCATGGAGTCGGACATGGACGACACTCCGCAAGAGATCACCTCGCTCGTCGGCCGCGAGGTCTACTCGAACAGCGGCGTCTTCGTCGGCGAAGTCGAAGACCTCCAGTTGAACCTAAACGGCGAAGCCGTCACCGGTCTCGCGCTCGGCAGCCTCAACTCCGAACTGTTTCGCGACGAATCGCGAGCCGGACAGGGCGTCATCGTCCCCTACCGCTGGGTTCGCGCGGTCGGGGACGTCGTGCTCGTCAACGACGTGGTCGAGCGCGTCCGCGACCCGGACGAAGAACAGGACGAACTGGTCGCCTGAGTCGATCGGAACCAGCTTTCGATTCCTCGCTTTCCGTGACTCGTCATCGTCAGGTCGCCCCCTCGAACCGTCGACCCTCAGGTCCTGACTGGGGTCGGTAGGCGTGTTCACCACGGCCGACGGGGGACGACGTCTCGAGCCCGATCCGGGCCCGCTCAGGAGCCGTTCGATCCCTCGGACCCGTCGACGCCCATCGCGTCGAAGAGGGTCCGTTTGACCGCCTCTTCGGTCAATTCGAGCAGCGTATCCCGCGTGTCGTCTGAAATCTCGATTCCCGTGAAGATGCCGAGTGGAATCTCAGCGCTGGCCTGGGTCGAGTGGCCCGCGGTCTCGCCCATCTCGCCGTAGGCGTCCTCGAGCACCTTGCCGATGTTGATGCGAATGTCCTTCGAGCGGCCGGCGAGGAAGATGGTCTCGTCGGCGATGCCGAAGACGGCGGTGGTGGTGACTCCCTCGAGGTTCAGCAGGTGGCTCGCCGCCTGCGTCAGGGCCTCGCGGTCGCGGACGAGTCCAGCGTTGGAGACGAGGTGGCTCCCCTGAACGTCCCGGTTGGCGATGGCTTCTGCGAGCACGTCCAGCGTTTCGGGGGACATCGACGGGGATTCGACCTGCTCTAGGGTGTCGTGATTGGCGAAGGGGTAGAGGTAGGCTGCGGCGGTGAGGTCTGCGGGGGTCGTGTCACGTTTGAAATCGAGTGTCTCCGCGCGAATGCCGTAAAGAAGCGCCGTGGCGACCTCCTCGGAGACGTTGACGTCGAACTCCTGGATGTACTTGGTGACGATCGTCGACGTCGAGGACATGTTCGGTCGGATGTCGACGAACTCCGGTTCGTACTCGGTGTCGGCCTCGTGGTGGTCGATCAGCACGTCGGCCGAGAGGTCGATCTCGCTCGAGGTGCCGTGGTCGACGAGCGCGACGGTGTCGTACACCGACTGGTCGTCGATTTCCTCCCACTGGACGAGGTCGATACCGAGCAGGTTTACGAACGCACGATTCTCCTGATGGCCAACGTCGCCGAGGTAGATGACGTCCGACTCGACGCCAAGATGCTCGGCGATGGCCTGCAACGCTGCTGCAGAGGCGATCGAGTCCGGATCAGGGCTGTCCTGCGTGAGGATCGCCAGCCGGGAGGAGGTCTCCTCGATCAACGACGCGAGCATTCCCGCGTTGTACTCCAGTTCGCCCGACTCGAGGGCGCGCAGCGCCGATTCGGCGATGACTGCGGAGGGGTTGATAACGACGTCTGCGCCGAGGTCCTCGAGTTCGTCGCCCGAGACGGGATCGCTCGCCCGGGCGACGACGAACTGGTCGCGATCGGTCTCGCGGATGTTCGAGACGGCCCGTTTGTTCGATTCGACGTCCGAGGCGAGGATGAGAATGACGTCGCGGTCGGCGACGAGGTCTGCGGCCTCGGTTTCGCGGATGTCCGCCGTCCGGGCGTCCATGTCCTGGTCGCGCAGGGACTCGACCCGGCTCTCGTCCCGGTCGACGATCAGGACGTCCTTGCCCTGTTCGACGAGTTCCTCTGCGACGGCGTAGCCGACGCTCCCACAGCCAAGGATCGCGTAGTCAGAAATCGCCGAGATCGTAACCCCCGTACTCATTGTCTCTGTGGTCGGCCCGACCACACTTAACGCTCCCGAAGATTCCTATCTGACGTCATCACGGCGACGAGTCAGGCGAGTCGAACGGTTCCGGGAGTCCGGTTGTAGGCGCGACACTCGAGTGGTGAGCCGCCCGTGGCCCGCTCTGGCACGGCGGAATCCAAGGGAAACGTATTTGAGCGGCCACCCGAAAGTTCGTGGTACAGGGCCGGTAGCTCAGTTAGGCAGAGCGTCTGACTCTTAATCAGACGGTCGCGTGTTCAAATCGCGCCCGGCCCGTGCAACGAACTGGTGAGCGTAGCGAACCTGTGAGTGAACCGGCAGGCACGATTTGAACGCAGGGAGAGCGCAGTTTCGCGAACGAAGTGAGCGAGGAAGCGATCGACCGTGTGTTCAAATCGCGCCCGGCCCGCGTTCCTGTCGCGAATAAACCCGTGAGCGGTGCAAACGGAACCGGCGGGATTTGAACTGGACGAGTCGCAGCCCGCGCAACGAAGTGAACAGGAACGTCTCGGCGTCGGTCATAATCGCACTCGGCCCACCCTGTCGTGAATACATCCGTGGAGAGTCACAACGAGCGCTCTCGAGCGGCGGTATCCGCTCGAGTGCCACCACCTCGAGTATCGCCGTCTCGAGTGGAGCGTCTCGAGTACCGCGGTTCGGCGGTACCTGCTCGAGGATCTCCACCTCGACTATCTGGTCCTAGATAGAAAGCCACGAGTTCACCCGCTCGAGTCGGTTGTTCCGGTTCGAATCTCGAACCGGGCTCCGTCCGTCGAACTGTCGGTGACCGAGATGGTCCACCCGTGACTCTCACAGATCCGCTCCACCGTCCCGAGCCCGAGGCCGGTTCCATCGGCTCGAGTCGAGTATCCGGAGTCGAACACCTGCTGACGATCGGTCGGTGGGATACCGACGCCGTCGTCTTCGACGGCGAATCCGGCATCGTCTGCGAGCGGTGTGACGCGGACAGTCAGGTCCCCGGTGCTACCTCGGTCCCCGGGCCCGTGTTCGAGAGCGTTTCGAAAGAGGTTCTCGAGTACCTGCTGCAGTCGACTGGCGTTCGCCAGGACCGTCAGCCCCTCGGCTTGAGCGTCGACCTCGAGAGTCGCGCCCTCGGTGTCGACCATCCCCCAGGCCTTCCACGCGATGGCCTCGAGGTCGACCCGGGTCACGTCTGCGGGGTCGACCGCGTCGTCTGCCCGGGCGAACGCGAGGAGGTCGCTGATCAGGACCTCCATGCGCTGGTGGGAGGCCTCGACTTCCGCGAGCGCGTCGCTGTCGCACGCGTCCTGTGCGACCTCGAGATAGCCCTGGGCGACGCTGAGCGGGTTTCGGAGGTCGTGGGAGACGATGCTCGAGAACTCCTCGAGGCGGTCGTTCTGGCGCTCGAGGGCACGTCGCTGACTGCGAAGTTCCGACTCCCTGTCGACGCGGTCGAGGACGGCTCCAGCCGCAGAGGCGAGGAGTTTGGCCGTCGAGACGTCGACGTCGTCGAACGCGTCTGGTTCGCGGGAGCCGACGTTGAGCACGCCGTGGGTTCCGAGCGGGAGGATCATCTCGCTTCGGACGGGCGTATCCTCGTTGTAACGTCCCGGCTCTTCTCGCAGGTCGGGGAAGACGTGCGTGGATCCGTTCTCGAACGCCTCCCAGGAGAGTCCCTCGCCGGCACGGTAGACCGGTGGCTCTTCGAAGACGGCGGCGCCATCGTCCGTGATGGCCACCGGATCGAGGGTGTTCGATTCCTCGTCGTAGAGCCACGCGGCGGTAAAGGGCATCTCGAGTTCGGAGGCCGCGAGGTCGACGATGAGTTCGCAGACGTCGTCGTGGGTTTCGGCCTCGACGAAGCGGCTGGTCGCCCGCTGGAGGGCCTCGATGCGGTCGGCCCGGCGCTGGTTACGAACGTCGTAGACGCCGACGAGGAAGCCGCCCAGTGCGCCGCCGGTCGCAGCAGTCGCGAGCTGGAAGCCGGCGTCGGCCGGGAGGTGGCCGGCCAGTAACTGGTGAGCGGTGATCGTCCCGACGACGGCGGTGATCGCGACAGCGCCGAGCGCGGTCCACACGCCGAGTCGGACGGTGTATCCGGCTGCAAATCGCCGTCGAATCGCCCAGACCGCGGCGTAGCACAGGACGAGTGAGAGTGCGAGTGGGAAGACGACACCGACGACGGTCGCGAGAAGCGGTTTGTCGTGGACGACGACGTGGGCGACGTGGAGACTCGAGAGGAGCAGTCCGAGCAGCCCAACGAGAAGAGCGGCGACGAAATCGGTCGGACGAATCCTCTCGGTCACTGTTGAACTGGACAATCGTACCCACGCACGGTATAGAAGTGTATCGACCGACGAACTGTCATCGAAGAAATCAGTCCGTTCGACAGCCGAGGACCATCTTCCATACGTTGCTCGAGCGTCCGAATCGGGCGAAACGCGACGGTCGAGCCGGTTCGGGACTCGAGTCGTCGCTGGACTGGGAAGTCGGCGTCGGTGGGCCGGATGTCACTGGAACTGTTGTCGGTGGTTCGAACGGCTCTAGAATCGGTGCTGTGGGAGGCGACGACGAACCGGGGGGACGTCCGCCGATGCCGAAGCGGTGGAGGACGGTAATCGCTCGACCTCCGCCTGAACACGGAGGTACGCGCTATCGGTCTGTATCAGGGCCAGCAGTCGACGGTCAGCGACGTTGCGATCCAGCCATCGGGGTTGTCACGTTCGACGAAGACGGCCTTTCCCGGACGGGGTTCGTGTCTCGTGACGATCGCCGAGGGCTCGCTGGGTTCGTCGTCGACGTCTCGGTCCTGCCGTGGGACGGGGGATTCCATCGAGATGAGTTAGGCTCCCCTAAATCTAAAAAGGTTTTGGTCAGCCTAAGAACTGGATTCTGGCTCACATTGTGTCCTGACAACGCCCGAGGCGGTTCGAACCCGCTCGAGGGGTTGGACGCGGCGGGACGAACTTTCAACCCGGTGCAGCGTGTACCGCCGCGCATGGAGTTCGACGTCATTCAGGGCGACATCGCAGCACAGTCCGCGGATGCGCTGGTCAACGCCGCCGGGACCAGCCTCCGAATGGGATCGGGCGTCGCTGGCGCGCTCCGTCGACGAGCGGGCGAGGAGCTCAACGAGGAAGCCATGGAGACGGGACCAGTCGACCTCGGCGACGTCGCGGTTACCGACGCCTACGAGCTGGACGCCGAGTACGTGATCCACGCCGCCGCGATGCCCCACTACGGAGACGGACAGGCGACCGAGGAGAGCATTCGCGACGCGACCCGGAACACACTCGAGACGGCCGACGACCTCGAGTGCGAATCGATCGTTCTCCCGGCACTCGGCTGCGGTGTGGCTGGCTTCGACCTCGCCGACGGAGCTGCGATCATCGGTGAGGAGATCGACCACTACGAGCCCGAAACCCTCGAGGAGGTGCGGTTGATCGCGTACAGCGACGAGGAGTACGACACCGTTCGGGCTGCCGTCGGGAAGGCAGAGCGATCCGAGATGATCGACGAGAGCGACGCGGATCGGTGACGGTCCGGAACTCGGGCGCGAGTGCAACTGCAGTTGGACGCGACTCGAGGAACGTATTTGGCCGACTGTCTCATTAGTGTGCCATCTGGTGTCGGTCGTTCAGTAATCGGGCCGCGGAACGGGTGATCAAGTTCAGTTTTTCGAGTCAATTGCCGGCTGGCCGGTGGCAGTATCATGCAGAATCTACAACCTCGCTTGAGTTGATTCGATTACACATAGTGGGGATGCAGTCAGGCGGCGACGACCGGGAGTGATCGATTCGGTGGGGGCAGCCGAACGCGACCACTCGGTGGTGGCTCGATCGTGTACTGACTGGGTACCCGGGTCGACCGAGTCCGTTCCGACGCGCCGGTGGTCTGGGCTGTCAGGTCGCGACCGTCCGACTGCGTTCGAACATCATCATGGCACTCGATACAATCGGCCGACGGGAACTCCTCGCAGCAGGGGTCGTGGGACTGTCCGGAGCCGGCGCGTACGGTGCCGAGGCGTTCGGCGTCACCGACTCGTTCGGCGGGAGCCAGATAACGGCCATCGTCCCCTGGGCGCAGGGTGGCGGGACGGATCGTTCGCTTCGAATCACGACGCCGTCGTGGTCCGATTTACTCGACGTCGAGTTCGTCGTCGAGAACTATCCCGGTGGGTCCACGCAGGTCGGCGGTGAAGAACTGTACTACGCGGAGCCAGACGGGTTCACGGTCGCGATGTGGAACATGCCTCAGATGCAGGCGACGTGGCTGTTTCAGGACGCCCCCTATCGAATGGAAGGGTTCGATTACCTCGGTACCCACCACTGGGACCCGACGATGTGGTTCGCACCGCCCGACAGCCCGTACGACGACCTCGAGGGATTCATCGAGTACGCCCGGACCGAGGGAGCGACGGTTGGGATCACCGCGGCGATCGGAAACACGGCCCTGTCGGCGCTGCTCGTCGAGGACGCGTACGACCTCGATCTGACAGTGGTCAATATGGAGGGGGGGGTCGGGCGTCAGGCAGGCAGTACTCGCGGGCGACGTCGACGCGGGCGTCAACCAGCCGTGGGCGTTCAACCCCGACCACGTCGGCGACGTGATCGCCCTCGGTTCACACACCGACGAGCCCCAGGAACTCTGGCCGGACGTCCCCTCGTTCGGCGAACTTGGGCTGGACGACGTTCCGCTGGTCGAGGAGGGGCTCGGACAGTGGAAACTCATGGTGTTACCGGACGGCGTTCGCGACCGCCACCCCGACCGGTTCGAGGAACTGTCGGAGACCTACGCCGCGGTGTTCGACGACGAACAGTTCCAGCACGAAGCCGAAGAGCAGGGAGGATTGGACCAGATCCTCGACTACCGCGGCCCCGAAGAGACGAGACGCGAAGTCGAAGAGACCTCCCAGTTCATGGAGCAGTACGCCGAGGTCGTCGAGGATTTCATCTACGATCGATAGAACGCATGACGAGTATCAGACCGCCGACCGTCACCGTCTCGCTCGGCCCCCGGACCGTCGACGTCGACACGGGAGAACTCCTGTTTCCTGTCCTGGTACTGGCGTTTTGCCTGTACTACTGGTGGGACACGATCGGGTTGCCTGACCTGTCGATGCTGTACGCCGGCCCGCTGCTGTACGCGACCGCCGCGCTCGCGGTCCTTACCATCCTGCTGCAGGCGGTATCGGTCGACGACGGCACAGAACGCAGTCGCGAACCGACGGCGACCCACGCGCCCGAACCGGAGCCGGGGCCCCACGCTGATTCCGAAGAGGACGCGGCACTCGAGGCTGCTGACCGGGAGTCCCCCTTCACCGTCCGGAACGCCATCGCGCTGGTCGCGCTCACGGCAGGGTACATCGTGGCACTCGAGCCGGTCGGCTTCCTCGCTGCGACCGTCGTCTTCCTCGCGACGACGCTGTTCCTGTTCGGCGAGCGCAATCCGGTCGCGATCGCGGCGTACTCGATCGGCTTCGCGTTCGTCGTCTGGCTCGTGTTCGTCTACTGGCTGATGGTCCCACTGTAATGGAGATTGGAATGCTACTCGCACCCGCGCTCTTCGACGGTGCACTCGGCATCCTCGCGAGTCCGACCATCCTGTTCGCGATCGTCCTCGGGACGGCTGTCGGGATCGTCTTCGGCTCGATTCCCGGGTTCTCCGCGACGATGACGATCGTCCTGTTCACGCCGGTTACGATTCCTTTCGAGCCGACGACGGCGCTGATCTTCCTGGTGTCGGCCTACGGCGGCGCAGTCTACGGCGGATCGATCCCGGCGATCCTCATCAACACACCGGGCGCACCGGGGTCGATCGTCACGTGCTGGGACGGCTACGAACTCACCAGACAGGGCCGGTCGGTGTACGCCCTCGCAGTGTCGGCGATCGTCTCCGGCTTCGCCGGCCTGATCGCGGCCGTCTTCCTGCTGGTGTTCGCGCCGCCGATATCCTCGTTCGCACTCAACTTCGGACCCCCGGAGATGTTCCTGCTCTCGGTGTTCGCGCTGACGATCATCCCGGCTGCGAAGGGGTCGTCGCTCTCGAAGGCACTCCTCGCCGGCGCGTTCGGCCTCCTGATCGGCACGATCGGAAACGATCCCCAGCTCTCCCAGTCGCGGGCGACGTTCGACCAGACGGCGCTGCTCGAGGGCGTCGACTTCGTGGTCGTCCTCATCGGGCTGTTCGTCCTCGCGGAAGTCTTCCGGCTGGCCTACCGGGGCAGCGTCGTCGCCAGTCAGGAGAACGTCCGGGGTGGGGCCTCGGAGGTGTACGAGGCGGCACGGACCGTCGCCTCGAAGCCCGTCGCGTTCGTCCGCGGGACGCTGATCGGGACGTTCATCGGTTCGCTTCCGGGTGCAGGTGCCGACGTCGCGAACTTCGTCTCCTACAACGAGGCCAAACGCTGGGCGGACGACGAACTGGCCGATCGGTTCGGCTCGGGCGCTATCGAGGGGGTCATCGCGGCCGACTCGAGCAACAACGCCACACAGGGTGGCGCACTGATTCCAACGCTCACGCTCGGAATCCCGGGGAGCGGGGCGACGGCTGCGTTGCTCGGTGCGGTAGCCCTCCACGGCCTGAACCCCGGGCCGGGACTGTTCGACGCGTCCGGCGACGTCGTCTACGCGATGATCCTCTCGCTGTTCGTCGGCAACCTGCTGATCCTGCTGTACGGCATCTCGGGATCGCAGTACTTCGGCAAGCTCGCGTACATTCCGATCCGGTACATCATCCCGGCGGTCGCGGTGCTTGCGATCGTCGGCGGCTTCGCGGTGCGAAACGCTCCGGTCGACCTCTACATCGTGCTCATCTTCGGACTGGTCGGGGTCCTGTTCGTCGCCTACGAGTACCCGCTCGTCAGCCTCGTGCTGGGAGTGATTCTCGGTGACATCGCCGAGTCCGGGTTCGTCACCGGTTGGCTGCTGACCGGCGAGAGCGTCACCGCCTTCCTGTTCAACAGCACCATCGCCGTGGGCCTCCTGGTCCTGATCGTGCTCTCGCTCGTCGCGACGGTGTTACAAAACTGAGTAGTCCTGCTGGTTCGAGCCGGAATCGTTGCCCACGGTCGCCTCGGCGTCGATCGCGGCGATCGTTTCGGACAGCACCTGCTCACCGAATTCTGTGGGCTCGTCTTGGTCTCCCGCGTCGGCGACCTCGTAGAACTGTACGCGCGAACGGTTCCAGGAACCGTGGTCGATCTCTTCGGCCGCGATGACCCCCTCACACTCGGGAAGCTCGAGTCGCTCGATCGTCTCCGCGCCGGCCTCGATGGCAAAGCGGAGGCTGCCACCGTCGACACCCTCGTCGACCGAGCTCGGGAGGTGCAGCGGCCGGCGGATCGACGCGCGAATCGTCGACTCGTCGGCAGTGGTTTCGGGGCCGGACAGCTTGAGGACCACCTCGTCGCCGGCGGTTCGCTCGAGTAACTGTGCTGCGATTTCGTCTGGCGTCTGTGTCGGTTCGTCGGGTGTGGTCGTCATCGTCTGGGATCTATCGTCGATCGCTGTGGGTTTCGTCGTCTCAATCGGAGGCTTCGTCCACGCCGTCGCCGACGCGGCGAATGCTATCGTAGGCGAAGAGGGCGTCCCCGTCGAGGGTACACTGCTTGCAGCCGAGGCACTCGAAGCCCTCCTCGTACAGTTCGTTGTACGGGATGTCCCGGCGCTCGTGGTACTCCCAGACGTCCTCGGTCGTCCAGTGGACGATCGGGTTCACCCGAACGACGTGTTCTTTCTGCTCGAAGTACTCGAGGTTCTTTCGCCACTCGTAGCTCTCCTCACCGTCGCCGAGTCCCTCGTCCATCCGGTAGCCGGTGATCCAGCCGTCGTGTCCCTCGATCATCCGCTCCATCGGCTTCGACTTCAGTGTCGTACAGCAGAGGTCGGGCTTGCGCTGGTTCACTCGCGGGCCGTGCTCGGAGACGAGTTCCTCGTAACTCGAGTCCGGACGGTAGGTCTCGAACTCGAGGCCGTACTCCTCCTCGAGTCGGTCTTTCGTCTCCCAGGTGGCTTCGAAGTGGTTCCCGTGGTCGAGAAACGAGAGCGTCGTCTGGGCGGCGACGTCGTCTGCCGCCCGGTCGATGAGGTCGAGGACGACGTTCGAGTCCTTCCCGAAGCTACAGGTGAAGGTGGGGGAGTCGAATCGCGTCCACGTTTCCTCGAGCACCTCGAGGGATGTGTCGATCTTTTCGTCGAGCGTCGCATCGTCGATGTCGTCGATGTCGAGTTCTACTGACATAGTGTCGGGTTGCGTGTCGGGGTGACCGACTACGCGCGGGACGTGGTCGGGTACTCGAGGTAATCGGTGAGATGGGGTTGGCCGTTGTGCCTGCACATCCGGGGAGGTGCCAGAACGAGCGTCGTCGGGTCCGGTATGCCCACCGTTCGGCCTCGACGGCGACGGTGACTCGTCAATCGGGGGCCGAAGACGACCGGTTCGAGCGTGACTCGAGGTCGATCGGGGACGAAAAACCGGGAGCGTTGCTCACTCGAGAACGTGGCAACGTCGCTCGCTCGAGACCGTCTGCATCGAGTCGAGATAGAGCAGAGGTCAACGATCGAACGGCGGAGGATCGGATTCGTGGTCAGGAGAGTGAGAGACCGCGGATCTCGACCGACTGGCCGTCCTCGACGCGGCCGATAATCTGGCCGTCGGTGTCGGCGACGAGGTCCTCGGCGGCGTCCTCGGGAAGCGCGACGACGAACCCGGTGCCCATGTTGAACGTCCGGTGCATCTCCTCGTCGGTGACGTTCCCCTCGGTCTGGACGAACTCGAAGATCGGCTGGGCGGGCAGTGGGTCGTCGACCACGTACTTGCGATCGCCCATCCGGAGGAGGTTGGTCCACCCGCCGCCGGTGACGTGGGCGGCTGCTCTCACGCCGTGATCGCGCATCGGCTCGAGCAGGGCCGTGTAGATCCGGGTCGGTCGGAGCAGTTCCTCACCGATCGTTCGCGACTCGTCGTGGGGGAACAGGTCGGTGTACTCGTGGTCGCGCGTGACCGCCTCGCGGGCGAGCGTGAGGCCGTTCGAGTGGATACCGTTCGAGGGGAACCCGACGAGCACGTCGCCGACTTCGGCTTCGCCCTCGAGGATCTCGTCTTTCTTTGCGAGGCCGGCACACGTGCCCGCGAGGTCGAACCCGGAGACGACGTCGGGCATGACGGCCGTCTCGCCCCCCAGCAAGGTCATTCCGGACTCCTCGAGGCCCACCGCGAGCCCTTCTCCGATCTCGTTCGTGAGGTCGTCGTCGGGTTCGTCGATCGCGAGGTAGTCGACGAAGGCGACTGGTTCGACGCCGGCGGCGACGAGGTCGTTGACGTTCATCGCGATGCAGTCGATGCCGATCGTCGAGAAGTCCTCGATCGCTTCGGCGACGAGGAGTTTCGTCCCGACGCCGTCGGTCGCCAGCGCGAGGTAGCGGTCGCCGATGTCGAGTAAGCCGGCGTACTCGGTCGTCAGGCCGCTGCCGAAGGCCTCGAGCAGCGCGGCGGTGGCGTCCTCGCTGGCCTCGATGTCGACGCCGGTGTCGGCGTAGGTGAGCCGGTCGACGTCGTCTCCGTTCTCGGTCATGTGCGTGAGACCGCGGGGGCCGAGCAAAAGGTCACCGGTCGAGAGCGAGCGAAACCGGGTCGGTTCCCGCGGGATACCGGAAGCCGACCGTAGGACGGATCACCAGAAGCCGAAGACGAGAATGAATCCCACGAGCGAGAGGACGCTCGCGCCGAACGCGAGCGCGAACACCGGCGTGCTCCACTCGAGGACGGTCTTCCCGTCGAGGGGGCCGAAGGGGATCATGTTGAACGCCGCGAGGAAGAGGTTGATGAGGACGCCCATGTGGCCGATCAGGCCGAGGAAGCCGGGGAAGATCATCAGCGGGAAGAACAACACGGCTAACACGAGGTTGGTCACGGGCCCGGCGAGGGCGATGTGGCCGTTTTCCTCGACGGTGATCCGGCCCCGGTGGTAGACGGCTCCCGGCGCGGCAAAGAGGAAGCCGACGAGGGCGAACATGACCGCGAGAAAGAGCCACTGGTAGTCCGCCCGGAACTCCGCGAGCTGGCCGTACTCGATCGCGACGACCTTGTGGGCGAGTTCGTGGAGCAAGAAGGCGACGCCGACGGTGACGAGGCTCAGGCCGATCATCAGTAAAAAGACGCCGGCGTCCGCGCCGCGATGGATCGGCGCGAGCAACAGGGCAAAGGCGATGCTCAGGACGATCCACGCGACGACGAGGTCACGAAGTTCGGTCCGGCTGAAGGTCAACTCGGGGTCGTGACGACGCGTGCCGACACTCACGTGAGGACACCCCAGATCAGCTCGAGGCTATTTCTGGCACCGGCGATCAGTTCGTCCATCAGCGCGTCGACCCCGCCGAACTCTGGGCCGGCGAGCCACGGCAATACGACGATCGGAAACAGCACCGTCGCGATCAGGCTTCCGATGTTGGTCAGCGCGACGATCATGATCAGTCGGAACAGCGGAACGTCGAACATCTCCGCGAACGCCTCGTCGATGGGTCGCTCGGTGTCTCCAATGATCTCGTTCAGTCGACCGATGTCGCCGACGTTGACCGGACGGTGTCTGAGTTCGACGTAGCCGGTGAACCACCCCGGCGCGAGCATCGGGTTGATGCTCGTCAGCCAGGCGACCAGTCCGCCAACGCCCGCACTCGTCCAGCGAGCGCCCGCAAGCCGTGCGAGCGAGAACGCGAAGATTCCGTTGAACAGGAACCACGCGACGAACAGCTGGAGCAAAAACGTGTTCTGAACGCCTGCCATCATCAACAGGAAGAAAAAGCCGAAAAAGCCGATCATGACGAGGTACCCAAAGAGCTTCAGCACCGAGAACCGGCGGCCCTTCGCCGTCGTCGAGATCGATTCCATCGACGGCAAGGCATCGGGATCTTCGAGGTAGCGCTCGATGCCGGCTTTGTGGCCCGCGCCGACGACGGCGAGCACGTCGTAGCCCTGCGTCCGAAGCTGGTGGAGGTTGTGTGCGATGTAGGCGTCGCGTTCGTCGATCAGGGCGTTGGCGCCGCGAGGGCTGAACTGCCGGAACTCCTCCATCATGGCTGCGACGACGTCGCCGTCGGTCATCTGCTCGATATCGATCTCCTCGACCTCCTCGACGTCGCCGCCGAGTTGCTCGAGGACGAGCCCGAGGGCGACCCCGACGAGGGTGCCGAGTCCGACGCCGGCCAGCAGTCCGACGCCGCCGCGGATGGTGTAGACGCCGGCACTCTCGAAGCGACCGGGTGAAATGGGGCCGACGAACGTCTCCGTCGAGACGAGTGCGAGACAGGCGACGATCCCGAGTCCCATCCCGCCGAGTAACCGAAGCGAGAGCCCGCTTGCGAGGCCGCCGGTGTACCGCTCGGCCGACTCGAGAGAGGGCATCACGAGGAGGCCCGCGAACAGGCCAACGAACGCGCCCAGCCCGACGCTCCCGACGAGCTGGAGGGTCGAGGGGTCGGTGACGCCGAGGAGGGTGAGGTCGCCGTAGCCGAGGAGGGGTGCGAACAGAAGCGAGACGATCAGGCCGACGATGGTGCCGATCGCGACGCCAGCGCCGATGCCGATCGTGCGCGGGTCGGTGACGCCGAGTGCGAGTCCGCCGACCATCTTCAGTTTCTCGATCAGCGAGAGTCTGCGCCAGAAGCGCTGGATCGTCACCTGGATGTCGCGGTCGACGAGGGCGACGCCGCTGCCGTTTCGCTCGGCGGCATCGATCGCCGCGCGCATGTCGGCGCCGGGTTCGATGTCGAATCGGTCGCCGAGGCGAGACTGGACGTACGAGAGCATCCAGTAGGCCAGAAACTGGAAGACCGTGTTCCCAGAGAGGAGATCTTTCGCCTCGATGTCGTCGGGTGTCCCACCCTGCATCTGTCTGAAGCGGCCTTCGTCGAGTTCGACCGCGACGACGTCGGGTTGCTCCCGATCGACGGTTTCGTGAACCTCGTCGACGCTCGCCTGCGAGACGTGTGCCGTCCCGAGGACCTGAACGGAGCCTCGTTCGTCCGAGGACGGTGACGGTGGCTCCGGCACGTCGGCGCCGCCTGCATCGCTCATTACCGGGTCAACTCGGCGACGACTTTTACCAGTATCGAAGCTGCGGGTGTGTGTGCACGTACCGTGATCTGTCTGCTGATTCGAATCGGTGCGCCATAGAGTCCGTGGCTGGTCGACGAGATGCAAACGGTTCGCAACGATCAACTATCCGCTCGCGGAACTGCGAGCAATGACCGACCTCATCGAGACGCTCGTCGAGAACCGCGAGATGGTCCAGCCGAATCACGCGAACATGCTCGGGACCGCCCACGGCGGCAACGTCATGAAGTGGATGGACGAGGTCGGCGCGATGTCGGCGATGCGGTTTTCGGGAGAGACCTGCGTCACGGCACGGGTCGACCGGATGAACTTCGAGCGTCCGATCGCGGTCGGCGACACGGCCTACATCACCGCCTACGTCTACGATGCCGGCGACTCGAGCGTCAAGGTCCGGTTGATCACCGAACGCGAGGACCTTCGGACGCGCACCCGCGAACAGACCACGGAGTCGTACTTCGTCTACGTCGCCATCGACGAGGACGATCGCCCGACGACGGTACCCGAGTTAACCGTCAGCACCGAGAAGGGTGAGCGATTACGGGAGGAAGCTCTCGAAGTCGAGTCGTCCACCTGAGCCAGCAGTTTCGAGTCTGCAGTGTTGCCCCAGCAGTAGCCACCCCGTCACAGCAACGTCTCGACTTCGGCCAGTGACTCGAGGACGTGATCCGGCTCGATGGGCGACGACGCGAGGGTCTCGCGGTCGGTGACGCCAGTGAGGACGACCGCGGTTTCCATCCCGGCCCGTTCGCCGAGGGCGACGTCGGTGTCGAGGCGGTCACCGACGACCAGCGTCCGGGCCGGGTCGGTCTCGAGTCGGCCGAGTGCGGCTTCCGCGGCGACGGTCGAAGGCTTTCCCAGGATGGCGTCGGGTTCGCGCCCGGCGACGGCCTCCATGGCGGCGAGGATCGCCCCCGAGCCGGGGATCAGTCCCTCGTCGGTCGGAATCGTCACGTCGGGATCGGTGCCGTAGAAGGGGGCGCCGTCGTCGAACGCTCGCAGGGACTCCCAGAGCGTTCCGTAGGAGAAGCCGGTCGTGAACGAACCGAGGACGACGTCGGCTGACTCCGGATCGTCGGTGAGGGTGACACCGGCGTCTTCGAGGATCGCCTCGAGTCTGGAGCCGCCGACGAGAAACACTCGATCGGCCGCGTGGGTCGACGCGAGGTACTCTGCGGTGACGGTCGCGGAGGTGAGCACCGACGAGGGATCGACGACGATGCCGTGGGGCTCGAGTCGCTCGCCGTAGTGGTCGCTGCCGCGTGTCGGGTTGTTCGAAAACAGCAGTCGGTCACAGCCAGCGGCGTCGAGGGCTGTCAGACCGTCCGTCGCGCCGGGGATGAGTTCGTTGCCGCGGACGATCGTCCCGTCGACGTCGACGATCGCCGCCTCGTAGGTCGTCATTGGCCGTCCTTGGGCGTGAGTCGGGTTGAGTGTTCGGGAGCGTTCGAGAAGCGGCCGACTCACCGCGAGCGCTCGAGTCCCAGATCGAGGTCGTCGGTCTCGATCCCGGCGTCGTCGGCCCGCTCGTTGGATTCGATCAACATCTCGAGTCGTTCCTCGAATTCCGACTCAGTAAGCTCGCCTGCGGCGTAGCGTTCTTGCAGCGTCGTCACGGGATCGACGGAATCGGTCTCCTCGTGTTCTGTGGCCGGCGCTTCACTGGCTCGTTCAGACGACTCACGGCCCATCAGGTACCACAGAAGAACGGTGCTGAGAACGAACAGGGCGGTCACGAGAACCGCGTAGACCGGCCCCGCAAGCAACAGGACCAGGATGATGACGACGTCCGCGAGGACGAACTTCAGGGCGAACAGCTCGACGGCGCTGTAACGCCGCCCGTCCCCGGAGTCACTACCCATATCCCCTGTTCGTGGGTCGACACAATATAACCACTGACGCCTGCAGCAGCGGCCGCGGGGAGGAATTCTTATCCCGCAACCGGCCCATCACACGCGTATGGGACTCGAGGTCGAACCCCCGGCACCACCGGAACTCTCCTTCGTCGATCCGAACGAGTACGAGGACGCGACGGTCGCCGCCGACGACCCACACGAGGTCGACTATCGGCGTGAGGAACTCCAGGACCTCCTCGAGGACGGGGCCTGGAACGAGGCGTTCGAGGAGTGGGTGGCGGAGACGGACCTCGAAGAGCGAGAGTACGAGATCACCCGGGACCTCGAACTCTTCGCAGAGTTCGACTTTTTCTGGGACGACTTCGCCGACCGCGTCGGCTATCACGCCCCGGGGATTCCCGAGGACTGGCAGGAACGGGAGTACCATCCCGACCTCGACACCTGGGGGACGGTCTCGGCGATCAACGCCGAGTTGACCGAGTTCGGTCAGCAAGTCTGTGTCATCCTCAAAGAGCGGTACATCGACTGGGAGGCATCTTACGAACCGCCAGAGGACCTGCCGGATTTCGATTGACCGTCGTCACTCCCGCGCGACGGCGATGTTACGCGTTCGCCCGCCACAGTCCGGGCACTTCGGAAGCTGTTCGGCCGGTTCGCGATATCCACACCGGGTACATTCGTAGTACGATTGCGATGGCGTGTACGGATCGAATCGTAGCATGCCCGGTTCGGGCCGCTGGAACGAAGTAACTGTTTGGCTAATATGTGTAACCGGGTACTCCGTGAATATTCTCACACCAGATTACCCTATATTCTGAACGACCGTGTGATTTTCTCTCGCTGACCGTACCCGTAACGAGCGTCAGTGGAAAGAGGACGCGAGAACGGTGTCGATGGCGACCGCCGGTGGCGATGCTCGAGCACGCCGGGCCCGGCGTGGCGAGACGAGAGAGCACGACCAGTGATCGAACAACTAGCCGCTCCACTCGCCAGCGAGGTCACTCGCCAGGTTCGACCGCCAGTGGTCGAATTCGCTCTCACAGGTATCACTCTCTTCGAGGTGGTCGACGAACCCCGCACCGGGGGATGCCAGCTGGGAACCACAGAACGGGCAGGTGATCGGGTCCGTCCAGGTTGCATTTACGGCCATGACTACTCGGATCTTTCAGGGTCGTTCATATAAACGCTTCCTGCATATAGTGAAAATAGTGGTGTGGGGTATAATGGCATTATATTACAATCGGCGAACGGTCTCACCAGCCGACAGTCGACGATCGACACACCGACGAAGGAAACGAGTCGCGAACGCGATCGAACAAAAGAGTGACTACTCGAGGACGACGAGCGTGTCTCCCATGTCGACGCTCTGGTCTTCCTCGACGGCGACATCGGTGACGGTGCCACCCTGAGAGGCGACGATGTCGTTTTCCATCTTCATGGCCTCGAGGACCACCAGCACGTCTCCGGCGGCGACCTCGTCGCCTTCCTCGACCTCGATCGACAGGATCGTCCCCTGCATCTCGGCGTCGACTGTCTCGCCGTCGCCGGCAACCTCGGCGCTCCCGCCGCTGTCGCCACCGGCAGGCTGCGGTGGGCCGGCCTGCGTGGCGCCAGCGTCGACGTCGCCGACCGGGATCGCCGGTGCGCCGCGTTCCTCGAGTTCGACCTCGAAGCGCTTGCCGTTGACCTCGACGGTGAACTCGCGTTCGACGACGTCCTCGTCGTCGCCTGCGCCGTCGCCGGTGTCGCCGCCCCACTGCTCCTGGGCTTCCTCGATACGGCTCTGATCCATCTCTTCGTCGAGGTACTTCGTCGTGTGCGTGCTCGCGACGAACTCCTCGTCGGTGAGCATCAGTCGGTGGAACGGAATGATCGTCGGGATGCCCTCGATCTCGTACTCGGTGAGAGCACGCATGGAGCGGTCGATACACTCCGCGCGGTCTTCACCCCAGACGATTAGCTTCGCGAT
Organism: Natrarchaeobaculum aegyptiacum; assembly: GCF_002156705.1. Classification (NCBI taxonomy): domain Archaea; kingdom Methanobacteriati; phylum Methanobacteriota; class Halobacteria; order Halobacteriales; family Natrialbaceae; genus Natrarchaeobaculum; species Natrarchaeobaculum aegyptiacum. The sequence continues at coordinate 72,471 of NZ_CP019893.1, forward strand.
CATCGAGTCGTAGTCGGTGACGAGTTCGTCACCCTGTTTGAGCGCGTCGTCGAGGCGGACGCCGACCCCACCCGGTGGATCGTAGGTCTCGAGCGTGCCACCCGTCGCGGGGGCGAAGTCCTCGGCCGCGTTCTCGGCGTTGATCCGGAACTCGATGGCGTGACCGTCGAGTTCGACGTCGTCCTGTTCGAAGTCGATCTCCTCGCCCGCGGCGACCCTGATCTGGCGCTTGACGATGTCGATGCCGGTGATCTCTTCGGTGACGCAGTGTTCGACCTGGATACGCGTGTTGACCTCGAGGAAGTAGAAGTTGGTGTCGGGGCCGAGCGGGCCGTCGCGGTCGGGGTCCTCTTCGACGAGGAATTCGACGGTGCCGGCGTTGGTGTAGTCGGCGGCGGCGACGCCCTGTCGGGCGGCTTCGCCGATCTTCTCGCGGAGTTCGTCCGTCAACGCGGCGGACGGGCCTTCCTCGATGACCTTCTGGTGACGCCGCTGAAGCGAACAGTCTCGCTCGCCGAGGTGGCGCACGTTGCCGTGTTCGTCCGCGAGGATCTGAACCTCGATGTGTCGTGGCTGTTCGAGGTAGCGCTCGAGGTAGACCGAGTCGTTGTCGAAGTAGGCCTCACCCTCGCGCTGGGCGCTCTCGAGCTGGTCTTCGACCTCGCTTTCCTCCCAGACGACCTTCATCCCGCGGCCGCCGCCACCGCCTTCGGCCTTGATCGCGATCGGGTAGCCGTGTTCCTCACCGAAGGTTTTGACCTCCCCGGGATCGGTGACGGGGTCGGTAGTTCCGGGAACGATCGGCACGTCGGCCTCGTCCATGATCGTCCGGGCTTTCGTCTTCTCGCCGAGTGATTCCATCGCCTCGCTCGAGGGGCCGATCCAGGTGATCCCCTCGGCAGCTTCGACCTTGGCGGCGAACTCGGCGTTCTCCGCGAGGAAGCCGTACCCGGGGTGGATGGCGTCGGCGTCGGCTCGACGGGCGGCGTCGATGACAGCCTCGTGGTCGAGGTAGGAGTCGGCCGCCCGGGCGGGGCCGACGTTGTACGCCTCGTCGGCGTATCGGACGTGTCCGGAATCCTTGTCCGCGTCCGAATAGATTGCGACGGTCCCGACGTTCAACTCTTCACACGCCCGCATCACTCGAACGGCGATCTCTCCGCGGTTTGCCACCAGAACCTTCCTGAACATTCCTGTGGAAAATGTCGACGGGACCCTACCTTACTTTTTCGCAACAGGCTGGCTGCGTCGATTTTGCCACGAATCGAAATCGGCAGGCAGTTGCCACGAACAGAACCAACCTGCGAGAAGAGACCGCGATCGAGTCCGCCCGGTTCAGAAGCGGTCCGTTCGCCCCGCAGCCGTCCACGGGTTAGTCGGTGCATCGCGGGGGACGCGAACGCGTCGCTGTTGCTGATCGCGGATCCGGCCACCGAAGGCCCACCGTCTGTCGTCCCACGTCTCCTCGCCGGAAGCCGCGGCCGCAGCAACGGCCAGCGCGTGATCGTGAAGGTGGGCACCGATTGCAGCGGTGATCGCCGCTGCTTCCTCGTCGGTCGCGTCCGCGGGCAGCGAGATCGAGACCGTCTCCAGTCCGGGGACGCTCGAGTCGACCGGCTCGTCGCGGGCCTCGCTCGGACCGTCGGCGTCGGCCACCTCTGCGTGATTCTGTGATGCCATCTCGGGTTACAGCGGAATGTTGCCGTGTTTCTTGTCCGGGTTCGATTCGCGCTTGGTCTCTAACATCTCGAGGTCGTCGATCAGCCGCGGACGGGTCTCGGTCGGATCGATGACGTCGTCCAGGAAGCCCTTGTCCGTGGCAGTGTACGGGTTGGCAAACTCCTCGCGGTACTCCTCGATGAGTTCGTCCCGCAGTTCGTCGGGATCGTCGGCTTCGGCGAGTTCCTTGCGATAGAGGATGTTGACTGCTCCCTGTGGGCCCATGACGGCGATTTCGGCGGTTGGCCAGGCGTAGTTGACGTCCGCGCCGAGGTTCTTCGAGGCCATGACGCAGTAGGCACCGCCGTAGGCCTTGCGGGTGATGACCGTCAGCAGGGGAACGGTCGCCTCCGCGTACGCGTAGAGGAGTTTTGCGCCGTGGCGGATGATGCCGCGGTGTTCCTGATCGGTCCCGGGCATGTAGCCGGGGACGTCCACGAAGGTGACGATCGGGATGTTGAAGGAGTCACAGAAGCGGACGAATCGCGACCCCTTCATCGAGGAGTCGACGGTAAGGGTGCCGGCGTTGACCCGGGGCTGGTTGGCGACGATGCCGACCGAACGGCCGTCGAGGCGGGCGAAGCCGACGACGAGTTCCTGGGCGTAGTTGTCGGCGACCTCGAAGAACGAGCCCTCGTCGACGACGCTGTCGATGACGTCGACCATGTCGTACGGTTTCTGCGGACTCGGTGGGACGATCGACTTGAGTTCCTCGTCGCGTCGGTCCGGGTCGTCCCACGAGGAGACGTTCGGCGGGTCCTCGACGTTGTTCTGCGGGAGGTACGAGAGAAGTCGCTTGATGTCGTCTAAGGCCTGCTCTTCTGACTCGCAGGCGAACTGGGCGACGCCCGTCTTGCCGGCGTGGGTCATCGCCCCGCCGAGTTCCTCGTGGGTGACCTCCTCACCGGTAACGGTCTTGGTGACCCCTGGACCGGTGATGTACATGTGGCTCGTGTCTTTCACCATGAAGATGAAGTCGGTGATCGACGGCGAGTAGACTGCCCCACCGGCACACGGGCCCATGATGCCCGAAATCTGGGGAACGACGCCACTCGCTTCCTGGTTTCGACGGAAGATCTCGGTGAATCCGGCGAGACTCTTGACACCTTCCTGGATGCGCGCACCCGCGGAGTCGTTGAGCCCGACGATGGGCGCACCGACTTCCATCGCCATGTCCATCACCTTGCAGACCTTCTCGGCGAAGACCTCACCGAGCGAGCCGCCGAAGACAGTGAAGTCGTGAGCGAAGACGAACACCGTCCGCCCGTTGACCTCTCCGTAGCCCGTGACGACGCCGTCGCCCGGGATCTTCTTTTCTTCCATTCCGAACTGACTCGTCTGGTGGGTCCGAAGCTGGTCGAACTCCGTGAAGGTGCCGTCGTCGAGGAAGTAATCGATCCGCTCGCGTGCGGTCATCTTCCCCTTCTCGTGTTGCTTTTCGATCCGCTCTTCGCCACCACCGAGGCGTGCCTCTTCACGAAGGTCCTCGAGTTCGTCGATACGGTCCTCCATCGTCATGCGGTGGACACCCCTGTCGGTTTCATATCGCCTGATGCGACGACCACCCGGAAAAGGATTCCGTAACTGTGTCACGATTAATAACCTATCTTGTGGCAACGATAGTGAGGGAAGCAAGGTTTTTATTCCAGCATCGTCCCTCGAGCAGGAACCGGGTGGCCGATGTCGTTCCTCGACTCGATTCGAGGAGCCAGCGGGAACGTTCTTCCGTATGCGTGTCGAATTTGACACGGTTCGTCTGCCGGTCGAAACCCCTCCGTCGAGGAACTCGAGGTGCGTGGATCCCGGCGCACGTCCGGTCCGAACGCGTTCTGCATGCCGCCACTCTTCGTGACGGAGTCGGCGACTCGTCGTGACGCCGAGAGAGTAGACGATATCACAACAGATCAATTGAACGCCAATATTTCCTTCTGGCGACCGTAAACTGAACGCGATGGACGGCAAAAAGTGACACTCACGTCCAACAATGCTTTATAGGATCGAGTGCCATCGTTCGCCATGGTCCGGGAAATCAACCGACGAAGGGTGCTGAGTGGAATCGCAGCAGGCAGCGGGCTCGCGCTCGCTGGCTGTCTCGACGCGAACGGAAACGGTGCCGGTGCCGGCGCTGGAGACGACCCCGACGCCGACGAGGTCGACGCGATGGTCGGGACGCTGCTGCCGGTCACCGGTGACCTGAGCGACCTCGGTGCACCGATCCGCGACGCTGCAATCCTGCCGGGAACCCAGCTCGAAGACGAAGGCGTTGCCTACGAGATCGACATCCGAGAGGAAGACACCGAGACCGACCCCGAAGCTGGTATCAGTGGCGCCGAGTCGCTGGTCAACGCTGGCTACCCGTCGATCACTGGTGCAGCGTCCTCGGCCGTGACGATCGCGGCTGCCCAGGACGTCTTCATCCCGAACGAGGTCGTCGCGATCTCGCCAGCCAGCACGTCGCCTGACATCACACCGATGGACGGCAACTACCTGTTCCGGACGTGCCCGACCGACGCGCTGCAAGGTCCGGTGATGGGCGAGATCGTCGTCGAGGAAGAAGGTGCACAGACCGCCTCGACGTTCTACCTGAACAACGACTACGGACAGGGACTCAACGACGCGTTCGTCGAGACGGTCGAGGATCTCGGCGGCGAAGTGCTCGAGCAGGTCGCCTTCGAACCGGAACAGCCGTCGTACTCCTCGGAACTCGAGTCGGCGCTGGCAGACGACCCCGACGTGCTGATGATCGTTGGCTACCCCGACAGCGGGGTCCAGATCTTCCGAGACTTCTACTCGGACTTCGACGACGGTACGCCGATCATCGTTCCGGACGGCCTCCAGGACGAGAACCTGCCGGCAAACGTCGACAATCCGATGGAGAACGTCTTCGGGACGGCTCCGGCAGCCGCTGGCCCCGGTGCCGATACGTTCACGGACATGTTCGAATCCGAGTACGGCAGCTCCCCGGGCGTGTTCACCGCACAGGCCTACGATGCGACGTCGATCCACATCCTCGCCCAGCTCCGCGCAGACGAGCTCTCCGGCCCCGCAGTGAGCGAACAGGTTCGCCAGGTCGCGAACCCCGGCGGCGAGGTCGTGACGCCCGACAACCTTGCCGACGGCCTCGATCTGGCTGCAGATGGCGAAGAGATCGAGTACCAGGGTGCCTCGGGCGAGGTCGTTTTCGACGACAACGGCGACCTCGAGGCGGCCACCTACGACATCTTCGAGTACAGTATGGACGGCTTCGAAGTCACCGACCAGTACGAGTACAACTGATCGCGGTCGTCCGGCTCGGTTTCGATTTTTTGCTCGGGGTCGATCCGTCCAGACGCATACGACGAGGCCAGTCGCGTCGGCACAGCCTCGAGACGGGAGAAACTGTGAGCTCGAGGGGGTCGTAAAACGAGAGAGAACGGATGGGGTCGCCAGCGGGATCGCCGGCTCGAGGCGTTATCCGCCGAGGAAGTCCTGCCTGACCTGTTCGTCGCCGAGTAAGGCGTCGCCGCTGTCTTCGTACCGGTTCCCGCCCTGCACGAGGACGTAGCCCCGGTCACAGCGCCGGAGCGCTTCCTTGGCGTTCTGTTCGACCAGCAGGATCGCCGTGCCGTCGTCGTTGATCCGGTCGATCCGGTCGAACATGTCGTCGACCAGGTCCGGCGCGAGCCCAGCGCTGGGTTCGTCGAGCATCAGGAGATCCGGTTCGAGCATGAGTGCCCGCCCCATCGCGACCATCTGCTGTTGACCGCCGCTCATGGTCCCTGCCTTCTGGTCCTGCCGTTCTTCGAGGATCGGGAATCGCTCGAAGATCCACTCGAGGCGGTCCTCCGGCACCTCGTCGAGGATGTACGCGCCCATCTCGAGGTTCTCGAGGACCGTCAGTGTCGGAAATACGTTGTCGTTCTGAGGGACGAATCCGATACCAGTCTCGATGATCTCTTCGGGGCGACGGCCGTGGATCGCCTCGTCGTGGAAGGTGACAGCGCCGCCCATGTACTCCGTCAGCCCGAAGATGGACTTCATCACGGTCGACTTGCCGGCCCCGTTCGGGCCGACGATCGTGACGTATTCGCCCTCGTCGACGGTCATGTCGACCCCGTTCAGGATCTGTAAGTCGCCGTAGCCCGCGTCGAGTGAATCCACCTCGAGTAGCGCCATCAGACGTCACCTCCGAGGTAGGCCTCGATGACTTGCTCGTTCGACTTGATCTCGGCGGCCTCGCCTTCCGCGAGGACGCTACCCTGATGCATGACGACGACGTGTTCGCAGTGGTTCATGATGACGTCCATGTCGTGTTCGACCAGCAGGAACGTGTAGCCCTGATCCTGCAGTTCGTGTACGTGTTCGAGTAGCTTCTTCTCGAGTGACGGGTTGACGCCGGCCATCGGCTCGTCCAGCAGGAGCATCTCGGGGTCGGTCAGCAACGCCCGGGCGAACTCGAGCAGTTTGCGCTGGCCACCGGAGAGGTTGCCAGCTTCCTCCTCGGCGAGGTGGTCGATCTCGAAGAACTCGAGCATCTCCCAGGAGCGCTCGCGGAGTTCTTCTTCCTGCTCGACGACTCGCTGTCGGGAGACGGGCGCGACCGACCGCCACAGTGACTCCCCGAGCTGGTCTTTCGGTGCCAGCATCATGTTCTCGAGGACTGTCATCTCGGGGAGTTCGCGAGCGATCTGGAAGGTGCGCACGAGTCCCTCGTTCGCCACCCTGTGTGGGGCGTTGCCGGTGATGTCGGTCCCGTCGAAGACGATCGAGCCCTCGTCGGGCGTGTGGACACCGGTGATGCAGTTGAACGTCGTCGACTTGCCGGCCCCGTTCGGGCCGATGAGACCCGTGATCGAGCCACGCTCGACCTGAAAACTCGCCCCGTCGACGGCGGTGATCCCGCCGAACCGTTTGACGACGCCCTCGAGTTCGAGGATCGGGTCGTCGAGTCGTCGGCGGCTGTCGGCCCCAGTGGTGGTCACTTCGTTCGACGCAGCTGACTCTGTGCTGGTAGTTGCGTCGGCGTCACTCATCGGTCTCACCTCCGTCGGTTGCGGTGGCGCCGTCCGTGGTAGCGGGCCGGCGCGAGAGGTCCGTCGCCGCGGCGATCTCGGTACGGTGACCGAGCAGCCCGTCCGGTTTCCAGAGCATCAGTAACACGAGGACGACGCCGACGAGGATGAACCGGATCTCGTCGAGCGAGCCAACCACGTAGCCGACCATCGGCATCACGTCGCCCGAGCCGATCGCGACGAACGCGTCGTAAACCGTCGCCGGCGACCGGACGTCGGCGTTTGCACGAACGATCGCCCGGATAAACCGCGGCCCTTCGTAGAGGAAGGCAGCGAAAGCGAACCCGCCGATGACGCTGCCGGTATTCGATCCCGAGCCGCCGACGATGAGCGCGACGAAGACGTAGAACGTGACGATCGGCATGAAACTATCCGGAGAGACGAAACTCCGGCTCCCCATCCAGAGGATGCCCGCCAGTCCCATCAGGCTACAGCCGACCATGAACACGATGAGCTTCACGCGGTCTGTGTTCTTGCCGAGCGATCGGGTCGCGAGTTCGTCCTCGCGGATCGCCTTCAGGACGCGCCCGAACGGCGAGTTTGCGATCCTGCTGAGGAAGACGTAGAACGCGATCACGAACGCGATCAGGACCGCGGTGTAGAGAGCGTTCTCGACGATCGACGGCTGGATGCCGAGTATCTGGGCGGCCGCGAACAGCTGGCCGAACGCCCAGTCGAGAACGGGTAGCTGGAGGTCGAGGACCCACCCCACGACGCTGTCGACGGGAGTGTATCGGATGCCGCTACCGCCGCCGGTCCCGTACTCGGTACCACCGATCTCCACCGTCCGAAGCGACCCCGAGAGGAGCGCGAGCCGGATGATCTCGGCGAGTCCGAGCGTCACAATTGCGAAATAGTCCGCGCGTACGCGCAACGCGGGCAGGCCTGCAACGAGTCCGACGAGCGCTGCGGCAACCATTCCGCCGATGATGCCGACCCAGATCGGAAGGCCGAGCCCGGCGGGCGAGGCGTCGGGCGACGCCGTCAGGATCGCCATCGTGTAGACGCCGACCGCCATGAAGCCGGCCACACCGATGTTGAACAGACCGGTGTAGCCCCAGTGGAGGTTCAACGCGAGCGCGACGAGCGCGAAGACGGCACCGAAGAACGTGATCGACTGGAGCGTGCCGACGATCTCGTTCGTCGAGACGCCAGTGAGCACGCCGAGGATCCCGAAGAAAACGTAGGTAGCGAGGACGAATCCGGCGATCAACAGCAGGTCGTTGGCCCACTGTGGGAGGCCGGTTTCCTCGAGTAACACGTCGAGTCTCGAGTCGCTCATGCGGTCTCCACCCCCCCGAACAGACCGTCAGGTTTGTAGATCAACACGAGGATCATCAGCGTGAAGGCTGCGATCTCGTTTAGGTCGGCAGGGATCCAGACCAGCGAGAGGTTGATCGTCATGCCGATGACGAGTGACCCGGCGAGGGCCCCGTAGATCGAACCGATCCCGCCGAGGATGACCGCGGCGAAGATCAGCAAGAGGAGGAACCAGCCCAGATTGATCGTGATCTGCCCCCGGTCGAGGACGATCAGATAGCCCGCGACGCCCGCGAGGCCGGCACCGATGACCCACGTCGAGAAGATCACGCGCTCGGTCGGAATCCCGGTGATGAGCGCGAGGTCCTTGTTGTCGGACATCGCCCGCATCGACTTCCCGAGTTTGGTGTACTGCAACAGCAGGTGGACCGCGACGATCAGCGTCAATGCCGAGATGACGAGCGTCGCCTCGTGGAGGTTGATCGATCCGCTTGGGAGCAGGCCGATCACCGACAGGTGCTCGTCGGTCAGCGACGGCGACGACGCGACGACCCCGCGCGTGTCCGACGTATAGAAGAACGCGATCACGTACCGGAGCGCCAGTGCGACGCCAACGCTGGCGATGAGTAGCGTGATCCCGTCTGCATTGCGGAGGTTCCGGTAGACGAGCCTGTCGATCGCGAGGGCGACGAGGATCGTGATGACCGCCGCCGTAACGAGTCCCAGCACGATCGCGACCGGCGACCCGAGGATGCTCATCCCGACTTCTCCAGGCTGTGCACCGCCGTCAGCCCGCAACAGGAGTCGACTGCTCAGTTCTGCGATACCGATCCCGCCGATGACGTAGGCGGCCGTCCACCCCGAGAACGCCCCCGTGGTTATCAGGTCCCCGTGCGAGAAGTTCGCGAACCGAAGGATGCTGTAGGTCATCGAGAGTCCGATCGCCGCGAGCCCGATGTACAGCGAGTCTACGAATCCGTTCCAGACGTATCGTCCCAGTCGTCCAAGCGTGAGGTCTCCTGTGAATAGTTGCCACACGAGATGGACCCCCAGAACGACGAGCCCGAGGATCAACACCCACCCGAGCACGTCCTGAGCCGAAACGTCGGCAAACCTTCCCCGTTCTGTGCCTGTACTCATACCTGCGAGTCTATCAGTCCGAGTTGAAATAGTTCACGACAGATCTGTTCATCAAATCACAGACACTACTGTGACGGGGCGGTGAACGCGACTCACCGCGAAACTGCACGACGACTCGGCCACCATCGGACGAAAGTGGCGGAAGGTGGACACCCGCTCGCGCGGGACGGTTCCAGCCGGGACTCGAGTGTCGTGTTCCCTGCCAGAGTCTCGCTTCCGTATTATTTATATATGACCGATCATGTTCGATTCCATTCTCACGCGGTGGAAATCGGCTCCGCAATTCATCGGGATCTAGTCGTGAGGGGGCAGTAGAGGAGCCACAAATGAACGTATTCAAGTATGGATCGGTGTGTAACTACTCGGTGACTGGATCACTATGACAAGAGGTGTTGTGCGGAAATGAGTGCGGACGACGAATCGTTCCATCCACTCGGGAGTGAGTGGGAAGGTCAGATGGAAGAGATGCTCGAGGACACCGAATACGACACGGACCTCGGGATGGAGATGGCCAAAGACGCGATGGCCGTCACCAAAGGCGACCTCTCCGAAGCCGAATTCCACGAGAAGTACCACGACGACGTGATGGCGGAGTTCGGCGAGGACGAGCGTCCGACCCAGGAGGCCTACGAGGAGGCCAAGGCCGTCGAAGAGGGAACGTTCTCCCGGATGCTCGAGAAGTTCGACGGCGACGGCGAAGAGGATCGCCGAAACGTCATGAAGAAGATGGGCGCTGGTGCAGCTTTCCTCGGGCTCGGCGCGTGGGCGACGGTCGACGAACCCGATGCGGACCCGGAACCGTCGATCGCGGCCGCCCAGGAAGAAGACGACGACGATGGTCTCCAGTGGGGGATGACCATCGACCTCGAGCGCTGTGACGGCTGTCTCTCCTGTGTCACCGCGTGTGCCGACGAGAACCAGCTCGACTCGGGCGTCAACTGGATGTACGTTCTCGAGTTCGACGATCCGGACAACGAGGAAGGAACTGAATCCTCGCTCGCCCGTGCGGCCGGTCCGGCCGCGAACCGTCTCGTTCGCCCGTGCCAGCACTGTACGGATGCCCCCTGTGAGAAGGTCTGTCCGACGACGGCCCGTCACACCCGTGATTACGACGGCCTCGTCCTGACCGACTACGACGTCTGTATCGGCTGCCGCTACTGTCAGGTCGCCTGCCCGTACGGCGTCAACTACTTCCAGTGGGACGAGCCGTCGGTCTCGACCGACGACATCGCCGACCACTACGAAGAGATGGGCATGGGCGACCACATGACCGACGACCGCGGGCGCTGGGTCGACAGCCGCGCACCGCGTGGGGTCATGAGCAAGTGTACGATGTGCCCGACCCGACAGGACGAGCACATGGGCGCGGACTTCCGCGGCACGACCGCCTGTATGGACGCCTGCCCACCGGACGCCATCCAGTTCGGGAACGTCAACGACGACCTGAGCGACCCGACGAAGTACCGCCGCAACCCGAGCCGCGGTCGTACCCTCTCGGCGCTCAGCATGCCCAGCCCAGACACCCTCGAGGAAGACCTCGGAGACGCCGACGCCGACCTCGAGTCGGTGCTCGAGGCGACCGAGGAACTCGACGAGGAGACGCTCGCGCTCATGCTCGCCGTCGAGATGACCGGCGAACACATGGGCGAAGCGCCAGAGGACGAACAGAGCATGATCGCCGAGTACGAGCAGGAAGTGCTCGATGCACTCGAGGTCCTCGAAGATCACGGCCTCGACCTCGAAGACGAGGAGTTCCTCGCCGAACTCGACCTCGACGGCGGCGAATCCGACGCTCAGATCGTCCTCGAGCGCTTCGCCGGGGCCCCGTCCTCGAGCTACCAGCTGCTCGAAGACATCGGCACCAACCCCAACATCCAGTACCTCGGCAACGAGCCCGGTCCGCGTGCCGAACAGCGCGAGCCGACCGGTACGGGTGCAAGCTACGAGCAGATCTCCTACACCACGGTCTCCGGTGAGGACATCGACCTCGCCGACAACCGCAAGGACGTTCTCGACGAGGGTACCGTCGGCTGGACGGGTGGTTCACTGTGAGCACCAAGACCCCCACCGAAGCCGACATCCTGCGACCGATTCAGAACACCTCGAAGAAGTACTTCCTGCTGTTCGGTGCCGCATCGCTTGCCTTTGCTATCTTCCTCGTGGGCTGGCTCTACCAGCTCCAGCAGGGGATGATCGTCACCGGTCTCTCCGACTGGGGATCCGGTGGCGGTGTCACGTGGGGACTGTACATCGGCGCGTTCATCTGGTGGGTCGGGATCGCCCACGGAGGGATCATCCTCTCTGCGGCAGTCCGCCTGCTCGGCATGGACCGTTACATGCCGGTTGCACGACTCGCAGAGATGCTCACCCTCGCTGGCCTCTCGGCGGCTGGCTTCTACATCATCGTCCACATGGGCCGTCCCGACCGGATGGTCACCAGCATCGTTGGTCACTACTACATCACGGTCAACAACTCGCCGCTCGTGTGGGACGTGACCGTCATCACGGCCTACTTCGTGTTGACGGCGACGTACCTCGGGCTGACGCTCCGGTACGACATCACCCGACTGCGTGACCAGTTGCCGGACATGTTCGAGCCGGTTTACAAGATGATGACGATCGGCTACTCCGAGAAAGAAGACGAGGTCATCGAGCGGATGGTCTGGTGGGTCGCCCTCGCGATCATCATCATGGCTCCGCTCCTCCTCCACGGCGGTGTGATCCCGTGGCTGTTCGCCCTGCTGCCGACCTACCCGAGCTGGTTCGGCGGCATCCAGGGGCCGCAGTTCCTCACGATCGCGCTGACCTCCGCAATTTCCGGCGTGATCATCGTCTCCTACGCGTTCCGACGCGCGTACGACTGGGACCACATCATCACCGACGACATCTTCCGTGGCCTGTTGCTGTGGCTGGGCTTTTTCTGCCTGCTGTTCCTCTGGCTGCAGCTCCAGCAGCTCACCACGGGTAACTTCTTCCCGCCGGTCGACGCCCAGCCGTCCTCGGCGTCGAAGCTCTCCCACCCGATGTACGTCGTCCCGATGTTGATGGTCTTCGGCGTACTCGCGTTCATCTTCGCGACGGTCCTCCGGCCGTCGCTGTTCACGAAGGCCCGCGCCATCGGCGCTGGTGTCCTCGTGCTGATCGCGACCCTCGTCGAGAAGACCTACTTCGTTCTCTCGGGCCTGTGGTACCCAACGTTCAGCATCTACGAGGCCACCCCCGGAGACTACTTCCCAAGCTGGATCGAGCTCTCCTCGATCCTGGGAACTATCGGCATGGTGACGCTGTTCTTCCTCGTGCTCGCCAAACTCGTGCCCGTGGTCGAACTCCACGCGATCGAACACCTGCGTGGCGACCACGGCCACGGTCACGACGAGCCAACTGACAGCGCAAGCGAGCAGGAGGTGAAAGCATGAGCCTGAGCGCAGCCGCACTCGAGTCCGTGCTCTACGCCGGCGTCGGCGGCACCGAAGGCCTGACCGGCTTCCCGAACATCGGGACCTACCTCATCTTCGGGGTTATCCTGGTGCCGGTGTACACGATGATCGTCGCCTGGTTCGTCGGCGAACCACGAGACACCAAGACGGCCGTCATGGGCGTCGTCTACCTCGTCGGGATCACTCTCGGCATGTGGGTGCCGATGTTCTTCCTGACCGTCATCATCGGCATCGTCTTCTTCGGCGGCGCGCCGGAGCCGATCAGTTCACCCGGTCCGTAACCCGGCCCACTGATCGACTCCAGCAACCGTACCCGAGCTACCGTTGGGACCTCGTCCGAACGCACGTGGTCCGCACTCCGTTCGTTCACCGATCCGATTTTCCGTCCGCTCTCGAGTGAGTCTCTCCTATAGCGTGCCTGCGTTCCCACGCACCAGCACCACCCCGGTACGAGGTGGAGTCGGCCAGCATGAGCCTCACAGCGGATCTCGCGATGGTTCTTTACCATGGCTACGAGGGGACGGCGGGCCAGACTGGCTTCCCGAACACGGGGACGTGGTTGATCTTCGGCGTCGTCCTCGTACCGATCTACGTGATGGTCATCGCCTGGTTCACCGGCACGCCTCGAGACACCAGGACCGGGCTGATCGGCGTCACCTATCTCGTCGGACTGGTGACGTCGATGTGGGCGAGTATGTTCGTATTGACCGTCCTCATCGGCATCGTCTTCTTCGGCGGCGCGCCGGAGCCGATCGGCCCGACGGGACCGACCTGACGACCTCCCGCACGACGTACGAACCATCACACGTATCCCGTTCGCCGACCAACTGATAGCCTAACGTAGACCTCTATGAGTATCACCGAGCACGAACTCAAGATTAGACTCGAGGAGATCGAGGACCCCGACATCGGCGAGGACATCGTCACCCTCGGGCTGGTCAACGACGTCGTCATCGAAGACGAGACCGCCCGGATCTCGCTGGCGTTCAACGCGCCGTACGCGCCCTCGGAGATGGAGATCGGTGGCAAGATCCGCGAACTGTGCGACGAAGTCGGCCTCGAGGCGGACCTGCGAGCACACGTCGGCGAGGAACACGGCTTCGACGATACCGTCTTGCCCCGCGTCCGCAACGTGATCGCGGTCGCCTCCGGCAAGGGTGGGGTCGGCAAGACCACCGTCGCCGCGAACCTTGCGGCGGGTCTCGAGAAGCGCGGTGCGATGGTCGGTATCCTCGATGCCGACATCCACGGACCGAACGTCCCCCGCATCTTGCCAGTCGAGGGCGAACCGGGCGTGATGCCCAACGAGGACATCGTCCCGCCGCGCTCGGACGGCGTTCGGGTCATCAGCATGGGCTTCATGATGGAAGACGAAGACGACCCGGCGATCCTCCGTGGCCCGATGGTCAACAAGTTCATGCTGAAATTCCTCGAGGGCGTCGAGTGGGGCCGACTGGACTACCTCGTCGTCGACCTGCCGCCGGGGACGGGTGACGCGACGCTGAACCTCCTGCAGTCGATGCCGGTCACGGGTGCCGTCGTCGTCACGACGCCACAGGAGATGGCGCTCGACGATACCCGGAAAGGCGTCCAGATGTTCCAGAAACACGACACGCCCGTCCTCGGTGTCGTCGAGAACATGAGTTCGTTCGTCTGCCCGAGCTGTGGCGACGAACACGGTCTGTTCGGCACCGAAGGTGCAGACGGCATCGTCGACAACTACGACGTCCCGCTGCTGGGTCGCATCCCGATCCACCCCGACTTCGGAGCCGACGGCACCTCTGGGCCGATCGTCAAAGACGACGACAGCCCCGTCCAGGAGCACGTCTCCGACCTCGTCGCAGAGATTTCTAACAGCGTCGGCGAGGCCAACCGCCGGACGGTCGCCGAGAACACCTCCGACGAACCGTTCGACACTCTCCCGACCGAAACCGAGGACTGAGGCCCGGGCAGTTTTCTGCGGTATCGAACTCGTCCAGCCGACGTCACCGGCAGGTGGCTTTAGGTCCCTCCACGGTCGAGTTCCCGGTATGGCACTCGACGAATACGCAGCCGCAATCGCCGACCTCGAGCCCGATGCGGGCGACCTCGAGTCGACGGAACTGGTCGTCACCGACGACGTCCTCGTGAAGGCGTTCGCACTCGGGCCGGGGGCGGAACTCGAGGCGCACGAACACGGTGACAGCACGAACGTCTTCCACGTTCTCGAGGGGACGGTGACGGTCATCAGGGATGACGAGACCGAGGACGTCGAGGCACCGGGTGTGATCCGGCACGACCGCGGCGTGGCTCACGGTGCACGAAACGAGACCGACGAGCCGGTCGTCTTCACGGCGTCACTGTCCCCCATGCCGGGGTCGGGGTAAGTTCGCCTCGCTCGATAGCCCGGGACGTACCGTCGTCCGTGAACTGGTTCTCCCGCCGCTCTGTAGCGCGATCCTACCGCGTTCGAGCGGCGGCGACGTCCCGATTTCCGGAGTGTGCGGTCGTCGAGCGCGCGTTCTGGTTGTAGGCCCGAGTTCCGGCCGACCGGAACTCCAGGCTCGTCCGTGATCGCGTGGCACCCGGAGTGCAAATGGTGCGGTTAACAAAGCGACCGGAGTCGCGTACCCTCGAGTCGGGAAACCACATGGAGGGTGCTGACGAACCGGACGTCGACGATGCTGGCTCGCGTGGTGGCGTCGATGGCGATAGCGGTGCTGGTGCCGGGACCGACAGCGATGCCGACGCCGGTGCCGGTCCCGGCGCTGCTCCCGGCCCAGATTCGGGTGACGGACCCGGCTCGGGTCCGGCGGCAACGGGCGGTGTTGATTCCGGACCTGCTGGCCCACACACGCTCTGGACGGTCCTCACCATCGCGCTCGTCTTGCTCGCCTTCGGCGCGACCGTCGCGCTCGTCGCCCCCGAGTTCCTCGCGACACAGGATACCCAGTCACAGGACACAAACGAGGCTCTCGAGGTCGACGACGACGCCCTCGAGTCGGCCGCGGATGGGGTCGCCGATGACGACGGCGACGACGTGGCAGAGAACGGTCTCGAGACGGCGACGGTCGCCGACGACGACGGCGACGATGGAACCGAGAGTGACGACGCGGAATCGGCTGCCGATAGCGACGATGCAGCCGACGCCGAGGAGGACGACGGAGACGACGTTGACGACTCCGACGGCGAAGACGACGACAGCGGGTTCTTCGACACCCTGTTCGGGGACGATTCGGACGACGAAGCCGAGGCGGACGAAGATGATTCCGACGGGGACGAGGCCGACGACGAGGCTGATGAGCAACAGGACACCGTCGACGAAGACGGTGACGGCGGTCCGTTCGATGACATCTTCAGTGACGATTCGGGCGACGAGTCGGAGAACGAATCAGCAGACGAGGGCCCCGGTGACGGCCCGCCAGACGAGCCCGGTGACGGCCCGCCAGACGAGCCCGGTGACGGCCCGCCGGGTGACGAGCCACAGGGCGACGGCCCGCCAGACGAGCCCGGTGATGGTCCGCCAGGTGACGAGCCACAGGGCGACGGCCCCGATGGTGAGGGACCGCCCGGGCAAGACCCGGGTGACCAACCGGGTGCCGACGGTGAACCCGACGACGAAGACGGCGCTGCCGAGACGGGTCCGGTCGAGGACGACGCCGAGGAGGCTGACCCGGTCGACGACTCCGGCGGCGAGCCTGCCGGTCCCGGTGACGACTCCGACGGCGGGCTCTTCGACGATGGCCCCGACGACGACGGCGTCGCAGACGACCCTGCGGAGGACGTGATCGACGGCATCGACGAGGTCCTCGAGGACGCACTCGGCTGAGGGACGCGCCACGCGAGACGCTTCTCCGGGCGATCCCGTCTGTCCGGCTGTTGCTCGAGTGTGGTCCTGAGCCCGCTCGAGGTGCGGACGAAGGGTTCGACGGGTTCGTATCGAAGATATTTCAATAGATATAAATCTCTACTTGGTGAATAAGAGCCCGGAAGTCAGCTCCGAGCCGACGCGGGGACGTGCGCCGAAACGTCCCAGGTGTAAGGGCACCTGAGACTGGCTTCCATAGCGACCTATGCAAGCCATGTTCCAGTTCCTGCTTCCGAAATATAAACGTCTCGCACGACGAGCGTATCGCTTCCTGATCGACACGGTCCTCGACGTCGGCGGGCGACCAGCCCGGCCGCTGTTTCGGGGATACGCTGCCGTTCGAGAGCCACCAGCAGTCGGTGACCCCGAGCGCCTGCGACCTCGCCAGCGCGGAGATGGCCGGCGACCACACGGCCACCGGAGGCGACGACGATGAGCGGTGGCTGTTTCTGGGCCGACGACCCGTTCGCGCTCCCCGAAGACGACCCGGACGCTACCCCATGTCCAACCTGTGGGACGCCGATCGAGGCTCTCGGGACCGCAGACCCGGACCAGCACGTCGCAGTCCCCTGTGGCTGTCCGGTTCCGGGTGACGTCCTCGAGGGGTAGTCTCGACCCCGCTACCCAGAAACGACCGACACGGTGTCTCGTTTCGATGATGGGGTCGGGGTGACGTCTTCATTCCACCGACAGGAAAACGCTTCCGCCACTTGTTCCACGTCCGACGTCGTCAGGCCAGACCGTCACTCGAGGCCGATGTGGTTTTCACGGCAGGTCACCGAGTAACGGGTGTGTTTACGACCGTCGGAACCCTCCTCGCGGGGGCGGTTTTCGGACTCGCACTCGCGGCTCCACCGGGGCCGATGAACGCCATCATCGCCGAGGAGAGCGTCCTCCGGGGGTGGCCCGCGGGCTTCAGGGCCGGCCTCGGGGCGATGGCTGCGGACGTCCTCTTCTTCGTGGGGACGCTCGCTGGCGTCGTCACCCTCGTCGATCGCTACCCGCCGGTGCGGCCGGCGCTGTACCTCGCGGGCGGCCTCCTGATGCTGTACTTCGCCGTTGGGGCGGTCCAGGAAGTACGGGCGGCCGCGTCGTTCACCGACGGCGGCACCACCACGGGGTCGGGCTTCCGGAAGACCTTCGCGCTCTCGCTGACCAATCCCTACCAGATCGGATTCTGGGTCACTGCTGGTGTGGGCCTGCTCGAGGCCGGTCGCCTCGACGTGTTCTCGTATCTCCCGGCGGTCGGTGAGGCGCTGGCAGGGACGCTCGTCGTCCAGACCGGGTCGCCGACGCTGTTGCTCGGCTTCTTCGCCGGGATCGCGATCTGGATCGTTACCTATCCGGCCGCACTGGTCGCCGCAGGGAGGCGCGTCGACGCCATGGCACCCGTCGTCGCCGCCCTGAGCGCGCTCGTGCTGGTCGGCTTCGGCCTGCTCTTCCTCGGGATGGGACTCGTCGCGGTGGCGTGAGTCGCCGTCGGAGTTCCCCCCTCGAGTCAGGATTCTCGACGCCCGAGCCCCCGCTCTCGGCCACACCTCACCGGAACTGTGGGATGATCTCCTCCTCGTAGAGTTCGATCGCGCGGTCTTCCTCGGGTCCGATCTGGTGGAAGTAGACGTGGTCGTAGCCGGCGTCGATCGCAGTCTCGATGCTGTCGACGTGGACCTGTGGATCGGGCTCGGTGATCGTCGCGGCGTCGGCGACGTCTTCGCGTTCGACCATCGACGCGGCCTGTGCGAAGTGGGCAGGCGTCGGGAGTTCCTGGGCGAGTTCGCCCGGCAACGAGCCGTTCGGCCAGACTTCGAGAACGGTGTCGATGGCCTCGTCCTCGCTGTCGGCGTGACAGCCGTGCAGTTGCGTGTATCGCGGCCCCTCGCCACCGGCGTCCTCGAAGGCGTCGACCACCTCATCTTTCGGCCCGGACGACCAGAGCCCGTCTGCGTTCTCGGCGACCCAGTCGGCGGTCTGGGGACCGAACGCGCTCGCGATGGTCGTCGGCTGCTCTTCGGGAACCGTGTACAGCCGGGCGTTCTCGACCGTGTAGTGTTCGCCGCGGTGACTCGTCGTCTCGCCGGTCCAGAGGTCGCGCATGACTCCCATCGCCTCGTCCAGCATCTCGAGGCGGACGTCGTGTTCCGGCCAGCGCTCGCCCGTGACGTGTTCGTTCAGGTTCTCGCCGGTGCCGACGCCGAAGGTGAAGCGGTCGCCGAACAGTTCGTCGACGGTCGCGACCGCGTGGGCGACGTTCACCGGGTGAATGCGGATCGTCGGACACGTCACTCCGACGCCGACGTCGATCTCGTCGGTCGCCTCGGCGATCGCCCCGAGGGTCGACCAGACGAACGGCGACTCGCCCTGTGCGGAGATCCACGGGTGAAAGTGATCGGAGATCGAGAGGAAGTCGAAGCCCGCCGCCTCCGCCCGGCTGGCGATGTTGACGAGGTCGCCTGGTGGATGCTCTTCGCTCGAGAGGGTATAGCCGAGTTCGACCATGCAGGAATCCTCCACGGTCCGTGGGGAACCGGTTTGGCCTGCACCGGCAACACGGCCGCCGCGGGGCGGTGCGATCGTTCCGACCCGGAATCGCCGTCAGTCGGTCACCTCGAGCATCGAGACGCGCCAGCGATCGGCCTCGGTCAGGTCCGGGAACGGGGGCTCCGGCTCGAGCGGGCGGACGGCCATGAACGTTGGCGTCGTGAACCGTGAGAGCAGGGTGAGTCGCGAGCTGACGAAGCCGAAGCGCCGACGCACGCGTGCCGGGAGCGTTCCGTCGGTGACGGTGAGGACGCTCTCGTCGGCGGCGTCTGCGACGACCGCGGCGAGCAGGTCGTCGAACGCGTCGTGGTCGACGCCTATCGGGAGCGCATCGAAGAGGTGGACCGTTCCGTCGCCGTGGTCGCGGGTGACGACGGCCGCGACGGGGTCGTCGTCCTCGCGAGCGAGATAGACGGTGTGCTCGCAGTCGGGTGCGTCACAGAGCCAGCGGTAGTACGCAGCCTCGCGACGGGCGTGCAACCGGTCGGGGACGTGCGATTCGTACAGCGACTCGAGGACGTCGACGGGCGCTGTGGGATAGCGCTCGATCGGGTGCGATCCGCTCCCACCGACGACCCGGTCGGCCGCCTTGCGAGCAACCTCGAGTCCGACGGAGAGAAGCCGGTCGAACCCTCCCGATTTCGGACTCGAGCCGAGGGCGTCTGGACGGTGGATCCGGTAGGACGTCGAGACGATGCCGACGGCCGACCAGCCGAGCTTTTGCTGGGCGCCGAGGGAGGCCTCGTTCGGGAAGTTCAGGAAGAAGGCGGGATCGCCGTCGCTGTAGCGGTCGATTGCGTGTTCGGTAATCCGTGTGTACAGCCCCTGCCGGCGGTGGTCGGAGTGGACGACGGCGTCGACCGGCTTGCGCGCGAGGACGGTCCGCTCCCCGCGGCGAATCCGACAGGGAACGTACCCCTGCACGGCGACGATCTCGCCGTCGCGTTCGGCGAGCGTGATCGGGACCGGTGAGTCGACGGGATCCTCGCGGTACTTCCAGTCGAACCACGCCGCACGCGGCCGGTCGCCCCACTGGGTCGCGAGCAGGTCGAGGATGCCCTCGCGGTCACCGGGCTCGAACGATCTGACGACGTACGGCTCCGCCGACTCGGAGCGAGACTCGAGTGCCATTTTTCGGTGACGCGACGACGACGGTCTTCGTTATGGGGCCGGCGGCCGGTCCTAGGCCGAGGTTTCGACGAGAAACGGTCGACCGCAGGTCGACGATCAGTCGTCCGCCGCGTCCGGCACCTCCGCTGGCGTCGTCAGCCCCTCGAGCGGCACCGACTCCGTACCGGTGGTTTCGCGAGTGATGGACTCCATCTGGGCTTTCGCCGCTTCAGGGTCGGTCACCCAGTCCTCGTAGAAGTCGAACGGACAGGCGGCCTCGCCGTCGCCCAGTCCGGCGTCTTCGGTCGAGGTGTATCCCCGGTGGAGGAGTTTGTAGAGGTGATTCTGGCTCTGCCAGTTTTCCCGTGCGTCCCTGATTGCGGAGACGGAGAGTTCGGCGTACTGCCAGACGTCAGGTTCGGCTCCACAGGACCCGAGGACGCGCCCGTCGAAGCCGACGAGGTTCGAGTTGCCGAAAAAGGAGTAGACCTCGTCCTGACCGGCCATGTTTGCGACGGCGACGTAGGAGGTGTTCGCCCACGCGGCGTGGCGAGCGACGAGTTCCTGTTGCTCGGCGGCGGGGTACATGTAGCCCTGACAGCGGACGATCAACTCTGCACCCTTGTAGGCGCAGTCACGCCAGATCTCCGGGTAGTTGCCGTCGTCGCAGATTATCAGGCTGATCTTCAGGCCCTTCGGTCCCTCGGTGACGTACGTCTGGTCGCCGGCGGTCCAGCCCTCGACCGGGCACCACGGGATAATCTTGCGATAGACCTGCCGGATCTCGCCGTCGTCGTCGATGAGGATGAGGGTGTTGTACGGGTTCCGGTCCGGGTGCTCAACGTGTTTCTCACCGGTCAGCGAGAAGACGCCCCAGACGCCGTGTTCGCGACAGGCCTCCGAGAAAATCTCGGTCTCCGGACCCGGAATCTCCGTCGCGAGGTCCATCATCTGGTCTTCGTCGTAGTTGATCCCCTGCGTGCTGTACTCCGGGAAGATCACCAAGTCGACCCCCGGTGCCCCCGCTTTGATCCCCGCAATCTTATCTGCCAGATTGTGACACTGCTCGAGTACCTCGGCTTTAGTCTCCGGGCTCGGCGCATCGGTCTGGTGAACGGCCACGCCGACGGTGTCAGCCGACGACGAGATGTCTCCGTGTCTCATTGTGCGATCGTGACGTGGCGAATACGACTCAAAAGTGTTCTTCTTATACAATAGTCGTCCATCTAGGAAACATCTACGGCCCAATGGTGCTAGATCATTACTCGATTGTTTTCTCATTCGTAGATATCTATGACGTGGTCGTCGCAACATTCGGACACGGTTGTAGATCACCACTGTTCGAGTGAGACGTTGCTACGTGCAGGCCGAACGACGATTGCCGCCCGACCGCTACCTGGCTCGTCGTTCTGTCCGACCGTCCACTCGAGTCCCGTCCACCGGGCCATCGAGCGCGGGAATCGAACCGCTTACCCGCGCCCGGTCGATACCGGGTCGTATGGAAGCCGAAGCCGTAGTCGAGGCCCGGGGACTCGAGAAAGCGTACGGCGAGACGGTGGCGCTGTCGGGGGCGTCGCTATCGGTCGAGCGCGGGGAGGTCTTCGGCCTGATCGGTCCGAACGGGGCCGGGAAGACGACGCTGGTCCGCGCACTGACGGGAACGACAGATCCCGACGCGGGCACGGCGTCGATCCTCGGCGAGTCGCCGACCGCGGTCGAACGGGACCGACTCGGCGTACTCCCACAGGACTTCTCGCCGCCGGATCGACTCACCGCACGCGAACTGCTCGAGTACTACGCCGGACTGTACGACGACCCGCGTGACCCGGCCGACGTGCTCGCCGACGTCGGCGTCGTCGATTCGGCCGATACGTGGTACGAGAACCTCTCGGGCGGCCAGCAGCGCCGGGTCTGTGTCGGCTCGACGCTGGTCAACGACCCCGACGTGCTCTTTCTCGACGAGCCGACGACCGGCATCGACCCGGCGGGCCGACGAACCGTCTGGCGACTGATCGAGGACCTCGCCGCCGCCGGAACGACCGTCCTCCTGACCACCCACGACATGGCCGAGGCCGAACGACTGGCCGATCGCGTCGGCCTGCTCGCAGACGGCGCGCTCGTCGCCAGCGGTACCCCCGGCGCGCTCGTCGCCGAGTACGGCGGCGCGAGCCGGCTGACGATCGAGACCGACGCTCCCCTCGAGGCGCTCGCCGATCTCGAGTTCCCGGTCGAGGCCGTCGAACTCGGTCGTCGACAGCGGTCGGTGGCAGACGCGTCCGACACCCAGGACTCCGAAGGCGGCGCGAGCGATGGATCGACCGATCGCGGTGCCACCGGGAAGTCGACGGCATCGCCGGAGGCCTCCGGGACGGGTGCGATCGTGGTCCGTGGCGTTACGCCCGGCGAGATCGCCACCGTCGTCGACTTCCTCGAGGCAGAGGGAATCGAGTATACGGGGCTGTCCTGGAGTGAGCCGGACCTCGAGGACGTCTATCTGTCGCTTGCCGACGAGACCGAGCGTGATCGCACGCGACAGGTCGGCGAACCCGATACCGCGCAGGCAGGTGAGACGGCGTGAGCCGCGTCGGACGCGTGCAGGCGGAGGTCGGCGCTGGCTGGCGATCGTTCGTCCGGCGCCGGACGGCCGTCTTCTTCACGTTCTTCTTCCCGGCGATCCTGATCGTGATCTTCGGCGCGCTCGTGCGGACCGATCCGGGAGAAGGCGGCCTGTTCGCCGAATCGGCGGCCTGGTACGTCCCGGGCTATCTCGCGACCGTCGTGCTCTTTACGCCGTTTTCGCGGATGGGCAGCGAGGTGGCCCGCCACCGCGAAGGCAACCGATTCGAGAAACTCGCGACGACGCCGGTCTCGCGCGGGGAGTGGCTGGCCGCCCAGACGATCGTCAACGCCGCCATCATCGGGCTGGCCTGCGTGTTGATCCTCGCGCTCGTCGTCGCGCTCACAGGTGCCGAGATCATCTACTCGCCGTGGCTCGTTCCCTACGTGCTGATCGGCGTCATCTGTTTCTGCGGCATCGGCTCCCTGCTCGGCAGTTACACCGACTCACGGGACGGCGCCGTCGCCGCCAGCAACGCCATCGCCTTGCCGCTTCTGTTCCTCTCGGAGACGTTCATCGCCCTCGACCAGCTGCCCGACTGGTTCGATCCGCTGGTGAACCTCTCGCCGCTGACGTACTTCTCTCGAGGGGTTCGGGCAGCGACCTATCCAGAGGCGAGCGTGCCCGCCGTCGCTGGCGTCGATCCGATCGTCGCCAATCTGGCGATCCTGTCGGTGCTCGCGGTCGCCACGTTCGCCTTCGGCGCGTGGTCGATTCCCCAGACCGACTGATCGACCGACTCGAGCCCCTTTCTGTCACTCTCAGTCACTCTTCTTCGGCGTCGACGGCCGGCAGCGTCAGGTAGAACGTCGACCCCTCGCCCGGCTCTGACTCGACCCGAATCTCGCCACCGTGACGTTCGACGATTCGCTCACAGAGTGCGAGGCCGATTCCGCTGCCGGGGTGTTCTTCGACGCCGTGGAGCCGTTCGAAGAGTCCGAAGATCTGCTCTGCATCGCCGGGATCGATCCCGATGCCGTCGTCCTCGACCGCGAGTTCCCACTGTCGGCCCTTGCGGTCGGCGGTGACCTCGATCTGGGGTGGATCCGCTCCCGCGTACTCGATCCCGTTCGCGAGGAGGTTCTGGAACACCTGTCGCAACTGATTGCCGTCACCGAGGACCGTCGGGAGCGGCTCGACCACGACGTCTGCGTCTCGCTCCTCGATGCAGACCTCGAGGTCGCGGCGGACGTCCGCGAGCACCTCATCGAGGTCGACCGGTTCGAACGGCGCTCCGCGGGACTCGACCCGAGAGAACTCGAGGAGGCCGTCGATCATCGCCCGCATCCGGTCGGCCCCGTCGACGGCGTAGGCGAGGAACTCTCGCCCCTCCTCGTCGAGGTCGTCCTCGTACCGCTGTTCCAGCAGCGTGAGGTAACTCGAGATCATCCGGAGTGGCTCCTGCAGGTCGTGAGAGGCTGCATGGGCAAACTGCTCTAAGCGTTCGTTCGACTCCTCGAGTCGCTGTTCGTACTCCCGGCGGTCGGTGACGTCCTGAGCCATGAGCATCCCGGCGAACACCTCACCGTCTGCGTTGCGAACGGGAATCGTGTGGACGAGCAGATCACGGTCGTCGTGGGTCAGTTCGAACGAATGCGACTCGCCATCGAGGACCGCCTCGAAGATCGACTCGAGTGTTCGGCGCTCGTTTTCCACGTCGTCGCCGACCTCAACGGTCGGATTGGCGACCTGTCCGTTTGCCACCCGCTCGACGGTCGCCCCGCCGGCAGACTCGCCGGGGGCGATCGTACAGTCGTCGATGTACTGTCCGCCGGCGAGGGTGTACTCCAGTTCCTCGTCGAAGAGTGCGACGACGCCGTTCGGGAAGTGATCGACCAGCGTCCGGTAGCGCTGTTCGCTCTCCTCGAGTTTCCGCTGTCTCCGTTTGCGCTCGGTTACGTCCCTGACCACGCCGATCCGTCGTTTCTCGCCACTCACGTCGTCGACGTGTTTCGTGACCGTCGCCTCGACGACCAGTGACTCTCCGTCGGCCGTCTCGACCTCGGCCTCGAGTTTGCCCCCACCCTCTTCGGCGAGCGAGCGAGCCCGCTCGACGACGTCGTCGTCGACGATCTCGGAGGCGTGTCTCCCCACCAGTTCCTCCCGGGAGAACCCGGTCAATTCGACGTACGCCTCGTTGACCATCCTGAAGTAGCCGTCGTCGTCGACGGTGTAGATACCGTCTTCGACCGTCTCGACGATCGTCTCGTATCGCCCGAGCGTTCGATCGCGTTCCTTGCGCTCGGTGACGTCCCGGAAGTACACCGACAGCCCCGTCTCGGAGGGATACACCGACACCTCGAGCCAGGCCTCGGCGACCGGCGAGTATTCCTCGAACGTCACCGATTCCTGTGTCTCCATCGCCCGGCGATACTCTCGTTCGAACCGCGAGTCGACCGCGCTCGGAAACGCCTCCCAGACCGACTCACCGTGGACGTCTTCCCTGTCGACGCCGAGTAACTCCGCGGCCCGCTGATTGACGTAGGTGAACCGCCAGTCGGTATCGAGTGCGTGAAACGCGTCGGTTACCCGGTCGAGCGTCTCCTCGAGTTCGATCTCCAGATGCTTGTGGTCGGTGACGTCCTGCAGGGCATAGACCGCGCCGTCCAACTCTCCCTCGTCGTCGAACAGCGGTCGACAGTGCATCGAGAGCCACACGCGCGTTCCGTCCGGCCGCTCGAGGCCGAGCACGTCGTCGTAGACCGGTTTCCCCGTCTCCTCGACGGTCGTGAACGGAAGGTCGTCGGTCGACAGCGAGTCACCCGATTCGTCGACGAGATCCCAGCGCTCGTCGCCGTGGACGTACGTTCGAAGCTCCTCGAGGGACTCTCCCAGCAACGTCTGTGCTCGCTCGTTGGCGTACTTCAGGGCACCGTCTGCGTCGACGAGCGTGATCCCGATCGGACTCGCATCGAGAATCTCGTCTCGCCGCCGTTGCTCGACCGTTCGCGCCCGGCTCGACCGGTCGCGTTCGACCGCGCCGGCGACGACGGTGGCAACGTTGCGAAGAAACGTTCGTTCGTCCCGGTCGAAGCGACGACCGGATCGGCCGTAGGTCTCGAGAGCACCCAGCGCGTTGCCGACGCTTCCGAGCGGGACCGCGATGCCACCGCCCCCGTCGAGCGTCGCGTCCGGTTCCGTCCTGGTTCGGTTTCGCTCGCCTGCGCCCGCCCCGGCGACCGCCAGCACACGTCCGGAACCGCCCGGTTCGAAGCACGTGATGACACAGGACGACGTCCCCAGCGTCGCGACGACGGCCTCCGCAGCGTCGTCACAGAGTGACTCGAGCGGTGCGCCCTCGAACGATCGATCGCCAAGCTCGGCGACGACCTGCTGGGGCGAGTCGCCGTCGAACACGTCTGTCGCGGCGGTGCGGTTCGCCGGGGCGGGCGGAGCCATTTCGATGCTGTAGACGAAGCCGGCCGTAAAACCTTTCGCCGATCAGTGTTCGATCGTCGGCGGTTCGTCCCGGCCGATGTGAATTTCGTGGGCTTCGACGTCTTCGAGTGCGGCCACGCGCCCACCGACGGAGACCGTCTCGCCGTCGTCGGTCTCGACGGTCAGCGACGCGACCTCCTCGCTGACCTCGAAGGAGACGTCGAGGACGCGCCCGCGGACGATCCGGGTACCGCCGACCTCGACGTCACGACCCTCGATCGTCGCGAAGAACTCTCCGCCCTCGTCTATCAGGTCCTTCACGCATCGGCGGATGGAGGCGTACTTCCGCGGGAACGGCCTGCTCGCACCGTTCTCGCCGAGGGTTCGCTCGGCCGTCGTCCACAGGACCGTGCCGAAGAACCCGGACACGAGGAAGCCGAGTGCCGACCGGTTGAAGATCACGCCGTAGCGATCCTGATCGTCGCGCAGTGCGTCCTGCGTGGCGTACACCGAGTAGTTCCCGTCGGCGACGGCGACGACCGGCGTCGTGATCCCGCGCCGGGCGCGCGCGGAGGTCGCCACCTCGAGGTAGTCGAACTCCTCGGGGTCCGGTGCCTCCGAGGCTGGCGTCACGATCAGGTCGACGCTGACGCCGTCGTCGACGGCCGCGGCGAGTTCGTCCTCGAAACGGACCAGGAGGTCGGGCGTCAGTGACAACGAGAGTTCGAACGCGGCGTCCTCGATGACCTCCTCGAGGTAGCGGAGGATCGTCGACCGGGACTTCACGAGCGAGACGGCCTCGGTCTCCCGGGCCGGTGCCGTGTAACGAACCTCGAGTTCGTCGATCATCTGTTCGAGTGAGGACTGGACGTCGTCGAACGCTTCGGCAGGGTCGATCGCGACGACTTTCATCGGGCGGGATTCGCGGAGTTCGACCAGCCCGCGGTCGCTCAGGCTGCGGACGGTGTCGTAAACCCGGGGTTGGGGGATATCCGTCCGGTCTGCGATCTCGCTCGCCGTCAACTGGCCCTGTTCTAAGACCGTGAGGTAGGCGTCGATCTCGTACTCGCCGAGGTTGAACCGATCGCCCACCCGCTCGACGGTCGAGCGCAGTTCGTCTGGTGCCATGGCTCACCTCACGGTCTCGACGAATAAATGATTTATTATGGCTCGAGTTGCACCCGTTTTCGAAATCGGGTAGTTATCTCCCTGGCGAGAAGTGACGGTTCTCGACGGGGCTGCTGGGCGTCGGCGAGACGGTTCGTTCCCCGCCGGGTGAGGTGACTCGAGCGGTCAGAACCCTTAACCACCACCCCCGTGAGTCTACCCGCATGGCCGGCCTCCCGCTCGTGACCACCGAGGACCCCACTGGAAACGGGGAAGAAGAGGCCATGGAATGGCTCCCCGGCGGGCTGCCGGAGCCCACCGAATTCGGGATCGCGTTCGTCGTCCTCGTCATCGGCTGGTTCCTCTCGAAACTCGTCGTCAGACTCGCCGGCCGGACCGTCGCCCGACGAATCGAGCGACCGAGCGTGACGCGATCTGCCCTGCGAGGAATTCGGGCGACGGTCCTGGTGATTACGCTCGCGGTCGTCGCTGCCATCCTCGGCTTCAGCGGAACGAGCATCCTCCTGTCGGTGACCGTCATCTCCGCGGTCGTCGCCGTCGTGCTCGCACCCCTCGTCGGAAGTTTCATCAACGGCCTGTTCGTCCTGGCCGACCAGCCCTACGAGATCGGCGACATGATCGAGATCGTCGACGAAGGCCACCGCGGATTCGTCGAGGACATCACGATCCGCTACACCAAGATCTTCACCCTCGAGAACACCTTCATCGTCATCCCGAACTCGGAAATCCAGCAACGCGACGTCGTCAACTACTCCGCCGAAGACGAGCGAACACGCCTCTCGATCACCTTCGAGATCACTTACGAGAGCGACCTCGAAGCGGCCCGCCGCGGAGCTGCACGTGCCGCCCGGCAGGTAGACAACGTGATCACCGGCGGTCCGGAGATCCGCATCGGCAGCGCCCGGTACCCCGCCTCACCGACCTGCACGGTCGCCGAGTACGCCGACGACGGAATCGTCCTCGAGCTGTACGTCTGGCTCCAGCATCCCTACAACCAGACGCGAGACCTCTCTGCCGTCCGAACCGCCGTCCGCGAGCGGTTCCAGTCCCTCGACGTCGAATTCGCTTACCCCCACCGCCACCACGTTTTCGACGAGACCAGCGGCGTTCCGGCGCTCACCGGCGACGGCGGCGAGTTCGTCGATGCCCCTGCCGACGCCGCCTCACCGTCCGGGTCCGATTCCGACCTGAGCCGGAACCCAGACGCAGACGCAGAATCGAATCCCGACTCGACCTGAGACGGGCTCCCATCGACGGGGCACAGCCGTTGCGTTTTATACGGTCTCCGCCCGAACTCGAGACGACTCCCAGATGTACGACGACATCCTCGTTCCCACGGACGGAAGCGACACCGTACCCGAAACGCTCGAGCATGCACTCCCGATCGCCGAGGACAACGACGCGACGATCCACGCACTCTACGTCGTCGACAGTCGGATCACCACGGCCGCAAAAGACGTCACCGACCTCGAGACGTCGCTCACCGACGAAGGCGAAGCCGCCGTCGAGGCCGTCGAGCAGCGAGCCACAGACGCCGGCGTCGACACCGAAACGGACGTCAGAAACGGCACACCGGCAAAGACCATCCTCGAGTACGCAGACGAGCAGGGAATCGACCTGATCGTCATCGGAACCCGGGGGAAGAGCCCGCGCGAGAAGGTCACCTCGCTCGGAAGCGTCTCCGAGCGCGTCGTCGACAGCGCGTCGGTGCCGGTGTTCGTCGTCCGCGACGCCGGAACCTGAACGGTCCCGACCTCGTGGCGCGGAGACACCGATCAGGCCGGCTTGCTCTCGACGGTGATCACTTCACACTCGAGGTGATCCCGGAGATATCGGTCGATGTCCGGGTTATCCGTGAATCGCCGGAACAGCCGGCGGACCCTGCTCGCCTCTTTGTTTCCGATCACCACCGCGTCGGCTTCCTCCGCGGCGACTTCCTCTAGGATGCTCTCTTCGACGAGAAAGCCAGATCGGACGACGTACCGGGCGTTCTCGAGGGTTCCAAACGACCGTTCGACGGCCTGTTTGAGGTCGATCCGGGTCACCTTCTTGCCCCGCTGGTAGAGATTGACGTGGAGAATCGTCAACGTCGCGTCACGCTCGCGGGCGATCTGGATCGCCTGCTCGAGCGTTCGCCGAGAGTGTCTCGTTAGTGGATATCGAACGGGGACCACGACCAGCGCCATTATCCTCTCGAACGATACCCGCCCGGGTAAAGGTTTCAGTCGGGGCTGGTCGTGAGTAAGCAACCCATACGCGCACACGGCGCGCCGTTATAGCCGCCGGGCGCTCGCGGGCGACCGTCGTCCAGTCCTCGACGATCCGGGACAGACAGTCATTTACTCTGCGCGACGGTACGTCCCCCCATGCGATCGATCTCGACTACGGACGGAACGGAGATCTACGTCTCCTCGGCCGACGGCGTCAGAGGCTCGGATGGACCGTTCCTCGTCGCCTACGAGTCACCCGCCGCCGACCGACGCTACGGCTGGTTCTGTACGAACTGCGAGAGCGTCGACAACGCGATGGACGCGATGGGCCGCATCAAGTGCAACAACTGCGGGAATTTCCGAAAACCGACCGAGTGGGACGCAGCCCACGAGTGAGCCAGTTCCTCGAGTCAACTACCGACGCTTCGACCCGGATTTGGTATCTAGTGGCACCGTCCTGTAACGCGCCATTACTCCACCGGAGACCGGGAGGCGGGCGACCAATTGTTCAGAATCTCTCCAGACTAGTTGATCCTTCGTCCTATTTGCCGCCAGATAGTCGGTCGAGTGGCAACCTTTATGATGTCCCGGTGTGTATAGACGTATCGAATGGGTCCTGTTAACATGCGACTGGTCGAGCAGGCTCGGTCGATATTCGCAGACCTGGGATACACCGTCGAAGGAACCGGCCCGGCATTCCGCGCAGAACGTGCCTGGAAGGTCGTCCACGTAAATACTGTCCTCGAGAACGAGACGCTGCCACCGGCGAGCGCCGGCAGTGGACAGTTCCACTGCTTCGTCGCTCACCCCGACGACGCAGACGACCTCGAGGCCCGACTCGAACGGCAAAACCCGGGATACGAGTGGGCGATCATCGTCGTCGACGGTGAAGACTATCAGGTCGAACGGGCCCCGCCAGGACCGCGCGTCTCGGCGTAAGTCCGAACTACCGTTTTCGACGCCAGAAAAACAGCAAACGAGCGTCAGCGCTCTTCGAGCGCCCGCCGCGTCGCCGTCACGCCAGCACCGGGGTCGACGTCCGCACCCATCGACTCGAGGACGTCACCCAGCGCCGTCACCACGTAGATTACGTTCTCCGGGCGTGCCGAGTGGCCCATACAGCCGATGCGGAAGATTTCGCCGGCCAGATCCCCGAGGCCGCCGGCGACCTCGAGGTCGTAGCGCTCGAGGAGTTCGCCACAGACCTCACCGTCGTCGATTCCCTCGGGAACACGGACGGCGTTCAGGCTGGGCAGCCAGTACTCGTCGGGGGCGTTCATCTCGAGGCCCATCGCCTCGACGCCCGCCTTCAGGCCACCGGCCAGTCGTTCGTGACGAGCCCACCGCTGCTCGATCCCCTCCTCGGCGACGAGACGTAGCGCCTCGCGGATCGCGTAGACGTTCGTGATCGGTGCCGTGTGGTGATAGGAGCGTTCGTCACCCCAGTAGCCCTCGAGCAACGAGAGGTCGAGGTACCACGAGCGTGGGTCTTCCTCACGCGAGAGGACCTTCTCCATCGCCTCGTCGGAGAGCGTGAGCGGGCTGGCACCCGGCGGGCAGGAGAGACACTTCTGGGGACCCGAGTAGGCGACGTCGATCCCCCACTCGTCGACGCGCAGTTCCACCCCCCCGAGGGAGGTGACGGTATCGGCGATCACGAGCGCGTCGTGGTCGTGAGCCGCCGCAGTGAGGTCGGCGACGTCGGGCTGGAGCACGCCCGTGCTCGTCTCGGCGTGGACGAAGCCGAAGACGTCTGGGTCGTGGTCGGCCAGCGCATCGGCGACGTCGTCGGGCTCGAGGGGTTCGCCCCACGGAGCCTCGACCTCGACGACCTCGCCACCGGCGCGCCGGGCCATCGAGGCCATCCGGCCGCCGAAGTAGCCGTTGGTCGGGACGAGCATCGTGTCGCCGGGTTCGACGACGTTGCCGATCGCCGCCTCCATCGCAGCGGAACCGGTTCCCGAGACCGGGATCGTCCACTGGTTGTCGGTCCGGAACGTGTACCGAAGGAGTTCCTGAACCTCGTCCATGATCTCGACGAACGAGGGATCGAGGTGGCCCACGAGCGGCGTACTCATCGCCCGTAACACGCGTGGGTGAACGTCGCTCGGGCCCGGTCCCATCAGCGTCCTGTTCGGCGGCGTCAGTTCGTCGATCTCCGAAACGTCGATCGCGTCGTCGGCACCTGCCATACCCCATAGGTGGTATCGGATCCCTCAAAAGCGTTCACGAACACCGCTCAGCGACGCCGGCTCACGTCGAGCCGATCGGTTCGCGCACGGTCGGTTCAAAATCAGTGTCAGTTACTATCACTAGGCATATATTGAAGGGCGTCGCCGTGGTAGTTCGGCGGGCAATGGTCTTCAAGAAGATCACCCTGATCGGCACCAGCACCGAAAGCTTCGACGACGCCGCAGACGACGCCATCGACCGGGCCGAAGCGACCCTCGAGAACGTCTACTGGATCGAAGTCGACGAACTCGGCGTCGAAATCGCGAGCGCCGAGAACCGCGAGTATCAGGCCGAAGTCACCGTGGCGTTCGAACTCGAGGACTGATCGATCAGGTCCGGAACGACTCGCCACAGCCACACTCGCTGACCACGTTCGGATTTTCCACGTGGAAGCCCTGTGACTGCAGGCCGGACTCGAAGTCGAGGATGCTCCCCTCGATGTACTTCAGGCTCGCGGGGTCGACGAAGACGCGTAGCCCGTGGTGGTTGTATATCGTGTCGTCTTCGTCAGGACTGTCGTCGAACCGCATCCCGTAGGAGAGGCCGGCACAGCCACCTTGCTGGACGAACAGTCGCAGTCCAGCCTCGTCGTCGTCCATCCCCTCGCTCTCGAGCAACGAAAGTGCCTGCTCGGCCGCCGCCTCGGTTACCTCGATCTCGGGACGGGTCGCCGCCCCGCCGTCTGCGCTGTCCGTGCTCATACCCCATCGTACCGGCGCGACGATGTTAACTGTGACGCCAGCCGACGGATAGGCTAGTCGCTCGTGGTTTCGTTCTCGTCTTCCTCGAGTCTCACCCTGACGCTCTCGGCGTGGGCCTCGAGTCCCTCGGCCTCTGCGAGCGTCGTGATCGTCTCGCCGATCTCGGCCAGTCCGTCCCTCGAGAGCCGCTGGACCGTCGTCGACCGGAGGAACGTCTCGACGGAGAGCCCACCTGTCACTTTCGCACCGCCGTTCGTCGGCAGAACGTGGTTCGTCCCGCTCGCGTAGTCGCCCGCCGCCACGGGCGTGTGCGGGCCGAGGAAGACGCTCCCTGCACTGTCGATACGCTCTACGATCGCCTCGTCGTCGTCGGCGACGATCGTGAGGTGCTCGGGGGCGTACTCCTCGGTAAAGAGGATCGCCTCGCTCATCGACCGGGCCAGCAGGACGCCGCTTGCGTCGTTCGCGACGGCCTCCCGAATCACGTCTTCGCGCTCGCGTGCGCCCGCCTGCTCGTCGACGGCAGCCGCGACTGCCTCCGCAGTCGCTTCGTCGTTCGTAATCGCAACGACCGGCGCGTTCGGGTCGTGTTCGGCCTGTGCGACCAGGTCAGCAGCGACGACGTCGGGATCTGCCGTCTCGTCTGCGATCACCACGATCTCGCTCGGGCCCGCGAGGAAGTCGATCTCGACGTCACCGCGCACCTCGGCTTTCGCCGCGGTCACCCACCTGTTCCCCGGCCCGACGATCTTCTGGACCCGGGTGACCGTCTCCGTCCCGTAGGCCAGCGCACCGATGGCCTGCGCACCGCCGACGCTGTAGACCGCGTCCGCGCCCGCGAGGTGAATCGCCGCGAGCGTCACAGGGTTTACCTCCTCGGCAGGTGGCGTCACGACCGAGACGTGGTCGACGCCCGCGACCGTCGCCGGAACGACCGTCATAATCGCACTCGAGGGATAGGCTGCCGTCCCACCGGGAACGTACGCGCCGACGCGATCGAGCGGTCGGAACCGTCGCCCCAGCTCTCGACCGTCGTCGAACTCACGGCGCCAGTCCTCGGGCAACTGGGCCTCGTGGAACTCCCTGACGTTCGCGATCGCCATCTCGATGGCTTCCAGGAGCTCGTCGTCAATCTCGTCGACCGCGCGCTCGCACGCGTCCGTGATCTCGAGGTTCCCGACCGTGACCCCGTCGAACTCCTCGGTAAACTCCCTGACTGCGACGTCACCTTCCTCACGAACCCGGTCGACGATCTCACGAACGTCGTCACGGATCGCCTCGATGCCCGCGTTGCGATCGAACAGCGCCGCGCGCTCGTCGGGACCGAGGTCGGCGACCGCCCGCACGTCGATACTCATGTCTCTGGGTTTGCGTGGCGCTCGAAAAACGGTTTCCCTACGCGTCCGGGTTCTCGATCGTCCAGATCCCGACCACGTCGAGCGTCGCGCGCACGAAGAGATACACCAGGACGGCAAAGCCCAGCAGAATGATCGGTGCCTGGAGCATCTCGGCGACGGGACGACCGACCAGTAGCTGTCCGAACCCACGCACGAAGAAACTCGCGACGACGAGTCCGAGTCCGATCACCGCGAGCTTGACGAATCCCGAACGGTCCATACGCCTCCTACGGACGCCACCGCAAAATCCTGTCGGGTCTCCCCGCTGGTCGGGACCACGACCGACGCGTTACCGACGACGAGCACCGTGGGCGTGACGACCTCCCATGAGAACTCTCCCCTCGAGAGGACCCAACGTAGCCCAGACCGACCTCGAGACGACGGCCTTATGTATGGACCCGGGACTCTGATAGAATGCAAACGACGTGGCCCACCCGGGCCGCGTCCTCCGGCCTCACCGGCACGGAGGTGGAAACGGTATTCGACGCTCGAGGATGCCGATCGACGGCGTGCTCGAAAAACGGATCGAACTGTGTTCGTCGCCACCAGTTGGCGACGTGAAGTACGACGCCCTTATATACTCGGGGCGCGTACTGAGTAATACGCAGAAATCGGCTGCCGGATGCGGTTTCCGGGGCCGAACCCGATCCGTAGCCCTTAAGTGTATCAGGGCACTCGGATACGGTTACACGACGCGTGATGGCGAGGCCTTCTGGGCCTCGTCGTCGGGCCGATCGCGAGTCCGAAGACGAAGGGGTTATGTACCCCGGACGGACTACGATCAGGTCCGAAGGAAATGAGGATCCTACCCCTGCGGTCTTCCGTACAGATGGGATCTGATGTTAGCCTTGGTAGTTCGGTGACGCCCGATCGGTCGACGGTTGGTGTCATCGAACGTGGACCTTTGTGTGAGTGCATTGCATTCACCGCCAAACTAGACCTCCCCGCAGTAGCGGGGAAGAGCATTCCGGTTGATCCTGCCGGAGGTCATTGCTAGTGGAGTCCGATTTAGCCATGCTAGTCGCACGAGTTCAGACTCGTGGCAGATAGCTCAGTGACACGTGGCCAAACTACCCTCTGGACGCGGATAACCTCGGGAAACTGAGGCTAATCCGTGATAGCGCTTCCATGCTGGAACTGCAGGGAGCGTGAAACGCTCCGGCGCCAGAGGATGTGGCTGCGGCCGATTAGGTAGACGGTGGGGTAACGGCCCACCGTGCCGATAATCGGTACGGGTTGTGAGAGCAAGAGCCCGGAGACGGTATCTGAGACAAGATACCGGGCCCTACGGGGCGCAGCAGGCGCGAAACCTTTACACTGCACGCCAGTGCGATAAGGGGACTCCATCTGCGAGGGCATATCGTCCTCGCTTTTTCCTACCGTAAGGCGGTAGGCGAATAAGGGCTGGGCAAGACCGGTGCCAGCCGCCGCGGTAATACCGGCAGCCCGAGTGATGACCGCTCTTATTGGGCCTAAAGCGTCCGTAGCTGGCCTCGCAAGTCCATCGGGAAATCCGCGCGCTCAACGCGCGGGCGTCCGGTGGAAACTGCGTGGCTTGGGACCGGAAGACCCGAGGGGTACGTCTGGGGTAGGAGTGAAATCCCGTAATCCTGGACGGACCACCGGTGGCGAAAGCGCCTCGGGAGGACGGATCCGACGGTGAGGGACGAAAGCCAGGGTCACGAACCGGATTAGATACCCGGGTAGTCCTGGCCGTAAACGATGTCTGCTAGGTGTGTCACAGGCTACGAGCCTGTGATGTGCCGTAGGGAAGCCGTGAAGCAGACCGCCTGGGAAGTACGTCCGCAAGGATGAAACTTAAAGGAATTGGCGGGGGAGCACTACAACCGGAGGAGCCTGCGGTTTAATTGGACTCAACGCCGGACATCTCACCAGCACCGACAGTATGCTGTGAAGCTCAGTGTGATGAGCTTAGTGGAGCTACTGAGAGGAGGTGCATGGCCGCCGTCAGCTCGTACCGTGAGGCGTCCTGTTAAGTCAGGCAACGAGCGAGACCCACGTCCCTAATTGCCAGCAACACCCTCGTGGTGGTTGGGTACATTAGGGAGACTGCCAGTGCCAAACTGGAGGAAGGAATGGGCAACGGTAGGTCAGTATGCCCCGAATGTGCTGGGCGACACGCGGGCTACAATGGTCGAGACAGTGGGATGCTACGCCGAGAGGCGACGCTAATCTCCGAAACTCGATCGTAGTTCGGATTGCGGGTTGAAACTCACCCGCATGAAGCTGGATTCGGTAGTAATCGCGCCTCAGAAGGGCGCGGTGAATACGTCCCTGCTCCTTGCACACACCGCCCGTCAAAGCACCCGAGTGAGGTCCGGATGAGGCCCCTGTACGGGGGTCGAATCTGGGCTTCGCAAGGGGGCTTAAGTCGTAACAAGGTAGCCGTAGGGGAATCTGCGGCTGGATCACCTCCACAGACCGGGATCAGGGCGACGCCCTGACCCACCTAAAGTCGTGGCCTGACGGGCCGCGCACTCCACGTTCGATCGACCCACCGTTGGCCGATCGGGCACCTTTGAACTACCAAGGCTAACGCAAGCTCCCTCGCCCGACCGATGGTGGTCGGGGCGAGGGATGGGCCCATAGCTCAGTGGGAGAGTGCCTCCTTTGCAAGGAGGATGCCCTGGGTTCGAATCCCAGTGGGTCCATGTCTCGGAGCGAATCGAGATCCGTGCCCTTAAGTGTGGCAGGGGACTCTGATTCAATCCGAACGCAAACCGATGCACCACCTCGCGCAAGCGGAGGTGGGAAGGGTTGATGCAGCCCCGTTTGTCAGCGGGGGTGCGGATGAGACCGTGTGTACGTGTAGTCCAGGCGTCCACTGGACCCGTTCCCGGGTCACAATCGTTGCATCTGCAACGTCGATCCGATGAACGTGGCTACTGTGCCAGCTGGTGGATCGCTCGGCTTGAGAGCTGAAGAAGGACGTGCCAAGCTGCGATAAGCCCAAGGGACCCGCACGGAGGGGAAGAACTTGGGATCTCCGAATGGGAATCCCCACCGCAATTGCTTCGCGCAATGGGGAACGCCGAGAACTGAAACATCTCAGTATCGGCAGGAAAAGAAAGCAAACGCGATGTCGTTAGTAACGGCGAGTGAACGCGACGCAGTCCAAACCGAAGCCTTCGGGCAATGTGGTGTTCGGACTGACGATCACTCTCCGACCGTCTACAAGAAGTCTCCTGGAACGGAGCACGAAACAGGGTGACAGTCCCGTACTGTAGACCAGTAAGAGACGAGTCAGCTCCAGAGTATCGGGGATTGGATATTCCTCGTGAAGATCGCGGGCATCGACCGCGAAGACTAAACACTCCTCAAGACCGATAGCGAACAAGTAGTGTGAACGAACGCTGAAAAGCACCCCAAGAAGGGAGGTGCAATAGGGCGTGAAATCAGTTGGCGATAGAGCGACGGGGCTTACAAGGCCCCGAGAGAAACGACCGAGGTGCGAACCTCCAGTAGGAATCTCGGGGAGCCGAAGTTCCGTCGTACGTTTTGAAAAACGGACCAGGGAGTGTACCTGTTTGGCGAGTCTAACTCGATCATCGAGGAAGGCATAGGGAAACCGACATGGCCGCAGCGCTTTGCGTGAGGGCCGCCGTCTTCAAGGGCGGGGAGTCAAACGGGTACAACCCGAAACCGGATGATCTAGGCGTGGGCAGGGTGAAGCGTGCCGAAAGGCACGTGGAGGCCCGTTAGCGTTGGTGTCCTACAATACCCTCGCGTGACCTACGTCTAGGGGTGAAAGGCCCATCGAATCCGGAAACAGCTGGTTCCGACCGAAACATGTCGAAGCATGACCTCTGCCGAGGTAGTTCGTGGGGTAGAGCGACGGATTGGGAGATCGCACTCCGAGAGGAGTGTGCCTCCCTGTCCAACTCCGAACCTACGAACGCCGTTCGACGCAGGGAGTCCGGTGCGCGGGGTAAGCCTGTGTACCGTGAGGGAGACAACCCAGAGCTGGGTTAAGGTCCCCAAGTGTGGACTAAGTGCGATCGAAGGTGGTCGCAAGCCCTAGACAGCCGGGAGGTGAGCTTAGAAGCAGCTACCCTCTAAGAAAAGCGTAACAGCTTACCGGCCGAGGTTTGCGGCGCCGAAAATGATCGGGGCTCAAGTCCACCACCGAGACCTAGCCGCACCCATCAGGGTGATCGCGTAGGTCGGCGTTCTGTTCGGGCGGAAGCACGGCCGAAAGGTCGTGTGGACCGTGCAGTAACGAAAATCCTGGTCATAGTAGCAGCGTGAGTCGGGTGAGAACCCCGACGGCCGAACGAGTAAGGGTTCCTCAGCAATGTTTATCAGCTGAGGGTTAGCCGGTCCTAAGTCAGCCCGTAAGTCGAAGCTGACGAAAGGGAAATAGGTTAATATTCCTATGCCAGTGTGCACTCAAAGCCGACGCTTTGGGGCCGCCTCTACTGGGCACTCGCCCAGTCGAACAGTCGAAGTTCGTGGAAGCCGTAATGGCAGGAAGCGAACGAATGGCTGGATAGCGCAAGAGAGGTCAACCTAGAGCCCGTGAAAAGGTGAGCACACTGTCCGTACCGAGATCCGACACAGGTACTCGTGGCGGCGAAAGCCAAGGCCTGTCGGGAATAACCGACGTTAGGGAATTCGGCAAGTTAGTCCCGTACCTTCGGAAGAAGGGATGCCTGCCACGGAAAGTGGCAGGTCGCAGTGACTCGGACGCTCCAACTGTCTAGTAACAACATAGGTGACCGCAAATCCGCAAGGACTCGTACGGTCACTGAATCCTGCCCAGTGCGGGTATCTGAACACCCAGTACAATGGGACGAAGGACCCGTTAACGGCGGGGGTAACTATGACCCTCTTAAGGTAGCGTAGTACCTTGCCGCTTCAGTAGCGGCTTGCATGAATGGATGAATGAGAGCGTCACTGTCCCAACGTTGGGCCCGGTGAACTGTACGTTCCAGTGCGGAGTCTGGAGACCCCCAAGGGGAAGCGAAGACCCTATAGAGCTTTACTGCAGGCTGTCGCTGAGACGTGGTCGCTATTGTGCAGCATAGGTAGGAGGCGATACACAGGTACCCGCGCCAGCGGGCCACCGAGCCACCACTGAAATACTACCCGATAGTGACTGCGACTCTCACTCCTGGCGGAGGACACCGGTAGCCGGGCAGTTTGACTGGGGCGGTACGCGCTTGAAAAGATATCGAGCGCGCCCCAAGGTTTCCTCACTCGGGTCGGAGACCCGAGGAAGAGCGCAAGAGCAAACGGAAGCCTGACAGTGACGGGCACAACAACCGTCGCTGACGCGAGAGCGTGGTCTAGCGAACCAATTAGGCTGCTTGATGCGGCCAATTGCTGACAGAAAAGCTACCTTAGGGATAACAGAGTCGTCACCCGCAAGAGCACATATCGACCGGGTGGCTTGCTACCTCGATGTCGGTTCCCTCCATCCTGCCCGTGCAGCAGCGGGCAAGGGTGAGGTTGTTCGCCTATTAAAGGAGGTCGTGAGCTGGGTTTAGACCGTCGTGAGACAGGTCGGCTGCTATCTATTGGGGGTGTTATGGTTCCTGACGGGAACGTTCGTATAGTACGAGAGGAACTACGAATGGGTGCCACTGGTGTACCGGTTGTTCGAGAGAGCACGTGCCGGGCAGCCACGCACCACGGGGTAACGGCTGAACGCATCTAAGCCGGAAACCCACCTGGAAAAGAGGAACCACCGAGATCACTCGTAGAAGACGAGTTCGATAGACTCGGGGTGTACGCACCGAGGCAACGAGGTGTTGAGCCCGCGAGCACTAACCGATCGAGCCACACACTCATACTACAACGCATCTGGATCGGACCCGAGAACGGGTCCAGACGCAAACTGGACTACACGTAGACGCGGTTTCTGAGTACGCAGCATGTCGTACCACCGGACGACCGATACTGGTATCATCACGGTTCGAATCCGTGAATCGGCGTTACGGCGGCCAGAGCGGCGGGGTACCTCCCGTACCCGTTCCGAACACGGAAGATAAGCCCGCCTGCGTATCGGCAACTACTGGAGTGGGAGACCCTCTGGGAACGTCGATTCGCCGCCGACTCCTCATACTTCATTCACAGGCCCACACAGCACACGCTGTGTGGGCCATTTTCAGTTCGGATAGCGAGCGATAGCGTCGCGGATCCCGTTCGAAACCGACCACGCTCGATCGTCGTTCGATCGGCAATTAGTATACCAAATTATTTTGGAGTGACCCTTAACCGCCCGAGTAAGAACGTCTACCCATGCAAACCGTCGGGGCCGACTGGCTGGACGCGATGTACGACGTACTGTCCGACTCCCGTCGCCGAGACGTCCTGTACGAACTCGAGTCGGTCGGGGAAGTGGACGTCGACGGGCTTACAGAAGCGGTCCACAGGCGGGAGCGAGCGCGGGTGGAGACGTCCGCCGTTGATCCGAACTCGATCCGGCTCTCGTTGTGTCACAACCATCTGCCGCTACTGGCTGAACGAGGGATAATCGAGTACGAGCCAGCGATCGACCGCGTGGCACAGGGAGATCGGTTCGACGAGGTCGAGCCAACGGTAACGAAAGCCAGACAGTGTGAGGATCGATCGACCGAGGCGTCGATGGACGGCTGGGAGTGCTAATTTTACCGCGTCTCCACGACGCCTCGAGTGCCGGCAGATGGTTCTCGAGTGTTCGAAATGTCACCCGGAACACTAACGTCCAGCGTCATTCCGTGGCGGCGTGCCGCGTCGGCTGGCTAACCCTCGTGCCGGGTGGAGAGCGATCGTGGGTGCTCTCGGCCCTGTCGCGTGCCCGGGTTCGCCGCACTGTCATCGCACCCGGATGGGTGTACTCGGGCGGGGACTAAAGGCACGCATCGGTTCTAGGGGAGGACGTCGTATAACGGTTTCACTCGCGTGGCGCCCGTCCACGGCTTACGTGTCGTCGGTTTCGAAACTCGAGATCTCGGTGCGGATTCGTTCGGCGATCTCGAGCTGGTCGTCGACGAGCGAGGCGGTGTCTTCGGCTGCTGTGAGGGCAGCGGTCGCGTGCTCGGCGTACTCTTCGGCCATGGTGGCCATCTCGTCGACGCTCTCGACCTGGTCGTCGTTTGCGGCAGCGATTTCGTCGATGCCGGTGGCCGCTTCGTCGACGATGGTGGCGATCTCTTCGAGCGACTCGAGGGCGTCGTCGATGTCGCCGCTGGCGCTCGAGACGGTGTGGCTGGTTTCGCGAGCGGCGTCGACGGTGCGGTCGCTCTGGGTCTGTGCCTGTTCGATCCGGTTGGTGATCTGTTTGGCCTGGGCTTTCGTTTCTGTGGCCAGCGACTGGACTTCGTCGGCGACGACGGCGAACCCGTCGCCTGCCTCACCGGCGTGGGCGGCTTCGATGTTGGCGTTGAGTGCGAGCAGGTTGGTCTGGTCGGCGATCTGGCTGATGACGTCGACGATCTCGTCGATCTCGTCCATCCGCTCGTGCAGCTGAGTTGCCGTCTCGAGGAGGTCGTCGACGGTTTCGACGACGTCGTCGACGGCGGCTTTCGCCTCG
This sequence comes from Natrarchaeobaculum aegyptiacum, assembly GCF_002156705.1. NCBI lineage: Archaea > Methanobacteriati > Methanobacteriota > Halobacteria > Halobacteriales > Natrialbaceae > Natrarchaeobaculum > Natrarchaeobaculum aegyptiacum. The sequence continues at coordinate 113,773 of NZ_CP019893.1, forward strand.
GTGCTGGCTTCGAGTCCTGCGTCGGCCGTCCGTTGAGACTCTTCGGCGGCCGTAGAGACGTCTCTGGCGCTGGCGGCGACTTCCTCCATAGTGGCACCGAAGTCGTGGAGTTCGGCGCGCATCTCGTCTGCCATCGCGACCTGTTCGGTAGCCCGGGACTCGAGGTCGGCCATGGTCTCGGCGATTTCGCGGGCGGTCGATTCCTGCGTGGTGGCGAGCGAGCCGATTTCGTCTGTGACGCGGGCTCTGGTTTCGGCGAGTGTGCGTTCTTTTTCACGGAGTTCGGTGACGTCGCGGATGACGGAGACGGCGCCCATGAGATCGCCGTGTTCGTCGTACATCGGTGCGTTCGAGAGGACGACGTCGACGAGTTCGTCCCGGTGGGTGAGAACCTTGACGTCGAAGTCGCGGATGGGGGATTCGGTCTCGAGGACGCGTTCGATGATGGTGTCTGTCGTGTCGTGGGTTTCGTCGGTCCGGAACAGTTCCCAGAGTTCCATCCCTTTCGCCTGCGATTCGGGGACGCCGGTGAGGTCTGCCATGGCCTCGTTGTAGACCACGATGTCCTCGTCGTCGTCGATGACGATGACGGGATCGATCATTTCGTCTAGAGCGTTGATCCAGACGGATTCCGACTCGCTCTGGTTGTACGTGTCCATCGCGACCTGGAGGTCGAGGTTCGTCAGTCGGAGGACGGCGAGGGCGTCCGCGAGGGTTTCGTCTGCGCGGCGCTCGACGAGGTCGTGGGCTTCCTCGTCGAGGGCTCCTTCGAGGTCGGAAACGAACTGGTCGAACAGTGCCGACAGGAGGTGTTCGTGATAGCGGACGTAGGTACCGATGTACTGTTTGGCGGGCATGTCGAGCAGGCTGTGGAGTTTGCCGATCACTGCCCGCTGGCGGACGTAGTCCATGCCGTAGCCCGGATTCGCGTCGTCGTCGTAGGCGTATTCCCCCAGACTGCGCAGGTATTCTGCCTGCGAGGCCTCGAGTGCCTCGAGCGATCGATCGGAGCGTTCGAGGACGGCTCTGGAGTCGTCGAACGACTGGAGGTGCTCGTAGAAGTCGGCGGCCACCTCGTCGGCGATCGAGTCGAACAGCGGCGTCAGGTTGGCCAGTCGTCGTTCGTCGCACTCGTCGAGTCCGATGAACGACTTGCGCCACTCGAGTTCATCCTCGTCGAGACCGATCTCCGCGACCAGTTCCCGTTCGTCCACCTCGCTTCTACGCCCCACCCTCGACTGGGCTGCACCACGTGAGTCCATACCACGTATATCTCATTAATCGTGACTCTTAGCCGTTCGGGCAGGTTCCACCCCGTGGGAAGTGGGCGTCGAAGAATTGATGACGACCGCTCGCTCGGATCATTGTACGCGTTCGGTTGGAAGTGTGAGGCGTTCGAATCGGATCTGTGACTCGAGTGGCAGTTTACTCAGAATCAGTAGATGTACTTGTCCTCGGGGAACTGGACGTACCGCCCGTCGCGGTATTTGAACTTCCGTTTCTTGTATGCGCCGAGGATCTTCATCGCGTCGATGCCCGCGGAGTAACGGTTCGAAACGAGCACGTTGTCGTTGGTGTCGCCTTGCATGTCGGTGACGACGTCGAAGGCCCAGTCCCAGTCGTCGGGCGTGTAGTCTTCGACGATGTCTGCGAAGGCGACGTTGCGCAGAATCTCGTCGCCGATGGCGTCTTTCCAGAGATCGTTGTAGTGCTCGAGTGAGTCAGTTGCGGCGAGGCGGCCGGCGATCTTGCCCGAGCGAACGGCGACGTGGTAGCCGCCCTCGTGGAACGCGGAGGTCGTGCCCATCGCACCGCCGGCGACGGCGATGTTCGCGCCGACGGGCGAGTCGATCGGCCGGGTCGAGGAGATGGGGTAGGTCTCGGTCCCCTTCGACTTGCCGCGGTCTTCGACGACCGGGATCTCCTCGTCGATATCGTACTCGTCGCCGTACTCGAGTTCGAGCAGGCGGCGGATGTACTCGGAGCCAGAGGGGAGTCGATCGTCTTCTGGTCGGAGGAGTTTGTACGCACCGGGGTTGTCGACGTCGGCGAGGTCCATCCCGATGGGCATCGTGAGGCCAACACGGGCGACCGTGCCGTCGTTGGGGAAGACCCACGGGTAGGCGGTCTCCCCGGGGATGTAGCCCCACCAGAATTTGAGGGTGTCTTCGAACTCCTCGAAGAGTTCCTCGGGGAACTCGCGGTACTCCTGGTAGGCGATGTGGTTTGCCTCCGGCGGGGAGAGGTAGTCGGAGATCGACCTGCCCGGCGGGGTGAACTGGTCGAGGGCGTCGAGGGTGATCCGGCGCTGGGGGCCGTCGGCGAGGATCACGTACTGGGCCTCGAGCTGGTCACCGTCGGCGAGCGTGAGGGTGTGGGTCGGTCCTGCCGGCCCTTCGGCACGGAGGTCGGTCTCGAGGTCGGTGACGCTGGTGCCGATCCGGAGGTCGGCGCCGGCGTCTTCGGCGCGCTCGTGGAGCCAGTCGTCCATACGTGCCCGGTGGAAGGTGTAGCCGAACTTGTCGTAGCTGGCTCCCATCCCGGTCGTCGTCAGTTCGACGGCCGTGCTGGGGCCGATAAACTCCGTCCCCCCGAGTTCGCGGTGGATAACGTCGTCGGGGATCTCCCGGTAGTCGAAGTCCATGATGTCGATCCAGTAGTCGAGCATGCCGGCGGCGTCCGTCGAGTCCGGACCGAGGGCCTCACGGTCCTCCCGGGGGACGCCCTGCTCGAACAGCACCGTCTCGGCGCCGTGGGCGGCAGCCCGTTCTGCCGCGGCGGCACCGGCGGCCCCTCCGCCGACGATCGCGACGTCAACGCGTTTCATACTGGGTTTGGTCTCAGTGACTCGTAATAAACTACCTGCATTTCTGATCCGTCGCCGGGCGTGACGGTCCGAGATCACATTTGACGAACGTTTTTGATCGTTTCCTGCGTGGATTCGGTCGTGACGGGGAGCGACGCAGAACACGTCGACCGCGAGACAGATGGTGGTACAGACACAGCCGGCGAGCCCCACGTGCTCGTCCTCAGGCGGGGAACCCACGGGATTCCCGTCGAACAGTACGCAGACGCGATCCGCGACCGATTACCGGGCGGGACGGTCGACCTGGCGCGAACGCCCACCGAAGAGCGCGAGGCGATCCGGGACGCGCGGTTCGTCACCGGGATGACTCTCGACGAGTCGCTGCTCGAGGCCGCAGAGAATCTCGAGGTGTTCGCGTGTGCCTACGCCGGGACGGGCCACCTGCCGCTCGAGGCACTCGAAGAGCGGGGCGTCCGGGTGACGAACGCCTCCGGCGTCCACGGGCCGAACATCGGCGAGCACGTGCTGGGGGCGATCCTCCACTTTACCCGACGGTTCCACGTGGGCGCACGCCGGCAGCGTCGTCGCGAGTGGCGTCACTATCAGGCCCACGAACTCCACGGCTCGACGGTCACGATCGTCGGCCTCGGCGCGATCGGACGGGCGGTCGCCGACAGACTCGAGCCGTTCGACGTCGAGACGATCGGTGTGCGGTATACTCCCGAGAAGGGTGGGCCGACCGACGAGGTGGTCGGGTTCGGCGACGAGCCGTTCCACGGCGCGCTCGCACGGACGGATTATCTGGTGCTCGCCTGTCCGCTGACGGAGACGACCCGGGGGCTGATCGGTCGTGACGCCCTGACGACGATCGACCCCGGGGCGGTCCTTGTGAACGTCGCGCGCGGGCCGGTCGTCGACACGGACGCGCTCGTCGAGGCGATCCGTTCACACCAGCTCCGGGGTGCCTCGCTGGACGTGACCGACCCCGAACCGCTCCCGGAGGACCACCCCCTGTGGAACTTCGGCAACGTCCAGATCACCCCCCACAACGCGGGCCATACCCCGAAGTACTACGATCGGCTCGCGGACGTCGTCGCCGAGAACGCCGAGCGACACGCCACAGGGGGTGGCGAAGCGTCCCTCGAGAACCAGGTGCTACCACGCTGAGACACGACCCGGCGACGGTCGGCTGTCGCGCGCGGACTCGCAGCAACCGATCCCGGCCGGCGCTCGAGAGTGGTTTTTTGACAGTCGCCGCCGATGTTCACCTATGAACCGATCGACAGCGTTCCTGAGGAGTCGAAGGCTGGGACCGAGCGCGCAGCAGGCGGGGGTGAGCCGATGACGCTCACGTTCGACGGAACCGTCGTCGTCCCGGCTGCAGATCCCGACGATGGCGAGCGAACGGCGACGGCGCTCGCGGCTCACCTCGGGGAGTCGAGCACCGTCATACTCGTGAACGTGATCGAGAAAGGCGGCGGGTCGATCGACAAGGCACCGATGGAACGTCGCAAGGAGTACGCCGACGAGATATTCGAGCGAGCGCGCGAACCGCTCGTCGACGCACCGGGAACCGTCGAGACGGCGACACTGTTCGGCACCGACGTCGTCGGAACGATCTTCGAGGCAGCAGACGACCGCGATGCGGACGCGGTGGTCTTTACGGCACGAAAGAGCAACCGACTGGCAGAGTTACTGACCGGCGACGTCGCTCGCAAGATGGTAAAGCGAGCGGCCATCCCGGTCGTCGCGTTGCCACTCGAGCAAAACTGAGCGCGGACGCCGTGACGACCAATAGAGATCAGTCGAGCCGGTAGTCGGGTGCGTCCTCGAGGTAGGAGAGTCCGTCAGCGCGGATCGAGACGACCTTTTCGTACGGATCGTAGTCGATGACCGACGCGTCGTCGAGGCGTGGCAGGTGACTGTGTCGGAGCCCGATGTGGATGCGCCGGCGCGTGCCGACGAGTGCGTCGCCCCACTCGGCGACGGTCGATCGTTCGGCGCCCGAGAGGGACGACGCGAGGTGGTCGGCGAGTGTTTCGACCGGGACCCGACCGCGGGATTCGAGGTACTCGAGGACGAGTCGGTCGCGGTCGCTGAGGGTTGCAGTCGTCGAGTCAGCGTCCGTCGTCGACGAGCCGGGTGGTCGCAGCGTTTCCGGATCGCCAGTGACTGGAAGCATTACCCCTGCTTGGGACTGGACGCAATAGTAGCCACCGCCAACGTACAGTGGTATTCTGGAGTGGTCGGCTGTCGGATCTCACGATTTCGATGCCAGCAGTCGCTATTGGTGGCGATTCTAGATCCGATCTGCAGGCGAGAACGTCGCGACTCGAGGAGTGTTTCGTCGGATTGAGACTCGAGTGCGGTGGCGAGTCCGAATCGGCTCGAGAACTGGCCGTGACGAACGACCTGCGAGCACCCCGACGGCAGGCTCGAGAATCGGACTCCAGTGAGGCCGGGACTCGACTGGCAGACGGGATCCCACGAGCCGTCGCTACGTGACCGTGGGTAGGTGTTCGTGAGGGAAAGTCACGGAACAGCCGACCTGGTGGCGGTCCAGGCCTGAACTGCGGGGCCGCATCCGTCGCCGCAGGCCAGTTCCACCCTGCAGTCGACGCCCGGAACGGTACTAGAGGTAGCCGTTCTCGAGGAGCAGTTCGCCGTTGAGGACGCTCGCGCCGGCAGCGCCGCGCATCGTGTTGTGAGCGAGACAGTTGTACTGGAGGCCGAAGGTGGACTCGCGGAAGCCGCCTGCGGAGATGGCCATGCCGCCGCCGAGGGTGCGGTCGAGCCGGGGCTGTGGTCGGTCAGGCTCCTCGAAGACGTGGATGAGCTGATCTGGCGAGGAGCGCAGGTCGAGCGACGGGTACGCTTCCATCGCGTCTGCGGCGTCTTCGGGGGTCAGTTCTTCCTGGGCTTCGACCCAGACGTTCTCGAGATGGCCATCGAGCGTTGAGATGCGGTTACAGGAGGCGGCGACCTCGACGCTGTCGTGGCTGAGTTCTGCACCGTCGAACTCCCCGAGCAGCTTGCGGGACTCGGTCTCGAGTTTCTCCTCTTCGCTGCCGATGTAGGGGATGGCGTTGTCGATGATCTCCATCGAGGTGACGCCGTCGTAGCCAGCGCCCGAGACCGCCTGCAGGGTCGAGACGTGAACCCGTTCGAGGCCGAACTCCTCGAGTGCGGCGAGCGTCGGGACGAAGGTGATCGTCGAGCAGTTGGGGTTCTTGACCATCGCGCCGTCCCAGCCGCGCTCGTCGCGCTGGACCTCGAGCAACTCGAGGTGGTCGGCGTTGACTTCCGGGATGATGAGCGGGACGTCCTCGGCCATGCGGGCGTTCGAGGAGTTCGAGGACATGACGTAGCCGGCCTCACAGAACGCGGGCTCGACCTCGGCGCCGATAGACGAGGGGAGCGACGAGAACAGGAGGTCGACGTCGTCCGGGACCTCGTCGGGGTCGGTTGCGGTGACGGTCATCTCGGCGACGTCCTCGGGAATGGGACTGTCGACGCGCCACTTGGCTGCCTGTCGGTACTGTTTGCCTGCACTCGAGGCGCTCGCGGTGAGGGCTGCGATCTCGAACTCCGGGTGGGGGTCGAGAAGTTGAATCAGTCGCTGTCCGACCGCACCAGTCGCGCCGAGTACGCCAACTCGTACTGCCATTTTCCCGCACTCGGTGATGGGTCCGCAAAACCGTTTGGATTTGGAGTGCAGCGGTGTCGGGATCGACTGCGCATCGCCGGTCGACGGTGATAGAAGGGATTAAGAAACCAGGGTGATACAGTGACAGACAATGTACGCACACCGAAACGTGACGAGAGCCGAACCGCAGTCGGGTCCAGCGAACGGGCGGTGGTTCGCGTGACCACTTCGGAGACGACGTCCGACGGCCTCTCCCTGTTCGATTCGCCGTTCAACATCGCCTCGACGATCGTCGGCGTCATCGCGCTCGTGGCCGCCCCCGTCTTCCTCTGGACGGGCTACCAGGATTCGACGCTGCCGGTCGTCGGAACCGAACTGAACATCCTGAACGGGTCGATCGGATTCATGCTCCTCGCGCTGGTTGCCGTCACCGCGTTCGTCATGGCGGCGTTCATGGAATCCGGCTTCGGTCGCTAGGTCGGATCTCCGCTCGTCTTCTCCCGTCTTCGACCGATCCACACTGGTGAGCCACCGCCCGAGCCCCGGCCCCGGTCGAGAGCTGTCACTGGCCAGCGACTGTGCGCGACGGGACTGACGATAGCTGGCGACCGCCCTGTGACCCCGACGACAGGGACAGCTACCGCTCGAGTGCGGGTGAGATCGAGGACAAAACTGCCTTACGCGGTCGCCGCCTGCGAACTCTTCTTTCGGGTGACGTAGCCGGCGATGCGGTTGCGAACGCCTTTCGATTCGACGTTCGTGAGCTTTGCGACGCTCTCTTTGTTCTGTTCGAAGTCGGTCGTGAACGCGTCCGGGTACCGTTCGAGCAGGAGGTTCCCGGTCTTTTTGACGTAGGCCGGTTTGATTGCCATATCGGAGAGTCCGTCCAGAGGCTCTTAGGTACTACGATACGGGGCGCTCTGGCAGCCACTGCGCGTGAGTCCATCAGGGATCACACGATAGCGGCGTGATTTCCGTTCGCGCCGGTCGCTCTGGACCGTAAAATAGCGACAGGTGTCGCGAGCGCACGGGCAGGTGTTCGGAAACGGTGGTCCATCGAGAAGCGTCGCTCGAGGAGCCGGCGACGGTGTCACGGCACACTGTCTCGAGCGGAGATCGAGCCGGGCAGAAACCCAGCGTGTGCCGTGAGATCACGGCGCTCGGGCGTGGTCGGGACCGGGGCGCTTTTGATCGGTCGCCGTGAAGGAAGAGACGTGCTGTCGGTCGAACTCCACGTGCACTCGGCGCTGTCCTACGACGGTCGTGACCCCGTCGAGCTCATCTTAGAGCAGGCCCAGGGGGTCGGCCTCGACGCCATCGCGATCACCGATCACGACGAGATCGACGCCAGTCTCGAGGCTGTCGAACTGGCCCCGGAGTACGGCCTCGTCGCGATTCCTGCGATGGAAATCTCGAGCAAGGCGGGGCACGTCCTCGGGTTCGGACTCGAGGAGGCGGTCCCGCCCGGCCTCTCTTACGAGACGACGATCGAGGAGATACACGCACAGGACGGACTGGCGGTTATTCCCCATCCGTTCCAGGAGTCCCGACACGGCGTGATGGCCCGCATTTCGCGGGCCCAGCTCACGAAGGCCGACGCGATCGAGGTGTACAACTCCCGGTTGCTCACCGGCCGTGCGAATCGCCAGGCCAGGCGGTTCGCCGAGTCCCACGGTATGCCAATGACGTCCGGCAGCGACGCCCACATCAGCGAGATGGTCGGACAGGCGGTCACCCGCGTCGACGCCGAGGAACAATCGGTCGACGCGATTCTCGAGGCGATCCGTGCCGGACGTACCTCGGTCGAGGGGAAGCGAACGCCGTGGCACATCAGTTTTCGACAGGCTGCCGGCGGCGTCTCCCGGCGGGTACGAAGCGGGATCGTGGGGTTGTTCGAATGACCGCTGGGCTCCGCGGCAGCGACAGCGATCGCGTCCAGCGAGCCATCGCCGACGACGAGCCGTTCCCGGGCGGAACCGGCTTTGCGGGCGAACTCGAGGGCCGACTCGTCCGCGACGTGCTCGGGCGCGTCCCGCTGTACGTCGACCGCACCGGTCCCGTCACCGCTACCGATGGCTGGGCGTTCAGTCCGACCGCGCTCGAGGATCCGGTGGCCGTTCCCGCCGGAACCGTGACGCCGGTCGAGGACCTCGACGCCGCGGCGCTCGAGGCTACAGCGGTCGACCCGGACACCCTCGAGCCCGACGCAGTCTCGTCGTCCCCGTTCTATCGCCACTGGACACTCCCCGATCCAGCTCCCGTCGAGCCGGACGTCGCACTCGAGGCGCTGGAGGAGGCGATCTGTGACTCGGTTGCGTGCGTCCGAGAGAGCGATCGGGAGGTCGCCGTCGCCTTCTCCGGCGGTGTGGATTCGGCACTGGTCGCCGAGTTACTGGACGCACCGCTGTACGTCGTCGGATTCGACGGCTGCCACGACGTCGAGGCCGCCCGCGAGGCCGCGGCGGTGATGGGACGGGAAGCCGACCTGACCGTCGTCGACCTCGAGCCGGCTGACATCGAGCGCGCGGTCCCCGGCCTCGCCCGCGCGATTGGGCGAACGAACGCGATGGACGTCCAGATCGCGCTCCCGCTGTTTCTGGCGGCCGAGCGCGTTGGCGCCGACGGGTTCGACGCGCTGGCGGTCGGCCAGGGGGCCGACGAACTGTTCGGCGGCTACGAGAAGGTCGTCCACCTCGATCACCGCGTCGAGGCCGAGACGACCCGGGAGGCGGTCAGAGAGCAGATCCGGAGCCTCGCCGAGCAGCTTCCCCGTGACGTCCTCGCCGTCGAGGCGGCGGGCGTCGACCCGGTCGCGCCGTTGCTCGACGACCGCGTGGTCCGGGCTGCATTCAGACTCCCCGACACCTTGCTCGCCGACGAGGAGATCCGGAAACGCGGGCTCCGGACGGTCGCCAGCCGGCACCTCCCCGAGTCGGTCGCGACGAGAGACAAGAAGGCCGTCCAGTACGGTAGCCTCGTCGCGCGCGAACTCGACCGGCTCGCCCGCCAGAACGGCTACAAGCGCCGGATGGACGACCACGTCTCGACGTACGTCAGGTCGCTACTCGAGCCCGGACGCTGAGCGTCGGCCCAGTCGATTCTGCGGGGAACCCAAACGCCTACCGGCTCGAGGCACGACGCCTCTGCTATGGCCTACGACATCGAACGCTACCTCAACGTCCGGAGCGCCTACGGCGCGTCGTTCGGCCCCGACGGCGAACGGCTCTCGTTCCTGATGGACACCACCGGGACGCCGCAGGTCTGGACGCTCGAGGGGTCCCGGGAATGGCCCGAACAGCGAACCTTCTACGAGGAGCGGGTGACCTTCGCCTCGTGGTCGCCCGAGCGTCCCGAGTTGATCTTCGGGATGGACGAGGGCGGCAACGAGCGCGCCCAGTTGTTCCGTCTCGACGCCGAATCGGGCGAGATTACGAATCTGACCCGAAAGCCCGATGCCAAGCACCGCTGGGGCGGCTGGAGCCACGACGGCGAGCGGTTCGCCTTCGCTTCCAATCGGCGGGACGAGGCCGTCTTCGACCTCTACGTTCAGGGCCGCGAGGAGACCGGCGATGCGGCCGAACTCGTCTACGAGGGCGACGGCTGGCTCTCGCTCGCCGGCTGGAGTCCCGACGACTCCCGGCTGCTGGTTTCGCAGGCCTACTCCAACTTCGATCAGGACCTGTACGTGCTCGACATCGAGGCCGACGAGCCAGCGCTCGAGCACCTCACCCCCCACGAGGGCGACGTCCGCTATCAGAGCGCGTGTTGGGCACCCGGCGGCGAGGGGATCTATCTGGTCACCGACGAGGGCGACGCCGATACGCTCTATCTCGCCTATCTCGACCTCGAGCGCGGCGAGCTCGAGACGGTCGCCGACGGGAACGGGTGGAACGTCGACGGCATCGCGCTGGACGACGAGACGGGGCGGTTCGTCTACTCGCGCAACGTCGAGGGCTACACCGACCTGACCGTCGGCGAACTGGACCCGGAAGAGCCGACAGCGTTCGAGACGTTCCCCGGGCCCGAGTTGCCGGGCGGCGTCGCCGGCGGCGTCAGTTTCGGTCCCGACGCCGAGCGGTTCGCGCTGTCGACGACGGGCGATACGGTCAACACGAACGTCTTCGTGGTCGACGTCGAGACCGGCGAGGCCGAACAGTGGACCGACGCACCCACGGCCGGCATCCCGCGGGCGACGTTCGACGAGTCCGAACTCGTCCACGTCGAGAGCTTCGACGGACTGGACGTGCCGGGCTTTCTGACGTTGCCCGACGGGTCCGACGACTCGAGCGACGACGGGGTCCCCGTCATCGTCGACATCCACGGCGGCCCCGAGAGCCAGCGTCGGCCCTCGTTCTCGTCGGTCAAACAGTACTTCCTCGATCGCGGCTACGCATACTTCGAGCCGAACGTCCGCGGCTCTGCGGGCTACGGTGCCGATTACGCCGCACTCGACGACGTCGAGAAGCGGATGGATTCGGTCGCCGATATCAGGGCCTGCGTCGAGTGGCTGCAGGATCATCCCGCGATCGATCCCGACCGGGTCGCCGCCAAGGGTGGCTCTTACGGCGGGTTCATGGTCCTCGCGGCGCTGACGGAGTACCCCGACCTCTGGGCGGCCGGCGTCGACGTCGTCGGCATCGCCAACTTCGTCACCTTCCTCGAGAACACCGGCGACTGGCGACGTGAGCTTCGAGAGGCCGAGTACGGAAGTCTCGATGAAGACCGGGAGTTCCTCGAGGAAATTTCGCCGACGAACAACATCGAGTCCATCGAGGCACCCCTGTTCGTCCTCCACGGGGAGAACGATCCACGAGTTCCCGTCGGGGAGGCCGAACAGATCGCCGAGAAGGCCGAGTCCCAGGGTGTCCCCGTCCGTACCCTCATTTTCGACGACGAGGGTCACGGCTTCTCGAAACTCGAGAACCGGATCGAGGCCTACTCGGACATTGCGGACTTCCTCGACGAGCACGTCTGATACGGTCTGCTGTACCTCATTTCCGGAGCAACCGCGACCCGTCCTGCGGTCTCCAGTACATCGTCACAGCAAACCGTATGAGTGCTGGAGATGGACGTGTCGAGAACGTTCGCCGAACACCACACCTATTCTTGCGACCCCCGAAGACCGCGTATGGTTACGGGGGCGATCATCGCAGGCGGGCGCTCGACCCGATTCGGTGAGGCGGACAAGGCCGTCGCACCGCTGGCTGGCACGCCGATGATTCGACGCGTTGCGAACCGACTCGCCGGCACGGCCGCGTCGGTCGATCCCGGCGGGGACGCAGCCAGCGACGGCGATCCGGTCGTCGACAACCTGCTGGTCAACTGCCGGGCAGACCAGCGCGCGGCGATCGAGGCGGCGATGGGGAGGTACCCGCTCGAGGTGCGCTACGTCGAAGACGACGAGCCGGATCTCGGGCCGATGGCCGGTATCCGACACGCCTGTCGGGGGGCCCCGGACGACCTCGTCGCCGTCGTCGCCTGTGACATGCCGTTCGTCGATCCGAGCCTGCTCGAGTACCTGTGTGAACGAGCCGCCGACGCGGAGGCGGCGGTCCCCCAGTTGAACGACGAGTGGTTCCAGACGACCCAGGCCGTCTACCGCGCCGAGCCGATGGCCGACGCCTGCGACCGCGCGCTCGCTCGAGGGGACCGACGAATCATCGAGCCGCTGTTCGACCTCGAATACGTCGTCGTCGACCACGACGCCCTCGAGTCGGTGACGAGCGAGCGAACGTTCGAGAACGTCAACACCCGCGAGGAACTGGACCGGGCAGCACGGCGCTACCGTGACGTGGCGTAGAGCGCTACCGTGACGTGGCGCTGGTGAACAGCGCGCGCAAGCAACGGTAGAACGGACGCGACGTGACCCATCACGGGCTTTCCGTTCCGATGGCATTAACCGCCCGTCGGACCCTACTCCGGCCATGCGCTGGCGACGAGCGGCGGCTGGTCTCACGCTCGCGGTCGCGGTCGTCGCCCTCCTCGTCTACGGGGTCGGCTGGGAGGAGGTCCTCGAGAACGTCCGTCGGGCCAACCCGGTCGCGTTCACGGTCGCCGTCGTCGTCGGGCTCGGGATGCTCGCACTCCGGGCGGCGCTCGTCTACCGGCTGCTCGCGCCGGTCGACGGCTCGGCTCGCGGACTCACGTTCGTCACTGCCTACCTGACCGGATACTTCGCCCGGAGTGCGTTACCCTGGAGCCGGTCGACCGGGACGCCGATCACCGCCTACCTGCTGAGCCGGCCGTCCGAGTCGGAGTTCGAGGACAACCTCGCGGTGGTCGCTGCCGCGGAAGCGTTCAACGTCCTCGCGAGCCTCGTCGTCGCCGTCGTCGGCGTGATCCTCGTCGCAGCCGTCGGCGGCGGCTCGCTCTCGGGCGTCTCGACGAGCGTCGCACTCCTCACCGCCGGTGGCCTGGTAGCCGTCGTCCTCGTCGCGGTCGTCTTCGAACGCGGCCTCGCACGCTCGCTTACCGTCGGCGCGACGAGCCGCCTCGAGTCCGCCGCAGGCCGTGTACCCAAACTCTCCCCCGAACGCGCCGACGGGATTCTGACGGCTCGAATCGAGGGATTCTTCCGGACGCTCGAGGCGATTCAGGCCTCCCGGCGAACCCTCGCGGCGGCGTTCGCCATCGCCGTCGTCAGCTGGTTGTTCAACGCCGCGCCGCTGTATTTCGTCCTCCTCGCGCTCGGGGTCGACGTCCCGTTCGCGCTGGTGCTCGTCTGCGCGCCGCTCGCATCGTTCGGCGGGGTCGTCCCGCTTCCGGGAGGTAGCGGCGGGGTCGAGATCGTCCTCGCGGGGCTGCTCGTCGCGACGGCGGGTGTCTCCGCGGGCGCTGGGACTGCGGGCGCGATTCTCTACCGGCTCTCGACGTACTGGGCGCACCTCGTGCTCTGCGGGATCGTCGCCGTCTATCACACGCTCGTTCCGCCAGAGAGCCGGTGAGTCTCTGGGAGCTGTCCCAGCGCCCTGGTGTGACTGTCCGCTGGAACCCGTGAGAAGGTGCCCGCAAAACGAGCACGAGCGATCTTCCGTCAGGGCTCGAGGCCCTCGCGGTCGCGCAGGTCCGCCCGGCGAACCTTCCCCGTCGTCGTCTTCGGCAGTTCCGCGACGAACTCGAGTTCGCGGGGGTACTCGTAGGCCGCCAGTCGTTCTCGGACGTGGGTCTTCAGGTCGTCCCTGAGGGTCGTCCGGTCGTCGTCCGTCTCGGGCGTCGCCCCCTCGGCCGGGACGACGTACGCCTTGGGGACTTCGCCTCGTTCGTCGTGGGGGACGCCGATGACGGCCGCGTCGGCCACCGCGTCGTGGCCGGCCAGACTCTCTTCGACTTCTTCGGGGCCGATGCGGTAGCCGGCGCTGATGATCACGTCGTCCGTGCGACTCTTGAACGCGAAATAGCCGTCCCCGTCGACGGTCCCGAGGTCTTCGGTGAGTAGCCAGCCGTTGCGGACCTTTCGAGCCGTGCGTTCGGGTTTCCCGAGGTACTCTTTGAAACAGACCGGGTTCCCCTCGTACCGGACGGCGATCTCGCCGACCTCGCCCGGTTCGACGGTCGCCTCGGCAGTCTGGGGATCGACGATCCTGACGTCGTGGCCCGGTGCGGGACGTCCCATCTTCCCCTCGCGGAACTCGGCGAGGGCCGTACAGTCGCCGACCAGCAGGTTGGCCTCGGTCTGGCCGTACCCTTCGTGGACGGCCGCACCGTCGAAGGTCGCCTCGGCCCAGTCGACGATGCTCTGGCCGAGCGATTCGCCGCCGCTCGGGATGACGCGGACGGAGTCGACGTCGAACCGATCTCGGGGCTCCTCGACCTGCATCATCATCCGCAGGGCCGTTGGTGGAGCGAAGAAGTTCGTCACCTCGTAGCGCTCGATCACCTCGAAGGCCGCGTCGGGGTCGAACTCGCCGCCCTCGTAGGCAACGACCGGCCTGCCGTAGTAGAGCCCGGGAACGACGACGTCGAACAGCGAGGCGATCCAGGCCCACTCCGCCGGCGTCCAGTAGACGTCGTCTGCGCCGATCTCGAGGTTACAGAACGTCGTCAGGAACAGCGGCAGGTGCCCGAGGAGCATCCGATGGGCGTGGCGAACGCCCTTCGGGTCCCCGGTCGTCCCGCTGGTGTAGATGACGATCGCGTCGTCCTCGGCGGCCGTGTCGACGGTCTCGAACGCCGACGGCTGTGCCTCGAGTGCCTCCCAGAAGTCGTCCTCGAGGTCGTCGTGGTCGTCGTCGGGCGGGTCGACGTCGCCGACAGTGAGCACGGACTCGAGTGTCGGAACGTCGGCTGCGACCTCCCGGAGGGCGTCGACGTTCGACTCGTGGACGACGCAGACCCGGGCCTCGCTGTCTGTGAGTCGGTAGGCGAGGGCGTCGGGGCCGAACAGCGTCGACAGCGGCACCGAGACCGCGCCGAGTTTCCACGCGGCGACGTGTGCGAAGACCGTCTCCGGCGTCTGCGGGGCGTTGACGCCGATTCGGTCGCCCCGTTCGACGCCGGCGTCTGCGAGGGCGTTCGCCAGTCGGTTCGTCACCTCGTGGAACTCGCCGAAGGTGTACTGGTCACGCTCGCCGCGCTCGCCGTCGACGTAGAGGGCGACCCGGTCGCTCGTCTCCCCGTCCTCCGCCCACCGATCACAGACGAACGTGGCCATGTTGAACCGGTTCGGCACCTCCCACTCGAACGCCTCGCGAAGCTGGTCGTAGCCGTCCCACTCGCGCTCGTGGAAGTGATAGGCCTCGAGTCGTTGTCCTTGCATGGTGATCACTTGATGGCGACCGGGTTGACCGGCGAGCCGGTTCCGTGGACGATCTTCAGCGGCGAGCCGACGTAGAGGAAGTCGTACTTGCCGTCGTCGGCACAGTCGTCGGCCAGTTCGTCGAGCCTGTTGATCTCGTTGAACGTCACCCCCTGATCGCGCAAGAGCGCACCGTGTAACGGGAGGAGTGTCTCGGTTTCGTCGGAGACGGTCTGTTCGTTCGCGATGGTATCGGTCCCGAAAGCCGGGATCTCCATCTCGTGGAACCACTCGACGAGGTCCTCGGAGTAGGTGATCCCCGGCTCGTCGAACTCGTCGCCGTAGAACGCCTCGTCGCCTTCCTCGTAGTAGAGTTCGATCCAGCCGGTCCTGATGATGGGGATGTCACGGGGCTGGAGTTCCACCCCCTGCTCGTCGGCACACTCGAGCAAGTCCTCGAGTTCGATGCGCTCGCCGCGGACGAGCCAGTCTTTGTCCATGTACCGGGCGATATCGAGCAAGACCCCGCGTCCGATGACGCCGTGGTCGGCGATCGGCTCGATACTGCACTTTTCCATTCCACCCTTGGTCGTCCCGGCGTCGAAACCGTTGTACAGCGTGTCGTCGTACCAGACGTGGCCGAGGGCGTCGAACTGGGTCGTCCCCTGCAGGAACATGTAGATGACGTCGTCTGCGTACTCGAGCCCACCCGATCCGGCCAGTTCGAATTTTCCGGACTCGAAGTGACCCCTGTCGAGTTCCATGTAGTGGTCTGCGCCCGTCCGTCCCGGCCAGACCGGATCCCCTTCGGGCCGACCGATCGGGACGCCGAGGGTGAACGTCTTCCCGTGTTCGACGGCTTCGACGCCGCGAAGAACCTCGTCTGCGGTGAGGTAGTTCAGCGCGCCGATCTCGTCCTCGTCGCCCCACTTCCCCCAGTTGCTCGGTGCATCCTCGAGTACGTCCGCAATGTCTCTGGACATTGGTACCATTCGACAGTGCCCACGATGTGAGAGATAAACGTTCTGGTCGCATCGAAGCCGAATCCGTCGTGACTGGCCGTTTGAGCCGACGTGGTAGGCGGCAATCGGTTTCGTCCCGATGCCCACGCTGGGAGGATGTGGATGGATTCGGGCGGATTTCCCGTTACCGACTCGAGCGAGACAGTCGGCTCGTGCTCTGGCGGTCGGCTTTCAGGCGATGACGCCGGTCTTCCTTGCGACCTCTCGAGCGGCGCGCTCGTCCATGCCGTCGCCGAGGATGGTGTACCGATCGCGGATCGCGTGGCACGTCGCGAGCGCTTCGACGACGGTGTCGTCGTCGATGCCGAGTTCCGACGCGGTCGTGGGGGCGTCGATGCTCGCGAGCGCGTTCCGGATGTCCCGCCAGATGCCGGCTTCGCCGCCGTGGAGGTAGGCGGTGAGGATCGATCCGACGCCGACCTGGTGGCCGTGCAGTGCCACACCGGGCGCGAGACGATCGAGCTGGTGGGAAAAGAGGTGCTCGGCGCCGCTTGCCGGTCGCGAGGAGCCGGCGATGCTCATCGCGACGCCAGAGGAGACGAGCGCCTTGGTGACGATCCAGGCCGACTCCTCGAGTCCGGGCCGGACGAGGTCGGCGTTGTCGACGAGGATCTCGGCGGTCATCTCCGAGAGGGCGGCAGCGTACTCCGAGTACTCGACGTCCTTGAGACGGTGGGCGAGTCGCCAGTCCATCACTGCAGTGTAGTTCGAGATGATGTCGGCACAGCCCGCGGTCGTCAACTCCCACGGAGCCTCCGCGAGGATTCCGGTGTCGGCGACGACGGCCAGTGGCGGTTCGGCGGCGACGCTGTGACGCGTGTCGCCGTCGGGGACCGACCCCCGGTTGCTCACGATCCCGTCGTGACTGGCCGCCGTCGGCACGGAGAGAAAGCCCATCTCGAGGTGGTCGCTGGCCATCTTCGCGATGTCGATCGCCTTCCCGCCCCCGACGCCGATCAGGTACGACGGGTCGGTCTCGTCGGCGACCTCGATGACGCGCTCGACAGCCTCGAACGTCGCCGTTTCGATGGTCACGACCGCTGGCTCGACGCCAGCGGCTTCGAAGTCGGCGACCATTGGCTCGGCGGCGACCTCCCGGGGCGTCGGACTGGTGACCACGAGCGGCTGGCCCTCGAGGTGGAGGTCGGAGACGACCTCGACGACCGCGTCTCGAACGCCGTGACCGACGACGACGTTCCGCGGGAGCCGTATCCACGTCGACTTCTCGAACATAGCTATTCTGTCACACCCACGGGCTTTACGTGTTTTTCTCTCGCCGACGGGTGCTGGCTGGTCGTCGCGGGTCGGCCGACCTGCAAGCGACCGCGCGCCCGTTACTTTTCAGCGTCGTGGGCGAACCGCCGACCGCGAACCGAGAGCAGCGCGTAGCGGAGCACATCGGCGCCACGGCACGCGACCCCGGAAGACGACGTCCCAGAACCATGACTGACAGACACGACGATCGACGAGACCGACGAGAGCGCGGTACAGAACGATCGACCGACGAGGACCGGCGAGCGACGCACCCACCGGACGACCGTCGCGGCGGTCGTGACCGTGAGGGCAAACGCCACGGCCGGGACGACGCTCACCACCGGGACGAGCGATCGCGCGACGCACCGCCGGAGCGAGGCTACGGCAGGCGAGAAACCGGCGACCACGGACCCGCCGACGATCGACAGTTCCAGTCTCGCCGGTCCCACCGGGGGCCACAGCCCCGCCAGGACGACCGACGATCCTCGACGCGCCGCGAGCACCACGGCGATCGCGACCGACAGACCGAGTCGCGACCGATAGACAGCGGTGAACGACCGCCACCTCGAGGCGGCCACCAGCCGTCGGATCGATCGACCGACGCGAAGTCCCGGTCTGGCGAGCGGTCTCGAGACCGGAACCGACGGCGGACGGAGCAGGCCGGTGACCAGCGAGGCGAACACCGACGCGACGGGCGCTCGGACGAGTTCCACACCGACGCGCGGCGGGAGGCGAACCTCGAGTACGGTGGGAGCGCACGACACGACGACCGTCGGGGACCGCCGCCGCTCGAGCCCGGCCGATCGGAGTCCGGGCGAGGTCGGAAAGAGCAACGCGCACAGTCACCCCGGCGGGCGGAGAGGTCGCAGGCTGAATCGTTCGACCGTCAGGAGTCCGACCGCCGAAGCGATCGCCAACGCGGCCGTCGGCAGGAACGACCTCGAGGAGAGCGATCGGAAGGACGCGGACAGCCCCGAGACGCGGAGATGGGTGACGAACGCCGCGGTGGGGACCGATTCGACGACCGGTCTCGCGATGGTCGACCCGGCACTGATCACACCCGGTCCCGCGGTGGCAGGCGACGTGACGCGGGGAGTCACCCCTCCCGAGAGGGCGCCCGAGAACGTTCTCGACAGGGAGACGTGGACGACCGTTCCTCCCGGGGCGAGGGACACGAATCTCGGCGGCGGCCAGAACCCCGCGGTGAGGGGCGCACGTCGCCGCGTCGGGAGACGGCCGGCAGGGAGCAACGGCGTGACCGCCACTCGAGCGACCCGGCGTCCACCCGGAGCGAGCCCCGCCCCCGGTGGCAGGAGGGTCACGAGCACGAACAGGAGTCCCAGCGTCGGCCCCACGGACGATCCGAGCAGTCTCCCGACCGATCACGGGCGAGCGCTCCCCCGGCGGAGCGTCGAACCGGGACACCCGATACCCACGGTGGCGAAGCCGGGGGACGGACGGGCTCCCCCGTCGAAGAGGGGCTCGACCGCCAGCGTCGTCGCACCGAACGCGGCGGGCGCGGTCAGGAGCGAGAGCGGTCGACCAGTACTGACCGGCGCGACGCCAGCGTCGGCAGATCCGACCGGGAGCGACTCGAGGGTGAGGACCACGATCCACGGGGTCGCCGCGAGATTCCCCACTACGTCGGCGAGGACGACGTCAGGACCCAGGAACGCTCCGGCGGTGGGCTAACCCACGAACAGCAGCAACGCCGGGACGAGCCGACGACCTGGACCGAAGGCGACGCCGAACGGCGCGAGGAGCGCGGCGTCGAGCGTGACCAGCCGCGAGCACACGCCCAGCAACCCGGCCAGCGCGAATCGACCGACGCTGGCGACGACCGGCGCAACCGCCGACACGTCCACGAGGGCGATCAGGGTGACGACGGAACCCGACACGATCACTATCGGGACGAGTGATCGCCCGCGGACTGGTCGAACTCTTCTTGCGTACGTCACCGACTCCGCCCCACGAGCAACCGCCGCGCGACCAGACGGTAGCGCTTTTGCCCGATCGATCCCACCACGACCGCATGGGCGGAACCTACCTCCTCGTGATCGACGTTCCGCGAGCAGTCAGCCTCGAGGTCGGTGCGCTCGGTGACGTGACGTTTCGGGCTGGTGTCTACGTCTACGTCGGGAGCGCGTTCGGGCCCGGCGGGTTCGCCCGCATCGACCGCCACCGCGAACTTGCACACGGCGAACGGGAGACGCGCCACTGGCACGTCGACTACCTGCTGGGTCACCCCGACACGACGCTCGAGGACGCGATCACCTTCCCCGACGCCGACCGGGAGTGTGAACTCGCAGGCTCACTGCCCGGCGAGTCCGTCGACGGGTTCGGCGCGTCGGACTGTGACTGTCCGGCCCACTTGCTCGCGACGGCGTCGGCCGACGCGGTTCTCGAGGCGGCCGTCGACGCGGGTGGCCACCGAGTGACCGAGTAGCTCGAGACTCACGCCTGCACCGACCCGATACGTTATCACGGACGGTTGCGATGTGGTACCTATGTCCGATACCGATTCGACGCCGACGCTCGCAGACGACGCGATGATGCGGCTTCCCGTTCCGTCGTTCGAGGACCTCCCCGAGGACCTGCAGGATCGAATCGCAACAGAGACCGAGCGCAGTGGCTTCACGCCGAACGTGTTCGCCGCACTGGCGTACAAGCCCGCTCACTTCCGCCCGTTTTTCGACTTCCACGACGCCATCGTCGACGAGAGCGCCCTTGAGCGTGAGGAAATCGAGATGATCGTCGTTGCGGTCTCCGGCGTCAACGACTGTTACTACTGTTCGGTCGCCCACGGCGCGCTCGTTCGCATCTACGCCGACGACCCACACCTCGCAGACCAGTTACTCGCCAGCCACCGGATCGCCGACGTCGGGGCGGCCCACCGCGCGATGCTCGATCTGGCGGTGAAACTGACCGAAGAGCCGGCCGCCGTCGAGGAGGGCGACCTCGAACGGCTGCGCGAGGCCGGCTTCAGCGAGGAAGCGATCTGGGACATCGCTGTCGTGACGGCGTACTATAACATGAGTAATCGACTGGCCTCGTTCGCGGATATGCGGCCTAACGAGGAGTTTCACACGCTTGGCAGGTAGTCCACGGACGGTGGCAGTTCTGTATCCGAACCTTCATCTCCGTCGTCGTCGAACGCTCACAGCGAGATGGTCGACAGCGTACCAACGCGCTGGTCACGTTCGATCTGGATTCGGTGGCAGACGACGATCCAGAGAGGGAGGATTCCGGAAACGTGGTGAGCGGGAAGACGAACGGATCCGAGAGACAGTCTTCAGGGAGCAACCCACGCCTCGATCGGCTGCTGGTTCTCGGACTGGTCGTCGGCGTCGGTGTGCTCGCGGTCGTCGCGGCAACCGGCGGCGACGACCCGCGAGCAGGGCGGTTACTCGTCGTCGCCCTGACCCCGCTCAACGGTGCGCTGGTTGCCTACGGTGTGGCACACACCCAAGAGCAATCGGATTCGAACGGCGACACGGCGTCGAGCGGGGAGGACTGACGACGGCGGTCAGTCGTCGCTCGCGGCGAAACTCGCTGACTCGACGTCTGCCTCGGTTCCGGGTGCTGCCGGCAGTTCGTTGCGCACGTCGTCGCTTCCCTCCTCGGTGATCGCCGTGTAGTAGGCCTCGGGCATCACCTTCACGAAGCACTCGAGGGCGCGCTCCCACTCGTCGAGGAGCCGCTGGCCACGCTCGGAGCCGGTGTAGGCGACGTGGTTCTCGACGAGGCGACGCAGCATCTCCTCGTCTTTTTCTTCGAGTTCGTCCTCGATGGAGACCATCTCGGAGTTCGCACGGCGGGCGAACGTCTCGTCGGGATCGTAGACGTAGGCGACGCCGCCGGACATGCCCGCGGCGAAGTTCGTGCCCGTCTCGCCGAGTACGGCGACGACGCCGCCGGTCATGTACTCACAGCCGTGGTCGCCGACGCCCTCGACGACGGCCTTGGCGCCGGAGTTGCGGACGGCGAAGCGCTCGCCGGCGACGCCGTTGACGTAGAGTTCGCCGCCGGTCGCCCCGTAGAGGGCGACGTTGCCGATGGCGACGTTCTCGGTCGGGTCGTAGGCGGCCGTCTCGGGCGTCCGAACGGTGACCTTGCCACCCGAAAGGCCCTTGCCGACGTAGTCGTTCGCGCTGCCCTCTAGGTGCATCGAGACGCCGCTGGCGAGGAACGCACCGAAGCTCTGGCCGGCGGTGCCCTCGAGGTCGACCGTGATGGTGTCCTCGGGGAGGCCGGGTTCGCCGTAGCGGCTGGTGATGCGATTCGAGAGCATCGCGCCGACGGTTCGGTCGACGTTCGTCACGTCTGCCGCCAGCGTCACGGGCTGGTGGTCCTCGATGGCGTCCGCAGCGGCCTCGATCAGGTCGCGGTCGAGCTGGGCCTCGAGTTCGTGGTCCTGTTCGCGGATCTTGCGCCGAACCTCGCTGCCGGGGTCGGCGAGCACTGCGGCGAGGTCGACCTGCCGGGCCTTGGGGTGGTCGACGTCGTCGCGCTGTGCCAGGACGTCGACCTGGCCGATCATCTCGTCGACGGTCGCGAAACCGAGTTCGGCCATGATCTCGCGCAGTTCCTGGGCGATGAACGTCATGTAGTTGATGACGTGGTCGGGTTCGCCGGGGAAGCGCTTGCGGAGGTCCTCACGCTGGGTGGCGACGCCGACCGGGCAGGTGTTCTTGTGACACTGCCGGGCCATCACGCAGCCCTCGGCGACGAGGCTCGCGGTGCCGAAGATGTACTCCTCGGCACCGAGGAGGGCGGCGACGGCCACGTCGCGGCCGGTCTTCAGCCCGCCGTCGGTCGAGACGCGGATGCGGTCGCGCAGACCGGTCTGACAGAGCATCTGGTTGGCCTCGGCGAGACCGAGTTCCCACGGGAGACCGGCGTGTTTGATCGAGGTGCGGGGCGAGGCGCCGGTGCCGCCGGAGTGACCCGAGATGTGGACCACGTCGGCGTTGGCCTTCGCGACGCCGGCGGCGATCGTGCCGATGCCGGCCTCGGAGACGAGTTTGACGTTGATGTCGGCGTCCTCGTTTGCCGCCTTCAGGTCGAAGATCAGCTGTTTGAGGTCCTCGATCGAGTAGATGTCGTGCAGCGGCGGCGGCGAGATGAGCCCCACGCCGGGCGTGGACTTGCGCACGTGGGCGATCATCTCGTTGACCTTCGAGCCGGGGAGGTGGCCCCCCTCACCGGGCTTGCTGCCCTGTGCCATCTTGATCTGCAGTTCGTCGGCACTCGAGAGGTACGTCGAGGTGACGCCGAATCGGCCCGAGGCGACCTGCTTGACGTTACATTCGCGCTCGGTACCGAAGCGTTCCGGCGGTTCACCACCCTCGCCGGAGTTGGACTTGCCGCCGATGCGGTTCATCGCGATCGAGTTCGTCTCGTGGGCCTCCGGCGAGAGGCTTCCGAGACTCATTGCAGCCGTCGAGAACCGTTCGACGAGGTCCTCGACCGGTTCGACCTCCTCGAGCGGGATCGACTCCCGGTCAGAATCGAACTCGAGCAGTCCGCGAAGCGTCTGGAGGGACTCCTGCTGGTCGTTGATGAGTTCGGCGAACTCCTGGTAGCGGTCGTAGTCGCCCGATCGAACCGCCTGCTGGAGCGCGCCGACGGTCTCGGGGTTCCAGTGGTGGGAGATTCCCTCTTTGCGGTGGTTGAACTCGCCGGTGCGCTCGAGGGCCGATTCGTCCTCGGCGAATGCGGTCTCGTGGCGCTCGCGGACGTCGGCTTCGATCTCGGCGAGGCCGATGCCTTCGGTCCGGTTCTCGGTGCCCTCGAAGTACTCGGCGACGAGGTTCGAATCGAGGCCGACGGCCTCGAAGATCTGGGCCCCCTGGTAGCTCTCGACCGTCGAGATGCCCATCTTGGCCATGATCTTCAGCAGGCCGTCCTCGAGTGCGCCGACGTAGGCGTCGACGGCGACCTGCGTGTCGGCGCCGTCCGGGCCGGCAGTGAGGTCCTCGATGGTCTGGTAGGCGAGGTACGGGTTGACCGCGCCCGCACCGTAGCCGACGAGGGTCGCAATGTGGTGGACCGTCCGCGGGTCGGCGGATTCGACGACGAGGCCGACGTGGTTCCGAAGGCCGTTTCGGACGAGGTGATGGTGAACGGCACCGGTCGCGAGCAGGCTCGGAATCGCCACGCGCTCCGGGCCAGTGTTCCGGTCGGAGAGGACGATCACGTCGTGACCGCCCGCCTCGATGGCCTCGACGACGTCCTCGCGAACGCGCTCGATGGCCTCTTCGAGATCCGGCCCGGGCTCGTCGCTCGTCGGCTCGTAGGTGACGTCGATCGTCGCAGCCGTGATCCCGTTTGCGGTACAGTCGCGGATCGACTCGAGTTCGGCGTCGGTGAGCACCGGCGAGTCGAGGACGAGCTGGCGGGCATGTGCCGGTGACTCGTCGAGCAGGTTGCGCTGGAAACCCAGCCGGCTCTCGAGGCTGGTGACCAGTTCCTCGCGGATGTAGTCGAGTGGCGGGTTCGTCACCTGCGCGAACAGCTGTTTGAAGTACGAAAACAGCGGACGGTTGTACTCCGTCAGGACCGACAGTGGCGTGTCGTCGCCCATCGAGCCGACCGGGTCCTTGCCCTTCGTGACCATCGGCTCGATCATGTTCTCGAGTTCGTCGTGAGTGTAGCCGAACGCTGCCTGGTGGTCTCGCAGGTCGTCGACGGCGTGCTGTGGCGAACTGTCGGCAGTCGTCCGGACGTCGTCGAGATGAACCTGTTCCTGCTCGACCCACTCGCCGTAACGGTCGTCGGTGAGGTCCTCGAAGACCTCCTCGTCGGGGACGACGCGCCCTTCTTCGGGATCGGCGAGGAACAGCTGACCGGGCTGGAGACGACCGCGTTCGTCGATCTCCTCGGGTGCCAGCTCGAGCGCGCCGGCCTCGCTGGCGACGATCAGTCGGTTGTCGGTCGTCACGTCGTACCGGCAGGGCCGGAGGCCGTTACGGTCGAGGACCGCCCCGACGCGCTCGCCGTCGGTCGCCGCGACGAGGGCAGGGCCGTCCCACGGTTCGACCAGCGAGGCGTGGAAGTCGTACCAGTCCTTGCGATCTGGGTCCATCTCCTCGTCGCCACGCCAGGCCTCGGGGACGAGCATCCGGAGGGCGTGCTCGAGGTCGCGTCCGCCCTGCATGAGAAGTTCGAGAGCGTTGTCGACACTCGCGGTGTCGGACTGGTCGGGATCGTCGATGATCGGTTTGACGGCCTCGAGATCTTCCAGGACCTCGCTCTCGATGTCCGTCTCGCGGGCGCGCATCCAGTTGATGTTGCCCTGAATGGTGTTGAACTCGCCGTTGTGGATGATGTTCCGGTACGGGTGGGCGAGGTGCCAGGCACCGAGGGTGTTCGTCGAGAAGCGCTCGTGGACCATCGCGAAGGTGGATTCGACGCGCTCGTCGGTGAGGTCGGGGTAGTATGAGGGTACCTGTTCGCCCTTGAGCAGGCCCTTGTAGACGATCGTCTTCGAGTCGAGCGAACAGACGTAGAAGCGCTCGCTGTTTTCGATGGCGGCCTCTTCGACCGAGTTCTCGAGGGCGCGTCGGGCGACGTAGAGACGTCGATCGAACGCGTCATCGGAGACGTCGTCCTCGGGTGTGACGAGGACCTGCCAGACGTCGGGTTCTGCGTCCACCGCAGTCTGGCCGAGCGAATCGTTGTTCGTCGGAACGTCGCGCCACTCGAGGGCAGTCAGATCGTAGCGTGCGAGGGTCTCCTCGGCGAGTGCGACGAGCGCCTCGCGTGCAGCGTCGTCCTGCGGGAAGAAGATCGAACCAACTGCGTAGGTCTCGGGGAGTTCGGCGTCGAAGACGTCCCCGATAAACGAGTGAGGGAGCTGCAGCAAGATGCCGGCGCCGTCGCCGGTGTCTTTCTCCGCACCGGTCGTTCCCCGATGCTCCAGGTTCTCGAGTAGTTCCAGACCGTCGGCGACGACGTCGTGGCCTCCTGCTCCGTCGAGGTCCATGACGACGCCGACACCGCAGTTCGACCGTTCGTCCGCCGGGTCGGCGAGACCCTGCGACCGACCGGTGGATGAGGCTCCGTGTGGCTGTGGCATACACACTTCTTGTGGGAACTGGTATATGAGGCTGACCCATAATGACTAAGTGTATTATGTACACATATAATTAGATATAAGGCGTAAAAGTTCGCCGAGTTTGGCCCGGATTTGCGTTGCAAATGTCCATGATGTTTCCAAATACTAAATACTGGATGGACGATCGTCCACCGGCAAATTTTGGAGATCGAATGTCATTTCGAAGACACAATTCGGCCAGCCCGACTCGTTCAACCCGAGTGGACAGTCTGCCAGCAGGCACGGACAGTTCGATCGGTCGTCCGGGTAGCACTCTCGGTGCCACCAGTCTGGCCGTCACCACTCGATAACTCGACTCACCGAACCCGTCGCTGGCGCTCGAGCACCTGAGACGAAAGCAAATGTCAGAGGCACGTAGTGTCCACCCCGGCAGAGTGAACACCACGGGATATTATTACGCGGTACCCGATAAGCAACCTTGGGTTAAACGATTAGGTTAGTGTGTGGCTCACACGCATTCCGTTTCGCGATCGATGCTCCCTCGAGGAGGGAATCGACGGGACTGCGTCGACCGAATAATCAGCTATCGCGACCGTAGACTTCGCTCGCGAACTTGTATGCGAAGAAGTGCTCCGACAGGGATTCGAACCCTGGTCATTGCCGTGAGAGGGCAATATGATTGGCCGGACTACACCATCGGAGCAGTCGTCTGCATTCGTTCGTTACGCGGGTCGATGTTTAAGGATTCCGTTTCGAGTTGCGATTGCGGTGTCGTAGCACGGGTTTACTCCTCGAACGGGGACCTGGTTGCCTCGGGTTCGAACCCCTCGAGGCTGATGATGTTCTCCCGGCCGACCCGAAGTTTGCTGATGGTGCCGTCGTCTTCCATGTCCGAGAGGAGCATGCTCACCTTCGATTTCGACCAGCCAGTTTCCTCGACGATGTTGACCTGTTTCATCCGTCCGCCGTTGTCCTTGATCAGCGAGACGACGCGGTCTTCGTCCGACAGGAGTTCGTCGTCGGGGAGTGGCCCGCCCGGGGACCCGCTGGCTCTCTCGGGGACCGGATCGGTATCGCCCCTGCCGTCGGCGTCGTGGTTCGACGACCTGCTGGACTCTGAACCGAGGTCGGCGGTCGAACTCGTGTTTCGATCAGGGCCGGGGCCCACCTCCGGATCCCGTTGATCCTCCACGATTACGTCTCGATATCGATACCAGACGGCTCCGAGCACCAGTCCGACCGCGAGGACGATGGCGGCGACGACCGGCCAGGATACGACGCCGTCCTCGAGCGTTCCATTTGCGGAGACGGACGGAACGCCGATCGACGAGTCGGGTTCCGATCGCTCGAGGACGACGTACGGGTGGCCGTCGAGGAACTCCTGCTCGCCACTCCACTGGACCGAGTCGGCGTCCTCGAGAGACTGGCCGACGTACGATGGATCGGGTTCGGCGTGCTGGAACGCGAGTCCGTCGCCGGCCGTGATGACGATCGACTGTCGGTCGGTGAGGTAGATGTTCTCGAAGACGTCGCTGACGACGATCCGATCGTTCTCGTCGTCGATTTCGGCGAACCCGTGCCACGTAAACGACATTTCGACGACGCCCATGGGGTTGAACTGTCGTTCGACCGAGGCAGACCGGTTGAAGTTGGTCGCCTCCATCTCCCGCTCTTCGGAGACGCCGTCGGTTCGGTCGACCATCGCGTGTGCCTGCTCGGTAAACTGGACGTACATCCCGGTTTCTTCCTCCTCGAACGTCTCTGCGAACGACTCGAAGTGGTCGCGCTCGTCCCCGTTCTCGTCCGGCTCGAGTCGTTGTTCGTATCGGAACGTCCACGTGGCACTGCCGTTCTCGTGGACGGTAATCTCGAACGAGGTCGTATCGAAGTCACCGGCGTCGATCTCGTTCGGCGTCGACCACGACGGCGAGGCCTGAACTGGGGTCGACGATGCCGCAGGAGAGACCCCCTCGTCTGCACCGACCGTGCCTGCCATCCCCGACCCGACGAGCCCGACACTGAGCAGGAGGACGACGAAGACGACAGAAAGCGGCCGGGTCATTCGTCCGAGTAGTACGTGCCGGAGCTAAAAATCCTTGTGAATACGGTAGTGGCAGGTGACGATCCGACCGCGTCAGGTCGTGTCGATACGCACAAACCCCTCGATAGCGAACGCCTCGCCATGGTCGATAATCTCGCGCAGGGCGTCCGCGCGTTCACCAGTAACGTCTTCCTCGTCGATGGCGAGCGAACTGTCCTCGTCGACCCGGGTGCGAACTTCGACGTCGTCAGCCCGATCCGTGAGCGCGTCGGTAACCTCGACGCCGTCGTCCTCACCCACACCCACCGGGACCACGTGGGAAACCTCGAGTCCGTCGTCGAGGCGTTCGACGTCGACGTCTGGGGCTTCGACGACTCGCTCGACGGCGTCGATCACGGCATCGAAGACGAGGATCGGATCCAGCTCGGCGACGACGAGTACGTCGCTCTCCACACGCCGGGCCACAAAAACGACCACCTCTGCTTTTATGCAGAGCAACCGGAGATCCTCTTCGCCGGTGACCTCGTCTTCCAGAACGGGAGTTTCGGTCGAACGGATCTCCCCGAGGGCGACCGCCAGACGCTGGTCGAGAGCATCGACCGGGTGCTCGAGTGGATCTCACCGGATCTCGCGGAACTGCACACGGGACACGGCCCGAGCGTCGTGAATCAACCCTACGACCACGTGGAACTCGCGAGTCGGATGGCTCGGCAGGCCTGAACGCTCGATCGGGCTGGTCCGATCGGCGAACAGCCTGTTTCCCTCGCTTCTGTGCTCGATCCAACCCGGATCGACTACTCTTCTTTCAACCCGTAGTACCCCGGCTCTTCGTCGCTGCGCGGCTCCGCGACCACGAGATCGTCCGCGTTCGTCATGATCCACGGAATCGCCCAGTCGAGCAGGATGTCCTCTGTCTCGGCCTCGAGTTCGGCCTCCGGCTCCAGCCCCTGCAAGAGCCGCGCGATCTCGTAGACGGTGTACATCTGGTCGGCCTCGAGCAACTCCGCTGGTGTGTAGAAGTCACACGGTGGGAGCCGATCGAACTCGGATTTCGGAACTGGCATCTATCTGGTGCTAGCGCGCGCTACGTTCTAAACGGTTCGTTCCGCACTCGTTCCCGACTCGAGCGACATGCTCTGTTCGAGGCAGACTGGACACACAGTTGTGCGTGTGGACAGCCCCGTGGTGGTTAGTTGTCACCCCCTGATCCTCGTCGGTCACCAACTGATCTCGAGGGGTGTACGTTTCTCGTCGGTCTGATATCGGAAAAAGGGGTGGGGCAGATTTGAACCACGGTCGCAGCGAAGCTGCTCCCTGATTCAAATCTCCCGACAACAATTTCTGACGAACGGTCTCCTCACTCCGTTCGTCGTTGTGTTCGTCAGAAATGGGTTGGGGCAGATTTGAACTGCCGGCCTCCTCCATGTCAAGGAGGTGTCATAACCAGACTAGACCACCAACCCGTCTGGTACTTCCCGTGGCCTTCGTCGCCACGTCCTCTGCACTCGTTCGTAGCCGGCCACCGTAATTGAAGGTTTCGAATCGGTCGCCGTACGCGACACGACACCACGGCCTCCGACACGCTTAAGCCGATGTACTCATTTGGGCAATACAAGACAACTACGTACATTGGTGTTCACTATGCAGGAGTACGTCGAACGCGTTACGGACGGAGAGGACCTGACCCAGGAAGACGCTCGAGCGGTCTCGGCGGCCGTCTTCGAGGAGGCGACGGAGGCACAGATCGGGGCGCTGCTCGCTGCGCTCCGGGCGAAAGGCGAGACGAAAGCGGAGATCGCCGGGTTCGCCGAGGGAATGCGCGGCGTCGCACGAACGATCACCCCGGATCGGGAGCCGCTGGTCGACATCGTCGGCACCGGTGGGGACGACTACGACACGATCAACGTCTCGACGACGAGTTCGATCGTCGCCGCGGGCGCAGGCGTTCCGATCGCAAAACACGGCAACTATTCCGTCTCTTCTTCCTCGGGCAGTGCCGACGTCCTCGAGCAGGTCGGCGTCGACATCGAGGCCGAACCGCCGGCCGTCGAGGCGGCGATCGAACGCGACGGCATCGGCTTCATGCTCGCGCCGGTGTTCCATCCGGCGATGAAAGCCGTCATCGGGCCGCGCAAGGAACTCGGAATGCGGACGATCTTCAACATTCTCGGGCCGCTGACGAACCCCGCCGGTGCCGACGCGCAGGTGATCGGCGTCTACGACCCAGACCTCGTCCCAGTCCTCGCGAGCGCACTTGCGCGAATGGACGTCGACCGCGCGCTGGTCGTCCACGGTGCCGGGACCGACGAGATCGCCATCCACGGGGAAACGGAGGTCGCCGAAGTCGACGGCAGCGACGTCGAAACCGACACGGTCACCCCCGGCGACCTCGGCCTCGAGGAGCGAGACATCTCGTCGATCGCCGGCGGCACGCCCGAGGAAAATGCCGCCGACATGCGCGGCATCGTCGAAGGCGACGTCACCGGCGGCAAGCGTGACGTCATCCTCGCGAACGCGGGGGCAGCGGTCTACGTCGCCGGCGAGGCCGACTCGCTCGCGGAGGGTGCCGAGATCGCCGCCACGGCGATCGACGACGGCGACGCGGCGGCGAAACTCGAGCGGCTGTGTGCGACTCCGGCCGGGCCTGAAGCGGAGGCACGATGAACCGGAGCCGAGGTCGAACGCGCGTCAAGGTCTGCGGACTCACCAACGAGGACGACCTCGGGGCGGCCGTCGATGCGGGTGCCGACGCCGTGGGGACGATCTGTGACGTTCCAGTCGAGACGCCCCGGGAGGTCGACCGCGACCGCGCGAAGGAACTGGTCGCCGGGACGCCGCCGTTCGTGACGTCGGTCCTCGTGACGATGCCGACGGACGTCCACGAGACGATCGATCTCGTCGAGGCCGTCGGGCCGGACGCACTCCAGCTCCACGGCAGCGTCGATCTGGACGCCCTGGAGACGATCCGGGCCAGCGTCGACGTCTCCCTGTTGCTCGCGGTCGACGCCGACGACCTCGCGGCCGCCGACCGGTACGACGAGGTCGTCGACGGCTTCGTCGTCGACACTACGGACGAGGAAGGTGCAGGCGGCACGGGCGAGACACACGACTGGGAGAACACTCGCGAGGCAGGCCAGGGCCTCGAGTCGCCGGTGGTCCTCGCCGGTGGGCTGACGCCCGAGAACGTCGCCGATGCGATCGAGACCGTCGATCCGTTCGCCGTCGACGTTGCGAGCGGTGTCGAGCGCTCGGGCGGGGTCAAGGACCCCGATGCAGTGACTGCGTTCGTCGAGCGAGCGACGGCGGCCGGCGACGCGGCGAATCGAGACGACGAGCAGCGACGAGCGGCACCCGACCTGGAGCCACAGCCGTGACCACGACCATGACCGACGCAGATCCCACCGACGAACCGGCCGAACTGGTGACGCTCGAGACCGACCGAGATCGCTTCTGCGAGCACGCAGCCAGCGACGACGACCGGCCGGTCGTCGTTCGCACGGTCGCGACGCTCGAGGTCGAGACGACGCCGCTTTCGGCCTACGCCGCGCTCACCGGCCGGTCACCGAACACCGACCGCGACCGATCGCCGTACGCGTTTCTGCTCGAGAGCGCCGAGAAGACCGCCTCGAGCGACCCCGACGGTGCGTTCCGGCCACGGTCGTCCGACGCAGATCGCCACGCGCGGTTCTCGTACGTCGGGTACGACCCGGACGCGGTCGTGACCATCGACCCGGACGGCACCGAGGTCGAATCTCTCGGCACCGACGGCCGCTTCGAGTCACTCGAGGCCAGCGTCGGCGATGAAGACGACCGTTCCGACCGGGACGTCGTGGACGTCCTCCGGGCGGCGATGCCCGACGCTCGCCTCGCGAACTTCCCCGACCACGACCGCCAGCACTTAGAAGGCGGGCTGGTCGGCTTCCTCGCCTACGACGCGGTCTACGACCTCTGGCTCGAGGAGGTCGGCCTCGACCGCCCCGAGTCGCGGTTCCCGGACGCCCAGTTCGTCCTGACGACGAAGACGCTCGCGTTCGACGAACTCGACGGGACGATGTCGCTGGTCTTCACGCCGATTCTCGACGCAGGCGACGATCCCGGAGCCGTCTACGACGATCTGGTCGGCGAGGCCGAATCGGTCGCGGAGACGCTCCGGGACGCCGAGTGCCCCGAAACGGGTGGCTTCGTCTGTCACGGCGAGTCGGCCGGGTCGAGAGAGACCTACGAGGAAAGCGTTCGACGGGCGAAAGAGCACGTCCTCGACGGGGATATCTATCAGGGCGTCATCTCCCGGACACGCGAACTCCGCGGGGAGGTCGACACCCTCGGCTTCTACGAAGCGATGCGCGACGTGAACCCATCGCCGTACATGTACCTCCTCGAGCACGACGACCTCACGGTCGTCGGGGCCAGTCCCGAGACCCTCCTCTCCGTGCGCGGCCGCGAGATCACGTCGAACCCGATCGCGGGGACGTGCGACCGCGGCGAGAGCCCGGTCGAAGATCGGCGACTCGCCGGCGAGATGCTCGCCGACGGCAAAGAGCGCGCCGAACACACGATGCTGGTCGACCTCGCGCGAAACGACGTCCGCCGGGTCGCCGAACCCGGCTCGGTCGACGTCGCCGAGTTCATGAACGTCCTCAAGTACAGCCACGTCCAGCACATCGAGTCCACCGTCACGGGGACGCTCGCGGCCGACGCCGACGCCTTCGACGCCACTCGAGCGGCGTTCCCCGCCGGCACGCTGTCGGGTGCCCCGAAGATCCGGGCCATGGAGATCATCGACGACCTCGAGACCGAGCCGCGAGGGCTCTACGGCGGCGGCGTGGGCTATTACTCGTGGACGGGCGATGCGGACTTCGCGATCGTGATCCGGACGGCGACCGTCGAGAAGGGCGCTGACGAGCCAGCAGACAGAATCCGCGTGCAGGCCGGTGCCGGCCTCGTCGCCGACAGCGACCCGGCCGCCGAGTACGAGGAGACAGAGAAGAAGATGGGCGGCGTACTGGCCGCACTCGAGGCGATCGAACTCCCGTCTGCCGGTGAAGACGTCAGTGGCGACCCCGACGAACTCGAGCCCCCAGAGGTGAGCCGATGAGCGCAACGGTGACTGACGAGGCCAGCGCAGCCGACGATGGTGAGACCCTATCCGTGCTCTTCGTCGACAACTTCGACTCGTTCACCTACAACCTCGTCGAGTACGTCAGCCAGCTCGAGGGCACCGAGACGACCGTCCTGAAAAACACCGCGACCCTCGAGGACGTGCGTGCAGTCGCCCCCGATGCGATCGTCATCAGTCCCGGACCGGGACATCCAGAGAACGACCGCGACGTCGGCATCACCATGGACGTCCTCCGGGAATTCAGTCCCGAAATACCGACGCTCGGCGTCTGTCTCGGGCTCGAGGCCGCCGTCTACGAGTACGGCGGCACCGTCGGTCGGGCACCAGAGCCGATCCACGGCAAGGCCTCGGCCGTCGACCACGACGGCGAGGGCGTCTTCGCCGGCCTCGAGCAAGGATTTCGTGCCGGGCGGTATCACTCGCTCGTGGCGCTCGAGGTGCCGGCGTGTTTCGACGTGACGGCGACGACGGAACACGACGGCGAGACCCTCGTGATGGGCGTTCGTCACTGCGAGCACCCGATCGAGGCCGTCCAGTTCCATCCGGAGAGCGTCCTTACGGGCGTGGGACACGACGTGATCGAGAACTTCCTCGAGTCAGTACGATAGCTTCGCGTTCATCCGGGGCTAGAAGAACGGAACGTCGACGATACCCGTCACGGCCAGTGCGACGAGGATAATCGCAGCGACGATCCCGACGCGAATCGCGATCTTGATAGCGATTTTGATCGCGACGATCGCTACTGCGATGGCGGCCAGGACCGCCAGGGCGAGCAAAATCGTTCCCGAGGAGACTGGGTCGACCATACCTGAGCACCCGTACCGAATCGACGTAATCTTTCTGGATATCGTGATAGATTCGTTTCGTGACAGCAGTTGCGAACGACGGGTGGCCTGACGGAGTTGAGACGACAACGTTGGGCCGAGTAGCCTGCTCACGGCGGCGCACCGTTCTCTCACCGCGAACCGGCCTGATCACCGGACAGTTCACTTTCACTGTGGTCTGAAAATCATTAAGACCATCCGCGCCGTAGGTCCACACGACGCGGTACGGGGCCGTCTGGCTGGCCCCTCGAACCGACACCGGAACCGAAACAGTACAGAGACTTCTATACAAATGAGTTTTCACTACTACAAGAAAAGTAGGACGACAACACCACGTTTTATGAGGGACCGATGATTACCGAACCTTCGTCACGAATGATGAGAGTCAGGATTCGGAACCAGACGAGAATCGCAACCCGGCGGGGAGCTACCGGCGAGGTGACCCGCGCATGAGCCAGCAGGACCTCTCTGCGGCCGATCTTACACTGCCGATCAAGCGCACCGAAGGGGAGACCCTAGAAGAGCGCATGACGGCCAACGCCTACCACAACATCCTCCCGGCTCGCTACCTCCGCAAGGACGCCGACGGCGAGCTCATCGAAGAGCAAGAGGACCTCTTCGAGCGCGTCGGGCGAAACATCGCCCTCGCAGAAGCCGTCTACGAGGCCGAAAAACGCGACCTCGAGGTCACGGTCACGCCCGACCAGCTCAAGCCAGACCACCCCCGGCGTGACGAACTCGCCGAGGAGGTTTTCGGAGAGGGCGTCACGACCGACGACAGCGAGGAATCGGAGATGCCTCGAGCAGACGGCGAAGCCGTCGACGCCGAGGTTCCCCTGACCGAGGAGAACGTCAACAAGTTCGCCTACGAGACGGTCGTCCCCGAACTCCCGGCAGAGGTCCGCGAACACGTCGAGGACGTCGCCGACACGTTCATCGAGGGGATGGAGAGCCTCTCCTTTATGCCGAACTCGCCGACCCTGATGAACGCTGGCGACGAACTCCAGCAGCTCTCGGCCTGTTTCGTCATGAGCCCCGACGACGACCTCTCGGACATCCACGAGACGGCCAAGAAGGCCGCCGAGGTGTTCCAGAGCGGCGGTGGGGTCGGCTACGGCTTCTGGCAGCTGCGCCCCTTCGGGGACTCGGTCGGGTCGACCGGCGGCATCGCCTCCGGGCCGATCACCTTCATGCGCACCTACGACCAGCTCTGTGAGACCATCGCCCAGGGTGGCACCCGACGCGGCGCCCAGATGGGCATCATGCGCGTCTCCCACCCCGACGTCATCGAGTTCATCCACGCGAAGAACAAGGACGTCTCGCTCGCCCACACGCTCCGACTCAACGACCCCGACGACTACACCTACACGACCTTCGCCGAAGCGCTCGAGGAAGCCCGCGAACTCATCGACGAGGAAGGGCGCGTCCCCAAGCACCTGCGCAACGCCGTCGAGGGCCACCTCTCGAACTTCAACATCTCCGTCGGCGTCACCGACGAGTTCATGGAGGCCGTCCTCAACAACGAGGAGTACACGTTCACGAACCCGCGGACGGAAGAACCCCACATCGCCACCGAGGAAACGAAGGAGATGTACGAGCGCTACGACCTCGGCGAGCACGTTGAGGTCGGCGAGCCGCTCTCGATCCCTGCCGAACTCATCTGGGAGCGCATCGTCGAGGGCGCCCACGAGAACGGCGAGCCCGGCGTCATCTACCTCGAACGGGTGAACAAGGAACACTCCTTCGATACCGATAAGCATCCCGAACATACAATTCTAGCGACAAATCCCTGCGGGGAACAGCCGCTCGAGGAGTTCGAGGCCTGTAATCTCGGGCACATCAACCTCTCGACGCTCGCGGACTTCGACGCCCCCGACTGGCGCGTCTGGTCCGAGGAGCACGCCGAGGAGTACGACTCCCACGAGGAGGCCGTCGCGGCCTTCCTCGAGGAAGCCATCGACTTCGAGGAGTTCGACGAGCGCATCGAGTACGGCACCCGCTTCCTCGAGAACGTCGTCACCATGTCTGACTTCCCGGTCGAAGAGATCGAACGGAAAGTCCGGGACATGCGCAAGATCGGCCTCGGGATCATGGGGCTGGCACAGCTGTACATCCAGCTCGGCATCCGCTACGGCTCCGAGGAGGGCAACGAAGTCGCCCGCCAGCTGATGACCCACATCAATCACGAGGCCAAAGCGACCAGCCACGAACTCGCACTCGAGCGTGGCTCCTTCGCCGACTGGGACGATTCGAAGTACGCCGCTCCGACGGAGTACCGCGAGTGGTTCGAACACCAGACCGGCGAGGACGCCGACGACTGGGACGATGGCTTCCCCATCCGCAACCACAACGTGACGACCATCGCACCCACCGGAACCACGTCGATGGTCGGCAACACGACCGGCGGCTGTGAGCCCATCTACAACGTCGCCTACTACAAGAACGTCACCGACGACGTCCAGGGCGACGAGATGCTGGTGGAGTTCGACGACTACTTCCTGCGCGTCTTAGAGGCCAACGACATCGACGTCGACGCCGTCAAGGAGGAAGCCCAGGAGCAGATGGCCACCAACCAGTTCGCAGGTGTCGAGGGCCTCTCGACGGTGCCAGACTCGATCGGCGAACTGTTCGTCATCACCGCCGACCTCTCGGCGAAAGACCACGCTGCGGTCCAGTGTGCCTGTCAGGAAGGCGTCGACTCGGCTATCTCGAAGACCGTCAACGCACCCAACGACTCCACGCTCGAGGACGCCAAGGAGGTCTTCGAGTGGGTCTACGAGAACGGCGGCAAGGGCGTCACCTACTACCGCGACGGGACCCGTAGCAAGCAGGTGCTGACCACCCGAGCGGACAACGCCGACTTCGCCGACGAGACCGAAGCCGCCGAGGCGCTGGTCGAACAGATCGACGAGATCTTCGGCGGCCTCGAGCAGTTCCTCGAGAACGAGGACGTTCGCGAGGTGCTCGAGGCCGACGTCGACGCGTTCGTCGCCGACGAGAGCAAACCCGTCCAGGTCGACTTCACCGAGAAGCGCGAGCGGCCCGACGCCCTGCAGGGTGTCAGCCAGCGCATCGACACCGGCTACGGCAAGGTCTACGTGACGATCAACGAGGACCCAGAGACCGGCCAGCCGTTCGAGCTGTTCGCCAACATCGGCCACTCCGGTGGCTTTACCAACTCCTTCACCGAGGCGCTCGCGAAGGTCATCTCTACCTCGCTGCGCTCGGGCGTCGACCCCGAGGAGATCGTCGACGAACTCTGTGGCACGCGCAGCCCGAAAGTCGCCTGGGACAAGGGCGAACAGATCCAGTCGATCCCTGACGCCATCGGTACCGCGATGCGCCGCTATCTCGAGGACGAGATCGACAAGCCGTACCCGACCCAGCAGACTCTGGAAGAGTCTGCCGACGCGGGTGCCGAACCAGACCACGCCGAGCACGTCGACCACGAGACCGACGGCGGGGCAGCGACGATGGATAGCACCGACGCCACTCAGGATCTCATCGACGCCGGTGAGTCGCCGGAGTGTCCCTCCTGTGGCGCACTCTCGCTGTACTTCTCCGAAGGCTGCAAGACGTGCGAATCCTGTGGCTGGAGCGAGTGCTGATCGACTGCACCTGACTCACCATCGCTGACCACTCGATTTTCTTCTCGCGGGTAGACCGCATCGACAGAAAGCATTACCAGTCTCCGAACCCAGCTACAGACATGAGCGGTGACGACGACGCACGTGTCGTAGCGGCTGGTTCTGGACCTCCATGCCCGTTCTGTGAGGCCTCGATGTACAAACGCCACTGCAAGTACGTCTGCCCACAACACGGTGTTGTCGTCGACTGCAGCGATCCATTCCTGTGACACACCGCTGGATTCGTCTCTGAAATTTTCTCAGTCACCCGTCGACGGGTGGCGTCGTGCACTCGACTCTTCGCGTCGCTGCAGGATCCGATAGACCGGGCCCGCGAGAAGAATTGCAGCCGCAGCGACGCAGGCCACCGTCAGGGCGAGACCGAGATCGCCCATGCCATCTGCCGTGATCGTCGCTGCTGAGGCCCCGACGACGACCGCAGCGACCGTCCACGGAAGTTCGCCGATCGCCGTTCCGACGAGGAGGTACCGGAGCCTGACACCGCAGGCTGCGGCCGCACACGTCGCCACGTCAGACGGGATCGGTGCCAGCCGAGAGGCAGTCACGCCACGAACCGGCCCCGCAGTCCGGTAGTAGCGCGTCGCGACGTCACCGGCGCGCTCGAGCGTCGACTCGAGACGACCTGTCGGTCCCGGTTGCATCGTCGTCGCCGGCGAGTCGGCTCCTCCCACGAACCACCGGGCCGCCAGAAAGGGCGGGACGACCGTCACGAGGACGCCGACCATCGCGACCGGAATCCCCAGCGTGACGCCGAGGCCGTAGCCCACGACGATCGCCAGCGGCGTCGTCGGCCAGGCGAACAGCGGCCTGACGAGGTAGAGTCCGGCGACGACGAAGCCGAACGTGACCGGATCGGCGGCGAGGGTCTCGAGCGTTTCGAACGTCGCCGACGGCGAGACGAGCACGCCCGCCGTCAGGACTGCGACGACGAGGAGAACTCCGAGAAGCGCTCGGCGCGAGACCGGCTGCATCGATCCACCGTTTCGCTCGAGAGTATGAAGGTTTTGTGTCTGGCAGACCGGCGCGCCGGAACCGTTAAGCGCCCCGCGCCGACAGAACGAGGCGACGATGGTCGGCGACGGCGACAGAGACGGCGACGAGGCTCGAATCGGCGGCGCAGACGTTCAGGACGACCCAGTCGCGCGTCGGGTCGAACTCGGCTGTGCCCTCCTCGAGCGACTCGAACACGAGGAACTCTCCCTCGCGGCTGCCGTCGACCGGATCGAGACGATCACGAGCGATCCGGCGGTGACGCGAACGATCCTCGACGAAGCCGAACTCCGCGGGATCATCGAACGCGAAGATGGAATTATCCGACCCCGGAGCCGCCAGTACGTCCGGTTCGGGCAGGACGTCTATACGAAAGAGGGAGAATTTACCTGCCGACGCTGTGGCTCCTCGCTCTCGACCGGCCACTTCGTCGACCTCGACGCTGGTGACCTCGGCCCCTTCGGCTCGTCGTGTATCAGGAAAGTGACTGGGAGAGAGTGAGGTCCTCTGAACCGTTCGAAGACGTCAGTCAGCGTCCCTGCCTGAGTTCCGCGATCAACTGCTCGATCGTCTCCTGCTGGGCTTCGATCTGAGCAGTCTGGCGCTCGACGGCTGCCTCGAGCGTCTCGAGGCGCTCGAGGATCACCGGATCGACCGCAACGGAGTCCGACTGGTCGTCGTCGATGGGGGTCGACGCTGTCTCTCCGTCGAGGTCGGGTTCGGCCTCGAAGACGTTCCCCGTTTCGACGGTCGCGGTCTGTGCACCGTCGTCGCGCCCGGCAGTTCGTGAGTCGTTCGTCCACGATTCGGCGGCAACGCTACGGTCCTCACCCGAACCTGAACCGCTCGCGGCGCTTCCGGCCGTCGTGGCTGACGCCTCCGCGCCGGCGTCGGCCGCCTGAGCGACGTCGCGGTCGCGCAACTCGGCGTCAGGAGACTCGTCGGCTACGTTCTCGAGGACCTCGTCGTCAGGTTCCGGCGGGTTGGCATCGAGCGGTTCGACCCCTTCGCCGAAGTCCATGGCTGCCCGCGGCTCCTCGTCGTCCCCGTCGTCGTCATCGGCGTTCAGGGCGTTCAGCTCCTCGAGCGAGTCGACGTCGTGGAATTCGAAGAGGGCACGCTTGAGGCGTTCCCGAAGGTCGTCTGCGTCCTCGTTCGGGGCTTTGATCCGCTGTGGGCGGCCGTCGACCTCGAGGACGATCTGAGTGGCGACGCTACCGGCTTCGAACGTGAGTTTCGTTACGTCGGCAAAGTGGTACTCCTCGTACTCGTCGTCCCAGACGGCGCTCCCGATGTGTTTGACGAGCCGTTCGCTCGTGACGATCAGCGTCAGTTCGCTAAAGCGGTAGGTCTGGACGACCGTTTCCCCGGGATCGGTGATCTCGTTGCCGTTCAGGACGCCCGCGAGAACCGGATGTAACGCCGCGTCGGTCTTTTTCGCGGGGATGGTGAACTCCTTTGTTCCCTCGAGTGGGTACTCGAGTGTGAACTTGGTTTTGCGACGTCCTTCAGAGAGGACGAGTCGGTCTGCACCGTGTGGGAACTCCTCGACGGATTCGTCGCTGAGGAGTCCTTCGGCGCGGTAGACGAGGGTTCGCGTAGGGGTGATGAAGAGTTCGTCTTCACCGCCAAGCGGGACTCTGGCCGCGATCTCCTCGTCACCGAGGGAAGACTGGACGATACCGGGAA
This sequence comes from Natrarchaeobaculum aegyptiacum, assembly GCF_002156705.1. Lineage (NCBI taxonomy): Archaea > Methanobacteriati > Methanobacteriota > Halobacteria > Halobacteriales > Natrialbaceae > Natrarchaeobaculum > Natrarchaeobaculum aegyptiacum. Next base: position 153,604 of record NZ_CP019893.1, read on the forward strand.
CGCTCATGTCCGGGTAGTTAGAAAGGCCATGTGATAAATCCGTGGGTCCCCGTTGCACGGTCGCTGTCCCGTGGTTTTACACGAGTCGATCGTGTGGAACGGTTACACGGCGGGGTCGAATGGGAAGGTTAAAGAAATACACGCCACTACACCCGAATGAGCCCGGGTGGCTTAGCTGGACATAGCGCCGCACTCATAGGGTTTAGAGATTCGGTGCGGTTTCGCCTTGGAAGCCTCCCATCCCACACGAGGACCGCCGAGCCTCGAACCTGGGATATGCGGAGATCGAGGGTTCGGAGCCCTCCCCGGGCATTTTCGAGGAAGTCACGAACGTAGTAAGTGACGACGCTGAACAATGCCCGGGGAGGCAGAGAGCCCGGTAGGTCTCACGCGAACGCCAGTGAGCGTGAGGCAGGAATTTGCGCGGTTCGGAGCCCTCTCCGGCACTGGCTTTCGACACAGCAATTCCGGACGGCGAAGGTACCGGGTCCGTCGGATGCCGACGTTTCTGAACCAGAACATAAACTCGTCTACCCGCACTCGAGTCCGATCAGCGGAACTGCATTCCGCCGTTTACCGAGAGAATTTCACCCTGAACGTAGGGATTCTCGAGCAGAAACTCGACGGCGTGAGCGACGTCGTCGGGCTGGCAGGCGTACTGAGGAAGGTGCGTGTCGATCTCCTCGTGGCCCTGAAAGTCGACCGACTCGAGATAGTCGACGATGTCGTCGTTCAAATCGGTCTCGACGGGGCCCGGTGCAACTGCGTTCACCTGAACGCCGTCGTCGCCCAGTTCTCGCGCGAGCGCGCGAGTGAGTCCGTGCAGGCCGGCCTTGCTGGCAGCGTAGGCCGGGTCGACGGTCCCGGCGGTACCGCCGATACTCGAGACCATGATGGCATCGCCGGCTGTCTCGCGTAAATCGGGAGCCGCAGCTCTGGTAACGGTGAACGCACCGACGAGGTTGGTCTGCAAGACATCCAGAAACGTCCCGGGATCGAGGTCCTCGAGCCGTTCGGGACGGACGATCCCGGCGTTGTTCACCACGGCGTCGATCTGCCCGAACTCCTCACGGGCCTGGGTGACGAGGGCTTCAGCGGCTTCGGGATTTCCGACGTCGGCCTCGATAGCGAGGGCCGACGAGCCAGCGGCTTCGACCTGTTCGACCACTTCCCGAGCGGCTGCTTCGTTGCTCCGGTAGTTGACGACGACGTTTCGACCGGACGCGAGTCGCTCGACGATCGCTCGACCGATACCCCGGCTCGAGCCGGTTACGATGGTTACCATATAGGTCGTTTATACTACCGACCTATACCGGTAACGGTCCCGTAGACGGGACACCGACCCGGAATATCATTCGTTAGGTGGTACTTCCACGGTAGCAGCGATGCCTAGATAGACCGGGACGAGCCTGCCGTGAACCGCCTCGGGGTCAGGCTCCGAAGCGTGGCCCAAATTCGGGATGAACACTCCCTGCGAACCATCGGTCGGATAGCCGCGAACGGTTCACGAGGAATGCGGTCGGCCTGTCCACGAGGCCCGACACCACCCGCCGCAACCGCAATCCGGTACCACGGTGTTTCGAGAGGTAGCGCATTCCCTTCGGACGGACGATTTCGTGAAGACGTTTACCGCCTACTGCGCCCGTTATCTGCGTTCCATTCCTGTGGCAAATCAAGTGTTGTCACGGGCTTTATCCCCGAGGCTTGACCTCGGGGAACTCGCCCTGTACGGCCTGTAGAACGGACTGACCGTCGGTTAGCTGGACTGGACACCAGCCATCGCAGGTGCGCCGTCATCGGCCGAGACTCGAGGAGAAAAGTCAGTTCCGCCGTTCGTCTGGCTCGAGTGGCGCTGCAGATTCGAGACGCGGTAGCGGTCGAACCGTTACTGGATCGAGTACCCTGCCGCGATGGTCAGCAGAAGGACCATGAACAGCGCGGTGACCATCATGTAGGTGACCGAACGCGGCTCCTCGAGCAGGTGCATGTAGTACCCCGAGATCAGCAGTGTCTTTGCGACCGCGAGGACGAACGTCCCGGCCAGTGCCATCTGGTACGTGAGCGGACTCGCGTCCATGAAGAACAGGAACTTGCCTGTCCCCAGCGCCAACAACACGACGTAAATGATGGTGTAGGTTCGAGCGTCAGCCATTGGTACACCGTGAGAGTGACTTCCACTTATAGCTTCCTCATACGCTCCGTATCGACGGTCGGGTTCCAGTTCGACCCGCACCAGTGGGTCTCGAGGACCGGACGTCGTTCGTCTCTATTACGCTCTCGATCGGAATATGCCAGCTCGGGCAGTCGGGTCTCAAGCGCACGATTATCGGCAGGTGGAACGAGAAAAGAACTGACAGAACGGGCCGCGAGACGCGGTTACTGCGTGTCGAGAAACGAAGAAAATCCAGACCGAACGCCTACATCAGGTAGAACAGTGGGAAGAGGAACACCCAGACGATGTCGACGAAGTGCCAGTAGAGGCCGAAGAACTCCACTGGGCGGTGGTCCTCGAGGTAGGCGTCGATGCTCACGATCCGGTAGATCATGAACAGCGCGATGAGCACGCCGATGATGACGTGCAGCGCGTGCAGTCCGGTGGTCACGAAGTAAATGGAGTATTCGATGCTACTCCACCAGTACACGCCGTCGGCGAACTTCGCACTGTACTCGTAGGCCTTCACGCCCATGAACGTGAGTGCGAGCGCCAGCGTCGCGCCCATCGCACCGAGCAGGCCCCGCTTGCTCCGGCGTTCCGCGAACACCAGCGCCAGAATCACCGTGAAACTCGAGGTGAGCAGGACGTAGGTGTTCAACAGTCCGGCCCACTGGATCGTATCGAGTTGCCAGTTGCCCCAGCCGAAGTGCAGGCGCATGAAGATGAACGCGCCGATGATCGCACCGAAGACGACCACGTCGGAGGCCAGGAACACCCAGACACCGAGTTTGGTGTTGCCGATGTCCTCGAACGGCCAGCGCTCGGCGATCGGCATCTCGGGTGCGTTGAACTGCTCTTTCCCGAACTTGAACAACGTCACACCGAGGGCAATGAGCCCGACTGCAGTCAGGATCGGATAGATGATGTTGGCCTCGGGCGTGACCGGGACCGAGTGGCCACGCGCCTCGGCGAACTCGGCCACGTAGGCCGTAATGCCCGAGAGACCGAGGAAGAACACGAACGTCGCCACGCCGATGCCGAACGGCCAGATGCTCGCGTGATCTGCGTGTTCCTCTTCGTGTCCGTGTGCACTCGTCCCAGCGGCGTCACTCTCCTTGGCGACACCGCCGTCGGTTGCCGCAGCGGCGTCGTCGACGAACTCGAGTCGGCCCGTCGCGTAGGATGGCCGGCCGCTCCAGTTCTCGAGTGGCGGCGGGGACGGGATCGTCCACTCGGCGGTGCGTGAGTACTCCCACGGGTTGTCCGGCGCGTCGGGACCGTACTTCAGGCTGTACAGCAGCGTTCCGATCAGGATGAGGAACGAGAAGCCGAAGACGAACGCACCGACGGTCGACAGCTGGTGGTAGATCTCCATCGACGGGTCGAAGTGGAAGACGCGCCGCGGGGTCTCCCACGCGAGGAACTGCGGGAAGTACAGCAGGTTGAAGCCGACGAAGAAGACGGCGAAGTTGAGCTTCCCGAGCGTCTCGGAGTACATCTTACCGGAGATCTTTGGCCACCAGTAGTAGAGACCGCCGATCAGTGCGGTCGCACCCGAGACCATCACGTAGTGGAAGTGGGCGACGACCCAGTAGGTGCCACGGAACTCGTAGTCGAGCACGACGGCACCGAGGAAGACCCCGGTGATGCCGCCGAGGATGAACAACACGAGTGCGCCGAGGCTAAAGAGGAACGGCGTGGTAAACCGGACCCGTCCCTTGACCATCGTGTAGATCAACGCGAAGACCATCAGGTCGAACGGTAACGAGATCCCGATGGTCGTCGCCATCATCAGCGTTTTGATCTCCAGGTTGATGGTCGTCAGGTACATGTGGTGCATCCAGACGAGGAACGACTGGACGGTAACCAGCACCATCGCGATGATGACCCACTTGCGGCCGACCAGTCGTCGACCGGTGAACGTCTGGAACGTCTCGAACATGATCCCCAGCGCGGGGAAGAAGACGATGTACACCTCCGGGTGTCCGAAGAACCAGAAGATGTGTGCCCACAGCAAGCTCGAGCCCTGTTCGGCCGTGAAGTACAGCGTGAGGAACAGGCGGTCGGAGAGCTGCAGGAGCAGCGCCGCCAACAGGGCCGCGAACGCGAACAGCATCATCCAGACGGTCAGGAGCCACGACCAGGTGAAAAGCGGCATGTTCCACAGGCCGAGGCCCTCGGCGCGCGAGCGGTGAATCGTCACGAGGAAGTTCACCGTCCCGATCGTGATCGAGATTACGAACAGGGCAAGTCCGAGGATGGTCGCGTTACCACCTGCCTCTGCACCGCCCATCGCCGGCGTGTACGTCGGGACGTTCAGCGGGGCGTACATCGTCCATCCACCGGAGAAGGTCCCGCCCTGGAAGAACGAGATACCGATGAGGAGCCCAGAGAACAGGTAGAACCAGTAGCTCAGGGCGTTCAGACGAGGGAACGCGAGGTCGTCTGCGCCGATCTGCAGCGGTACAAAGTAGTTCGCAAACCCGGCTGCAAACGGCGACAGGAACAGGAAGACCATCGCGAGTCCGTGGGCCGTGACGGCCTGGTTGAACTGATCGCCGTCGAGCAAGCCGATACCGCCGGCTTCCCATAGCTGGATTCTGAACAGCAGTGCCAGCACCCCTCCCAGCAGCAGGAAGAAGATCGCTGTCGAGAGATAGAGGATGCCGACGTCTTTGTGGTTCGTGGTGACGAGCCACCGTTTCACCGAGGTCATCGGCGGAAGGTCACTCATTCGTCGTCACCTCCATCGGTCTGTTCCTCGTCGGTGTCGTTCGATTCGTCGTCATCGTTGTCGTCATCAGCTTCGTCTTCGTCCTCGTCGGCCCCGTCGTCAGCGTCTTCGTCGTCTGCTGCGTCGGGGTCCTCGAGGGTGAAGGTCTCGTCGGTCGGTCCGGTGAAGCTGATGGTGTCCTCGACGTCGTCGTACTGCTCGCTCGTGACGACGATGTCGTAGGTGCCACCCTGTCCGAAGTCACCGATCTCGACCGTTCCGTTCTCGAAGTCCTCGGGACCGAGAGTCGCAGAGAGGTCCTCGTCGAACTCGGCGTTGTCCTCGTGCTCGAGTTCGACCTCGAAGTCCTCGGTCACTGGCTGTTCGTCCTGGTCCTCGAGCGTGATCGTCAGGGTCAGCTGGTCGTCGACCCAGGCCTCGTAGTCGTCGGGTTCCATGACGGTCACGTCGGAGGTCATCCCGGAGTGGCCGAAGCCACAGAGTTCGAAACACTCAGCGGTGTGATTACCGGTTTCTTCGGCCATGAACCAGGTTTCGTCAACCTCTCCGGGGATCGCGTCTGCTTTCACCCGAAGATCGGTGATCCCGAAGGTGTGCCACACGTCGCGTGCGGTCACTTCGATCCAGATCGGTTCGTCAGTCGGGACGACGAGTTCGTTGGTCTCGATCCCGTTATCGTACGTGTACGCCCATCCGAACGCAAACCCTTCGACGTCGATTTCGATGGCGTCTTCAGGATTGTTGTCGGGCCCATCTTCGACGTACAGCAACATCCCGTAGGTCCAGACGACCAGCGAAATAACGATGATCGCACTGATCCCGAACGAGAGGAACAGTTTCTTTCCGCCCTTTCCACCTGTCGGTAACTCTCCGAGCGTTGGCAGCTCTTCGTCGTCGGCAGGCTCACCGTCGTCCCGATACTTGTACGCGTTGTACAAGGTATACGCGACGACAACCACGCCGACGAGCGTCCCGAGTCCGAGGAATACGAGGAAGATGTCCTCGAACACGTCGACGCGCGTCTGCACTTGCATCGGAGTCGTAAGTGCGTTGTAGATTGTATTCACCTCTATTTGAAGTCCGGCTATACGTCGGCCGATGGTCTCCGGGGCCACTTATCTATTTGGAAACTGCCCTACTCGGGCGACGTTTCTGCCCCGACGACCGATTGACCGTCGTTTGGTACGACTGCACAGTCCTCATACGAATCGATGGAACGATGCCTCTTTTCTCTATCGGTTCCCCACGATCGATTTACCGGAAATTGGCCGAACGGGTTCGGTTGGGGCCCTCGTTTGCGACGGACGGCAACTTTCAAATCCGCCGACTCTGTAGAGAGTGTATGCCAGAAGAAGTACTCTTCAAGTTCGAACGTCGGATGGATCGGTCAGACATCTCCCAGTACCTCCGTGCTGTCGCCGACAACTTAGAACAGGGAGAGGCGATCACGATCGAAGCCGGCGACGAGTCCGTGACGATGGACCCCCCAGCTCAACCGACGTTCGAAGTGAAGGCCGAACGCGAAACCTCGAGTTCTGGCGGTGACGCAGAACTCAGCATCGAGTTCGAACTCGAGTGGGACGAAGGCGAGTCCGGGGACGGTAGCGACGACGGATCGTTGCAGATCGAGTGAGTCCTCGCAGGTCGGGGTCGACAAACCGGTTCGTCCACCGGAGACTCTTCCCCAGCGGCATTTCTTTAAGCCTTTATGCGGGGCCGGAGAACCGCCGGTATGGCTCAGCCACGAATCTTGATCCTGGGTGCGCCCGGCGCAGGTAAAGGAACACAGAGTGCGAACATCACCGAGGAGTTCGACGTCGAACACGTCACCACCGGTGATGCCCTCCGATCGAACAAGGAGATGGACATCTCCGACCTCGACACGGAGTACGACACGCCTGGTGAGTACATGGACCGTGGCGAACTCGTCCCGGACGAGGTCGTCAACGCCATCGTCGACGAGGCCCTCTCTCAGGCCGGCGGCTTCGTTCTCGACGGCTATCCACGCAACGTCGATCAGGCCGAAGAACTCGAGGACATGACCGATCTCGACGTCGTCCTCTACCTCGAGGTCAGCGACGAGGAACTGATCAACCGGCTGACCGGCCGCCGACTCGACCCCGAGACCGGCGACATCTACCACCTCGAGTACAACCCGCCCGAGGATCCGGAGGTCGAGGAACGACTCGTCCAGCGCGACGACGACACCGAGGAGACGGTCAAAGAACGACTCCGCGTGTTCGAAGAGAACACCCAGCCGGTCATCGAGTTCTACGACGACAGGGGTGTACTCGAGCGGGTCGACGGCGAGCAGGCTCCCGCCGACGTCTGGGAGGACGTGAAAGAAACGATCGAAGAAGCAGCCTGAGGTTAGTTTCTGACGTCGATTTCGTGGTGTGCGACGTTGAGGTAGGTCAGTTGTGGCGGCAGCGTGTACTTGTTGGGGTAGAGCGAAATGTCGTTATTCTCGAGTGAGTCGTCGTACGTGAAGTTGACACCGGCCGAGTGAATGTTACTCGAGGATGCGATTACCGCTCCAGTGAAATCGACGTTCGACTGCATGCAGACTTGCTCGGTACAACCTGGTCCGAAGACCTCGTTTTCCTTGTCGCCCCACTCGTCTGCCGCCGCGTAGATCGTTCCGGTGTACGAACTTCCGCCAGGACCGACCGCAATGTGGGTATCCGAACTTCCATAGAGTTGTAGGGAGGCAGCATTTCCGTCGGTAACAAGGACGTCGCCGTTATCTACGTGGAAGTTTCCGGTCGTGTAGATCTTCAATTCGTTATCCGAGCCGTTCGGCGTGGCCTCGAGCGTTCCGCCTACCGTTATATCGCCGTCAACGACCAGAGTCACGTTGTCTGAAGACGTATCGAAGACGAGTTCGTCGGTATTGTGGAGATCGAGGTCGTCGTCGGTCCAGTAGGTTCCTGGCCCATGGGTTGTGTCAGTGTCTGTTATTTCGGTGCCATCGTCTTCCGCGTCCTCGACGATTTCGTCGATCACGGGATCGAGTTCCGGCATGGATCCGTGAGCGACCGTAGCGTTAACCTCGGCGTTCTCGAAGTCGTCGAAGTTCTCAGAGACGAGAATTCCATCCTCGTAGGATTCTTCGACGTCCAGGTATCCCACCAGAACCTCGATCGTCTCGTTCTGATGATCGACGTCCTGCACCGAGGTGTCTCCCGCTTCTGACCGGAAGAACGTCTCCCAGCCACGGTAGTACTCGCTCTGGATCGTAATTGTGACACTTCCGTTGACAACGGTCGCTTCCTGATAGGCAGTTGTCTTGGCAGACGAGAGCGTCACGTCACCTGTCCCGAGGTGTTCGTCACCCGTCGCCGTGAGGACCGGCAACGTCAGCGTGTCGGTCGAGTGCTCGTAACTGATTGCCGGTGCAGAGACGACCTGCGTTTCGTTCCCGCGTTCCCTGAAGACTGCGCCAGCTTCGTATGCGAGCACCGAACCATCGGTGTCTTGCCACTCGATCGTCCCAATCGTCAGGTCCTCGATCTCCACGCCCTCGGACTCGTTCGAAGAGACGTTGATCGTCCCGGTCTCTTCCCGGACGACGGTACCCTCTTGCCCGACGTCGAGGTCGATCGTGCGTGCGACGCCCGATCGGTTGTCCGATGCCGCCGCCATCTGATGGCTGAGCTCGACGAACGCGGATTCGACCCGTTCGCGTTCCGATTGTTGCTCGAGACTCGAGACGGCCTCCCCGCCGACGAGGAAGAGGCCGACGCTGAGCGTCCCGACCATCCCGAGGAGCAGCACGATCCCGACGAGTGTCGACTGGCCCCGATCCGACACCCAACCCGTTGACGTTCGATCACCACCGTGCCCTGACATACCTCCGACGGGGACGGGACTCATCAATAATCCGTACAGTCGATCAGACCGTTTTCGAACCGTTCATTCCGTTCATTTCGCCGTTCTGAGAGAGCAAGCGAGTCGGATGCGAGCGAAACCAGCGCCGTCATCGTTCACGGTTGATCCCCGGTCGAAATCGTCCGGATCACCAGACTGCGTCGATTCGGGACGATTCTATCAGAAGTCGTCATGCTACTCCTCCGACCAATTTCAGCTCCGCTCGTGCAGAACGTCCGTTGTGGAAACATTAAAGTCAGGACAGGAGAATATTAACGTGATTTCCGATTGAACCGTCATCGACTCCGACGGATACCGTCGGCACCGATCGCCGTCGATCGGAGACGACACACCAGAAACGCTAGCCTGTGGGGACAGGCCCCGGGGAGGGTGAACAGATGATTCGAGCACTCGACGACCAGTTTCCGGCCGAGATCACCCGGACGACCCTCTACCACGTGGTCCGTCTCGGACTGCGGCTGTACGTCGCAACGATCGTCCTCGTCAGCATCTACAGCGTCTTCTGGCTCGCTGAGATCGCCGGACTGATTCCAGAACGCCTGCTCTCGACGATCTGGATCGCAGTCGCCGTGATGGGGGCCGTTTTCGTGGTGCTTCTCGTCGCGCTCTTCTACGGCGCTCGCTCGAGCAGCCGATAACCTCGTCTCGCCGGTTCCGAGGCGGCCGTCCGTCATCACGACGAATCGGGAGCGTTATCGCCCCGTCGCCGAATGTCTCGCGTGATGACGGTCGTTCTCGCTGGCGTCGGTGCAGACAGTACCAATCTCGGGACGCTGGCCCCGCTGTACGACGACGGGCACTTCGAGTACGTCCCGATTCCGGAGAAAACCAGCCAGACGAGCGAAGAAGCGACCCTTGGGTCGTGGCGCCTCGAGCACGATCCGGGAGGACGAACCGCGGCGGACCTGACCACGCGAATCGAGCCGACGCCGGTCAGCGGCGAGTACGAACCGGTCACCGGCCCGGACCTCGAGTCCTGGCCGCTGCACCGCGATCCGAATTTCGAGGCGTTGACCTACGGCGAACACCGCTCGAGCGGGTACGTCAGCCGGTTGCGCCGCCTGGAGCCGGGCGACGTTGTCGGCTTCTACGCCGGATTGCGACGACCGGAAGGCGAGCGGGCTCACCGGTACCTGATCGGCTATCTGACCGTCGAGCGGGTGGACGTGATCGAGCCGGAAACGCCGGCAGACGAGCGCGCGTCGATTCTCGCGCACCATCCCGAGAACGCTCACACGAAACGCGCTGTCGGAGACGAGTTGTTCCGGTCGGAGAAACCGGTCGTCCTGGTCGACGGCCGCGAACCTGGCGGCCTGTTCGACCGCCACCCGATTCGGCTGAGCGAGTACGAGGTAAAGCCGGGCAACGAGCGTGCCCAGTACTACCTGCGACCGGAAGTGACGTCGACACTCGAGGTAACCGCTGGCGGCGAGAACATGATGTTCAAACCTGCCTACGAGTGCGCACTCGAGGGCGAGCAGTTCAGACGGCTCGTCGGGCCGCTCGAGGGGCGCACCGCTTCGAACGGTGAGATCGACCGGACCCGGTGACTGGAACTCACCGGGAGGGTGCCAGTTCACCGGCGGCGAGGAACCAGTCGGTTTCTTGTGGCGTTCGGTCGAACCATCGGCAGTGACAGAGGATCGATCGCGACACGACCGCGTTCGCCGCCATCCGACGCCGGGTGCGGGAAACTCGCTGTCTCACTGGACGAACGCGAAGTCGCCGCTCCGGGTCGCGTACAACTACGTGCTCGTCTGGCTCGCCCGGATCGCCCCCAGCCTGCGGCTTCGTCGCTGGTGCCTGCGACGACTCGGTGCGACCGTTGGAACGGGCGTTTCGTGGGGACTCGAGGCCACTCCGGACGTCTTCTGGCCGGAGTTGATCACCCTCCGTGACCATGCCATCGTCGGGTACGACGCGACCCTGCTGTGTCACGAGTTTCTGCAAGACGAGTACCGGACCGGCGAGGTCGTCGTCGGCGAGCGCGCGATGATCGGTGCTGGAGCGATCGTTCTGCCGGGCGTCGAGATCGGTGCCGGGGCGAGCGTTGCGGCGAACTCGCTCGTGACGCGGGACGTGCCACCCGGTGAGACGGTGGCCGGCGTCCCCGCGCGGCCGATGCGATCGAGTGGGGATGGGCAGCTGGCTGGCCTCTCTCGAGTCGAGGCCGACGAGACGGGATTCGAGGGTGAGCGCGACGATTCTCGAGACGGGGAGGACGATGGGTCGCCTGTATCGACCGAGGACTGAGTCAGCCGAATCGGTCGGGGAACTCGACGTACTATAGTAGCCACTGCACGTCAGTGCACACCTGATCGCCAGACGAATCGGCGATCAGTGTGGGAATCGTTGCAGTTGTTACTATAGATAGAAGTCCGGGTGGTCGCCCGAAACCTTCGATAGACAGATCGAGCAGGAGAAAGCTGAGTCGTCGACGATCGCCCTAGAGCGACGACCAGGACTTGCGAGCCTCGCCCCACGAGGTGATGGAGGCGATCCAGCGAGCGGCGATGAGTTTCTTCAGGTTCTGAGCGGCGATTCCATCGAAGGTGGTGACGGGAAGGGTGAGCCCGAAGGCTGGCTTGATCTCGTGGGCGACGGCCTCTTCGCCGACCGAGACGACGGTCCCTTTGTCCTCGAACTCCCAGGTCTTCAGCGGTCGGCCCTCGATCGCACGGGCGATGTTTTCGCCAGCGACGTCGGCGGCCTGCCAGGCGGCCTGTGCCGTCGGCGGTGCAGGCTGGTCGCCCTGATCGACGATCGCGGAGTCGCCGATGGCGAAGACACGGTCCTCAGAGGTCTGGAAGGTCGCCTCGGCGTTGACCCGGTTGTGCTGATTCTCGAGGTCGACGCCGTCCATCGCGTCGCGGCCGGTGATGCCGCCGGTCCAGACGAGCACGTCGTGGTCGAGGGGCTCGCCCTCGTCGAACTCGATGACGTCTGCTTTCGCTTCCGTAATCGGATCGTCGGTGTGTATCTGGACGCCGGCGTCTTCGAGTTTGTCGCGAAGAGCCTGCTGGATTTCTGGATCGTTGCCGGGGAAGATCTCGTCGAGTGCTTCGACGAGGTGGATCTCGAGGGGTGCACGGTGGATGTCGCGGAACTCCGCGATCTCACCGGCGGTCTGGATGCCCGAGAGGCCAGCGCCGCCGATGACGATCTGGGCGGGATCGCCGCGGGTGGCCTCCTCGCTCGCTTCCGTGACCGCCTCGTGGATTTCGAGGGCGTCGTCGAGGCTCTTGAGGGTCAGCGAGTGTTCCTCGAGACCGGGGATGCCGTAGTAGGCAGTCTGGCTGCCGAGTGCGACGAGCACGTAATCGTACTCGACGTCGTCGCCGTCCTCGAGTTCGACGACCTGTTCGTCGACGTCGAGACCGGTGACGGAGTCTTTGATGAACCTGGTCGACGGCGAGGCGATTGCGTCGACGGGGAAGGTGATGTCGGTTCGGACGTCGGGATCGCGGATGACGCGGTGGGATTCGTGGAGAACGAGGTGGTAGTCGACGTCGGCGATCCACGTGAGTCGCGTGTCCGCCCCGAGTTTCGATTGTAGCGTGTTGACCGCACCAGTACCGGCATACCCGGCACCGAGCACGACGACCTTCTCAGTCATGGTAGACAGTCTGCAACCCTCGGTTACAAAGGTGTTGAATTGTACACTGCCCTGTCTAGTACTGTCACACCATGTCGTTCATGCGATGCTGGTGTCACCCTCGACGTGTTATCCTCGGCTAGAGAATTCGCGTTCCGAACGCGCTCGCGGTGAGTTCGGCCGCGAGTGACGCGGTCTCGTTTCGCTCGTCGAGGATCGGATTCACCTCGACGACGTCCATCGACCGGACGACGTCCTCGCGGTCGTTTCTGCTGGCGATCGTCTCGAGTGCCGCGTGGGCCTCGCGGTAGGTTACGCCGCCGCGGACGGGGGTACCGACACCGGGTGCGGCCCGTGGATCGAGCCAGTCGAGGTCGAGACTGAGGTGAACGCCGTCGGTGCCGTCGGTGGCGACGGCCAGTGCCTCCTCGACGACGCTTGTCACGCCGCGATCGTCGATGTCGGCCATCGTAAACGCCGTGACGTCGCTGTCCCGGAGCAGTTCGCGCTCCCGGTCGTCGAGGCTCCGGAGACCGACGTACGCAATCGACTCCTCACTCACGGTCGGCGCGTGCGCCCACGCCATGGACTCGGCTCCCTCACGACCAAGTACGGCACCGAGTGACATCCCGTGGACGTTCCCGCTGGGTGAGGTCTGGGGCGTGTTCAGGTCCGCGTGGGCGTCGAACCAGATCACTCCGATCGTCGCATCTCGAGCCGAGCCGTTCATCGACCCGATCGCAAGGGAATGGTCACCACCGAGGACGAGTGGGAAGGCACCCTCGGTGAGTGCGGCCGCGACTTCGTCGGCGAGACGAGTGCAGACCGACTCGATCTCCCGGAGGAACTTGGCGTTTCCACGGTCTGGTTGGCTCGCGTCCGGATCGCGTTCTTCGGCCCGCGGGACGAACAGATCGCCCGCGTCGACCGGTTCGACGCCCGCACGCTCGAGTTCGTCGCTCAGGCCAGCATAGCGGATCGCGGAGGGGCCCATGTCGACACCTCGCCGATTCGCGCCGAAGTCCATCGGGACGCCGATGATCCGAACGATCGTCATCGACCAGGTGTACGAGGGCCACGGATTTGGTCGTACCGGGACGAACGACCGGGGGATCGAACTCGGCACCGTCCCAGCGACAGGTTTAGGGTTAGACGAATCTAATTGCAGACGATGATGCTGAGCGACGTGATGGAAGACTACCTCAAAGCCATCTACCAGCTCCAGCGAGAGCGTGACGACCGGATCAAGACCTCCGAAATCGCCGACGAGCTGGACGTCACGTCGCCGACGGTCACCAGCATGGTCGAGAAGCTCGAGGATCGCGAACTGGTCGACCGAGAAAAGTACCGCGGCGTCACCCTCACCGAGGAAGGCGAGACCGTCGCCCTCGAGGTGATCCGCCACCACCGACTGCTCGAGGCCTACCTCACCGAGCACCTCGATTACGACTGGTCGGAAGTCCACGACGAGGCCGACCGCCTCGAACACCACATCAGCGAGGACTTCGAGGCCCGCGTCGCGGACGTCCTCGGCGAGCCCGAGGTCGATCCCCACGGCTCGCCGATTCCAGGCGCCGACCTCGAGCCGCCGGAGCGAACCGACGACGATCCCGTCTCGGAGTTTGCCGAGGGTGACACTGTCGTCGTCGAGGAGGTCGCCGACCACGACGCAGAGATTCTCTCGTATCTCGCAGACCACGGCGTCGAGCCGGGAGTCGAACTCGAGATCGTGGAGGTCGCGCCGTTCGGAATGGTGACCGCTCGGCCAGCCGACTCGGAGGAAACGGTCTCGCTCCCGGAGACGGTCGCCCACCACGTCCGGGTCGGTCGCGTGAGTCCTGCTGAAGTCGAATCGTGAGCAGACCGGCCCGTTGCAACGGGATTCTGGGATGTGAACCGAGGATTTAGACACGCTCTAGTGGCGTCTGTGGCTGGAAAGGTATAAGTTTAGACGCGTCTAATACACTCGTAATGAGAACGCTATTCGATCTTCGACTGACGGTGGGTGGTGACGAATGAGTCGGCGCGTGCTGTCCGATCTTCCACGGTGGGTGCTGGCGCTCGGCCCAATCGCAATCCTCGTTGCCGTCTTCGCCGTCCTCTATTTCACGTCTCCGTTCGGAACTCTCGACTCGGTTGGCGACGCGAGCACGCTCGAGATCCTCTGGATGCTGACGATCATCGGCTCCATCGCGGGGATCATCCCCGTCGCGATCGGGATGCTCTGGTTCCCGTTTATCCGCGATCTTGAGACGCGCTATCTCCACGCATTCCTCGCGCTGGCAGCCGGTGTGCTGGCGTTCATCGCCCTCGAGATGACCGAGGACATGATATTCGACTACGGCGTCAACGTCGAGAACACGGCACTGGCCGCATCGGCCGTGATCGTCGGCGTCGGTGGCACGTTCGCCGTGATGTACGCTGCGAGTCAGTGGCGCCAGCGAAAGATGACCGCAACCGACAAGAGCGGCCTCGAGATTGCCTACCTCGTCGCGTTAGCGCTCGGTCTCCACAGTATCGGTGAGGGACTTGGAATCGGTGTCGCCTACATCAACGAGGATCCGACACTGCTGATGTTGCTCGTGCTCGCGTTCATCATGCACAACGTGATGGAGGGGCCGACAGTGGTCGCCGCCGTCGCGCGCGACCGGAAAACGCCACCCCTGCGTCACTTCGCTGCTATGGGCGTCATCGCGGGCGGCCCCGTCATCCTCGGGGGCTGGATCGGGAGTTTCGCCCAGTCTGACCTGCTCGCCGTCCTGTTCTTCGCGATCGCAATCGGCGCGATCTTGCAGGTGCTCATCGAAGTCGCAGACCTCATCCGGTTCGACGCGGAGGCCATCCTCACGCGGATCAACGCCGCCACCTTCGCCGTCGGCTTCGTGCTCATGTTCCTCCTCGAGGACGTCCTCACGGAGGTGCTCCTCGAGGGGTGGCTGTTCGCCGGCTGACGACGAACTCGTCGTCGCGCGGGCCCTCTCCGCTCGATTCGACCGGCCACTCCACGTCGTCGACCGCGTTGCTGACGTTCGCCCAACAGTTCACCCGGTCACTGGGCATTTCTATCGACTTCCCCGTCGGTGATTTTACGGGCTCGAACGTCAGAACCGGTTCCACTGGGAATTGCCAGCAACCGGGAGTGGTAACCCGTCGGGTTTAAGGAATCCAAATACGAATAATTCGCTATGTCATCGATCGAATTGACCCCGAGTCAAAAAAAGATTCTCCGCGCATTGACGAATCTCCACAAGGAGTCCGAAGACGCCATCAAAGGTGAAGACATCGCCGATCAGGTCGACCGCAACCCCGGGACGATTCGCAATCAGATGCAGAGTCTCAAAGCACTGCAACTCGTAGAGGGTGTCCCCGGCCCCAAGGGTGGATACAAACCGACCGCGGCCGCCTACGAGGCCCTCGAGATCCAGCAGATGGACGACCCGGCGTCGGTCCCGATCCAGCACGAAGGCGAACCCGTCGAGGACGTCATCGTCGAGGAAATCGACCTCTCGAGCGTCCACCATCCGGAACTCTGCCGCGCAGAGATCCACCTGCAGGGAACGATCGGCTCGATCAGCGAGGACGATTCGGTCATCGTCGGTCCGACCCCGCTCTCGAAGCTCGTCGTCGAAGGGAGCGTCGACGGCAAGGACGACACGAACAACATCCTCATCTTGCGCATCGACGACATGGTCGCTCCCGCCGAAGAGCCCGAGCACTGAGAGTCGCCCGACCGACTCGCTCGACGCACTGCCGCCGTAGACGTCTCTGACGGTCGTTTTCTCAGCTTCTCCGCGTAATGCTCACCGGAAGTTCGCTTCGCCTTCGAGTCCGTACCACACGAGGCAGTCCCGGGAACGTCGGCTTCTCTCGAGTGCCCTGCTGTACTGTGGCGGAATTCGAACCGTCGAAACCGTTGCCAACGGAGTTACTGCGTCGAAAACGAGTCTCCGTCAGTCGTCGTCGCTGGTGTCGGCGTCGCCGTCCTCGTCTGCGGCCATCGACGCAGCCGGAATCGTGTCCACGCTCGCGACTGCGTCGCCGGCTTCGACGTCCATGACGATGACGCCCTTGGTGTTCCGACCGACGGTCGAAACTTCGTCGACGCGCGTGCGAACGATCTGTCCGTTTTCGCTCATCAACACGAGGTGGTCGTCGTCGTCGACGGCCTTCACGGCCGTCACCGGGCCGTTTCGTTCGTCGGTCTTGATGTCGATCAGTCCTTTCCCGTACCGCGACTGGGTGCGGTACTCACTGAGGACCGTCCGTTTCCCGTACCCGTTCTGCGTGACGGTGAGCAGCGCCCGCCCGTCCTCCTCGTCGGTCGCGACCAGCCCCGCGACGGCGTCGCCAGCCTCCAGATCGATGCCGTTGACACCGCGTGCGGTTCGCCCCATCGCACGGGCTTCGGTCTCGTCGAACCGGATGGTCATCCCGCCCTCGGTGGCGATCACGAGGTCGGTGGTCCCGTCGGTCACTTCGACGTCGACCAGTGCGTCGCCGTCCTCGAGCGAGGCAGCGATCTTGCCGTTGGACTGGATGCGTTCGAACTCCTCGCCCGCGGTGCGTTTGACGTAGCCGTGCTTGGTGACCATCGTGACGAACTCGTCGTCGTCGAACGTGTCGGTGTCGACGACGGCGGTGATCTCCTCGCCGTCGTCTAGGTCGAGGATGTTGACGGCCGACTTCCCGCGAGCGGTCCGGCCCATCTCCGGGATCTCGTAGGTCTTGAGCCGGTAGACTTTGCCCTGGTTGGTAAAGCAAAGCAGGTAGTCGTGGGTGTTCGCCCGGAAGACTGCCGAGACGCGGTCGCCTTCCTTGACGTCCGCGCCGATGATGCCCTTGCCGCCGCGACCCTGGGGGTCGAACCGGGAGATGGGCATCCGCTTGACGTAGTCGTCTTCGGTCATGACGACGAACACCTCCTCCTCGGGGATGAGGTCCTCGTGGGTGACCGTGCCCTCGTCCTCGATGATCGAGGTGCGCCGATCGTCGTCGTATTCGGCGTCGATCTCGCGTAGTTCCTCCTTGATGACGCCGAGCAGTTCCTCCTCGCTCTCGAGGATGGTCCTCAGGCGTTCGATCTCGGCCTGAACCTCCTCGTACTCGGCTTCGATCTCGGCGGCCTCCATCGAGGTGAGACTGCCGAGTTGCATCCGGACGATGTGATCGGCCTGGTCGGACGAGAAGTCGAACTCCGTCTGAAGAGCTTCTTTGGCCTCCGTCCGGTTCTCGCAGTTGCGGATGAGTTCGACCACGTCGTCGACGTTGTCGAGTGCTTTCAGCCGCCCTTCGAGAATGTGGGCCCGGTCTTCGGCTTCCTCGAGGTCGTATTCGCTTCGCCGGCGGACGACCTCCCGGCGGTGGGCGACGTACTCCTCGAGGGTCTCTTTGAGCGAGAGAACCCGGGGCTGGCCGTCGACCAGCGCGAGGTTGATGATGCCGAACGTTCGCTCGAGGTGATTCTCGAGCAGGCGGTTCTTGACGATCTCGGTGTTCGCGCCGCGTTTGAGTTCGACGACGATACGCACGCCGTCGCGATCGGACTCGTCACGCAGGTCCGAAATACCGTCGATCTCGCCCTCGTTGACGTCGTCTGCGATGCGTTCGACGAGGCGGGCCTTGTTGGTCTGGAACGGGAGTTCGGTGATGACGATGCGTTCGCGGCCCGATTTCCACTCTTCGACCTCGAACTCCGCGCGCACGCGAAGTCGGCCGCGGCCAGTCTTGTAGGCCTTGTAGATGGCGTCCCGGCCGACGATGTTTGCGCCAGTGGGGAAGTCCGGGCCCTTGACGTGTTCCATCAGCTCCTCGACGGTCGCGTCGGGATTGTCGATGAGTTCGATGGTAGCGTCGATTACCTCACCGAGGTTGTGCGGCGGGATGTTCGTCGACATCCCGACGGCGATTCCCGACGATCCGTTGACAAGCAGGTTCGGGAACGCTGCTGGCAGGACGTCGGGCTCTTGCAGACGGTCGTCGTAGTTCGAGGAGAAGTCGACGGTGTCTTTGTCGATGTCCTCGAGCAGTTCCTCGGCGATGGCGGCCATCCGGGCCTCTGTGTATCGCTGGGCTGCAGGCGGGTCGCCGTCCATCGAGCCGAAGTTCCCCTGCCCGTCGACGAGGGGATAGCGCATCGAGAAGTCCTGTGCCATCCGGACGAGCGTGTCGTAGATCGCGCTGTCGCCGTGTGGGTGGAAGTCACCCATCGTCTCGCCGACGATCGATGACGATTTGCGATGGCTGGAACCGCTCGTAACGCCCATTTCGTGCATCGCGTAGAGGATGCGTCGGTGGACGGGTTTGAGCCCGTCTTCGACGCGCGGGAGCGCACGACCTGCGATGACGCTCATCGCGTAGTCGATGTAGCTCTGTTCCATCTCCTCTTCGATGCGGACGTTTTCGACTGTCCGTGCCTCTATATCGGTCGGATCGGGTACGTCTGAACTCATGTAGTTACTTCGCCTCGAATCCTCAGATGTCGATCCACTCGGCTTCCGGCGCGTTCTCCTTGATGAACTGCTTGCGCGGTTCGACCGCATCGCCCATCAACACCGAGAACATCTTGTCCGCCGCAGCGGCGTCCTCGACGGTGATCTGTTTGAGGATGCGGTTTTCGGGATTCATCGTCGTCTCCCAGAGCTGCTCGGGGTTCATCTCGCCGAGACCCTTGAACCGCTGGACCTGCGACGGGTTGCCGTTGCACTTCTCCGCGACGATTTCGTCGCGTTCGGCGTCGGTCATCGCGTCGTAGGTCTCCCCGCGGTAACGAATCCGGTACAGCGGGGGCTGGGTCGCGTAGACGTAGCCACCCTCGAGCAGCGGGCGCATGTGCCGGTAGAAGAACGTCAGCAGCAGGGTCCGGATGTGTGCCCCGTCGACGTCGGCGTCTGTCGCCATGATGATCTTCTGGTAGCGGACGTCCTCGACGTCGAACTCGTCGCCGATCCCCGCGCCGATGGCGGTGATCATGTTGCGAATCTCGTCGTTCTCCAGGATCCGATCGAGGCGGTGTTTCTCGACGTTCAGGATCTTCCCCTTGATCGGGAGAACGGCCTGAAACTCGGGGTTTCGAGCCTGTTTGGCGCTACCGCCTGCGGAGTCACCCTCCGCGATGAAGATCTCGGCTTCCTCGGGATCTTTGGTCTGACAGTCCGCGAGTTTGCCCGGCAGGGAGGTCGACTCGAGTGCGGACTTCCGGCGAGTCAGCTCTTCTGCCTTCTTCGCCGCCATCCGGGCTTTCGCGGCCTCGACGGCCTTCAGGATGATCGCCTGTGCCGTGTCGGGGTGTTCCTCGAAGTAGGTGCCCAGACCCTCGTGGACGGCGCTCTCGACGATGCCCCGGACCTCGCTGTTGCCGAGTTTCGTCTTGGTCTGGCCCTCGAACTGCGGGTCGGGGTGTTTGACCGAGATGACCGCAGTCAGCCCCTCGCGGATGTCTTCGCCCGTGAGGTTCTCGTCGAGATCCGACAGCAGGTCGTTGTCGTTCGCGTAGTCGTTGACGACTCTGGTGAGGGCGGTCTTGAAGCCCGTGAGGTGGGTGCCGCCCTCGCGGGTGTTGATGTTGTTCGCGAAGGCGTGGATCGACCCCTGCAGCTCCTCAGTGGCCTGCATCGCGACCTCTACCTGGATGTTCTGGTCTTCGTCTTCGAAGTAGATGACGTCGGCGTGCATCGCCGAGCGCGTCTCGTTTAAGTACTCGACGAACTCTCGGATGCCGCCTTCGTACTCGTAGGTCTCCTCGACCGGTGGATCGTCGTCGTGTGCGTCCGGTCGTTCGTCCCGGAGCGTGATGGCCACGCCGGAGTTGAGGAAGGCGAGTTCGCGCAGGCGGTTCGAGAGCGTCGAGAACGTGAAGCTGTCTGCCTCGAAGATACCCGTGTCGGGCCAGAACCGGATCTGGGTCCCGTTCGATTCACCGGACTCCATGTCGCGGACTCGCTCCATGTCGCCGTCGGGTTCACCCTGCTCGAAACGGTGGCGAAAGACCCCACCGTCGCGTTTGACCTCGACCTCGAGTTCCGCGGAAAGGGCGTTGACCACCGAGACGCCGACGCCGTGGAGCCCACCGGAGACCTGGTAGGACTTGTTGTCGAACTTTCCGCCCGCGTGCAGCACAGTCAGGATCACCTCGAGTGCGGGGCGGTCGTACTCGTCGTGGGTGTCGACGGGGATACCGCGACCGTCGTCGGCGACGCTCACCGACTCGTCCTCGTGGATGGTGACGGTGATGTCGTCGCAGTGACCGGCCAGCGCCTCGTCGATCGAGTTGTCCACGACCTCGTAGACCAGGTGGTGGAGACCTCGAGAGTCAGTAGAGCCGATGTACATCGCGGGCCGTTTGCGGACGGCCTCCAGGCCCTCTAAGACCTGGATCTGTCCGGCACCGTACTCGCTTTCCTGGGACATGTAAAACCTGTTTTCGGGTAGTGGACGGGGACTAATAAAAGTTCACGTACGCGCGCGAGCGCGAGCGCGAAATGCCGGGCCAGAGTCTGATATCGGACCGTCGAAAAACGAAGCGAGAGACCAGGTTCGGCCGTCTACGTCCAGAGTCCGAGGACCTCGCCTGTGGCGTCAGAGGAACCGGAACGTCTCGAGGTTCTTCGGTGCGAACGTTCGCATGTTGTAGTCGTGGTAGAGGGCCGAGGAGAGGTCCTGGACGGAGCGTTCGTCGCCGTGGACACAGAGGACTTTCTCGGGGCGGGGATTCATCGTCTTCACGAAGTTCTCGAGTCCGGCCCGGTCTGCGTGACCGGAGAAGCCGTCCACGGTCTCGACGTTGACGTTGAGCGAGAGGGTGCCACGGCCGTTGTCGCCGTTGACGGGACCGATCTCACTGGTCGGGATCTCGTCCCAGCCGCTCTGGATGCGCCGTCCGAGGGTTCCCTGCGCCTGGTATCCCGCGAAGAGCAGTGTCGAGTCCGGGTCGGGGCCGATGTGGCCGAGCCAGGACATGATCGGACCGCCGGTGACCATCCCCGAGGTCGAGAGGATGATACAGGGGTCGCCGTCGGCCACGTCCTGGCGTTCTTCCTCGCCACCGTCGATGTGGTTGAACTGCTCGGCGAGGAACGGGTTCTCGTCTTCGTGGAAGATGCGGTCCCGGAGATCGTCCCGGAGGTACTCGGGATAGGTCGTGTGGATGGCCGTCGCCTCCCAGATCATCCCGTCCAGGTGGACCGGCATCGTCGGAATGTCACCGGAGCGCATCGCCTCCTCCAGGACGAGCATGAGTTCCTGTGATCGACCGACCGCGAACGCGGGGATGAGCGTCTTGCCGCCCCGTTCGGCGGTCTCCCTGACGACTTGCTTGAGCTTCTCCTCGGAGTCTTCCTGATCGGTCTGGTAGTCGTTGCGCCCGCCGTAGGTCGACTCGAGGACGAGCGTCTCTACCCGCGGGAAGTCGTTGACCGCGCCGTTGAACAGGCGGGTGTCCTCGTAGTGGATGTCGCCGGAGAAACAGACGTTGTAGAGGCCGTCGCCGATGTGGAAGTGCGAGACGGCGGAGCCGAGGATGTGACCCGCGTTGTGGAAGGTGAGTTTAACGTCCGGCGCGATGTCGGTGACGTCGCCGTACTCGAGCGGGATGCAGTGTTTGATCGCCTCGCGGACCTGTTCGGACTCGTACGGCGGTGTGCGTCCCTCTTTCGCTGCGACGTCGAGGTAGTCGAGAGTCAGCAGGCCCATCAGGTCGCGGGTTGGCTCGGTACAGTAGATCGGGCCGTCGTAGCCGTACTTGAACAACAGCGGGATGAGCGCGGAGTGGTCGAGGTGAGCGTGGGTGAGGACGACGGCGTCGATCGTCTGTGGGCCGGCACCGAGAGCCTCGGGGGCGTGCAGGTACGGCACTTCGCCTTCTGCGCCGGGTTTGTCGCCGCAGTCGATGAGAATGCGCGTCTCGGGCGTCGAGAGGATGAACGACGCACGACCGACCTCGCGACAGCACCCGAGCGTCGAGATGCGGACGTACTCGTCGTCGGACATCTCCTCACGGTGGATCTGTCGACCGACCCTCTCCAGAATGTCTCGCCGCTCGTCGCGTTCTTGCTTGAGGAAGCTCCGAACGTTCGAGACTGTCGAGGACTCGATCGGTGGCGTCCGGACGACTTCGGGCGTCCAGCCGACGTTCTTGGTGATGTCACGGAGCGTCGAGCCGTGGCGGCCGATGACCATCCCCGGCTTCTCGGCCTCGATGACGACCTCACCGGTGTCGGCGTGGAAGTCGAGGTCGGTGACGCCCGCTTCGTCGGGAATTACCTGAAGAATTTCTTCGCGAGCCTGTTCCGGCGTGGAAAGCGCACTCGGGTCTGGACGGACCGTAATGCGCTTTCGAAACTTGCTCGCGAGTTTCCGAACGAGGTCACCCTGGTTCGCGAACTTCTTCGGGTCGCGCGTGTAAACGACGAGTTCGGGGCCTTCGTACTTCACCGAGGAGACCGAGATATCGCCCGGTAACTCCTGCGTGATCTTTGCTTTCAAATCGTCAAGTTGCTGCTCTACAGTGCTCATAGTAGCCGAATCTGGCGTGCGTGAACTCGCCTCTGAGAGGGATCGTCTGGCGGAACGGCTGTCGTCGTCAGACTGTACAGAACGCCGAACACAGCGGAATCGACCGCCGGAACAGGTGCGTCTGTCGATGCGACGACTCGAATCCGGATCATCTGTCTCTCCGTTCGCCGTGTGACGACCGCTCCCAGGGTGGAGTGTCCTGATCTGTGCGGGACAATTCCAGAGAGAACCCGCTTACCTGACGCTATTTGTTGCGGGGTATAAAAGCCTTCGCAAAAGCAAGGGCATTCGGTGACGAACCGGCCATTCGAGCAGTATGTTACTCACACCCGAGCGCGTTCGAACGGAACGAGACTGGATCGCAGACCGTGCAGATCGCGTCGTCCCGGTGATCAACGACGTCAGAGACGACCTCGGAACGATCTTCGAGACCGACGTCGACGACGTGACCGAAGTCCAGTACCGCGCGGAGGTCGACGCCGTCTTCGCCGACGGTGATCTGGCGGTCAACGTCGCCGCGCTGGTCGCACTCCTGCGCGACCTCGACGTCGAGGGCGACTATCCCGGATTCGTCGTCGACGAACTCCTCGGCCGCGAACTCGCCGCGACGATCGCCGGCTCCCAGCCACTTCGTACCCTCGGCGAGGCGACGTTCCACTACGCAGACCTGCAGGTCCACGGTCAACCGGACGAACCAGCCGGCGTCGACGACCTCGAGGCGGCGCTCGCGGCTGGATTTCAGGAGCGACTACCGGGCTGGGACTGGACCGAACGGGAGAGCCCATTCTCACCCGCCCGTGGCGACCAGACCCACGAATAAACGAGAGTGTAGGGTCTTCAGCCCTGTTCTTCGACCTGTTCTTGCAGCTCTTCCTCGAGTGCTTCTTCGTCCATCTCGTCGGGGTCGGGCTGGGCGGCCATGGCCTCCTGGGCCTCGACATATTCCTGACTCGGAAGCAAGGCGCTGACCGCACCGTCGTTGAGTTGAGCGACCAGCGCTTCGGCGTCGCCGTCGACGAGGAAGGCTCCCTGGTCGGGCATCGACGCTTCGACGTGATAGGCGTCTGCGTCCGCTGCGGTCGACTGGAACGAATCGGCGAGGTCGTCGATGATCTCCATCTGACGCCGTTGCATCTCCTGTTGGGCCTGCATCTGGTCGAGTTCGCCCGCTTCGACCTGTTCGACGATCTCGGCTTCGATTTCGGCGAGTTCGTCGGGGTCGGGCTGGACGAGTGCGGTGAGCGCCGTGTCGCTTACGTCATCGGGGTCGATCTCGTCGCCGTCCCCCTGTTCCTGGGGGGTCTCGGGTTCAGAACCGTCGTCGGTCGATGGTTGCAGATCACTACAGCCAGCGACCGAAGCCGCTGCACCAGCCGTCGCCAGTTGGAGGAACCGACGACGATTCTGGATTCGTTTCATTACGTCCCGGCCTCGACACTCCGCACGAATAAGCCTTTCCGACGTTCTTCGTTACCGATACAGATCAGGGTCGTCGAGGGCTCTCGAAACCACCTGTGCCATCCCCCGCTGCCTCCAGTCAACGCCACTTACTATCAGTTTACGCGAGTTGCCATCAGTTTGGCACCTCACGGGAGTCCGGCACGTCGGATGGACGTGGTCGAGTCGTTTTTCCCCACCCGCGGAGAACGATCGATCGTGTCCAGCTCCGACGAGACCCGACCCGGTGACCGGGCGACCACCGTGAGCCTCGAGTCTCCCACACTTGCGACCGCCCACGAGGCTATCGTCGATGCACTCGATCACGGCGCGCTCTGCACGGTGGTCGGTCGCTGTCGGGTCGACGGCTCGGAATCGATCGAGAGGCCGGCTCCGACCCGCGTCTGCGTGTTCAAACCCGATGGAACCGCCCTCGTTCACGGACTCGAGGGGCGGAGTCCGCTCGCGACGTCGGGCACGGGAGGTGCGTTCACGGTGTGCCTCGAGTCGGATCGCCTCGTCGTCGAGCGGGACCAGAAATCAGTTCGATCGTCTTCGAGTCGGCGTTCGGAGACGTTCTGCGTTCGGGTCGAGACGGTCCTGCACGTGAACGTCGTCGAAACGGACGAACGAGACGAACCGCCCGAGGCCGAGACGACTCGACAGACACACGGCGAGTCCCCGACCGAAGCCGACCTCCGACACCGGCTCCTCGAGGCTCCCGACCTGCTCGAGCCCGGCTTCACGCCGCTGGCGACGGAACGGCGGACTTCCGCGGGTCCGGTCGACGTCTACGGCGAGGACGCTGCCGGTCGCACCGTCGTCGTCGAACTCAAGTCCCGCCGCGCTGGACCGGACGCGGTGAGCCAGCTTCGGCGGTACGTCGACGCCCTCGATCGTGACCTCCACGCCGAGACGACCGTTCGTGGCGTTCTCGTCGCCCCCTCCGTCACGTCTCGCGCGGATCGCCTGCTCGCCCGGTACGGCCTCGAGTTCGTCGCGCTCGAGGGATCGACCGACGCCGACGGTTCCGCCTAATCGTCGCCGTGACCGCCGCGGGAGTCCTCGCGTACACGTCGGGCAGGTCCCCGGGCGTCGACGACGTCGCGTCGGCACGCGCCTCGACGGCACCGACCCTGGTGAGTTCCTGTTGACATCCTCCCGCGCCTAAAGACGCGGGAATCCCACGGCACCGCACCGCTGAGTTGGGATATTAGGGTTTGCAGTCTACCACTTGTTCCCTCGGTGAGAATCCGTGGGACAAGTCATGAAGGTAGACTCCGGGCTGTGCCAACCAGCCGGTACTCCTATCCTCGCCCAAACTGGCCGAAGACTCGGAGTTACGTTGGTTCAACTCGAGACGGATGTTCTCCGCCCCGTTCACATCGGCGTTGAACGCCGCATCGCACGACTCACAGACGTACAATCCACGTTCGACGCGCTGACTATCATCTTCTCTACCGCAGACACAACACGTCTTACTCGTGTCGCGCTCAGATACTTCCACGACTTTGATTCCCTCGACTTTTGCTTTGTAGGTGAGAATCTTCGTGAAGCGGTCGAACGCCCACCCGTGCAGGTCAAGGTTACCGTGCTTTCCCCAGTTCTTCGACTCGCCATTTTCATCCTCGCGGACACCATCTAAGTCACCGACGTTGATTTGGCCAACACCGTTCTTGACACACCGCTGGACGATGTGTTTGGCGAGACTGTGAAAGAAGTGGGTGCGGCGCTCCGACCACTTGTGATGAAGTCGTGTGGCTTCATCGCCACCAGAATCGTCGCACTTGGCAATCTCCTTTGGGAAGTAGTACCCATCTTGCTTCAAGCGATTGCCGGGGTACAGGTCTGCTTCCTCGGTGCTGTAGGCAACCGCCGCAAAGTTGCTGATGCCGAGGTCGACACCCGCTGTCTCGGTTCCGGGTGCGTTGGGTGTCTCGATCTCGTCTTTACACACGAGGTGAAGTTCCCATCGCTTCTTCGCTTTGTCGTAGACAGCACGAACCTGTTGTACGTTCTCGACGCTGATGTCGGGGCGAGTTTCGTATTCGACAAGGATGTACTCCCATGCTTTCGGGTGTTCCTTGTGATTCGCACCCTTTGACAGACGAATACGGTTGTTCTTCGTGTCGTGTTTGATGCCGTTTTGCTTCCACGTCACCGTCGAACGCGGGTGCTCTTCGTGGACGCGGTTGCCGTCGTTGTCGTAGTAGTTTTTCTTGCGGTAGCCGGGAGGATTCGCTCGACAGTCTGACTTCCTCTTCCCATACCACGAGTTGAAGCTTTCAGCGAGCTCTTCCAGAACGCGCTGACTGGACTGAGAGTGCAGTCCCTTGTATTTTGGATGGCTCTTCAACTCATTTTTCAGGTCGCCGTGGTCGGGGATCTCCCCGGTTTCCTCCCACACGTTGCGGGAGTGGTAGTTAGCGACGTTCCAGAGCTTGCTGGCGCTCCACCCGTGACGGTCAAGCGAGTCTGCAACCTGTGAATGGTTGCGGATTTTCGCTCTGTACGTCCGGTGAATGTCCAGCATTGTGGAACGTCTCTATAAGTGGTTATATTGATTTGAAAGGTAAATGTTGTTGTTAGCGTGGAATATCCAGCAGTAGTGTAGCCGGTGGATTGTTGCTCACCGTGTCGGCTTCATCACCCGCCTGTTCGTCACTCGGTTCCGACGACTGTCGGAACCCTCCCTCCTCACGGGAAGGCGGGTGTATTCGCCTTAGAATTCTATAAGCGAGTGCGCCGACGAGAACCGCGGTCCCGGCCGATGCCGCGTAGGGGGCAATCGGTGCGGCAACGAGGAGTCCGATCAGGTAGACTACGGCCCAGACTCCAGCGAGGAAGCCGACCACGACGAGCGCGAGCAACAGAATCGAGCCGGACATCCGGAGCGTCAGCGCCCAGTCTGCGCTCGAGCCCACCGCAAGGACGCCGAGTGCGGAGCAGACGGCGACCGACGCTGCGAGGGCGAAGACGACCGTGTCGCGATGCTCGAGGCAACGGCCGTTCCGACAGGGACCGAGAGCACGCCAGTGACGACGAGCCAGACGGTGAGCGGGAAGGCGACTGCAGCGCCGAGAAATCCGAGCAGGTGGACGGACCGCTCGAGTGAGAGGCGTCTCGACCTGCCGTCACCACGCGCGAGGGCAACGTACGCGACGACGAACAGGGGTCCCGATCGAGAGCACTGTCGCCCCCGGGAGCGATCGCCCGGTCCCGAGGACGGCCGCCCAGAGACGTCCAAATCCGACCAGCGAGACCCCTGCGACGAGAACCGTAGCGATCACGAATCCAGGGATACCGGTGATGGTTCTGGAGACACTGTGGGCGGCGCTCGAGTGTGCCATCAGCGTACTCGCGAGTTATTAGCCAACGTACATAACTCGTGTGGACTGGGCTATCCCCCGTCACGTTTCTCGTTTTCGCGCACCGGGACGAGGACGACGATGTATTCACCGACCCGAAAGATGAGCCGGGCGCGAGTTCACTCCTCGAGCAGTCGCTTCAGCCGATCGAGTTCGGTCAGGGCCTCGACGGGCGTGAGCCGTGCGACGTCGACCGCCCGGAGTTCGGCCGCGACGTCCGTCGGGTCGTCGCCGCCGTCGGAGGCCGCTCGAGTGGTCGTCGCCGATTCCCCGTCGGCATCGGCCGACGGAGTCGCGAAGTCGTGCTCGGCGTCGGTCCGGTCGTCATCGTCGGCGGCCTCCGCGACCAGCGCTCGAGCCCGTTCGACGACCGGGTCGGGGACGTCCGCCGCGCTCGCGACCTCGACGCCGTAGGAGCCAGTCGCCGCTCCCGGGGCAACCTCGTGGTCGAACGTGACCTCGCCGTCGACCCGGTCGACGTCGAAGTGGAGGGTGAACGCGCTCTCGAGGTCCGCCGCCAGTTCGGTCAGCGGGTGGTGGTGGGTCGCAAAGAGCGTCGTCGCGCCGACGTCGTCGTGGACGTACTCGGTGATCGCTCGGGCGATGGCCAGTCCGTCGGCGGTAGAGGTGCCGCGGCCGACCTCGTCGAGCAGGACGAGCGAGCGGTCGTCGGCCTCCCGGAGGATGGTCGCGAGTTCGTCCATCTCGACCATGAACGTCGAGCGGCCGCCCGCGATGTCGTCGCTCGCGCCGACGCGGGTGAAGATCCGATCGACCGGCGTCAGCCGGGCCGATCTGGCCGGGACGAAGCTGCCGATCTGCGCGAGGATCACGATCAGGGCGACCTGTCGCATGTACGTCGACTTGCCTGCCATGTTCGGGCCCGTGACGATCGCGACCCGTCGATCCGGTGACAACCTGGCGTTGTTCGGCACGAACGACTCCTGTGTGCGTTCGACGACGGGGTGGCGTCCCCTCTCGATCTCGATCTCGAGGCCGCCCCCGTCGCCCGCCTCAGCGGTGCCATCCGCACTGCTCCCACCAGCGACGATCTCGGGTCGACTGTAGCCGTGTTCGGCAGCGACGGTCGCGAGCGAGACGAGCGCGTCGAGTGTCGCCAGCGCCTCCGCGAGCGACTGTACCCGTTCGACCTCGTCGGCGACCGACCGGCGGACCTCACAGAAGAGTTCGTACTCGCGTTCGTCTGCGCGCTCTTCGACGCTGACGATCTCGTCCTCGCGGGCCTTGAGTTCGGGTGTGACGAACCGTTCTGCGTTCTTCAGCGTCTGACGGCGCTCGTAGTCGTCGGGGACGGCTTCGAGGTTCGGCTTCGTCACCTCGATGTAGTAGCCGTGGACCGCGTTGTAGTCGACTTTCAGCGAGTCGATCCCGGTTCGTTCGCGTTCGTCGTCCTCGAGATCGTCGATCCAGCGTTTGCCCTCGCGGGCGGTCGACCGTAACTCGTCGAGGGTCTCGTCGTAGCCCGCGGCGACGATGCCGCCCTCGGTGATCTCGATCGGCGGCGCTTCGACGATCGACTCCTCGATCAACTCCCGGACGTCCTCGAGCGGATCGAGCGCGTCGTGAAGCCGACAGAGCCGGTCACAGTCGGCGTCCTCGAGTTCTTCCCTGATTGCCGGAACCACGGCAAGGGTATCACGGAGCGACCGCAGGTCGCGGGCGTTCGCTCGCTCTCGAGAGATCCGGCCGATGAGCCGCTCGAGGTCGTAGACGTCCCGGAGGAGGTCGTGCAGTCGTTCGCGAGTCTGGACCGCTCCTGTCAGTTCCTCGACGGCGTCCAGCCGCGCCTCGATTCGCTCGGGCTCGAGCAGCGGCCGTCGAATCCAGCCGCGAAGTGTGCGGCCACCGAGAGCGCTCGCCGTCTCGTCGAGGACGCCCACGAGCGTCGCGTCCGCGCGGCCGTGGACCGCCCGCGGATCGAACAGCTCGAGGCTCCGCAGGGCGACGGCGTCGAGCAGAAGGTACTCGCGGGGATCGTAGCGCGTGAGCCGGGTAATGTACTCGAGGCGGGCCTCTTCGGGGGCTGTGAGTCGAGGGTCGGCAGCGCGGACGTGGTCGTCGCCGGCGTCGGCGTTGGAATCGTCGTCATCGGCCGGCTCACCACGTTCACCTTCGTGCGCCCCGCCTCTGACGTATTCAGCGTAGGCGAGGACCGCACCGCAGGCGCGGATCTCGGCCTCGCTCGCGAGCATGGCGTCGGGATTGCGGACGTACGCCGCGAGTTTCTCGCGGGCCCACTCCGGATCGAAGGCCTGCTCGGTGAACGGCGTCACCATGCACTCGCCGGTGAGCAGGTTCGTCGGCGCGTCGGGGCCGACGACGGCCTCTGCCGGGTCGAAGCGGCTGATCTCGTCGGCGATCGACTCCCGCGAGCCGGAACTGGTCGCGAGGAAGTCGCCGGTCGAGACGTCGAGCAAGGCGAGGGCGAGTTCGGCGTTCGGTTTCTCCGCCCCAGACTCGTCACCAGACCCGCGGGCCAGCGCCGCGACGAAGTTGTTGTCCGCGCTCGAGAGGAGTTCGTCCTCGGTGAGCGTTCCGGGAGTGATCACCCGCGTGACGGCTCGTTCGACGACGCCGCTTGTCTCGCCGGGTTCTTCGACCTGATCGGCGATCGCCACCCGGTAGCCGGCCTCGAGCAGGGTTTCGATGTAGGACTCGGCGTTGTCGATGGGAATGCCGGACATCGGGTACTCGCCGGTCGAGTCCTCGCGCTTGGTGAGGGTAATCTCGAGCAGGCGAGCGGTCCGTTCGGCAGCCTCACAGAAGGTCTCGTAGAAGTCCCCGACCTGGAAGAGCACGAGCGCGTCGTCGTAGCGCGCACAGAGGTCGTGGTACTGCGCCATCATCGGCGTCAGTTCGTCGCGTTTCTCGGCCATCGCATCTGGCGGGCCAAGCGCCGGGTCCATAGTCGTTTGTGAACCCGACGCCGGATGCGGAAATACCTTGCTGGTCGAGTGGACACACGAGTTCGAAAGAACTGACCGCGGACGGTGGGAAGCCGGTAGCGAGTAGCCGAGCGGGGTCGACTGCTCCTGACTGACCACGAGTTCTCCCGGCTCCCACCGGACAGGCGCTCGCCGTATCGAGCGCCGGGTCGTCGTAAGGGGTGATAGTCACGTGGTGATCCGGTTCGAGGAACCGAATCGACCACGATCACCTCTCACCGTTCGAAAACGTAAACACGCTCGAGTATTCCACAAACGTGAGAATTTCGAGCCGCTAGTGTCAGGTCTCGAAGTATCGGTCGGCGTGGGCCCCACACCCCGGGTTGAACGATGCATCACAGGAGGGACACGCGTACTCGCTCTCGAGGTATTCGGGACCCGTCAGTTCGGTCTCGCAGACCCCACACAGCACCGAGGGCTCGTCGAAGCGGGCGCGCGGCCACGGGACGGCGTCGTGATCTGCGACGGCCTCGTGGCAGCGGTAGCAGGGATAGTATCGGTCACAGCAGGCAAGCCGGAAGGCGACGACGTCGCGGTCGGTGTGGTAGTGGGCACAGCGCGTCTCGGGGCCGACGTCGACACCGTGGACGGATCGCTCACTCACGGTCGCTCGAGAACGAGTGTGCCCTCGAGTGACGTGGTGGTTTCGATCCGTGAGCCGAGAGGTCGCCAGTGCTCTTCGTGGGCGTCATCGGCGCACCTCTCGGAGCCGGCGGTGCCATCTCACTCGGTGACGGCCGTATCACCGAGTCACTCGAAGGCTGCCGTATCGCCGCGCCGGTAGCGATCGAGGCGGCGGTAGCCGTGGACGGTGGCGTCTTCGTCGAGTTCGACCTCGTACCGCCCCATCACGTCCTGGGTGTCCGGGACCGATCGACGTTCGATCACGTCGACGATCGCGCGCCAGCCATCTTCCGTGGGAACGATTTCGGTCACGCTGTCGAACTCCTGCCCGATGAGTTCGCCCGCCGTCGCCTCGACCGTTCGGCGAACCGCGAGGACGCCCTCGATCGACTCGTCGGCGTCGACGTCCTCGTCTGCGTCGACGCTCTCCGGGTCGGTCTTCTCCTCGGCTGTCATGTCGACGCCGTCGAGACTCCGGCTTCGGTGCTGGGATTCCTGTTCGGCCTCGTCGGACTGGGCCTCCGATTCGTGCTCGGACTCCGATTGTGCTGATTCTGTCTCTGTTTCACTCACTGTC
Organism: Natrarchaeobaculum aegyptiacum; assembly: GCF_002156705.1. Classification (NCBI taxonomy): domain Archaea; kingdom Methanobacteriati; phylum Methanobacteriota; class Halobacteria; order Halobacteriales; family Natrialbaceae; genus Natrarchaeobaculum; species Natrarchaeobaculum aegyptiacum. The sequence goes on from NZ_CP019893.1 coordinate 185,460, forward strand.
GGATCACTCTCGTCGTGCTGGAAGCAAAACCCGCCCTCGGTGGCTGGCCGCGAGCAGCGCTCTCCGCTCTCGGTGAGCGCTACACACTGATCGGTCGAGTCGTTGGTGTCGGCTTCGGCCATTGCCCTTGATACTGGGTCTCCCTCGGTACTGGTCTGTCGTCCGATTCCTCAGAGGGCCCCGGCGATCTTCGATCGGAGTTCGTCGACGCCGTCTGCGCCTTCGCCGGCAATTTTCGGTGAGAGGACGTCCGTGAAGACCTCCTCGAGCACCCCGTCGTCGAACACGTCGGCCTCGTCGCTCCCGCCGAACACCGCGAGTCCCTTCGCGGCCGTGATCGCCGCCCGCGTCCCGACGACCACGTCGAGATCCCCGCGCAGCGTTCGCGTCGCCTCGACGATCGTCTCGACGTCCTCGTCGGCGAGGTCCACGTGCGAGCGAACGATTTTGCGCTCGGTCTCGGCGTCGTAGTAGTCGACGTGGACGCCGACGAATCGGTCCAGCAGCGCGTCTTGCTGCCGGTGGACGCCCGCGTACTCGACGTCGTTCGACGTGAGGATCGCCCGGAACTCGGGGTGGACGTCGATCGAGCGATCCTCGCCACGCTTTCCCGGTCGCTCGAGGACGCCCTCCTCGAGGACCGATAGCAGGACGTTGTGCGCCGAGGGATCGCTGCGCGAGAACTCGTTGTAGACGAGCGTCGCGCCCTCTCGGACCGCCACGGAGAGGGGGTTGTCGACCCACCGCTCGCGGACGATTTCGGTCTGCTTGCTGACGCCGCTGACGAACCGGTCGTCTTCCCGGTAGCGCTCGCCGCCGGCGTGGTCGCCCACGAGCGCAGCAGTGTCGACCGACTCGTCGCCGTTGAGCCAGACGACGGGTCGGCCGCGTTCGGCCGCGGCGGAAAGCGCGAGCGCCGTCTTTCCACAGCCCGTGGGCCCGATCAGGTGGACCGGCTGGTCGGCCTCGAGCCAGCCCGTGATCCGGCCGCGCAGGGTGTCGACGGCGTCGGTCTCGACGAACGGTTCGGGTGCCACCTCGCCCGGATCGGCGAGCGCGGTGTCCCCGTTCGTCTCGCGGGCCTTCGAGGCCTTGCGCGCGAGGTCTTTCTTCGCTCTCCGGCCCTCCTTCGACGACCGATCGCTCCTGATCTTGCGACCTCGAACCTTGCGCTCGCGCGAGCTGTGGTCTGCCATTCGGGATTATGCAGATTGCGGCGACGATTCGGGTCGCTGTTCGACCTCGAGTTCTTCGAGTTCCTCGAGGTCGCCCTCTGCGGTGGCTTGCTCAATTTTTGCGATCTCCTCCGCGTAGTGCAGGAAGGTGTCGACCGAGGCGACGACGACACGCGCTTCGATCGTGAGCAACTCGATGCCGACGACGGACACTCGGGCCCAGATGTCGATGACGACACCCTTGTCGAGGATGCGATCCAGTACCTCCGCGAGGCTCGACGAGTCGGGCCGCCGTTGTGGTGATGCCATGCTATCTACTCCGTCGTTCCCGGTGGTCGACCAACTGGGCTGGCGCTGCGCGTGCAAGCCAGTTGCAGAGCAGCTCGTAGCCGATCGAAGCGTGACTCCGGCGAGCGTTGTGAACGGTCGACCTGTGCCGGCACCACAGTTACTCCGGACCCCGTCGACGCAGGGATATGACCGACGGTGACGATCGCGATCTCGAGGCGGCAGGACCGATGGCAACCCGGACGGCGGGTCTCGCGGCTGGACTGGGCGCAGTAATATTCTTTTCCGGGATCTTCTTCACCGGAACGGGGTATATCGTTCCGAACAACGTCGTCGCTGGCGTGTTGATCGGCGTGGCGGGGTCCTACGCGGCCGCTGTCCCGGGCGGGGGTCGACTCCCCGCGTTTCTCGCGCCGATCGTGGTCCTGCTGGTCGGGCTGTGGGTCGTCGCCTCGCCGTTCGTCTTCGACGTCAGCGGGCCACTACTGTGGGCGTCCGTCGTCCTCGGGGCGGTCGTGGCGGTCCTCGGTGCGGCGAGCGCCTACGGCGGCTGGCAGGTCTCCCAGACCACCGCCGCTGGCGCCTGAGTAGCCCTCGGTCACGGCTGTCGTCCGTGCGGTGAATACGTGGAAGTGACTGGCGAGAGGCTGCGGTTGCAAGCACCACGGTGAGGCGGCGCGTCCGTGAAGCACGTCCCGTTAGACCGTGATTCGAGTTCCGACCACAGTCACAGTCGCCGCTTTCGGGGACCGCGGTACCGGCACCCGACCGCTCCGGGCGCGACGACCTCGAGGCGACCCCGACCCGCCGGAGGTGTGCGTCCGATGACGAGCCGGTACGTCTACGGCCTCGTCGACGGCGAGCAGGTCGAGTTCGAGGCCGACGCCGTCCGCGGTGGCGACTACGTCTACACGATCTCGCATCGCCGCCTCGGGGCCATCGTCTCAGACGTCGAGACGACCGACCTCGAGGAGACCGACGACGACGCCACCCGCCACGACGAGGTCCTCCGGGAGGTGATGGATCGCGACGGCGGCCGGTCGGTCGTCCCGATGCAGTTCGGGATGGCTTTCGAGAGCGACCGGACCCTGAAGAACGTCCTCCGCGGGGCCAGACCCGCGTTCCGTCGCGCCCTGAACGACGTCGAGGGACGGATCGAACTCGGCCTGAAAGTGGTCCGGGACGAAGACGACGACGTCGACGCCGAGCCGATCGAGGAATCCGTCGCCGAGACGCTCGAGCCGATCGCCGCCCAGTCGGTCCCAAACGACATGTTCAGCGACCGGCTGGTGCTCAACCGGTCGTACCTCGTCGACCGCGACGACCGGGAAGAGTTCGACGAAGCCGTCGCCGAACTCGAGGATCGCCACGACGACCTCACGTTCCAGTACTCGGGGCCGTTCGCACCGTACAGCTTCGTCGACGTCGAAATCGGGGTGCAGTGACGATGCTGGTCCTCGACGACCTGCTCTTTCGTCCCTTCGTCGGCATCGTCGACGCGCTCCACTCGATGGCCCTCGAGGAGTTGTACGACATCGAGGAGATTCAGAACGACCTGAAGGAGAACCAGTTGCTGTACGAACTCGGCGAGCGATCCGAGTCGGAGTACCGCGCACGAAAGGAGGAACTCGAGGCCGACCTCGAACTCGCCAGAGACGTCCACGAGCAACTCACGAGCGGCCGCGTCGAGGTGAAACGATGAGTGACGTCCCCACCGACGACGATCGAGACCCAGATCGCGACCGTGACGCAGACGACCAGTTCGACACCGACTGGCTCTCGAGCCTCCGGGCCGTACTCGAGGCCCTCGAGAACGGCCCCTTAGCCACGCGGGGGAGCCGCGACAGCCCGGACGGCCGACGGTCGCTCGAGTTCGGCATCTCGATCGGCTCCATCGAGGACGCACTGTCCGACGTGGGCGTCGACGAGCGCCGCGGCCCCGGGCGCACCCCGGCAGGACCCGGCGGCGGCGGTCCCCGGGACAGCACGGACTCTCGTCGCCGATCCACCAGCCGTGGCGTCGATCGTGACGACGACTACGCGGTGACGACCCGGGAGAGCGACGACGAACTGTACGTCGTGGCCGACCTCGTGGGAGTCGACCCCGAAGACGTCACCGTCGGCTTCGACGACTCGCGGCTGGTCGTCGCCGTCGCGGGCGCGGAAGTCGAGCGCGTGGCCATCCCGTGGGAGAGTCGCGATGCGACGGCGTCGTTCAAAAACGGCGTCCTGACCGTCCGCATCGACCGACAGCAGGGGGACGACCGATGAGCGACGAGACCACTGTCCCGGACGCCGACCTGGACGAGGACACCCTCGACGACCTGCTCGAGGAGGCCGAAACCAGCCTCTCGAATCTCGAGGATCGACTCGGAGACGAGTCCGACATCGCCGATTCCCTCGACGACGACCTCGTCGACTCCACGCTCGGCGACGTCGAGACCATCGCTCGCGTCGCCAGCGCAGCCATCGACCTGCTCGAGACCGTCGACCTGTCGGATCTCCCGGAGGCCGTCGACGAAGACGAACTCCTGGAGGGGATCGAGACCGGCGAGATCCCCGCTGCGCTGGTGGACGAGGAGACGGACGTCGGCGACGCCGTCGAGTTCCAGCAACTGTTCCGGGCGATCGACCTCCTCGCTGCCTTCGACGCGACGGACCTCGCCACCCTCTGGGGGGAAGCCGACGAACTCGAGGACGCCGTCGGCACCCTCGCCGAAGAGGGCGACGAGGACGACGCCGGGCTGCTCGAGGAGACCGCGTCGGCGGTCTCGGACGGCGACGAGCCACTTCTCGGCGATGACGAGGGCGAAGAGGACAGCCTCCTCGAGACGGACCTCGATCTCGGTGCCAGGGAGGCGAAGGAGGCCCTCGGCGCACCCGATCCGACGACCGATCCCGAGGCCTACCAGGTGTTCATCCAGCAGCAGGCGATGGAGGCGATCGATGCCGTCAGGTGGGCGCTGCTCGAGGCCCACGAGAAGTTCGAGCGGCTGGTCGAGTACAACCGCGAGCGGACGCGGCGGCGGGACAGGAGTTCGACGTCCCGAAATCCGACGGCGGCGTCGACGATGCCGACCCATCGATCGGCCGCTGGGACCGTCGACAACTACTCGACGGTTCCACAGGACGTCAGGCTCTCGACGGCCCCGAGCCGGAAGCGCATCTACGGCGATCGGTTCGCGCGCGAACGGGAGCGACGACGCGAGGAAAACGAGGAACGCGAGGCGGACGCGGAAGAGACCACCCGGGACCCGATGTGAACCGACCCAGTCGACTGCCCTGCTGTCACAACCAGTCATGACCGATCCACCACACACGAACGCGGACGCGCGAGGCGTCTCGAACCGGACGAAGACAACGACCCGGCCGGCCGCCGGAGGTGATTCCCGTGGTCGATGACTTCCAGCCCAGCCGCCAGAAGACCGACCTCGCGGAGGTCGTCGAGATGCTGCTGGACAAAGGCATCGTCATCAACGCCGACATCGCCGTCTCGATCGGTGACACCCAGCTCCTCGGCGTCCAGCTCCGGGCCGCCATCGCCTCCTTCGAAACCGCCGCCAGGTACGGCCTCGAGTTCCCGGAGGGGACGGACATGCGCCGGGTTGCAGAGGCCGTCGGCGAGCCCGAACTCGCCGAGATGGACCGCCCGAATCCGGCGATCGATCCGACGCGATCGGTCAACGTCTCGTCGGCTGAAGACGAGGAACCAGTCGACGCGCCCGGGAACGAGGCCGGCGGAACCGGCGAGACCGCGTCCGCGGACGATGGCGACGGGGAAAAGCAAGACGAGCAGGAGGGGCCGATTCGGATTCCCGAGCGCAGCGCAGACCGGGTAGGACGGCGCCCCTCGCCACGTAAACCGGTAAGCGGATCTGTGAATCCGATCGGCGACGATGGGGACCAGGCCGGAGATGTGGGCGCGGACGGGGACGAGGACGGGATCGAGGAGGACGTTCGAAACGCGCTCGAGGACGACGAGGAGGTGAACGGATGACGACGATCGACGTCGGCGACGGCGACGACGCCCGCCAGGGGCTGCTCACGCTCGTCGTCACGGTCGTCGAGATCCTGCTCGATGCGCTCGAGCGCGAGGCGATCCGTCGTATGGAGTCGGGGAACCTCGCCGACGAGGAGATCGAGCGGCTGGGAAGCCAGCTCGCGACGATCGAAGCCGAGATCGAGCAGCTCAAGCGAGACGAGGGGATCGAAGACGGCGTCGACGATCTTCGCGGAGACCTCGACGGGCTGGTCGAGGACGCCATCGAACAGCTCAGTGGCGAGGCGAGGCCGACGAATCGGCCGGGTTATTCGGTGTTCGGAGGTGAGGACCGATGAGTCGTGACGCGACTGACGACCTCGACGCACGGTCGACGACCGATCCCGAGGTGGACGCCCAGCCGAGCGACGGTAGCGACTCGGGTGCCGACACCCAGTCGGACGATATCACCGATCCGAGGGCCGACGACTACCCCGAGATCGAGGACGGCCGGTACCTCTACTGCCTCGTCAAGGTCGACGACCCTGAGACGGGCGACGGCCAGCTACTCGAGGTGACCGGCATCGACGGCGAATCGCTGTCCGTCGTGACCGAGGCTGGCATCGGGGCAGTCGTCCACGAGTGCGATTCGCTGTACGACTCGGCCGACCTCGCCCAGATTCGACGCTGGCTGGTTCGCCACCAGACCGTCGTCGACGCGGCCGGTGAAGCCTTCGGGACGCCGATTCCGTTCCAGTTCGACACTGTCTTCCGGGGCGGCGATGATCGACTCGAGGGGTGGCTCCGTGAGGAGCGTTCGACCCTCGAGCAGGCGCTCGACGGGCTCGCCGGTCACTGGGAGTACCGAATCGAGGTCGTCGACGCCGACCCGGTCGACGACGAGACGCTGATCGAACGGGACGAACGGCTCCAGGAGCTCCAGGCCAAGATCGACGAGGCCGGCGAGGGGACCGCGTTCCTCCTCGAGAAACGGCGCGACCAGCGCCTCGAGGAGGTCCGGGCGGCCCGCCGCGAGTCGATCGCCGGGGACCTCGAGGCGCGGCTCTCGGCGGTCGCACGCGAGGTCCACGCACTCGAGCGGTCACCGTCGGTGTCGCTCGACGACGAGTCGGGCGAGAGAGCGGGCGACGAGGGTGGGGGTAACGGCGATGCAACCGGAGAGACCTGCTGTCGGTTCACCGTTCTGGCCCACGAAACGGACGAATCGGCGGTCGGAGCCGTCCTCGACGAGTTCGCCGCGATGGACGGCCTCGAGATCAGGTTCACCGGACCGTGGCCGCCGTACACGTTCGCACCGGAACTCGGCGGTCCGGGCGAGGAACGTGAAAGTCCCGAGACCGGCCCCTCACACTCGAGGTGAGCACGCGTGCAACCACGGAAAGACGACGAGGCGCTCGTGGACGTCATCGACGTGCTGCTCAGAGACGGCGCGATCCTTCGGGCCGACGTGATCGTCTCGGTGGCCGACGTGCCACTTGTCGGGATCAAACTGACCGCGGCGATCGCCGGGATGAAGACGATGACCGAGTACGGCCTCTTCGAAGAGTGGGACGTCGAACAGCGTCGATCCGCAATCACCCGTCGGCGGTAGGTCGGCGGGTGGTGACTTTCGAGTTCGAGAACAGCCCGTGGCTCGAGGTGAGATCGAATCGGTGCCGAGCGCGATTCGAGTGGACCGTGAGAGGAATCGGTACGGTCCTGGTACAGGAATCGGGGCGCTGGGCGTGGACTGGTGTTCAGGCGAACTTCGGTCGCTCCTTGGTGAGCGTGACGTCACCGGTGACGGTCTCTTCGTCTCGGTCCTCGTCGTAGACGTACTGGCCGGTCGAACCACAGAGGGTACACTCGTACGTCTCGGTTATCTCGTTGATCATCTCTCCGTCTTCGAAGTAGACGCGACTCTGCGTGATCTGCAGAAACTGCGGCGTATCGCAGTTGGCGCAGGTGATCATACCCGACCGATAGTCGCTACCCGTTGTAGTTATCCGGCTTGTACTCGAAAGTGCGTACAGAATACGGCCGAATTACCGCCCGAAAAGGGGGTTCCACACGACGAGCCATCGACCGCCTGTACCGGCGAATCGCGCCACTGCGTAACCGGTAAGGGGTCCATACTCACGGCGTCTGGCAGGTACCAGTTTTCGCTCAGGCAGTCGACTCGCCGAGTGTCTGTCTCGCCGCTCCCGTCGATCTCACACCGATCGGTAACCTCGCCCTCGTGGTGTCGCAGTCGGTCACAGCGCGACCCGTCACAACCCCCGGGCTGATCGCTATCGCGTCGGGCAGAGAAACCGGTGCGGTATAGCCTGTCCGTGTCCGATTCCCTCGAACAGTGATCGAACCGGGCAGGCCGACCGCCGTCGTAACCGGTACCTTCTCGACGATTGTGATGCCTATCGATTTCCAATAGCACCCATTACAAAGCAGGAGATCCCCATCGATACCACTGCGGGGACCGACACCCCGCCGGATGTGGACGCGGTACGTTCACCGTTGCTGACGCTCGTCAGTTTCGGCCCGTGACGTGCTGACCGGCCGTTCACGCGTTCGTATCCAGACACCCTCGCTCGAGCGTGGCCTCGAAAGCGACTCGAGCGTGCTCATGTCTCTCAGCCGGGGCGGGTTCCCGCCCCCGCCCTGGTATCGAGATTCGAAGAGAAGCGGCGTCTCCGAACGGTCTAGAATTCGGTGATGACCGGAATACCGATCGTCTCGTAACTGTCCATCGAGGCCAGCGTCTCCGGTGCTTCCTCGAGCGAGAGTTCCTCGCCGAGGACCTCGCTCGGTTCGAGGGTCCCCTGTGCGATCAGGTTGAACAGCTCCTCGTAGCGCACGAGCGGCATCCCGAAGGAGCCGTGGAAGTCCAGTTCCTGCATCGTCATGACGTCGACGGGCAGGTCGATCTGACCCTGTTCCTCGCCGGTCGTCAGCCCGACCTGGACGTGCGTTCCGCGGGTTCCCAGACTGGAGACGGAGTTCCGGCAGGTCTCGGCGATTCCCAGCGCGTCGATGGAGACGTCGGCGCCGCCGCCAGCGATGGCCTTGACCTCCTGGGCCGTGTTCTCGACCTCGGTCGAGTTGACCGTCGCACGAGCCCCGAGTTCTTCGGCGCGCTCGAGTTTGTCGTCGCGGACGTCGACGGCGATGGGGTGGGCACCGAGGGCGCTGGCGATGTGGATCGCCGAGAGGCCGACACCGCCACAGCCGTGGACGGCGACCCAGTCGCCCGGCCGGAGGTCGGCTCTATCGGCCAGTGCGTGATAGGCGGTCATGAACCGGCAGCCGAGACCAGCCATCTCGGTGAACCCGACGTCTTCGGGGAGTTTTACGCAGTTGTAGTCCGCCTGGCGGACCGGGAACGCTTCGGCGAACGCCCCCGGTGCGACGCCGGAAAGACCGAGCGGGACGACCGTCTCACAGTTGTTCGCACGACCCTCACGGCAGTGTGGACAGGTTCCGTCGCCGAGGTGGAACGGCACCGCGACCCGGTCACCTTCCGAGAGCGTCTCGACGTCCTCGCCAACCTCGGCGACCACGCCCGCAGGCTCGTGTCCGAGGATTTGCCCTTCCGGAACTGCCGCCCCGACCCAGCTCCAGTCGCCCTGCCAGGCGTGCCAGTCGCTCCGGCAGACGCCGCAGGCTTCTGTCTCGACGATCACCTGATCCGGGGCCGGTTCCGGATAGTCGACGTCTTTTACGACGAGTGGTTCCCCGTGTTCCTCGAGTACAGCTGCTCGCATAGTTCAGGCGTTCTCGAAACGAACATAAAAATGTGCTAGATATAATTATCAACGATTATAAACCCTACCAGAGTTCTCTTTCGCTAACACGACGGTTCGAGCGAGCGGCCGGTACGCGGTGGGTCAGCAGTCGAGAACCGCAGACCGGAGGGCGATCAGGGGAAAACAGGCGAGTCGGGGTAGCCGATCGGTCAGTCTTCGTCTTCGTCGTCGACCTCTTCGAAGTCCGCGTCGACGAACTCCTCGTCGTCGCCTGCGGCGCCCTGTGGGCCGGGGTTCGGGCCAGCACCGGCGCCCATGTCACCCATGCCGCCCATGCCAGCACCAGCCCCACCAGCACCGGCGCCAGCGCCAGCCTCGGCGCCAGCGGCCTGCTGGTACATCTGCTTGCCGATCTCCTGCAGTTCGGTGCTCAGTTCCTGCGTCGCAGCCTCGATGTCCTCGGCGTCGGCGTCGCCGTCGTCGATCGTCGCCTCGAGGTCGTCGATCGCGGCCTCGATCGAGTCACGGAGGTCCTCGTCGACCTCCTCGTCGTTCTCCTCGAGGAGCGTCTCGGCGCGCTGAATCGTCGCCTCGGCCGTGTTCCGGGCTTCGATGCGTTCGCGGCGCTTCTGGTCTTCCTCGGCGTGTTCTTCTGCTTCCTGTTGCATCTGCTCGATCTCGGCGTCGGAGAGGCCGGCGCCGCCCTCGATGGTGATCTCTTCGGACTCGCCGGTGCCCTTGTCCTCCGCGCTGACGTTGACGATGCCGTTCTCGTCGATCGAGAAGGTAACCTCGATCTGTGGGGTGCCGGCGGGCGCTGGCGGAATGCCGGTCAGGTGGAACTCCCCAAGCAACTCGTTTTCCTCTGCGATCTCGCGTTCACCCTGGAAGACGCGTACCTGCACGGAGGTCTGGTTGTCAACCGCGGTCGTGAAGATCTTCCCTTCCTCGGTCGGAATCGTCGTGTTCTTCTCGATCAGTCGCTCGAAGAGACCGCCTTTGACCTCGATACCGAGGCTGAGCGGCGTGACGTCGAGCAGGACGATGTCGTCGACCTCGCCGGAGAGCACGCCACCCTGAATCGCCGCGCCGAGTGCGACGGCCTCGTCCGGGTTGACGTTCTTCTGGGGTTCCTGCCCTGTCAGTTCCTCGACCTTCTGCGCGACCTGTGGCATCCGGGTCGAGCCACCGACCAGCAGCACCTCGTCGATGTCGTCTTTGGAGTAGCCGGCGTCCTCGAGCGCCTGCTCGGTCGGCTCGACGGTGCGGTCGATGAGATCGCTGGTCAGGGACTCGAACTTCGCGCGGGTAAGCGACTCTTCGAGGTGGATCGGGCCATCGTCGGTCGCGGTGATGAACGGGAGGTTGATCTCGGTCTCCTTGCGCGAGGAGAGTTCGATCTTGGCTTCCTCGGCAGCGTCTTTGAGTCGCTGGAGGGCCTGTCGGTCTTCGCGGAGGTCGATGCCGTGTTCGGCCTCGAACTCGTCGGCGAGCCAGTCGATGATCGCGTGGTCCCAGTCGTCACCACCGAGGTCGTTGTCACCGTTGGTCGCGACGACCTCGTAGACGCCGCCGCCGAGGTCGAGGATAGAGACGTCGAACGTTCCGCCGCCGAGGTCGTAGACGAGCACCGTCTGATCTGCGTCGTCGTCGAGGCCGTAAGCCATCGACGCGGCCGTCGGTTCGTTGATGATGCGCTCGACGGTGAAGCCGGCGATCTCACCGGCATCTTTGGTCGCCTGGCGCTGTCGGTCCGAGAAGTATGCAGGCACCGTAATGACCGCGCGCTCTACCTCTTCGCCGAGGTAGTCTTCGGCGTCGCGTTTGATCTTCTGGAGGGTCATCGCCGAGATTTCCTCGGGCGTGTACTCCTCGTCGTCTACCTCGACCGTGTACCCGTCCTCGCCGATGTGGCGCTTGATCGAGGCGATCGTCCGCTCGGGATTCTGGATCGCCTGATTCTTCGCCGGTTTTCCGACCAGCCGTTCGTCGTCGTCGGTGAACGCGACGACCGAAGGCGTCGTCCGGTCGCCCTCGGCGTTCACGATGATCTCCGGATCACCGCCTTCCATCACTGCGAACGCACTGTTCGTCGTTCCCAGGTCGATACCGAGAATCTTGTTACTCGCCATTACGCGTCCGTTGTGCGCACTTTGTTTTAAACGTTACTAGCCCGCTCGAGGGGCCGAATTAAACGTCGCGACCGTTCTCGAGAGCCGTCCTGGACCCGGTGTTTCTGAAACCTCCGCCGTAGTATCTCGTCGCGAGACCGAAGCGGCCGAACCCGGCCGGCTGATCACCGATCAAACGGGGGCGACCGCTCGGAGGTGAGTGAATCCAGAACAATCGCTACTCGTCGCTGGCCTCAGGTGATTCGAACGCAGCCGGTCAGTCGGCCGCGTCGTCGGCTGACTCGTCGCCCTCGGCAGTGGGGTTGGAAGCGTCGACCGACTCGCTGTCGTCTTCGATCTCGTCGTTCCCAGCGGAACCTGCCCCGGCCGCTGCCTCGGCGTCGTCTTCCGATCCGGTGTCGTCGCCGGAAACTGCGGTCTCTGAATCCTGAACCGCTTCGTCTACGGACTCGTCGGCTTCGCTGTCGTCGCCCGCCTCTTCCGCACTCGCCTTGTCGACGAGTTCGCCGTTCGAGACCGTTACCTGTGCGGTCTGGATGACCTTCTCGCCCATCTCGTAGCCCGGCGTATAGACGTCGGCGATCGTTCCCTCGGGCTGGTCGCTGTCGATCCGCATCATCACCTCGTGGCGTTGCGGGTCGACCTCGCTTCCCGGTTCGGGGTCGATCTCGGCGACGTTCTCGTCTTCGAGCACGCGGTCGAACTCCCGGAGAGTCATCTCGACGCCCTCGCGCAGCGCCTCGACGTCGTCGCTCTCCTCACCGAGGGCGCGTTTCAGGTTGTCCCTGACGCCGAGCAACCGCTCGACGAGGTCCTCGGTCGCGCGATCTTTGATCTGCTCCTGACGTTTCTTGGCTCGCTTCTTGTAGTTCTGGAAGTCCGCCTGCTTGCGCTTGAGCCGGGCTTTCAGGTCCTCGATCTCCTCGTCACGTCCTTCGAGTGCAGCCTCCCGTTGCTCGAGAGTCGACTGGAGGTCGGCGACCGTCTCGGCCTGGGCTTCGACGCGTTCGGCCAGGTCCTCGAGTTCTGCTTGCTGGTGGTCGACGGTGCCGGCGAGTTCGCGCGCCTGCTCGACGATGGCCGCGACCTGGGCGGCGAGGTCGTCGTCGTGCTCGCCGATGCGCTCGAGCAGGTCCTCGACGTCGGCGCTCGTCTCGGGACCGGCGTCCGTTCCGGACGACACTGGGTCGTCGGCGTCCGCCGATGCCGACTCGGACGGAGAACTGGGGCCAGCGGACGCATCGGCTCCCGATCGCGCCGCCTCGTCGGCACCACTGCTGGCATCGTCGTCAGTGGGAGCCGCCGAACTGGCGACGTTCTCGTCGGCCACGTCCGCTTCACCTCGCGCCTCGCCCGGCTGGTCGTCAGCCTCGTCTGCGGACGGGACACCCTGGGCGGTAGGGGTCGTGCCCTCGTCTTCGCTCATAGTCGGCCCAAAGCACAGCGATACTAAAAGGGTTGAGGTCACGCACGCAGCCACCATCGTCGCACCGTCGGCCGATACCTGATCCTCGAGCGGAGATCTCGAGCGGAAAACCACCGGACTGCGCAGCATCGACGGCACGGTGAGGGAAAGACAACTCGAAGAAACGTGCTGGGTGATAACACATAGACTAATGTAGTCGAACCTGAAGCAGACGTTCATGGCACTCGAAAAACCCGATCTGTCCGGGAGTACAGCATTCATCACGGGGACGACGCGAGGAATCGGCAAGGCGATCGCACTCGCCCTCGCCGAGCAGGGCTGTAACGTCGTTTCGACGGGCAAGACAAGTGAGAACGACGATTACGGCGAAGAACGCGATCTCGAGGGGTCGATCGAAGAGACCGCCCGGGAGGTCGAAGCCCGCGGGGCAGAGGCCCTGCCGATCCAGCTCAATATCCGCGACGAAGACCAGGTCGAGGCGGCCGCAGAGCAGGCGATTGACCACTTCGGCGAGGTCAACATCGTGATCAACAACGCGAGTGCGATCCAGCTCATTCCGACCGAACAGCTGCCGCCCAACCGGTTCGACCTGATGACCGACGTCAACGTTCGCGGGACCTACCTCGTCTGCCGGGCGTTCGCCGACCACCTGAAGTCGATCGACCGTGACTCGTGGGTGCTCACGAACGCGCCGCCGATCGAGGTCGACCGGAGTCCCGGCAGTGGCCCCTACGCGTGGTCGAAACTCGGGATGACGTTCGTAACGCTCTCACTGGCCGGCGAACTCTCGGGTCACGACGTAGGCTGTAATGCCTTCTGGCCCGTCACAGCCATCGACACGCGCGCGACGCGCCACTTCGGCCTCGGCACCGAAGACGACTGGCGAACCCCCGAGATCGTCTCCGACACTGTCCTCGAGATCCTCAACCGTGATCCCGCCGAGTTCACTGGCAACGCACTTTACGACGAGGACCTGCTCAGGGACGCCGGCCTCGAGGACTTCGCCGAGTACAACCTGACGGAGGGCGATCCAGAACCGCTCTCGGCGATGATCTCGAATCCCGACTACTCGAGGCCCGACGAAGAGTAACTCGGAGCGGTCGGGCGCTGAGCCCGTTTCTGGGGAGCCGATCCACTATCGTGGGAAAGCTTATATCTCCTTCCCACATACGTTCACCACGTGAGTAAAACAGCCGAAGCTGACGACAGGGGCCGAATCGTCATCCCACACGAGATTAGAGAAAAACACGGCGATCGATATCGAGTCGTCGAACTTGACGACCGGATCGAACTAATTCCTCTCGCTGACGACCCGATCGAAGGTCTCCGCAACGCATTTGGTGACGCCTTCGACGATCGGTCGATCCCCGAGATTAAACGAGAAGCTCGCGAAGCCGCCCGAGATGCCGCGCTACGTGACTCGAGTGAGTCGGGGCGATGATTTACGCCGATACCGATTTTTTCATCGCGCTCGTCAAGGACGACGACTGGCTCCAGGAGCGAGCGGTATCGGTCGCTCGAGAGTACGAGGGCGAAATATACACCTCTCGTGCGACGTTGCTCGAATTGCTCGTTATATCTGATCGCTTCGCGTTTGACCGTTTGGAAGCGCTCAGTCTTTCCCTTCAGATCGCGTCGATTCAGGAGGACGAGGACGTGCTTTTTCAAGCTGCGGACTACATGGAACAAGACGGTCTCACGGCGTTCGATGCGTATCACCTCGCATACGCCGACGACGATCCAGTTGTGTCGTCCGACAACGCGTTTGACGAGGTCACTGATGATCGAATCGAACTGGAAAAAGACGACAGGTCCCAAGATGAGGGAATCTGATCGGTCTCTTCGACACTGACATCGTCGTCACTGCGATCCAGTCAGTATTTGTCGATTCGTTCCCCTGTTTCTGACGTGACCGACTCGAGTCCCGACGCCGAGCCGATCGCCCTCCGTTTCGAGGAGGGGACCGTCCGGATCGACGGACTCGAGGGCGACATCGCCCGTGAAATCGCTGATGGCGTCTCCGACCTCGAGGCCGACCACCGCACCGACGGCCACCGCGTCCCGGCCCACCGGTACGCTGCGGTCCGGCGCGGCCTCCTCGAGTCAGCCGCTGTTACGCCGACGAACCTCGACGATCGCGTCTGCTCGCTCGAGTCCGTCGGCGACCTCGAGTCGACCTACGAACTGCGTTCCTACCAGCAAGCGGCCCTCGATGCGTGGCTCGAGACGGACCACTGGGCAGCTTCGAGCGCTTCGGGAAGCCAACTGGAACTCGAGGCCGCGCCCGCGGGCGTCCTCGAGTTGCCTACCGGCAGCGGGAAGACCGTGATCGCGCTGAAGGCGATCGAACGACTCGCCGTGCCCACGCTCGTCGTGGTGCCGACGATCGACCTGCTCGAGCAGTGGATCAGTGAACTCGAGGCTGAATTCGATTGCCCCATCGGCCGGTTCGGCGGCGGCGAACAGCGACTCGAGGCGATCACCGTCTCGACGTACGACTCGGCCTACCTCAAGGCCGATTCCGTCGGCGACCGGTTCGGCCTCGTCGTCTTCGACGAGGTCCACCACCTCGGTGGCGAAGGCTACCGTGAAATCGCCCGCCTGCTCGCCGCACCCGCACGACTCGGCCTGACGGCCACGTTCGAACGCCCCGACGAGGCCCACGAGGTAATCGAGCAACTGGTCGGCCCGGTCGTCCACCGCTTAGCGCCCGAGGACCTCGCCGGCAACCACCTCGCACCCTACGACGTCAAACGACTCGAGGTGTCGCTCACCCCCGAGGAACGCGAGGAGTACGACCGCAACCAGGAGGTCTTCGCGAACTATCTCGCGAAATCGAACATCTCGATGCAGAGCGGAAGCGACTACCAGAAACTCGTCATGCGCTCGGGAAACGACCCCGAGGCACGGAAGGCGCTACTCGCACGCCAGCGCGCCCGCGAAATCACCTACGGCAGTGCGAACAAACTCGAGGCCCTCGAGTCGATCCTCGACGACCACCGCGACGAACGAACGATCGTCTTCACCGCACACAACGACCTCGCCTACGAGGTCAGCGAGCGCTTTCTGATCCCGACGATCACCCACCAGACGGGCGCTGGGGAACGCCGTGAGATCCTCGAGCGCTTCCGCGAGGCGACCTACACCCGGATCGCGACCTCGAACGTGCTCGACGAGGGCGTCGACGTTCCCGACGCCTCGGTCGCGGTCGTCCTCTCGGGTAGCGGGAGCGAACGCGAGTTCACCCAGCGACTGGGGCGGATCCTCCGGCCGAACGACGACGACTCGCGGGCGATCCTCTACGAGGTCGTCGCGGCGGAAACGGGCGAAGAACGCGTCTCGAGTCGGCGACGGAACGGTGGCCGATGACCAGAGTCGACGTCGAACTGCCGACCACCGAGATCGTCACGGAGCACTCACTGGCGCGCAGTGACGCCGTCACAGGCAACCGTCTCCGTCAACAGTCGGCGACGAGTTGGTGACCTATGGAGGTCCTCGTCAGGTTACTCGGCTTGCTCGTCGTGCTCCTCGCGGGGACTGGGCTGCGCGTGACGGGGATCCTCGGCGCGAGCCGAACCGCGACGCTGAACGCCGTCGCCTACTACGTCGCGCTCCCGGCGCTCATCTTCGTCTCCACGTACGACCAGAACGTCGGCGAGTTGCTCTCGGTCGCGCTGGTCGGCGGCCTCCTCGCCGTCCTGTTTACGACCGCAGGGGTCGCCTGGCTCGTCCACCGATTACAGGGATCGAGTAACGGCCGCCAGAGCGTCGCGATCGTCCAGTCGTACCACTCGAACCTCGGCTATCTGGGGCTCCCGCTGGTGGCGGCCACCTTCGGCGCGCAGGTGACAGCCGTTGCCAGCGTGATCCTCGGAATCGTCTCGCTGGTCCAGGTGCCGATGACGGTCGTTATCCTCTCGACGTTCAACAGCGCCGACGCGGCGCTGGCAGACGAACTCCGGGGGCTGGCGCGCAACCCAGTCCTCGTCTCGCTGGTCGCCGGCCTCGCGGTCGGCTCGAGCGGGCTCCTCGTCCCCGGCTCCGTCGCGTTCGGGCTGGATATCGTCGGCTCGCTCGCGCTCCCCCTCGCACTGCTCTGTGTCGGCGCATCCTTGCGGGCAGACGTGCCGTCGATCGACTTCGGCGCGGTGGGGTCGGTCGTCGCGCTGAAGATCGTCTGCATGCCGGTCCTCGCGTGGGGGATCTTCTCCGCGCTGGCGGTCGACGCGGCGACGTTCGCGGCTGCAGTCGTCATGCTCGGCACCCCCACCGCGGTCTCGACGTACGTCTTCTCGGCCAAACTGGGCGGCGATCAGGAGTTCGCCTCGCTGAACGTCTTCGCGACGACGCTGGTCTCGATCGCGACGCTGTTCGTGTTGATCACGCTGGTGACCTGACACGGCGTGCGGCGATTCGATCGCGTCCGGACATCCCTTCGGGTACCCACCGCAGGGAACCGTCCTACTCGCCGTAGACCACCGTCGACAGCGTCGCGTTCGCGGCCTGCCGGGTATCCTGTCGACGCCACTGGACCACCACCGGCACGTTCGACTCGAGGACGACCCCGTAGTCCCGACCGAGCGGCGGCGCGTACGGGTCGATCAGGTCGTTGATCCGCACGTGGCGAACCCGTTCCGGGGCGACCGTGAGCGGATACGGGCCCGCCTCGCGGCCGTTCGCGTACTGGAGCGTCATCTCGAGGGTGGCCGCCTCGGAACCGGCGTTCAGCACGCAAAGGGTTTCGTGACTGACCAGCTCGGGTTCGGGACCGGTGCTGTCGACGGGGACGTGGCCGCCGGGGAGGACCCAGCGCGTCTCGCCGATCGGGTGCCCGTTCGCTTCTGCGGCGTCGGCCTCGTCGTCTGCGTTCGTCATGGATTGTGCACCTCCTCACGGTCTCCCGCTCCGTCACCGCCGTCTGCACCTCCCTCGCCGACCAGCAACTCCTCGAGATACGCCGAGAGAAACGTTCCCTCGGGGTCGAGTTCCCGGCGAATCTCCTGGAACCGGTCCCACTCTGGGTACTGTTCACGGAGTTCCGCGGCCCGGAGAGTGTGTTTCTTCCCCCAGTGGGGTCGGCCGTCGTACTCGTGGAACAGCCCCTCGAGGTCGTGAAAGTACGGCCAGTGGTCGAGTTCGGCGTTCTGGATCAGCGAGATGGTCATCACGTCGCGGTCGTACTCCGTCGAGAGCATGGCGTCGTCTGCGGCGACGGTCCGGACGAGCAGTCGCCAGCCCACGTCGGCCCGCCAGTTCTCGCGGACGCGGTCGCGAACGCGTTCGAAGCACTCGAGGCCGTCCTCGGCTGGGAGGGCGTACTCCATCTCGTCGAACTCGCGGCCGATGTCGTCGTGTTCGGGGATGGTCTCTTGCCACCAGCCCGTCTGGTCTTCGACCTGCGTCGCGTAGGAGAGGTCCGCGTGGTCGGTCCCGCCGCCAGGGGCGTTCAGCAGGCGGAGTTTGACCTCGTTCGACCGCGGGTACCAGTAGAAATCGAAGTTACGGTTCTCCTCGATCAGCTCGGGAAGGTGGTCTCGACACGCCTCCCAGTTCGTACAGTACTCCCGGCGCTGGACCTTGTAGGTGGTCTGCAGGTCGAGTTCGATCTCGGTGAGGATGCCGAGCGCGCCGAGTGAGACCCGGAGCGCCCGGAGGAGGTCCGGATCCTCCTCGGCACGAAATTCGCGGATCTCACCGGTGCCGGTGACCAGCCGCCCGCCGACGAGCGCACCCGAGAGGTTCTCGAACTCGGGACCGGTGCCGTGGGTCCCGGTCCCGAACGCGCCCGCGACGGTCTGCATCGAGACGTCGCCGAGGTTCGGAACGGCGAGGTTCCGGTCGTGCAGTTCCGTCCCGGCCTCCTCGAGCGTCGTCCCGGCCCGGAGGGTCGCCCGACCGGCGTCTGGGTCGTGGTCGACCACGCCCGTCATCTTCGTGAGCGAGACGACCACGTCCTCGGTCTCGACGACGGGCGTCCAGGAGTGGCCTGCGCCGGCGACGCGGACGGTGCGGCCCTCTTCGGCACATCGTCGGACGATCGCCTGCAGCTCCGACTCGTCTTCGGGCTCGAGCACTTCGTCGGGCTCGAACGAGATGCTACCAGACCAGTTGGTCCACTCCCCAACGTCTGCCTCGTCGATCGACGCTGGCGCTGAGTCCTGGTCTTCACCCACGATCACTCACCCGGGTAGGCCATCGTCGAGAGCAGGGCGTTCTCGGCCTGTCTCGAGTCGAGACGGGTGTGCTGGCAGACGACCGGAACGTCCGACTCGATCACACTCGCGAAGTCTTCGCCCGTCGGTACTTCTTCGGGCTCTTCGAACTCGTTGTACCGGAAGTGTCTGGTTCGGTTCGCGGGAACGGTCTTCTCGTAGGGGCCGACCGGCTCCCGATCGGTGAAGTAGATCGTGATCTCGAGGGTTGCATCCTCCCCGGTCGCGTTCAGCACGCAGACGCTCTCGTGGCTCTCCATCTCGGGTTCGGGCCCGGTGCTCTCCTCGGGGATGTACCCTTCCGGGATGGCCCACGTGTGTTTGCCGGTCATGGTGGTACTGGTCGACCACGGAGAGGCGGATAACGAACCGGCTTGTACCCTCAGGCGCGGTGGTGGTCGCGGCCACGGTGGCGCGCGTTGCACCGAACGGACCGTTTTTGTTCTCCCGCTGCCAACTCGAGGCGAATGCTACCGAAGGACCTGCGTCGGGTCTCGCGGGCCGGCGGGGGCTATCACCCCCAGTTCGCCGACCGCGAGCACCGCCCGCTCGCCGCTCGGGTCATCGGCACCTACCAGGGCCACGTCGGCGAGCCGCGGGCGACACTCGAGGCCGCACTGACCGACCTCGAGCGCGACCACGAGGACTTCAAGCTGGTCCGTGGGCTGGCCGCGCTGGTCGAGCGCGACGCGTCCTTCGAGACCGAGGCGGCGATCGAGCCCGAACGCGCCCGCCGTGCCGTGTTCGAAGCCGCCGAGGCCGTCGGCGTCGTCACCGAGGACGAACGCGCGATGGCCTACATCCGCGCCGGCGAGGCGGTGGGCGTCTCGCCGGATACCTTGCAGCGAGCGCTCTACGCTGATCTAGAGGAGCGTCAGGTGCTCGACCGTGTCGAGCCACGGTGGGGCCCCGAGGGATTGATCGCTCAGTACAACCTCTCGCTCGCCCAGAGCGCACTGTTCGACGCGACGGAGGTCCGGGTGCGCTCGAGTGATCCGAAGGCGCTGGTCTCGGCGGTCAAGCGACTCCGGTTGATGTACGAGATTCGGCGTCCGTCGGCCGCTTCCTCCGGTCCCGAGTCCGGTTCTGCACCCGAAGCCGACTTCGAACACGACCGAGACGCAGCCAGCGACCGCGAGGTGATCGTCACCGGCCCGACCCACCTCTTCCGTGCGAGCCGACGCTACGGCACCCGGTTCGCCCGCCTGCTCCGGACCGTCACTGCGGCCGAGGCGTGGCACCTCGAGGCGACCATCGACGACCGGGGGACCGAGCGGACGCTCGAACTCTCCCACGAAGATCCGATTCGAATCCCCGACGCCGAACCGATCACGGACGTCAGCTACGACAGCAACGTCGAGGCCGACTTCGCGGGCCGATTTTCAGCGCTCGACCTCGAGTGGGACCTCGTGCGCGAGCCCGAGCCGCTTGCGACCGGAACCCGGGTGATGATCCCGGACTTCGCGTTCGATTACAGGCACAGTGACTTCCGCGTCTACTTCGAGATCATGGGCTTCTGGACGCCCGAGTACGTCGAGAAGAAGTTATCACAATTACAGGACCTCGAGGACGTCGAACTCGTCGTTGCCGTCGACGAGTCGCTGGGCGTCGGCGAGGAAATCGCCGCGCGCGACCACCGCGCGATCACCTATACCGGGTCGGTTCGGCTCAAGGACGTCGCGAGCGTGCTCCGGGAGTACGAACGCCAGCTCGTCGCCGACCAGGCCGCGGCGCTGCCAGAAGAACTGCGCCCCGGCGAGGACGCGATCACGCTCGAGACCCTCGCCGACCGCCACGGCGTCGGCGTGGACGCCCTCGACGACGTCGCTTTTCCGGAGCACGAGCGCGTCGGGCGGGCGCTCGTGCGGCCGTCAACGCTCGAGGACCTCGACCGGGAGATCGAGCCCGGACTCAGCCTCTCCGAGGTCGAGACAGTACTCGAGGCGCACGGACTCGAGGACGCCAGCGCGGTGCTCGCAGAACTGGGCTATCGGGTCGAGTGGGAGGGGTTAGTCGGCGGAACCGTGGTCGAGCGGTGACAACTCGAACTTCGGCAGCGATTCAGTCATCGTCGCCCGTCAGACTCCCCCGCTCGTGCATCATCGCCGTCCCGCGCTCGAGCCAGCCCTTCCGGAGGTAGACTGCGCCGACGAACAGGTTTCGCCAGAGCCAGTCGGCGACGATGGCGACGTAGGCAGCGACGACCCCGTACTCGAGCTGGACGCCGAAGACGTAGGTGATCCCGAGCAGGAAGAACACGGCACCGGTGACTTTGGCGTAAAACGGTGGGCGGGTCTCGCTGCCGCCGCGGAGCGAGCCCGCGAGGACGACGTACAGCGCGATGAGGACGGTCGCGATGGCGTAGGCGCGGGCGAAGTCGGTCGCGTAGGCGATCGTGGCCGGGTCGCGCGTGAACACGAGGACGACCCACTCGGCGGTGGCGAAGATGCCGGCCCCGAGCGCGCCGACGGTGAGGACCGCGATCCCTGCCGCCGCGAGCCCGTTGAAGTACGCCTCCTCGGGGTCGCCGCGGCCGAGTGACTGCCCGCAGATGATGTTGGCGGCGGTGCCGTACCCTCTCGAGAGCGGCGAGGACAGTTGCTGGTAGACCCGGCGACCGATGTGGTAGGCCGCGTTGACCTCGGTGCCGAATGTGAGCAGGATGGCGTTGAACGGGAACTCGGCGATCAGTTCGGTGATCCCCTCGGCGATTCTGGGGGCACTGATGACCAGCAGTTGCCTGGCGACGACGAGTTTGGTGGGGCGAACGAACGAGAGGTCGCTAACCGAGCTGTGGATGATCAGGAGGAACGTCAGCGCTGCAAGCGTATCGCCGACCGCCGTCGCGAGTGCGATGCCGACGATCGACAGTTCCGGGAACGGGCCGAGTCCGAACGCCAGCGTCACGGTGAGGACGATGTTGATCGCGTTCGCTCCCGCGTTGACGTACATCGGGGTGCGGGTATCGCCGGTCCCCTGAATCGACCGGGCGGCGATCATCGTCACGTGGAACGCCGGCGCGGTGACCATGATGATCGCGAGGTAGAGCCCGCCGAGTCTGACGGTCTCGGCCTCCGCACCGAGGATGCCGATCGCCCAGTAGCTCCCGACGAGTCCGAACAGGACGAACGGGAGCCCGGCCAGAATCCCGAGCCCGAGCGCCTGCGTGACGGCCTCGTTCCGGTTCGCGACCTGCCCGCTCCCCGTGTCCTGACTCGAAAGGGCGATCGCGCCGTCGCCGACGCCCAGCCCGAACCACAGCGGGAGCCGGCCGTAGATGTCCGCGAGGCCGACCGCCGCGACGGCCGCCGGTGAGAAGAACCCGGCGACGACGAGGTCGGTGGTCCGCATCAGCGTCCGCAGGACCTGCTCGGCCATCACGGGCCAGGAGAGGTCGAACACGCGTCTCCAGACCGCGAACACGCGAGCCTGCAGCGCGGAATCGATACCGAGGGGCACACACGAGTTTCGCGTCACCGGCCTATGTAACCTGAGAAAGCGGAGGGTCGATCCGGCTGCACGCCCGCCCACGGCACGCGCACGTCCAACCCTTATTCCGACCGCCGGTGTGGGACTCCTCGAACATGTCTCTGACGACGACGTCTGCTCGCGGGCACCTCGCGGGAACCTACCCCTACGTTCGGGTCGGCGACGGACCGAAGACGCTGCTCGTGATCCCCGGAATCGGTGACGCGATGTTCGACGGCGAGTACGGCCGCGCAGGCGAACTCCTCGCGCGCCGCCAGTTCGAACGGTTCGCAGACGACTACACCGTCTTCCTCGTGAGCCGACCCCGTGGCCTCGACGAGGACGACTCCATCGAATCGATGGCCGAGGACTACGCGCGCGTTCTCGAGTCGTGGGTGGGCCCCGCGTCCGTCCTCGGGCTCTCGATGGGTGGACTGATCGCACAGGAACTGGCCCGCAAACGCCCCTCCATGGTCGACAAACTCGTCGTCGGCGTCTCGGGGTGTCGCGTGGCCGCGGATAGCCAGCCGCTGCTCCGTCGCCTGCACGGACTCGCGCTCGGCGAAGAGTGGGTCGAAATCCGGTCGGAACTGCTCGAGGCGATGCACACCGGGGTGCGGCGGAAACTCTTCCCGCTCGCCTCCCGGACGGTTGGTCGGCTCCGGCCGCCGACCCCGGCAGAGCCCCGGGACGTCGTCGTCTCGTTCGAGGCCGTCCGCGAGTACGACGGGACGGACCGCCTCGGTGGCATCGAACCCCGAACGCTCGTCATCGGGGCCGACGAGGACCCCTTCTTCCCCGAGTCGATCCTTCGGGAGACCCACGCCGGGCTCCCCGACTCGCAACTCGCACTCTTTACCGGCGCTCGTCACGGCGTCTTCCTCGAGCGCAAAGACGGGTTCGACACCTCTGTCAAACGGTTCCTCGAGCGCGAAACGGCGCGCGTGAGACAGCAGCCAGGGCCGAGGTGACCGCTCTCGCGTCCACGGCCGTCTGGCGTGAGCGTGCGTGTGTCCGATCCAGAGAAACAGCGTTACAGGTCCCGCTGGCGGCCCTTCGGAACCATCGACCGCAGTTCGCCGTGGACGTACAACCCGATCCCGAGCGGGGCGCGTTCGCCAGCGAGGGAGTGAGCGGCGATCAGGTAGCCCCAGTCGCCGTCCCACTCGAGTTCTTGATCCTCGCCGTCGGCGAACCGTTCGGCCTGCTCGCGCTCGAGGTCGATCACGCACCCGGTCGCGTGGTGGCCAACGCGCTGGACGAAGTCCGTCGTGGGCTTCCAGTGTTCCTGCCGGGTCCGCAGGCAGGTCATCCCCAGCGACTCGACCTCGAGCGGGGTGGGAGCCTCACCTGCGTAGATCCAGATCTTGCCGGCGCCTTTCTCCCAGAACGTGTAGTCGTCGAAGGTCTCGGGCGGGATACCGAACCGATCCGCGAAGTAGTCGACGACCTCCTCGCGGCTGACGCGACCCTCGACCGTACGGTCGGCGGGCGTCTCGGGCAGCCGATCGAACCGCTGGCCGATGTTTTGCTCGTCACCAGCCTCCCCGTCTCCAGCCATCAGGCGGTCACCTCCAGTTTCGCGACGAAGAACCCGCCGGTGTCGTTCTGGTGGGGATAGATCCGGATCGCGTCCTCGAGACTCGCGTCGAAGGCCCGGTCCTGCCACTCGGTGAGGCCGGGGTCGTGCTCGAGGCCGACCTCGAAGTCGACGACACGGCAGTCTTCCTCCTCCAGGGCGTGCTGGACGACGGCCTCGTTCTCCTCGGGGGCGAACGTGCACGTCGAGTAGACGACGGTGCCACCCTCGCGAGTGGTCTGGATCGCCCGCCGGAGAATGCCCTTCTGGATGCCCGAAACGCTGTCGACGTAGCCTTCGGACCACTCGTCTAGCGCGTCGGGGTTCTTCCGGATCGTTCCCTCGCACGAGCAGGGGACGTCCACGAGCGCGCGGTCGAATTCGTCGAACGAGAGCCGCTTCATCGAGTAATTTCGCGCGTCGCTCTTCGTCACGAGCAGGCTCGTCGCCCCGAGTCGCTCGGCGTTGAACCGCAGCGCCGAGAGTCGCCCGAGGTTGCTGTCGTTCGCGACGACGGTTCCGCGGTCGTCCATCAGCGCCGCGAGCTGAGTCGCTTTCCCGCCCGGCGCGGCACAGCAGTCCCAGACGCGCTCGCCCGGCTGGGGGTCGAGAACGACTGGCGGGACGGCCGAGACCTCCTCCTGCCCGTGGGTGTAGCCGTGGAACGAGGTCCACGTCGACCCCGGCGAGTCGGTCTCGAGTCGCAGCACCCGTGGATTCCAGTCGGCCTGCTCGTAGGCGACGCCCTCCTCTTCGAGGACGTCGAGAGTGTGCTCGACCGACGCCGCGATGGTGTTCACACGGACGGCGGTGCCGAGCGGGCGCTCACAGGCGGCGATGAACGCCTCGAAGTCGTCGATAATCGGTCGGTACCGCTCGAGTGGCTCCATTACGCAGGCGTTCGCGCGCCCGTCGTTAGTCGGTTTCGAACCCGTCGGCGAGTTCGCCCTCGCCTGTGTGCGCCAGCGGCTTTATCCCTCCTCCAGCCGAACCGCCCGGACATGGCTGCGATACGGACGCAATCGGGTGCGGAAAGGTCCGAGGGGGACGACCTGGGGCTCGAGTCGCCGATTCTGGTCGAGGGCTTTCCCGGGCTGGGACTGGTCGGCAAGATTGCGACCGACCACCTGGTCGACCAGCTCGAGATGCGCTACTACGCGAGCGTCCACTGTGAGGGGCTGCCGCGGGTCGGCGTCTATCGCGACGGCGACCGCACTGCCCGCCCGCCGGTTCGGCTGTACGTCAGTGAGAATCACGACCTGATCGCTCTGCAGAGCGACGTCCCCGTCGACGCCGATGCCCGCGAGCACGTCGCTACGTGTCTCACGGACTGGGTCGTCGAGCAGGAGGCGACGCCGATCTACCTGAGCGGGCGACCTGTCGACCGGGAGGAAAACGGTCCGTCGCTGTACGGCGTCGCGACTGGTGACGGCGCTACTGTACTCGACGCCCACGACGTTCCAACACCGCCGGAAGATGGCGTCGTCACCGGACCGACGGGTGCACTCATCGAACAGGCTGCTCGTCGGGAGTACGATAGCCTCGGACTGGTCATCGGGTGTGATCCCCAGTTTCCGGATCCCGAGGCCGCGAGCGTTCTCCTCCGGGAGGCTATCGCACCGATCGCCGGACTCGAGGTCGAGGTCGAAGCGCTCGTCGATCACGCCGAAGAGATTCGCGACCAGAAAGAACGGCTCGCCCAGCAGATGCAGGCGATCGACGAGGAAGAGAGCACGCAGGCCCGGCCGTTGCGGATGTACCAGTAGCGTTGTCACACGGTGATTACGTGGGTCGGGATTATGATTGTCGAGTGTGAACACCAGCCACTGTGACAGCCGATTCGACACTCACGGCGGCATCGGCGACCGAACTGGCGAGACGGATTCGAGACGGCGAGGTGACGGCGACCGACGCCGTCGAGGCCCACCTCGAGCGCATCGAGACCGTCGACGGGGAGATCAACGCCTTCGTCACGGTCTGTGCGGACGAGGCGAGGGACGCGGCGGCGGAGGCCGACCGAGCGCTCGATGGAGTCGAGACCGACGAGGACCTCGGTCCCCTCCACGGCGTCCCGGTCGCGCTGAAGGACCTCGGCGGCCTGAAAGAAGGCGTCCGCCACACCAACGGCTCGGCGCTCTTCGCGGACAACGTGGCCGACCGGACGGCGCTGCTGGTCGAACGACTCGAGGACGCAGGCGCGATCGTCATCGGGAAGACGAACACGCCGGCGTTCGGCCACAAGGGGACGACCGACAACGGCGTGATCGGCCCGACGGCATCCCCGGTCGACACGGACCTGAACGCTGGCGGCTCGTCCGGGGGCTCGGCGGCGGCACTCGGGGCGCGAATGACCCCCATCGCCACCGGGAGCGACGCCGGCGGCTCGATCCGGATTCCCGCTGCACTCTGTGGCGTCTACGGCCTCAAGCCCACTTTCGGGCTCGTTCCTGACGACAGCCGTCCGAGCGCGTTCGGCCGGTCGACGCACCACGTGACGAAGGGGCCGATGACCCGCACGGTGGCAGACGCCGCTCTGATGCTCTCGGTGCTCGCTGGCCCCGACGCGAGCGACCCGCGGAGCGTCCCCGTCGAGGTCGACCCGCTCGAGGCGCTCGAGCGACCGGTCGACGGCTGGTCGATCGCCTACAGCCCGGCACTCGAGGCGTTCGACGTGGCCGAGGAGGTCCAGTCCGTCGTCGACGAGGCCGTCACCGCGTTCGAGGCCGCCGGCGCCACCGTCGACGAGGTCACACTCGATCACGGCTACTCCATGTCGGAACTCGAGGCGGCCGTCCTGCCGACGTACACCACGTCGATCCTCGAGACGGCGACCCTGCTCGAGGAAGAACACGGCATCGACCTCCGGGAACACCCCGACGAGGTTCCCGACAGCCTGCTGGCGATGGTCGAGGCGGGCGAACGATTCGGCGCTGCCGATATCGCTCGTTCGGGCGTCGTCAGGACCGACTTCTACGACAGCGTCGAGTCGGTGCTCGCCGAGTACGACCTGCTCGTGACGCCGACGCTCTCTTACGCGGACATCGCCCTCGAGGACGACCCGCGCGTCAGCGACTGGAACTGGACGCTGACGTGGCCGTTCAACTGGACCGGCCATCCCGTTGCATCCGTCCCCGCAGGGGTGACCGATCGCGGCCACCCCGTCGGTCTCCAGGTGCTCGGTCGCCGCTTCGACGACGAGGCAGTGATCGCGGCGAGTGCAGCCCTCGAGCGCGAGCGGCCCTGGGACTGGCTGTACGAGGACGCCGACTGAGTCGAGAGGCGGCGATCGAGAGTGACGTCGCTCGAACCCCGACGCGGTACCCGCAACCCAAACGCACTTTCGGTTCCTGACCGACGCATTCTCCATGACCGACGACCTCTCCGATCCAGCAGCGTGCCCGACGACCAGTGGCATCCCGATGCTCGGGCTCGGAACCTGGGAGAACACCGATCCGGAGCAGTGCGCCGAGAGTGTCCGGACCGCCCTCGAGTGTGGCTATCGCCACATCGACACGGCACAGGCATACGACAACGAGACGGCCGTCGGCGAGGGACTCGCCCGGGCCGACGTCGATCGCGAGGAGGTCTTCCTCGCGACGAAAGTCTGGATCTCGAACCTCGAACACGACGACGTTCTCGAGACGACCCGCGCGAGCCTGGACCGCCTCGGCGTCGACTCGGTCGACCTGCTGTACGTCCACTGGCCAGCCCGGACCTACGACCCCGAAGAGACGTTCGCTGCGTTCGAGCACCTCCACGAGGAGGGGCTGATCGAGAACGTTGGCGTGAGCAACTTCCAGCCCGAACAACTCGAGACCGCCCTCGAGGTCTGTGACGTGCCGATCCTGGCGAATCAGGTCGAGATGCACCCCATGTTACCCCAGCGGGAACTTCGCGAGAGCTGTGCCGACCACGACGTCTCCGTCGTCGCCTACTCGCCGCTGGCCCGGGGTACCGTGTTCGACCACCCCGTCGTTCAGGACATCGCCGCCGCCCGCGACGTGAGTGAGGCGCAGGTTAGCCTCGCCTGGCTGCGCGAACAGGGCGTGACGACGATTCCGAAAGCGACTGGCGGCGAACACATCCGCGACAACTGGGCCTCGCTCGAGCTCGAGCTGACAGCGGACGAGCGCGAGCGGATCGACGGCATCGACGACCGGACGCGGACGGTTGACCCCGGGTTCGCACCGTGGAACGCGTCATACTGATGGGACAGACCATTCGACAGTCGAACCTGACGAGCGTACGACTCGAGTCTCGAGACGTCTTTCGCCGTTCGTGCGGTCGATTCGACGCCATCGAGGACCACAGCTATCGAACCGATAACCTGTTTTCGAGCGTGAAAGAGAAGGAAAGCTTACGGTACGTCAGCTTTTTGGCTCGCGTATGGCTACCCGCTCCCGGAGCAATAACCGGGGTGGCATCGTCGGTGCGATACGGACCGACCTCGAGCGGCTCCACGGGGCGTGGATGGAACTGATCTTTCCACGCCAGCGAGGCCGCGGCCACTCCGTGATGGGCAAGTGGAAACCGGAGACGCTTCCACAGACAGTCGCGTATCGCCTCTGGAGTGCCTTCGGCACCCTGGGATTACTGATCCTCTATCCACTCACCGTCGTCGGCTTCGCGACCCGCTACTACGCGGCGAAACTCGACTCGACGCGAACGCGTCTCGGCATCGTCGGCGTCACCGGCGTCGCCATCATCGTCTGGGGTGCCCTGACCGTCAGCGCCTACATCAGCCTCCCGTACGAAAACTTCCTGGCGATCGCAGCCGCGAGCGTCGTCGCGATTATCTCGGCGACTCTCGCGGCGGTCTTCTCGAAGTTCGGCGGACGCGTCACCTCCGTCGTGCTCGCGTACCCGTTCGCGATGACCGCAATCTTCCTCCCGCCGGTGGTCGCCGCGCTCGTCACGCCCGCACTCGCACCGTACGTCCTCGACCCGAGCTACGACTTCGCCGTCTGGATCCTCGACAACGTCCTGTTCGTCGGTGGCGTCAACGAGTGGCTGCGGACGAACTTCCAACTCGAGGGCGCTGCCTACGCCGCCATGTGGGTCGGCCTCTCGTTCCCGCTGGGCTGGTTCCTCGGGATCCTCGTCTCGCTCGCGAACCTGGTTCGCCCGTCGGAAGAAACGTAAGTTGCGACAAGCGGTGGTCGAGTTCTCGAAACCCGTGAACGGCTGCCGGTTTCGGATCGCTTAGTTGCCGTCACTGCTAACGGCCAGCTATGGGACTCGACGTACCGAAGACGATTGGCGCGTTCGTGCTGGTGCTCGCCGTCGGTATCGGCTCACTGTACGTCTTGCCGGAAGTGACGCCGATGGCACCGATGACCACACAGACGATCATGATGATGGTGCTGCCGTCGATGGCGATCTTCGGCGCGATCATGCTCGCGATCGGGGTCAAACACGGCGAGTACCGCGCGACGAACTGACTGATTCTCGAGTCGGCCACGTCGGCGGTACGACTCGCCGTCACTGGTCGTGCGGCGCTTCGTCGGACGGCCGTCACCGGTACCGTTGCTGGATCTCACGGAAACGCAGAGAGAGCACACGAGAGACGACCGTCCGGCTACAGTCGTGACTCGAGCAGTTCGGCTTCGGCTTCGATCTCGCGGTTGTGGAGGGCGGTGCCGCTACGGCGGTCGAAGACGTGAACTGCCGATTCGGGGAAATGAGCGACGTACGTGGTGTCGGGGTCGATCCGGCGCATTCCTTCGACGGTGACGTTGAAGGTCGCGTCGTTCTCGTCGGCCTCGAAGCCCACGAGGAGGTTGTTCTCGTTGCCCATCGGTTCGACCACGTCGACGTGTACCGGGAAGTCGTGGTCGCCGTCTCGAGCGTCGTAAATCTCGACGTCCTCGGGTCGAACACCGAGGACCAGATCGGTGGTATCCCCGAGGTTCTCGCGAACGGGCTCCGAGAGCGGGTACTCGAAGCCGTCACCGACGAGGTGGTCGCCCTCGAGCGTGACGTCGAAGAAGTTCATCGAGGGTTCGCCGATGAAGCCGGCGACGAACAGGTTGTTCGGCCGGTGGTAACACTCGAGTGGGGTCGCCACCTGCTGGAGTTCCCCGTCGTTCAGGATAGCAATCCGGTCGCCCATCGTCATCGCCTCCGTCTGGTCGTGGGTAACGTAGATTGTCGTCACGTCGAGGTCGTCCTGCAGGCGCTGGAGCTCCATTCGCATGCCGGATCGGAGTTTCGCGTCGAGGTTGCTCAGCGGTTCGTCCATCAGGAAGACCGCGGGGTCGCGAACGATCGCCCGTCCGAGCGCGACGCGCTGTTGCTGACCACCGGAGAGTTCGCCCGGCTTGCGCTCGAGCAGATCGTCGATTTCGAGCAAGGTCGCGGTCTCTTCGACGCGGGAGTCCATCGTCTCGTCGTCCAACTCGGTCGACTCCTCGAGCCCGAAGCGCATGTTCTCCCGGACTGTCATGTGGGGGTACAGCGCGTAGCTCTGGAACACCATCGCGATGTCCCGTCGCTGGGCCGGTCGGTCGTTGACGACCTCGCCGTCGATGGTGATCGCGCCGTCCGAGATAGTCTCGAGACCGGCGATCATCCGCAGGGTCGTCGACTTCCCGCAGCCGGAGGGGCCGACGAGGACGAGGAACTCGCCGTCGTCGATCTCGATCGAGACGTCGTCGACCGCGACGATCTGGTCGTCGCCGTCGTCGAACCGCTTCGTGACGTGCTCGAGGGAGAGGTCAGCCATGGGTGGTCACCGTCCGATGCGTGTGTTGGGCTGTGTTCGGTGTCATGGTCGTGATCGCGCGTCGAATCGTGGTTGTAGGTGGTTCGGCTGTCTGCGTGGTAGCTCTCGTCGTCGATGCGTCGACAGTCGGCCTGCGGTCGATCATGATGCCCCCGTGATCCCTTTCGCGAACTGCCGGCCGAAGACGACGTAGATGACGATCGTCGGCAAGGCGGCGATGAACGCGCCGGCCATCTGGATGTTGTACTCCTGTGACATCGATCCCTGTAATTCGTTTAGCGACTGGGTGACGACGTAGTTCGATCGCGTGCTGACGAGCACGAGCGCGAACAGCAGGTCGTTCCAGATCTGGGTGAACTGGTAGATCAGCGCCACCGCGAACATCGGCAGCGACAGCGGGAAGATGATCCGTCGGTAGATGCCAAACGCGCTCGCGCCGTCGATTTTCGCCGCCTCGATCATCTCGTCGTCCATCGTCTTGTAGTACGACCGAAAGAGGATCGTACAGATGGGGATGCCGTAGGCCGTGTGGGTGATCGTGAGTTCGATCAGGTCCGCCCGCTCGGCGAGGAACGGGGCGAACGCCAGCCACGACTCGAGGCCGACAGCCGACCAGAACTGGCGCAGTGGCACCAGCACCGACTGGTACGGCAGGAAGACACCCGCGAGGAACAGCACGAGGATGCCCACCTGGCCGCGCCAGGAGAGTTTCGTCAGGCCGTAGGCGGCGAGGCTGCCCAGCAGCGCCGAGAGGATCGTCGCGGGGACGACGAACGTGACGCTGTTGACGAGTCCGCCCTGGACGGTCTGGAACGCGAGTTCCCACGGCTCGACCGTGAACCACTCCGGGGTCGGCGGTGCGAGCGGCGTCGTCCGGACGAATCCGGTCTGGGTCTTGAACGCCGTCGTCAGGCCGCCCCACAGCGGCGAGAGGTAGAAGGCAACGAGCCCCACCAGGAGCGCGTAGAGGGCGACCCGCTGTCGGTCGAACCTCTCGAGCGACGCCGAGAGGCGATCCCGGAGTCCGTCGCGGGCGGAAGCTTCTGTAGCTGTCATCGTCGGTCACCCCGGTGGTGGGCGGTACGTCGGGTGCGAATCGGTGCGGGGAGCGTCCACATTAGAGATCACCTCGTTTGTACTGCATGTACAGGTACGGCGCGACGACCGAGAGCGCCATCAGGAAGAGGACGGTCGCGATGGCCGCCCCGTAGGCCCATTCGGTTCGCGAGAACGCCACGCGGAACATCATCACCGCGAGGATGTCCGCTGACCGTCCCGGCGTGTCGCCGAACATCACGAAGATGAAGTCGAACGCCTTCAGCGCGAACACCATGAGGACGACCGCCGCGGAGGTCGTCGCCGCGCTGAGTTGCGGGACGATGACCCGGCGGTACATTCGAAACGTACTCGCGCCGTCGACTTTCGCTGCCTCGTAGTGGGCGTCCGGGATCGCTCGCAGGCCCGCGAGGTAGACGACCATCGCGTAGCCACTGAATTGCCAGGTGAGCGCGAAGATGATCGCCGCGAGCCGCGTCCGCGGGTCACCGATCCAGTCCATCGTGAGGAAGTCCAGACCGATGGTCGACAGCACGACGTTGATCGTCCCGGTCGACGGATTGTACATCCACGACCAGAAGATCGCCGTCACGACGAACGACAGCGCCATCGGGAGCAGGTAGATCGTCCGGAACGTATTCTCGAAGCGGATGTTCTGGTCGACGAGGATCGCGAGGACCAGCCCGACCGCAAGTGAGACGACCGTGAACGCGATCAACAGGACGATCGTGTTCCGGAACGCCGCGACGAACGACGGATCACCCGGCATCTGGGTGTACATCTCGAGGGTCAGGTCGGTGTACTCCGGCTGGGCGAGGCCGCTCCAGTCGGTCAGCGAGATGAGCAGGTTCCAGCTGACTGCACCGTAGACGAACAGTCCGACGAGAATCGCCGGCGGGAGCCAGAACGGAATCGCCTGAACGAAGTCGCTGTGTCGAAGCCGACTGACCCGATCGGTCTCGTCGGTGGTCGTCGACGGTGTGGCAGTCGACGGCGACGCCGTCCCGCCGTCGGTGCAGACGGTTGCGCCGCTATCGCTCGACTCGCCGCTGGTCTCACTACTCGATCCGTCGCCGCGGCTCACGCGAGGAAGCCGTTCGAAAACTCGCCGTATGTCAAAGTCCATACGATACTGGCTCGTTTCCCCTAGAAGAGGTTGATGAGGTCCTGGGTGGTCTGCTCGGGGTCCCAGTTGTCGGTGAACACCGCAAACTCCTCTTCGACTTCGTTGGCGATTCCGGGCTCGAGACCGCTCCCGTGAGAGATTGAGGTGACCTGTTCGCTCGAGGCCTCGAAGTCCGCCATCTGGTCCTGCAGGAACGGCGGGAACTCGTCGGTCGGGACGTCCGTTCGTGGCGGGATCGACCCCTTGTGCGGGTTGAACCGCTCCTGGGCATCGGCGGTGGAACAGTACTCGATGAACGCCTCGGTGGCATCAGGTGTCGGGTTGTTCGTCGGCATGACGAACGCGTCCATCACCATCGTGTAGACGTCTTCGGTTCCGGGGAAGGGCATGTAGTCCCAGTCTTCACCGTACTCGAAGTCGTCTTCACCCTGGTACTCGCCGGCCGCCCAGTCGCCGTTGTGGTGGAAGGCAGCGTCGCCAGTGATCACGTCGGCGTTGGCCTCGTCCCACGAGACCGTGGCCGCGTCCTCGTTGAAGTATTCGCTCATCTCCTCGACGAGTTCGAGAGATTCCTGAATTTCGTCTTCGAGGGAAGCGGCGTCACCGTCTAGGAACTGCTGGAACGCGTCGACGCCGTGCTGGCCGGTGAAGACGACCTCCCAGAGCTGGAGGATACCCCACGGCTCCTGGGTCTGCTGGGCGAGTCCGACGTATCCCTCGTCGTCGGCTGCCTCGAACGCCTCGAGCAGGTCCTCGGGACTCCCGAGGTCGTCGGGGTCGACGCCAGCGTCTTCGAGCACCTCGGTGTTGTAGAAGACGTTGTTCAGGCGGTGGATGTTGATCGGCACTGCGACGACGGTACCGTCGGGGCTCGAAGCCTCGACGACGCTGTCGAGGTAGGCGTCCTGGTCCTCCCAGAGGTCGCCGACCGACTCGAGAGCGTCCGCGTCGGTGTACGTGCGCAGCGCTTCACCGGGCCAGATCTGGAAGGTCCCCGGCGGGTCCTCGTCGAGCACTCGGGTCTGGACCTGGGCGTCGATCGCCGTCCCGGCGCCCCCCGGAGCCGGGTTCGGGTCGGCCTCGTAGTCGGTCTCAGCCTCGAATCCCTCGACGAGAGCGTTGAACGCCTCCTCTTCCCCACCTGCGGTCCACCAGTGGACGATCTCGAGCTGTTCGCCGTCTGCATCCACTGGCTCGTCGTCAGCACATCCTGCGAGTGCTGCGACGCCAATTGCGCCAGTTGCCTGCACGTACCGTCTCCGTGAAATGGTATTATCCCCTGTCATAGCACCGATATCTGTCACGGTCTTCGACGGGCGATCACATAAGATTATGGTATTTACTCTGGGACGAGTAGTAGACTGTATTACACAATTTGCCCGGATATCGGCTCCGTGCAGACGAGTTTTGATCGATCACGAGGAGCACATATAGCGATCGAATCGTCGCCAGCTCTGGTCAACCTGCCGTGTAAGGTTGGCGCTCGAACGTATCACGTATCGATCATTCACGGCCGGCTTCGTCGCTCACCTCGCAAGGCGTAAACCGTCGGCGTGAGGAGTGACAGATATGTGGGAGGCGCTCCGGTACCCGATCCGCGGTGACTACGGCGAGAAAGCCGTGATCGCCGCGTGGCTCTGCGTCTTCGTCCACGCGATCGCCCTCCCGCTGGTCGCGCTCGTGCCGCTTCTGGGCTACGCTGGGACACTCCTTGCACGTGGTAGCGAACCGGAGCCACCGTCGTTTCTCGAGCGCTCCGTTCTCGTTCGCGGTCTCACTGCCAGCGTCCTGACGATCGGCTACGGAATCGTTCCGGTCGGGGCGGCACTCGTCGCCGTCCAGCTGTTCCTCGGTGCCGGCGAACCGCCGGATCAGGACCAGGCGCTCTTCCTGCTTGCTGGATCGACCACGGTGCTCGTCCTCCTCGCTGGCTACGCCTACGTCCTTCCCATCGCGCTCGCCAACACCGTGCGCGAGGGATCGCTCCGTGCCGGTTTCACGGATCTCATCGGCGTCGCAGGCCACGCCGCGTACTTCGTCGGCTGGGCGTCGGGAGCCGTCATCTTCCTCCTCGGCGTCGCCATCGCAGGCACCCTCGTCGATCTTGGCGGCATCTTCACCGTCGTCGGGTCACTGGTGGGGGCCTACGCCACGCTCGCCTCGAGTCGACGGATCGCCCGCGGGTACGCCGCGGTCCGGTGAGGAGCCGACGAGCCGATCAGCCGTCGAAGGCCGCCGGCGCCGCCTCGAGTGCCCGCAGAGCGAGCCAGCAGTTCGTGAGCGGATGGTAGCCCGGCTCGACTTCTGGGCCGTGATTGGGGCCGTCTCGTGCGTGCTCGCGAGTCAATCGTTCGTACCAGTTCCCGTATCGTGGATTGATCAGGTGCTCCCGTGAGTACGCCCAGAGCCGGTCGTACCACTCGCCGTAGGCGTCGTCGAAGCGACTCAGGAGTGCGCTGGCACCGATCGCTTCCGTGTGCACCCAGCCGTACTTGTCGGCGACGATGGGCTCGCCATCCGCCTCGACCGTGTAGTAGAGGCCGCCGTGCTCGTCGTCCCAGCCGAGGTCGACCGCGACGTCGAACAGCTCGCGGGCCCGCTCGAGGGGCCACTCCGGTGACAGGTGATCAGCGAGCACCACCAGGAGTTTCGCCCACTCGGCGTGGTGGCCCGGCTGGTAGCCCGGCGGCCGGAACTGGTGACCCGGCTGGTCCGCGTTGTACGAGAGGTCCGGTTCCCAGTCGTCGGTGTAGTGCTCCCAGAGCAGGCCGTCGGTCGCGTTCGTCACTTCGCGCGTAAAGCGGTCGGCGACGGTGTGGGCACGCTCGAGGAACCGTTGTTCGCCAGTCGCCTCGTAGGCCGCGAGCAGTGCCTCACAGGAGTGCATGTTCGCGTTTTGCCCGCGGTAGGACTCGAGTGTCGACCAGTCCGGCGTGGCCTGATCGGCGTACAGGCCGTGGTCGGGCTCCCAGAAGTGTTCCTCGAGCACCTCGTAGGCGCGCTCGAGTTCGGCGCGACCGCCGGGAATTCCGGCCTGATGGGCCCGTGCGCCGGCAAGGAGGACGAACGCGTGCCCGTAACAGTACCGTCGTTGTTCGACGGGGGTTCGCCCCTCGAGCAGCCAGTCGTAGCCCTCTCGGTCGTCGTCCCAGTGGACCGTCGAGAGGAACTGGAGACCGTGTTCGGCGGCCTGTCGACACCAGTCTGGCCCCTCGAGCAGGACGCCAGCGCTGAAGTTGTGGACGGCCCGTGCCGTGGCGACGAGGTGTTTCGTCTGCGTATCGTAGACGTGGCCGTCGCGCTCGTCGAGCTGGGCAACGTAGCCGCCGTCTGACGAGTCGATACACTCGGGGTAGTAGAAGTTCAGCACGTCCCGAATCTGGTGACGAAGTGCCCCGCGCGTTCGATAGATGGTCATGGCTGTTCGAACGCTTCACTCACGAGCGTATAGTAATTCGGAACCACGACGGTTGGTCAGCGTCCGCTCGAGCGCGCCGACGGGAGGTTACATGTAACCGAGGTCGCGCAGGCGCTCCATCAGGTCCTCCTTGTCCTGTGCGCGGCCCGCACGCTCGGTGGTACCCTCGAGGTCCTGCAGCCAGGCGGGGTCGTCTTCGGTCTTTTCGGTGCTGATCTCGCTGCCGAGCGACCGGAAGCCCTCCCAGTACTTCGGGGAGACGGGCGTGTCGAACGGCTCGAGGTCGTCCGGGAGGTCGTCCTTGCCCTCGGGAACGTAGCCGTCGTCCGGGAACTCCGCGACGGTGTCCGGGACGACGAAGTTCCAGAACGCCTCCCAGACCGCGGCCTCGTCGAACTGCAGGATGGGCTGAATGCGGTCGTGTGGCGGATAGATATCGGGATCGTGTCGCGGCGAGAAGAACGTCTCGTCGGCGCGGGCTTCCTGTTCGTCCCAGCGGACGCCCGAGATGACGCCGTCGACGTCGTGCTCTTCGAGGGCGTCGTTGAGCGCGACGGTCTTCAGGAGGTGGTTGCCCGCGTAGGTGTCGAGCAGGAACGGGAACGTCTCGTCGTCGTACTCGAGGATGTTCTCGACGTGGTGACGGTTGTGCTCGGAAAGTTCTGCGATCTCGATCTCGTCGCCCGGCGTGAGACCGTTTTCGTCGACGTAGTCACCGATGTCCTCGTTACGCGCGTAGATGACCTCGAGATCCCACTCGTCGGCCCAGTGGTCGACGAAGTCGTGGATCTCCTCGAAGTGCTGGAAGTGATCGATAAAGATCGCCGGCGGTACCTCGAGGTCGAACCGGTCTGCGACCTCCGTGACGAAGTAGAGCACGAGCGTCGAGTCCTTGCCGCCGGTCCACATCACGGCCGGGTTCTCGTAGCTCTCGAGTCCCTCCCGGGTTACCTCGATCGCCTTCTCGATCTTGTCCTGAATGTGCGGATAGTCCGCAGGTGTCTCGCCGTCGCCCTCGTCGTAATCGACGTCGACGTACTCGGGGAAGTTGGCTGGCATGAAGTGTAATTAGATATAATTAGAAGGTGTAAACCCTTTGGGGGACCGGAAACCTCTGACGGAACTTCGGTCGGCGGTCTCCGGTGGCTGGACCGCCGAGCCGAAGAGAGCCCGGCTCAGTCGAGTGAGGCTGGCTCGAGCGTCTGAACCGACGCGTCGGCGGCAAGCTGTTCCTCGAGCAGCCCGACGATTCGCTCGCCGGCGGTGCCGTCGCCGTACGGATGGGGATTCGACGCCGGTTCCCAGTCGGCGTGCAATCCCTCGCGGATCGCCCGCTCGTCGGGACCAACGAGTCGATTCCAGCCGCACTCGACCGTCTCCACCCACTCGGTCTCCTCCCGGAGCGTCAGACACCGCGTCCCGAGGAAAAAAGCCTCCTTCTGGACGCCGCCGGAGTCCGTGGCCACGCGTTCGGCCGCGTCGAGCAAGCGCACGAAGTCGAGGTAGCCCTGCGGTTCGATCACCTCGAGCTGTTCGGTCGCGCGTTTCCAGAGACCGTACTCCCGCAAACTCGCCACCGTGCGCGGGTGCGCGGGAAACACCACCGGCCGCGGCGAGGCCGCGAGTCCGTCGACGATCGCGGCAAGGTTCGCACGATCGTCCGTGTTGCTCGCCCGATGAACCGTTGCGAGGACGAACGCTCCTTCTTCGAGACCGACGTCCTCGACGATCGTCGACTGGCGGCGGGAGCGCTCTCGTGCGTCGAGAATCGCGTCGTACATCACGTCACCGGTGAGGTAGACGCCGTCTGTGACGCCTTCCGCGGCGAGGTTCGCGACGGCCTCCTCGCTCGGGGCGAAACAGTAGTCCGCAGCGTGGTCGGTCAGGATTCGGTTGATCTCCTCGGGCATCGACCGGTTCTCGCTGCGCAGCCCCGCTTCGACGTGAGCGACCAGCAGGTCCCGCTTCGAGCCGACGATCGCACCCGCCAGCGTCGAGTTCGTGTCGCCGTACAGCAAGAGCGCGTCGGGATCTTCCGCCTCGACGACCGGCTCGAGTTCGGCGATCATCGCAGCGGTCTGGCGACCGTGGGTGTCCGACTCGACGCCGAGGTTGTACTCGGGCTCGGGGATGTCGAGTTCGTCGAAGAAGACGTCCGAGAGTTCCTCGTCGTAGTGCTGGCCCGTGTGAACGAGGATCTCCTCGCCGACGTCCCGGAGCTTCCGGGAGACGACGGCCGCCTTGACGAACTGGGGGCGCGCGCCGACGACTGAGCAGACTCGCATCAGGCCTCACCCGCCGACTCGAGGCCGGCTCGTGCCTGGTTTCGTGTCACACGACACGCCGAACTGGAGGGCAAGCCAGGTGGGGACGGTGCAAAAGTGAGCGGTCGCACCTCGTGGAACATGGCACTCACCCGTTCCGGAAGGTGCACCTTCGTTATCAGTTAGTTACCGGGACGAAATCCCCGCCTTTGGGTATGACACACACGACCGGCAACCCGTGGCCGTCGCGTCCACGGCTCGACGAGAGCGCGTCGATAGCGAGGTCGCGAAACTCGGGTGTTCGAGGGCCGCAATTCGATTGGAAATCGAGACCTACAGGGAAACTGAACGGCCGCCCCGAGTGTGAGAGTGACTGCTGACAGGTCAATCTCGAGGGGGAACCGGGGAACATCTCCGCGGTAGTTCGTTCGGAGTCCGTCCGCTCGCAGAAGGCGGCTCGCCGTCTCTCGATTCGCGCGTTAGTCGCTGATGAACTTGTTGTCCCGCCAGTTGACCCCGCTTTCCCCGGAGCCGTGATCGCGCGGTCCTTCGACGACTTCGATGTTCGCTGGTCGCGGTTCGCCCTCGACGATCCGGGTCGCCTCGAGTTCGCCACCTTGCTGGGAGATGGCCGTCAAGGTCCCTTTCTCGGCGGCTTCGGCGATGTCACAGAGGACGAGGAACATCTCGTACTGCAACAGCGAGTTCTGGAGGACGGTCTCACGGTCGCCCTTGAACGCCGCGAACTCGACGAGTTCGGATTCGATCTCCTCTTCTTCCTCTTCGTCCCAGCGGAAGGAGTTGCGTCGCTCGTCGGGGTCCTCTTCGTAGACGCGGTTTTCGGTGACGCTCGCTTTCAACTGGGCCGTCGGCGTGTACTTGCTGACCGAGGTGTCCTCGGCGACGGCTTTGAGGATGAGCGTGTTGTTTCGCCGCGTGATCTCGACGTCGTCGACGCCGTCGGGATACTCCGCCTCGTCGATGTGTTCTCGAAGATCTTCGAGCGGGAGTTCGAGCGTCGAATGCAACCGATATACGTGACTGGATTCCTCTGTTGACATAGTGGGGGATGATCTACGGCGAGGTCGCTGGGTTCCTAGTACGAGTGCGTGACTTATATGATCTGCTATTACCTGCGTCACGTTCGTATCTGGATGAATTTACCTCTGCCTTCTGTTCATTGATCGCTGGCGTGCTCGCACGATGCCCATTCGCACAACGCTATTGCCCCTCGAGTGCGGGCACCTCGTCCGTCGTGCTCGCGCCCCAGCACTCAGACTGGGACGCAGGCCCGTTCTACTCCGCGTCGAGCGTCGCGGCCAGTTCGCCGCGTTCCTCGAGTTCCGCGAGGATGTCAGAGCCGCCGACGAACTCGCCGTCGACGTACGTCTGGGGGATGGTCTCCCAGCCGCTGTGGGCCTCGAGTGCGTTGCGATATTCGGCGAGGGACTCGAGGACGTCGACGGTCTCGTACTCGTCACAGTACTGGTCGATGAGCCCCAGTGCGCGCCGCGAGTAGCCACACTGCGGCATGAGCTTCGTTCCCTTCATGAAGAGGACGACCTCGTTTTCTTCGATGGTCGTCTCGACCTGCTCGTTTACTTCGTCCTGATCGAGCCCCTGGTTCGGTGGGAAGTCCATGTCCGTCATATGTCGGTCGCGGGGGATAGGCCTTGCGTCACCGGTACCGCCGGTCGGGTATCTCGAGGCGAGGACTGCAAACACGGAGAGAGAAGCGACCAGCGACAGGAACTCGGAGACACCAGCCCGGCTCAGTCGGCTGCCGACGCACTCGAGTCCTCGCCGAGCGGGCTCGAGCGGACGACGCCCTGGAGGTACGCGCCGACGAACATGCCGGCGATGCCGTAGAGGATCACGACGTTGCCGACGCCGAGGCTGGCGTAGGCGGCTCCCGGGCAGATGCCGGAGAGCCCCCATCCGACGCCGAAGATGGCGCCGCCGAAGACGACGTTACGGTCGAGCGATTTGAGCCGGCGGGCGTAGGGCGCACCTGTCAGCGGCGCGTCCCCGCGGACGAATGTGATCCCGAAGAAAGTCAGCCCGGTGACGACCGCCGCCCCGCCCATGACGAACAGCAGTCCGAGGTCCGACAGCTGGAGGAAGTTGAGGACGACCTCCGGCTGGGCCATGTGGCTGAATCCGAGGCCGAACCCGAATATCAGCCCGCCGACGAACACGAGCGGGAGGAACAGCGGGTGCTGTTCGTGCTGGGCGCTCATCGCTCACACCCCCGTCCCAGTCGGTGATCGCGACTCACGGGTCGTTTCACTCCCCGTTCGCGTTTCCGAGACCCTCGCGTAACTCGGATCTCGCGACTCACGGGTCGTTTCACTCCCCGTTCGCGTTTCCGAGACCCTCGCGTAACTCGGATCTCGCGACTCACGGGTCGTTTCACTCCCCGTTCGCGTTTCCGAGACCCTCGCGTAACTCGGATCTCGCGACTCACGGGTCGTTTCACTCCCCGTTCGCGTTTCCGAGACCCTCCCTCCGGTCGGCTCTCGCCCATTACGGACTCACCCCCAGCGCCATCACGAGTTGCGCAACGCCGATGGCGACCAGCAGGAAGGTCGCGACGCCGACGAACGAAGCGGACGAGGCCGAGCCGACGCCACAGACGCCGTGGCCCGAGGTACACCCCTTGCCGAGCCGGGTCCCGATCCCGATGAGGATCCCCCCGAGGAACAGCCGCCACGGCTGGACGTCGGTCAGCCAGATCGTGATCCCGCCGATGTCGCGTAACTCGCCCGTCGTCGCCGTCTGGTGGAGCCCGCTCGAGAGCAGGCCGGACTGGAACGTCAGCGCGTAGACGGCCGCCCCGGCGACGATGCCGAGGGTGAAGACGACCCGCCAGTCTCGAGAGGCACGATACTGCTGGAAGCGCGATCGGTCGGAGACGTACGAGAGCGTCGACTCGAGGAACGTACTCGCGCCTGCGGGGATACCGGTCCCGAGGTAGATCACGGCCGTTCCGAGGCCGACGAGCAACCCACCGATCGCGTAGTGGCTGATCCCGTGGGGGAACAGCTCCGCGATCGTCGCCACGAAGAGCCACGTCATAGTCAGTACCGGAGGAAGGTAATCCCGACGTATCAAGGCTTCCGACTCGGGGAAACTTGACCGTATCTCCGACGCCGCTCGCGCCCGAGCGTGGACACCAGACGACTGTCGCCAGGGTCGGTCGTCCGGTCGGCTGTCGACCGCGTATCAGTCGGCTGCCGGTGGCGGCGTCAGGACGTCGATGCGGTCTGCCGTGTACCCGAAGACGTCCTGGTAGCCGTACGGGGACATGAGGACCGGGTAGAACGATTCGTCGGCGACCTGTTCGATCCCGTCGGCGGCAGCGAACGTCTCGCCGGTCTCGACTTCGACGAAGTTCTCGACGAAGACTTCGTACGTCTCTGCTCGCTGCTTGTCGATGACGTCGGTAAGCTGGTAGACCGGAACCTCCGTGCGAACCGTATCGCCGGGCAGCACGCCCACGGCGGTGAGAAACGCCCGGAGCAACCGGTGGGCGTTCTGGATCGCCCGTTCGGAGCCCTGGAGACCACA
The DNA here is from genome assembly GCF_002156705.1 of Natrarchaeobaculum aegyptiacum. Lineage (NCBI taxonomy): Archaea > Methanobacteriati > Methanobacteriota > Halobacteria > Halobacteriales > Natrialbaceae > Natrarchaeobaculum > Natrarchaeobaculum aegyptiacum. Next base: position 227,620 of record NZ_CP019893.1, read on the forward strand.
CTCGACTTCGATCGTCTCGATCGTCGAGAACAGTCGCCCATCGGCGAAGTTCCCCGTTTCGACCATCGCCGAAACCGGTAGCTGGGGGACGATCCGCCGCGTGAGGTCTCCCACACCGTCGACGATAGCGAACGGCTCGGCGTGACTCTGCGTCGAGTGCATCGAGAACGTCAGGCAGTCGGCGAGCTCGTCGGTGAGTCGGTGCGCGAGCCGCCCTTCGTGAGTGGCGGCGTCCGGATCACCCGGAAACGCACGGTTCAGGTCCTCCTCGAGGTACCGAACTCCGCATTCGATCGCTCGTTCGTTCGCGATGACGAGTTTGACGGGGCGCTCGACCGACGGCCGTTCCTCGAGCAACTGTTCGACGGCCCTGACGCCGGAGGGTTCGTCTCCGTGGACGCCAGCGACCACCGCGACCTCGGGCGTCCCGGATCCGAGCTGTGCAACTCTCATCGCCTGCACATTGGACGCGACGCTGAAATGCCGTTCGGTTCGTTCACACCCGGCCCGAGGAGAAGGGTGTGGTTACCGGCGTCAGGAGCGACGCACACCCGTCTCGCGACAGGAAGGTTACTCTTCGAGCGCCTCGAGGTAGGCGTAATCTGTGTCGGTCGCCGTCTGGATCCGAGCGTCGAGGACGATCTTCCACCCGTCGAGCACCCCGGGGTCTTCGAGGGCGTTCGTGACCGTCGTCCGGACGTCGAGGACGTCGACGCCGTAGAAATCGGGCGGGACGCCCTGAAAGTACTGCAGCGAGGTCTGGAAGAGGCTGCGCATTCCCTCGTCGTTTTCGAAGTCGAAATGCTTGTACGCGCCAGCGGCGACCTGAACCATCCCGTGGAGGAACTGGCTCTCGATGGAGCCGGAACCGTAGTTGTACCACTCGAGTTCGAAACAGTCGTGAGACTCGTGGAAGGCCCTGTCGTTGAATAGCCGGACGCCGTGTCGGGTCGCCTGTCGGAGCGTTGCGTGCTCCCAGCGGCCCGCGTCTGGGTCCCAGCCAGTCGGCTGTCGGCCCGTCGGCGGCGGGTCGACCGTCGGGTCGGCCGTGTGATCGTCCATGGCCGTTCTCGGGGCTCGAACCGTGTAATCCCATCGCTCACCGTACTCGAGGCTGGACACCTGCTGTACCCACCGGCCGACCACGACCGGCCCTCCGAGGGGGAGAACTTATTCCGTCTCGCTCCCAGAGACGAGACGATGACCCACCCCTACGGTCGATGTCGCAACTGCGGCGAACGCCTCTACGAGCACGTCGAGGGCGGATACCAGTGTCTGAACTGCAAGAGCCGGTATCCCGAAGACGAACTCGAGTTCGACGCCTGAGCGCCCGGACGAGACGTGTCCCGTCGTCGTCACTCGCCACTCGTCACGTCGAGGCAGTCACGAAGGGACTCGTGAGCGGGTCACACGGGGTTTCGATCTCGCAACGCTTTTTGCCCGCGCGTTCCGACGGTTTACATGGCGAACGACGTTCCCGAGCACGAGCCCTATTCTTCGAAACTCGAGGTACCGGAAGCGCTGACCTTCGACGACGTCCTCCTGCGCCCCAAGGAGAGTCGCGTCGAGCCCGACGAGGCCGATCTCACCTCGAACGTCTCGAAATCCGTCGAGGTGTCGGTCCCGATCCTCTCGGCGGCGATGGACACCGTCACCGAGAGCGACATGGCGATCGCGATGGCACGCCACGGCGGGCTGGGGGTCCTCCACCGCAACATGACCATCGACCAGATGGTCGAGGAGATCGACCGCGTCAAGAGCGCCGACGAACTCATCATCCCCCACGAGGCGGTCGTCACCGCCGACCCCGAGATGACCGTCCGCGAGGTCGACGAGGTCATGGCCCGCGAGGGCGTCGGCGGCGCTCCCGTCGTCAACACCAACGGCGAGGTACTGGGGATCATTTCGAGTACGGACATCCGGCCCCACCTCGAGGTCAACGAGGACGACCAGGTCACGGAGGCCATGACCGACGAGGTCGTCACCGCCGACGAGGACGTCGAGGCTCGGGAGGCCTTCGAACTGATGTACGAGCACAAGATCGAGCGCGTCCCCGTGGTCGACGACGAGAATCTACTCGTCGGGCTGGTGACGATGCAGGGAATCCTCCAGCGCCGAGAGTACGGCGAGGCCGTCCGGGACGAGGAGGGTCGGCTCCGGCTCGGCGTCGCGGTCAGTCCGTTCGAGATGGATCGTGCCGAGGCAGCCGACGAGGCCGGTGCCGACATTCTGTTCATCGACACTGCTCACGCGCACAACCGGAACGTCATCGACGGCGCGAAAGAGATCGAATCCGCAGTCGAGGCCGACGTCGTGGTTGGCAACGTCGGCACCCGGGAAGCAGCCGCGGAACTCGTCGACTTCGCAGACGGCATCAAAGTGGGCATCGGCCCCGGTTCGATCTGTACCACGCGCGTCGTCTCGGGGGCGGGCATGCCCCAGATCACGGCCGTCTCACAGGTCGCAGACGTCGCGAGCGAGCACGGCGTTCCCGTGATCGCCGACGGCGGCATCCGCTACTCCGGCGACGCGATCAAGGCCGTCGCCGCCGGCGCTGACGCGGTCATGCTCGGCTCCTATTTCGCCGGCACCGAGGAAGCGCCCGGCCGCGTCGTCACGATGAACGGCAAGAAGTACAAGCAGTACCGCGGGATGGGCAGCGTCGGCGCGATGAAATCCGGTGACAGCGACCGGTACCTCAAGGAAGAGCCCGAGGAAGACGACGAGTACGTCCCCGAGGGCGTCGAGGCCGCCACGCCCTACAAAGGTCCGCTCAAGTCCGAACTTCACCAGCTCGCCGGCGGGATGCAGTCCGGCATGGGGTACGTCGGCGCGGCGACCATCCCCGAGTTCAAAGAGCGAAGCGAGTTCGTCCGGATCTCACCTGCGGGTCAGGCCGAAAGCCACGCCCACGACGTCGTCATCACCGACGAGGCACCGAACTACTCGCCGAACGACAGCTGATCGGTCACTCACTGACGGGCTGTGGCGGAGAACCCACGCCGAATTACCCCGTCGTTATCGCCGTCTCACACTCGAGGCAGTACATCTTGAACTCCGCGTCCTCGGTCAACTCGAGGCCGTGGCCCTGTTCTTGCTCACACGCTCGACAGTAGACGATCGACTCGATCTGGTCCCAGTCGTGTTTCGACGCGGGGGCACCGAACGCGAAGCCGACGACCATCTCGTCTGCATCCTCGGCGTTGTAGCCCTGCTGGAACTCACCCGGTTCGAACCGGATCACCTCGCCGGCGTCGACGACGACTTCGCCGTCTTCTGTATCAAAATTCGCCGTTCCTGACTGGACGTAGAAGACCTCTTCCTGGTCGTGGTGGGTGTGAAAACCACCCGAGAACGATTCGCCGGGCTCGAGTTCGAAGTAGTTCATCGCGAAGTCTGAAAACCCGAGGGCGTCGGAGATCGGTCGCCTGACCGAGTGCACTTCCAACGGACTGGGCTGGTTCGGAACGTCGTCGATGGCACGTTTGTCCATACCACGGCATCTTCGTCGAACGCAAAAATACCAGTGATTGCGGCAGTCGGTCACGAGTGCAGATGCGAGCAATCGACGCGTCAGGGCGCAGTCTGGAACGCAATGCCTACGTGCGTCCGGTGCCGACGCCTCGAGTGTGAACCGTCGCAGGGTACTCCAGGTCGGAGCTGCACTCGGGAGCGTGGGGTTCGCGGGTTGCGTCGACGGCGTCGCGGAACACTTCACGGGCGGCATCCAGGGCGTCATCCCGATGGAGATCCACAGCGAGGCCGAGGAACCGCGAAACCTCCACTTCGAGGCCCACGACCGCGAGACCGACCAGCAGATCTACGAGGAAGGGATCACCGTCGGCGCTGGCGAGAGCGTCTACCCCTCCCACCTTCGCGGCACCGATCAGTTCCTCCGGGTCGCCGAGATCGACACCGACGAGGGGACCGAACTCGACGCCCAGCAGGCCGCGATCTCCGAGGACACGAGGCTCGTCTTGATCCGCGTGTACGACGAGGAAATCGAGATCGAACTCCAGACGGCCGGAGACGACCAGGAGACCGTCGAGGACCAGGACGCCTCCCAACGAGAAACGATCGACGACCCGGAGGATGCGACGGAATTCGACGACGACGATCTCGAGGGAACGAACGACACCGCCGACGGGTCCAACGAGGAGACCGACGTCGACGAAGGCGACGCGGACGCGCTCGAGTCCTGACCCGTTCTCGAGGGGCCGTTCACTCCGTGAAGTACCTCGAGGACAAGCCCCGGGGCTTCACCGTTTTGTCCATTCCGACCAGAAACGGACGGATGGACGCAGGCGAATGTAATTCTCCTCGACCTTCCCGAAAAGGGTCGGCTGGAATTACCACCCGAACACCCGTTGTGTCCGTGAGGGTCGGTCGCTCCACTACGACCCGACAACACCCATCTCACCACGCCAGGAGCGCGGGTTTTGAGAGGTGTCGCATTCCTCGCAACTGCGCGCAGTTGCTTCGGATTGCGGTCTGTAACCCACGTCGCAACTGTACTCGTCAATACGGTGGAACTAGGAGTGAAGCTTATGCGATTCACCCTCGGGGGCAAGTGGTTCGAAAGCCGGAGGCCTTTCGTCATCACGAAAATCGGAGATTTTCGGCCGACCCCCGAGGCACTCTCGCTGTATCTCTGTAGATTCGACGGGACTCTCCTGTACCGTTGCCTGATGGAACGACCGCGCACTGTCAGTGCTGAGAATGAATTACGGTCAGCCTCCGCCAGACTTCACCAGAACAGACGAGCCATACCCTCGAGTCAGGGATAGGGGTGATACGACCGTTCGAGTCGCGGCTCGAACCCGAGGTCGTCGGGAACGGACTCTGCGCGCTCGCCGAAGTACGGCTCCTGTGTGAACAGCGGCTGGGCACCGGGAACGACGACTCTGACGACCTCGAATCCGAGTGCCTCGACGTCGCGGGTCGTCACCCGGGCTGCGTAGGGCTCGAGGCCAGCGTCGACGACCCGGTCGACGACCGACTCGAGCGCCTCACGACCCGTAGGGACCGGATCCGGGCCGACGCTCGAGGCAGGGACGGTCGTCTCGACGTCGAGGAACTCGCGTGCGGCCGCGGGGAACCTCGCGTACTCGCCGATCTCGCCGGAGGACGCCGCGGCCTCCTCGGGGCCGAGATTTCGCAGTTCCATCCAGTTCTGGATCGCCTCCTCGAGCGCGCCGACGGCGGCATCGGTGGCGTCCAGGTCGGCCGCCGACCCGACGGCGAACGCGGGCCAGGAATCGTCTTCGGGGTCGATGTCCCCGAATTCGTCCGGATCACGGTGGACTGCAACGGCGACGACCGGCACGTCGACGTCCTGCGTAACTAGCAGCGGCGTCACCGCGAGCCCCTCGCTGCCGGCGCGGCGCTCGAGCGTCTCGAACCGGTCGTCCTCGACGGCGAGTCCGAGGGGATCGAACGTCGAGTACCAGGCGAGCATCGTCGCGTCGCGTTCGATCACCTCTGTCAGCCCGGAGAGGAGGGCGTCGACGCTCGAGGAGCCGAGCCCGAGGCCAGTCGTTATCGCGGGGACGAGTGACTCGCCCGGCTGGGGAAAGTGCACTGCGGCAGCCGGAAGGTGTGCCTGCTCGTTCGTGGCGAGGTGCTCGCCCTCGACCCACCGATGTTTGGCCGCCGGATCGTACTCGGGCGCGTCCTCCGGTCGGACGAGAGCACTGGGTGAGACGACCCGTTCGGGTCCGAGGGCGTCCTCGCTCGCGCGCACGAAGTCCTCCTCGCGGTAGACGCCGGCGCAGTAGCGCTCGAGGCCTTCGCCGACGGCTTTCATCAGCGCGGCGTTCCAGTCGTCGGCGACGCCAGCGGCCTGCCTGGGTGCGCTCGCGTCGCTGAATCGGCCGGTCTCTGCGATCGTCGCGAGGTAGTACGGTGCCGGGAACGATTCGACCTCACCGATGCTCTCGACGGGCCCCACTCGCTCGTCGATCGCTGCGTCGACGCGTTCGACCGCAGCCTCGAGTGTGAAGCTGTCGTCCTCGCGGACTATGGTCCGGTCCCGACCACCCTCAGCACAGTCACAGCCGGGGACTGGAAGGAGTCGCCGCCGACGGTGGGGGAGTTCGACGACCTGGCCGAGTATCGTCCGATCGTCCCCCGAGAGCACGCGGACGCACTCTCGGCCGGCGAGCGCGCCGGCCAGTCGCGCCGTCGCCCGTTCGGCCGAGGGTGTGTCACCGACCTGTGGCTCACTGGCGTGCGATCTGACGCGAGAGCGGAGACACGCGAAACAGCCCGTCTTCGGGGCGAATCCCGAAATCGCGGCGTCGACCGACTCGAGCGGGTAGCCGCCGACGCCGCCGACCTCCACCGCGATCCACGGTGTGGCACCTGCTCGAGCGGCCGCGTTCGCACGATCGAACGTCTGCGAGCCAGCGACGTCGGCGACGACGGCGAACCGGGCGTCCTCGATCTCCGTCGGTTCGGTACCGACGACTGACACGTCGACGTCATCCAGCGCGGCGACGACGGCCGCACGAACCGGGTCGTCGCCGACGACGTGAACCTGCATGCCCGTACGCTCACGCGGGACCGCTAAAAAGCTCCTGACGTCACCCGTCGTCTCAGTCCCCAGCGTCGGCTAGTCGTCGTCCGATCCACCGTCTTCTCGCGTCTCCTGCCCGCCGTCCTCTCGAGCCTCCTGTCTGGACTCCGAGACGTCGACGACGTCACCCGTCTCCGGCGAGACGTCCTCGCCTTCCTTGATCGCCTGGGCCTCTCGTTCCATCGCCTCGACGTCCATCTCGGTCTCTTCGATCTCGCCGATGATCTCCGCGATGTCGTCCAGCCCGATCAGCTCGCGCGTCTCTTCGTCGAACTCGAGGCTCTCGAGTTCCGCGCCGTCTTCGCTGACGTCGCTGCCCGAGAGATGCTTGCCGTAGCGACCGACCATCGAGGTGAGTTCCTGCGGGAGGACGAAGGTGGTCGACTCGCTCTGGCCGATCTCTTCGAGTGTCTGCATGCCCTTGTCGATGACCGCGCGTTCGCCCATCGACTCGGCAGCCCGTGCCCGGAGGACGGTCGAGATGGCGTCACCCTGGGACTCGAGAATCTCACTCTGTTTTTCACCCTGTGCGCGGATGATGTTCGACTGCTTCTCACCCTCGGCGCGTTCGACGGCACTGCGGCGTTCACCCTGTGCCTCGAGGATCATGGCGCGGCGTTTTCGCTCGGCGGAGGTCTGTTGCTCCATCGCACCCTTGACGTCCCGCGATGGGGTGACCTCGCGGACCTCGACGCTTTCGACACGGATCCCCCACTCGTCGGTCGGCCGATCGAGTTCCTCCCGGATGCGGGCGTTGATCTTCTCGCGCCGGCTCAGGGTATCGTCCAGTTCCATGTCACCAAGCACCGCCCGCAGGGTGGTCTGGGCGAGGTTCGACACCGCCCGCTCGTAGTCGTCGACCTCGAGGAAGGCTCGCTTGGCGTCCATCACGCGGATGTAGACGACGGCGTCGGCCGTCACCGGCGAGTTGTCGCGCGTGATCGCCTCCTGACTCGGCACGTCGATCGTCTGCGTTCGCATGTCGAACGTGTGGACCCGCGAGACGAACGGCGGGACGATGTTGAGTCCCGGCTGGAGCAGTTTGCGGTACTCACCGAAGACGGTCAGTGCACCCCGGTTGTACGCGTCGACGATTTCGACCATCGACCAGACGGTCGCCACCACGAGCACGAGCACGAGCGCGCCGATCACCAGTAGCGGGTCCTCGAGTCCAACCTGCAGCGGCTGGAACGACTGCGGCGGACCGATCGCCTGCTCGAAGAGTGGTGACAGGTCACCGAGGGCGAAGGTGTGAGTGTCCATCACTGACACAATGGCGTCGGAGCGAATAACTCTTGGGCCGAACTGCGGGGGGACGTCGGGTGAAACGAGCGATTACTGGCTGGATCGCACCCGAACGTCCCGGGTGCGACCCGCGGTGGCACGACCGGGCGAACGGGACCGGGTCAGAACCGGTGGACGTCGACGTCCTCGTCGTCTGCGGGTCGGGTCGGGTCGGCCCGCGCGACGCAATCGGCGCACAGTCCGCGCTCCCGTTCGAAGTGCATCTCGCAGGCGAGCGTCCCGCACGCGTCACATCGGTACTCGGCGGGACGGGCCTCACAGATCTGGCAGAGACCGCTGACGCTCATACCACCCGTTCGGTCTGGAGTCCCTTGAACCCGGCCCCAGCGACCACGGTGGCGAACCGGGCCGACCGGGATAGATGGTGGATCATGAGACGTGTTATCTTCCGACGAGAAGGCTTTTGACGTGTGAACCGCTATCGAGCCGTATGAGCCGTGACCGGGCCCTCCTCGAGCGGGCCCTGGAACGTGGCGAACAGGACGGAGGCAACGTCGAGTTCAAGGAACGACTCTCACGGGACGTCCACCTCGAGGGTGGCCGACGCGAGAGCCTGGCGGCCCAGCTCAGACACCGACTGCTCTCCGGCGACGGCGAAGCGACCTACGTCGTCGGCGTCACCGACGATGGCGGACTCGCCGGCATCGATCCCGACACCTTCTCCGAGACGATGGACGTGCTCTCTCTGCTCGCCGAGGAAGCCGACGCTCACATCGAGGACGTCCAGACGTGGGGCGTCGACGGCGATGAGGGGACCTCGAGCCAGCCCACGCCGCGATCCCGTGGTGGCCTCGTCGGGGTCGCGCTCGTTCAGGACGGCGGCGTCCTCGAGACGGACGACGAGCACGTCGTCGTCGGGACGGCCGGCCACGTCGACCACGGCAAGAGCACGCTTGTCGGCTCGCTCGTCACCGGCAAGCCAGACGACGGCGACGGCGCGACCCGCGCGTACCTCGACGTCCAGCCCCACGAGGTCGAACGGGGGCTCTCGGCGGACCTCTCCTACGCGGTCTACGGCTTCGACGACGAGGGGCCGGTCCACGTCCGGAACCCGAACCGCAAGGCAGACCGCGCCGAGGTCGTCGAGGAGGCCGACCGGCTCGTTTCGTTCGTCGACACCGTCGGTCACGAGCCGTGGCTTCGCACCACCATTCGGGGACTCGTCGGCCAGAAACTCGACTACGGACTGCTCGTCGTCGCAGCCGACGACGGCCCGACCCGCACCACCCGCGAACACCTCGGCGTCCTGCTCGCCACCGAACTCCCGACCATCGTCGCCATCACCAAGGTCGACGCCGTCGACGACGAGCGCGTCGAGGAAGTCGAACGCGAGGTCGAACGACTCCTGCGCGACGTCGAAAAGTCTCCGCTCCGGGTCGCCCGCCACGGCGTCGACGCCGCCGTCGAGGAAATCGGCGATCGAGTCGTCCCCATCGTCGAGACCAGCGCGATCACGATGGACGGCCTCGAGACCCTGGACGAACTGTTCGACCGCCTTCCCAAGACCGCTCAGGATGCCGGCGAGTTCCGGATGTACGTCGATCGCAGCTACTCGGTGACCGGCGTCGGCGCGGTCGCCTCCGGCACCGTGATGGCCGGCGAGGTCGAGGCCGGCGACGAACTCTTACTCGGCCCGATGCCTGACGGCCGATTTCAGGAAGTCGAGGTCCGCTCGATCGAGATGCACTACCACCGCGTCGACCGGGCGCGAGCCGGGCGCATCGTCGGCATCGCGCTCAAGGGCGTCAAGGAGAGCGCGATCGAACGCGGCATGGTCCTCCTGCCGCGAGACGCGGACCCGACACCTGTCCGGGAGTTCGAGGCTGAAGTGATGGTGCTCAACCACCCGACGCGTATCGGCGACGGCTACGAACCCGTCGTCCACCTCGAGACGATCGGCGAGGCCGCGGCCTTCTATCCAGAGGACGGCCGTCTGCTGCCGGGCGACACCGGCGAGGCGACCGTCCGGTTCAAGTTCCGCCCGTATCTCGTCGAGGAAGGCCAGAAGTTCGTCTTCCGCGAGGGCCGGAGCAAGGGCGTCGGGACGGTGACGGACGTGACGCCGATTGACTGAGACTGGAACCACCTCCTTCGTACGTGCGTCAGGCAACGTCGTATCGGTCCCCGTCACGCTCCACGAGATCGAACAGCACGGCCCACTCGAGGAGCCGAACGAGACGTTCTCCGGACCCGCTTCGATCGCTCACGAGCCGATCGTCGACACCGTCTGCGAGTTCACTCGCTGACAGCGGCTTCCCGACCGCCTCGAGTGCGGCGAGCACCGCCTCGACGCCGTAGACGCGGTCCACGAACGCACGTCGACATCGCGCGACGTCGGTACCACGGTCGTCGACTCCGTCGCTCGAGCTGGCACCCTCGAGTCGGTAGTACCCCTCCCGACCCTCGTCGACGAGTTCGAGCGCACGCAGAAACGTGAGCCACGCCGCGGCCTCCTCTCGCGTCTCGAGGTCCGTTTTTGCAACGAGGTGGGCACAGCAGTCGTCGACGGCGACCGAACGGGCGGGGACGGTGTGGACGACGCGCTCGAGCCCCTCGAGGGCGTCCGGGGGTTCGGGGACTGGTTTGAATTTCACGGGTGGATCGTCGTCACCTCGGTCAGTCAGAGATCGAACGACTCGACGAGCAGCTCCTCGTCGGTCTCGCCGTAGACGTAGGTCGGCCCGCCGACGACGTCGATCGTCACCTTCGCGGGCGCGAAGAGATCGGCAGGGACCTCCGAGAAGTCCCACTCGAGGTCCTCGAAGAGGTCGGCGAACGGTTGGCCGTGCTCGTCGGCCGCCGTCGACGGCACCGCGTCGAAGTAGTCTGCGTCTTCGCGAACCGTCAGGTGGGCCGTTCCGCCGTAGGCGATGGCATCGTTCGTCCGCGCGATGGCGGTTCGTTCGTCACCGGCGACCGGCGCGACCGGCGCGCGCCCCGCCGCGGAGATCACGTCGAGCGGGTCGTAGCCCGCTTCGGTGAGCCGGAACGTCGCCAGTTCGGCCGCTCGAGCCGCGTTCGTAACGCTGCCGACGAGGCTCGCCGTCGGGTACGCGAGCAGGAAGACGCTGCTCGGTTCGACCTCTGCAAGGTCGGCAACCTGTTCGGCCGCCGCCTCGGTCGGGTCCTGATCGGTTTCGACGGCCAGCGCGGTCAGGTCGAAGACGTCAGTGTAACCGATCCGATGGAACTCCTCCTCACGGGCGACGAGTGCGCGGGCAGGGCCGCTGCCCAGCCCCTCGAAGTTCTCGGTCCGCAGCTCCCAGCCTGCCTTCTGGGAACACAGCAGGGAATGCGCCGGCCGGTCGGTCGACAGCTCGACGTACTGGATCGGCGCACCACCGATCGAATCGAGGTGACGACTCGGCGTCGCCAGTCCGGCCGTCTGGATCTCGGTGAGCAACAGCGCGGCCTCGATACCGCCGTCGAACTCGAGGCCGAAGTCGAGGACTGTCGCCCCGTTTTCGAGATCGTAGCCGCCGATCGATAGCTCCTCGGCGTACTCGAGGGCCTCGTCGACCAGCTCGATCGCCATCCGGTTTAAACTCTCCATAGGCTCGCTTCGGACGCCGACGGAAAATAGGTTGTCAGTCAGCGCCACCCGATCGGCTGATACGCTTTGCCGTGCCAATTGACCGGCGCAACCGCAGGACGGGTCGCGATTGCTCCGGAAATGACTTCCAGCAGATCGTATGACTGGCGTCGGTCACCGCCTCAGTCCGCTGGCTCGTACCCGGTGTCCTCGATCGTTCCGACGAGGGTCCCCACGTCGATGGCGTCCTCGTCGTGTTCAACCCGAACCTCGTCTGCTTCGTGATTCGCCGTCGCCGACGACACGCCCTCGAGCGCCTCGAGGGCCTCGGTCACGTTTGCCTCACATCCGTCGCAGGCCATCCCGGTTACCTCGAGCGTCGTTTGCTCCATGCCCGATCGAACGGCCGGGGATGGGTTGAACGTTGCGCCCGGGCGCGAAGACCACGATGAAAAATTGTGGAAACTTGGGGAGTTTTAATATAGGTCGCTGCCGAGGATGCATCCATGTACAGGGTGCTCGTTCCCATCGACGAACACGAAGACCGTGCGCAGGCACAGCTCGACGCCGTTCTCGATCTTCCTGACGTCACCGAATCGGTCGCGGTCGAACTGCTCCACGTCCGCAAAGAACTCGAGTTTAGCGACGCCGACGACGTCCAGATCGGCGAAGTGAAGACGAATCGTGAGGAGTTCGACGATCTGCCGGCGCTCGTCGGGGACGCACGGTCCCGTCTCGAGGAAGGGGGCGTCGAGACGGCCGTTCACAGCGCGACGGGCAACCCGCCGGCGGCGATCCTCGATCTCGCCGAGGAGTTCGACGTCGACGAACTGATCCTCGGCACGCGGCGAAAGTCGCCCGTCGGAAAGGTACTCTTCGGTAGCGTCACCCAGGCGGTCATCCTCGACAGCGACCGTCCGGTGAAGGTCGTCTCACCGTAAATCCGGGGCTGCTTCTCGAGTCGAATCGGTCGAACGAGAGCCGGATCGTCCGCCAGAACGACTCGACTCGGTCGAAAAGGTGCCTGCGGTCAGCGTCTCTCCTGCTGGGCGTCGACGACTGCGACAGCCGCGAGGTTGACGATGTCTTTGACCTCGTCGCCACGCTGGAGAACGTGGACCGGCTTGTCCATACCGACGAGCATCGGACCGACGGCCTCGGCACCGCCGAGTCGCTGGAGGAGTTTGTAACCGATGTTGCCCGACTCGAGGTTCGGGAAGACGAGCACGTTCGCGGGTTCGTCGAGGTCGGAGAAGCCGTAGGTGCCCTCGAGGATGTCCTCGACGACGGCCGTGTCGGCTTGCATCTCCCCGTCGACCGGGAAGTCGACTTCGGGGTCGTCCTGCAACATCCGTGCGGCGCGTCGGGGCTTGCGAGTCCCCTCGTTGTCGACGCTGCCGAAGTTCGAGTACGAGAGCAAGGCCGCACGCGGTTCGATGTCGAATCGGCGGGCGAGGTCGCCAGTCTGTCTGGTCACTTCCGCGAGGACCTCCTCGTCGGGATCCTGATTGACCGTCGCGTCGGCGACGAAGACGATGCGGTTCTTGAACGTCAGGAGGTAGACGCCAGCGGCGTTGTCGACGTCCGGTGCCGTGCCGATGACCTGCAGCGGCGGGCGCAGTGCCGACGGATAGTGGTGGGACAGCCCCGTGAGAAGGGCGTCGGCGTCACCCTGTTCGACCATGATGCTCCCGAAGTAGTTGGTGTCGCGTTCGATGAGTTCTGTTGCTTCCGTCCGGGTGATGCCCTTGCGCTGGCGAAGGTCGTACAGTCGTTCGGCATAGGCCTCGTAGTCGCCGTTTTCGGGATCGGCGACCGTCGGCTCGAAGTCCAGTCCGAGCGAGGCGGCCGTCGCTTCGATTTCGTCCTCGTCACCGATGAGGATCGGCAGGGCGATGCCCTGCTCCTGGATCTGGTAGGCCGCCCGAATCATCTTCTCGTTTTCACCTTCCGCGAGCGCGACCGTCTTCGGGTCGGTCTTGGCCTTGTTCAGGACCACGCGCATCATCTCGCGGGACTTGCCGAGGCGGGCCTCGAGTTCCTCCTCGTAAGCCTCGAGGTCGATCTCTGCTCGTGCCGCACCGGAGTCCATCGCGGCCTTCGCGACGGCGGGGGCGACCCGGAAGAGGACGCGCGGGTCGACGGGTTTCGGGATGATGTAGTCGGGACCGAACTGGAGCGGTTCGTCGCCGTAGGCCTTGACGACGGCGTCGGGGACGTCCTCGCGAGCGAGGCGGGCGAGCGCCCGCGCGCAGGCAACTTTCATGTCTTCGTTGATCTCGGTCGCGCGGACGTCGAGTGCGCCACGGAAGATGAAAGGGAACCCGAGGACGTTGTTGACCTGGTTGGGGTAGTCCGAGCGGCCGGTGGCCATGATCACGGAGTCGTCTCGGGCCTCCTTGGCCTCCTCGTAGCCGATTTCTGGGTCGGGGTTGGCCATCGCGAAGACGATCGGATCGGAGGCCATCGACTGGATCATCTCCTGAGAGACGATGCCACCGATCGAGAGGCCGACGAAGACGTCTGCACCCTCCATCGCGTCCGCGAGGTCGCCCTCGGGGACGTCCTGGGCGAACTGGCGTTTGTACTCGTTGACCTCGCCGTCTGCGGCGCGGGCCTCGGTGATGATACCCGAGGAGTCACACATCGTGATGTTCTCTTCCTTGCAGCCAAGCGAGACGTAGAACTTCGCGGTCGCGATCGCGCTCGCGCCCGCACCGGAGAAGACGATCTCGAGGTCTTCCAGGTCCTTGCCGGCGATGTCAGCGGCGTTGAGCAGTGCGGAGCCGGAGATGATCGCGGTGCCGTGCTGGTCGTCGTGGAAGACGGGGATGTCGATTTCCTCGCGGAGGCGTTCCTCGATGGTGAAACACTCCGGCGCCTTGATGTCTTCCAGGTTGATCCCACCGAAGGTGGGTTCCATCATCTTGACGGTCTCGACGATCCGGTCTGGATCAGCCTCGTCGAGTTCGATGTCGAAGACGTCGATGTCCGCGAAGCGCTTGAACAGGACGCCTTTCCCTTCCATGACCGGTTTCGAGGCCTGGGCACCGATGTCGCCGAGGCCGAGGACGGCGGTCCCGTTCGAGACGACGCCCACGAGGTTCCCCTTGGCCGTGTAGGTGTAGGCGTCCGTTTCGTCGGCGTCGATCTCCAGACAGGGGGCAGCGACGCCGGGCGAGTACGCAAGCGAGAGGTCACGCTGGGTGTTCGTCGGCTTGGTCGTCGAAATCTCGATCTTTCCGGGAGGGTCGGTCCGATGGTACTCCAGAGAGTCCTCGTCAATTCCCATACCATGGACACTATCGGCCACCATAAAAAACGATGCGAAGGGTAGTTTCGACGATCGACGAACTGCCGGCCGACACAATCGGTGATCGATTCGACCGTTTTATACGATCCGCGCCAGTGAGGTGGGGTATGGACGTCGCGCTTGGTGGGACGTTCGACCCCGTTCACGACGGTCACCGGAAACTGTTCGAACGGGCGTTCGAACTCGGGGACGTAACCGTCGGGTTGACGAGTGACGACCTCGCGCCGAAGACCCGTGCCGTCGAACGACACGTCAGACCCTTCGAGGAACGCAAACGCCGACTCGAGGAGGAACTCGAGTCAATGGCCGACGAGTTCGACCGGGAGTTCGAGGTTCGCAAACTCGAGTCCCCGACGGGCATCGCGACCGAACCACCGTTCGACTACCTCATCGTCTCCCCCGAGACGAAAGGTGGCGGCGAGCGCATCAACGAGATCCGCACGGAGAACGGTCACGACCCCCTCGAGATCGTCGTCGTCCCACACCTGCTCGCCGACGACGGCGACATCATCTCGAGTACGCGCATCGTTGCCGGTGAGATCGACGAGCACGGGAACGTCCTCGACGACGGTGACGATTCCCAGCCGAGCTCGCCGCAGGACTCGGAGTAGGTATCCGCCTCCCGATACCCGACCGTACTCTCGATTCGACCATCAGTCACACTGGACCGTCACTTCGATCGAACCATCGGCCGGAAGGGACTCTCAGTGGTGTTCGCACTCGATCGGCTATTTCCACCCGCTAGGAAACCGTCTGGAGCGTTTCGGTATCGTACACTTACCTCGATTTCGTCGAAACCCCCGCTGTTCAGGCACCTCGTGATCCTCGAAACAGTTCGAACGGACGGGAGTATCCGTTCGCCTTCGACTCCGGTTCGACGAGGAGGCTGGGTCGAGAGCACGCCCACGGTCGCCGTCACCAGCCCGGTGGCTCGAGCCCAGCCGCCTCGAGTCGTGACTTCCAGTGTTGCTGGATCGAGAGCCGGGAAACCCCGACGGCGTCGGCGACGGCCTGCTGTGTCCGCCCGTCGCCGGCGATCAGCGACCCGGCGTAGAGGCTGGTCGCGAGCGCCGCGCGTTTCGACCGGTCGGCCTCGGGGACGTCCATCAGGAAGAGGTCGATCGCGTTCGACCGCGCCTCGCCCGTGAGCTCGAGTTCGACTGCGATTTCCTCGAGTGTCTCGAGCCAGGGTTCGTACTCGACGCGGTCCCGGGCGCTGTGCATATCGAGAGCTAGCGGTGGAACGACGATAAATCTCAGCCTCTTCTGTGACAATTGTTATCGTGTATTTGCCAACCTCGTGCTACTCGTTCCAAGGCGGGGCTACGAACAGCTAGCGAGAACGGCCGTTCTCCCGCGTTTTCACTAGGAGACGGCTACTAAAGCGGGTCGGACGCCAACGACGCATCGACGACTACCGCCCGATGCTGGGCCAGTCCGTCACGAAGGCGACCGCCATGAAGGAGCCAACCTGCAAGCTCGTCTGTACCGGTTGCGGCCTCGAGATGCCGTACCGGGATCGCTCGCTGGCCGAACAGGCTGCGGAACTCCATCAGCTTCGGGATTCAGAGCACGTGACGTTCATCGTCCCCCCTGACTGGACGCCAGAAGAGCCAGTGAAACATCCCTAGTCGGTCCGATGGATCGACACCTTCTTACTCGATTCCCGGCTACCACGTGGTGAGCGCGGGTAGCCAAGCCAGGAAACGGCGCAGCGCTTAGGACGCTGTCTCGTAGGAGTCCGCCGGTTCAAATCCGGTCCCGCGCATGGTTCTGCGGCGAGCAATTTCGCGAGCCGCAGGTTCTGCATCGACCGGATTTGAATCAGGGAGCACTTCGTTGCGACCGTGGTTCAAATCCGGTCCCGCGCACTGAGGAGCGAAGCGACGACGGAGCAGGAGCGGATTTGAGGTAGAGAAGGCGTGCGCAGCGAAGTGAGCACGTCTTCGCGTGGTTCAAATCCGGTCCCGCGCATTGCTGTCGCGAGCAAACTCGCGAGCGAGAGCAATCCCCACCGGAGTGAATCAGGGAGCACTTCGTTGCGACCGTGGTTCAAATCCGGTCCCGCGCACTGAGGAGCGAAGCGACGACGGAGCAGGATCGATTCGAACCCTGGAAGTCACAGCCCGGAACGGCGCGAAGCGCCGCAGGCCCGGACTGTCTTCGCGTGGTTCAAATCCGACCCCGCGCCAGCAGTGAACGCGTCAGCCTCACTAAGATCGTGATGGGCCGTGCGAGCGAGTCGACGGCAGCGGCCCTCGAGCGCGTGTGCAACGAACGCTCGAGAGTCTGGGAGAACGGTGCCCTCACTGCAGTACACGTTCGGTCCCGCACTCTGAACCGCTGTCTTCGAGCGTCGACGCCAGTCTCTCGCAGATGGTTTCGAGATGGTCGATTACTCGAGCCAGCCGATCCGTGTCGACTCGAGACGCACGCACTCGTCTCCTGCTATCGTCTGGCCGGTGACTGGACGTGGGTCAGGAATCGTGAGAAATCTCCGCGGTGATGTGACTGGAGCGTATTCGCTCGAATCGTCGCTCGGGTTTCGAGCATACCCGACGGCCGAAAACTGACCGGCGTCGTTCGGTTCGAACGATTCTGAACGGTCGAACTCGAGTGAAGTGGCCGAAAGGTAGCGGACGAGCGTCAGACGTCCCACAACGTTTATTCACGCAGCCACGACTTGTATGAGCAATGGCCGGAGTAGACGACGTGTTCGGGGAACTCTTTTCGGGCGTGGACGCAGTGGTGCTCTTCGGACCGAGTGGATCCTACTACGAGCGCTTTGCTGCAACCGAGGACCTCGAGGTGATCGTCGTCGGCACCGAAAACGACGTCGGGGCGGAGACGTTCGTCGAACTCCCACTCGAGTTCGCCGACGTGTCTGAACGGGTCAAGTTCGGACTCGAGGGGGCGCTCGAACAGGACGTCATCGACGACGGCGACGAACTGGCGTGTGCGACGAGCGTCTTCGGTGAGGACATCGACACCGTCTCGCGAGTCCGGGCGAGTGCGGATGCTCACACGGGGATCTACGATCTCTTTGCCCGCTCGCGGGCCGAACCCGAGGTGATCAAGGCGGTACTCGAGCTGGCGATCGAACTCGGCAAGAAAGGGCAGAAGGGCAAGCCCGTCGGGGCGCTGTTCATCGTCGGCGACGCGGGGAAAGTGATGAACAAGTCTCGGCCGCTGTCGTACAACCCCTTCGAGAAGTCCCACGTCCACGTCGGCGACCCGATCGTGAACGTCATGCTGAAGGAGTTTTCACGGCTCGACGGCGCGTTCGTCATTTCAGATGCGGGGAAGATCGTCTCGGCGTACCGCTACCTCGAGCCCTCCGCCGAGGGGGTCGACATCCCCAAGGGGCTCGGCGCGCGTCACATGGCCGGCGGGGCGATCACCCGGGATACGAACGCGATCGCGATCGTCCTCTCCGAGAGTGACGGGCTCGTCCGGGCGTTCAAAGGCGGAGAACTGATCCTGGAGGTCGACCCGGAGGCGTACTGACATGGAGTGGCAGACGCTGATCGACGAGCCGGCGGTCATCGCGATCGCGGTGCTTGCGCTCGGGCTGGTCGTTGGCTATCTGGTCGGCCGGTTGAACAAGGAGCTGTTGACGGCTTCCGGTGTGCCGGACGCAGTCGAGGGGACGCCGTTCGAGCGGACGGCCCAGTCGATCGGGACGTCGACGGTCGAAATCGTCGCCCGGATCAGTTCGTGGTTCATCTACGGTATCGCTGTCCTGACGGCCATCCACATCGCGCAGTTGCTCGACACGGACATGTTCTGGTTCGAGATCACCAGGTACATCCCGCAGGTGTTCATCGCAGTTCTGGTGCTCGTCCTCGGGTTCATCGTGGCCGACAAGTCGGAGTTGATGGTCAGTGAGTACCTCCGCGGGGTCAAACTCCCCGAGGTCTCGTTGCTCCCCCGACTCGTCAAGTACTCGGTGCTGTACGTGACGTTCCTCGTCGCGCTCGGCCAGCTCGGCGTCTACGTCTTCCCGCTGCTCATCCTGCTTGCGGTGTTCGCCGTCGGCCTCTTCGTCGTCGGGGTCGTCGCGTTCAAAGATTTCCTCGTCTCGAGTGCGGCGGGGATCTACCTGCTTTTGAACCAGCCCTACGGGATCGGGGACCGGATTCGGATCGGCGATCAGGCCGGCATCGTCCAGGAGGTCGACCTCTTCGTCACCAAGATCGAAGACGACTCAGAGGAGTACATCGTCCCGAATCGGAAGGTCTTCGAGGCGGAACTCGTCCGCGAACGGGAGTGAAACCGATCTCGAGAGGTCTCCCCCTAACTCGAGACGGACTCGTCGACCCGGCGGGCGAACCGGGGCGGCCAGGAAGAGGCCAGAACCCTCCATAAACAGGATGGATAGTTTGCCGATTACTTCGTAACATTGTTACCGTATCGGCTCCCTCTATCGAGCTATTACTCGAACGTGGGGACATGACTGAACATCGTATAATCAACACGAAAGTCGGCTTGCTCGGTGGGACGGCCCTCATAATCGGGAACGTCATCGGTGTGAGTGCGTTCGTCCTCCCGGGACCGCTCGCTGGCGACACCGGTCCCGGCGTACTGCTCGCGCTCTTACTCGCCATGGTCCCGCTGGGGTTCGGAATCTTGCTCTCGCTTCAGCTCGGGAGTGCGATTCCCGTCGCCGGCGGGAGTTACGTCTACGCCTCGAGGCTCGTGGGGCCGTTCTGGGGATTCTTGCTCCCCTGGATCACGATTCCCGGCGTCTGGGCGGGGATGCTGTTCATCGGCCTCGGGTTCGCCGAGTACGTGGGATTCGTCGCCTCGGCAATTCCAGCGGTTCCCGACGTTCCCGATCTCGCGCTCGTCTACGCGCTGCTCGTCCCCTTCATCGTCCTGAACGTCCTCGGGATCAAGATGGTCGCCATCGTCCAGTTCGTGATGGTGTCGCTTATCATCGTCGGCATGCTCGCGTTCATCGTCCCCGGTGCGTTTCAGGTCGATGCGGCGAACTACCAGCCGCTGTTCCCCGAGGGAGTCGGCCCGGTTATCGTCGCCGTCGTCTCTCTGTACTTCCCGCTCCGGGGCTTTCGTCTCGTCGTCGAAATCGGTGAGGAGATGGAAGATCCAGCGCGCAACATCCCCCGGGTGCTCGCCCTCTCGACGATCGTCTCGCTTTCGCTGCTGGTCGGTCTCGTTGCAGTCCTCGTCGGCGTCGCGAACTGGCAGGACCTCGGCGGGATGGACGCCGCCGTGGCACAGGTCTCCCTCGATTCCATGCCCGGACCGCTGACGGTACTCGTCCTGCTCGCGGCCGCGATGGGGGCGCTCACCTCGATCAACATGACCTACACTGCCTACTCGCGACAGCTGATGCGAGCGGGTCGTGACGACGTGATTCCAGCCGCGCTCGCTCGCGTTCACGACCGATTCGACTCGCCTCACGTGGCGGTGCTCGTGCTCGGTATTCCCCCACTGGTGATCGCCCCGGTCTCACCGGGGACGGTGACCCTCTCGGTCGCGCTCTCGCTGACGATCCTCTTCGGCCTCGCGATCGCTGGCGTGACGCTGTGGAATCTGCCAAAAGTCTACCCACAGCGCTACGAGTACTCCCTGTTCAAGCTCCCACGGTGGCTGCTTCGCGTCGTCGCCGTCGGCGCGACCGTCTCGGCGCTGGCCCTCTGGGTGCTCGTCTCGACCCAGTTGCCGGTGATGGTCGCCCTGCTCGCCGGCTGGATGGTGCTGGGGTACGTCGTCTACCGCGCTCGAATCTGGTGGTTCGAGCGCCAGGGCGTCGACATCAGATCGCGGATGACCGAACTCCACGAGAGTGAGAAAGCGCGGGCAGGCGACTGACTGGGCCGTCACCCCCTCGTTCGTCGGGAACCAGTCACTCGAGGCCGAGGCCGGCGTGCCAGCGGTCGGCACCGGCCTCTCGCTTCACTTCGTCCATCTTCGCGAGCAGGTGCGTCGCGAGCGTGGCCGTCTCTGCGGCCCGTGACTCACCCTCGGTGGCGAACTCACCGGTTTCACGGTTGGCGTAGACGGTACAGACCGCACCCGCGCGCAGGCCGTAGACGTTCGCGAGCGTCAGGATCGCACTGGCTTCCATCTCCACGTTGGTTACGTTCGCCGCCTGTAACTCCTCGAGCAGTTGCGCCGAGCCTGCGGCCTCGAAGCCCTCGAATCCGGGTCGGCCCTGTCCCGCGTAGAAGGAGTCGGTGCTCGCCGTGATGCCGGCGTGGTAGTCGTAGCCAAGACGTTCGGCAGCGGCGACGAGCGCCGCGACGACCTCGTGGTCCGCGACTGCGGGGTAGTCCTCGCGGACGTACTCGTCACTGGTTCCCTCCTGTCGGACTCCGCCGGTCGTGATCACGAGGTCGCCGACCGCGACGTCCGCGCTGAGCGCCCCGCAGGAGCCAACCCGGAGAAAGGTGTCGACGCCGACGCGGGCCAGTTCCTCGACGGCGATGGCCGCCGACGGGCTGCCGATGCCAGTGGAGGTGACGGAGATGGGCGTCCCCTCGTAGCTCCCCGTCGCCGTCCGGTACTCTCGGTGACTGGCGACCACGTCGTGATCGTCCCAGTGGGCGACGATCTTCTCGAGTCGTTCGGGATTACCCGGGAGAAGCACGGTGTCGGCGACGTCACCGGGGCCGACCTCGAGGTGGTACTGTACGTCCGTGTTCGGGTCTTCGCTGTCGCGGGGCATCGACTAGCGGCGATTCGTCGCGGCGGGGAATATAACTGCTGGCGTACGTTGGGACACAGTATGAGTACAGACGCAGGTCGGGGCCAGCTCGCCGACACCTACGTCGCGGCGCTCCAGCACGACCTGGTCGATCTCCCACCTGAGACGACGCTGGTCGGGGTCGTCCGGAGCCCGACGCCGTGGTTTCACGCGACCGTCGACGAGAATCTCCCGGCGCTGGGCCCACCCGCCAACCTGCTCGAGTCTACGAAGGCGGCTGAGGAGGACCTCAAGGTGCAGGGGCTCTGTGCGGAAGGTGCACACAATGCGGCGTGGGATCGGGTCGACTTCGGTGAGCGATATCGCGAGCACCTCGAGACGGACGAGGAGGCCCGGACAGCGCTCGAGTCGCTCGCGACCCGGCTCGAGTCCGGTGAATCGCTGGCACTCGTCTGTTTCGAGAATACGGAGACGAAACGCTGTCACCGGACGATCCTTCGAGAGCGACTCGAGCAGGAGCGAGCGTAAGTCGTGCTCAACAGCCCTCGAGGGTGCTCGCCCACTCGTACTCGAGTGTCTCCTCACGGAGTGAAATCGAGTGCAGCGAGGCGTTGCAGTCGACGAGGCGCTCGTCGATTTCGACGACTTCCGCGAGCGACGCCGCCTCGAGTTCGATCGTGTAGTTCTCTGGCACCTCGAACCGGAGCAACGCGTACGAATCGACTGCGAGGTCCACGTCGGTCTCGAGGAGGGCCTCGTCATCGGTGTTCCGAACCACGAGCGAGACGTCCGCTCTCGAGGACTCGGCCAGTACGACGGCATCGTGATGGTCGTCGGTCGATCCGATCCGTTTCGACAGCGACCGAGGGAAGTGGCGTGGTTTTCGATCCGACGCCTGCTACTCGAGCATCTCTTCGGTGATCGTATTCGGCAGTAACTCACCGAGCGTGTAGACGACCGGCGGTTCGTCGTCGCCGTCGTCGCAGATCACCTCGAGGCCGTCGGCACAGAACTCCGCGAGCGTCTGGCGGCACGACCCACAGGGGGTGAGGCCATCCCGGCGGTCGGAACTGACCGCGATCCGGGCAAAGTCGCGGTGACCCATTTTGACCGCCTCGGCGATGGCCACCTCCTCGGCGTGGAGACTGTTGCTGTAGTTCGCGTTCTCGAGATTGCAGCCGACGAAGACCTCGCCGTCGGCGGTCTCGAGGGCGGCACCGACGCGGTACTCGGAGTACGGAACGTGGGCGGCCGACTGGATCTCGCGGGCGGCCTCGAGCAGTTCCTGTCGGGACATGTCACGACGTTCTGCGGGCGCGCGCAAGAAGACACCGGCTACAGCGGATCGGCCATCGTCTCCGGCAGCCTCAGGACGACTCCGCCACCGCCGTCTCGATCACTGCGGTCGCATCGGCCACGAGGTCGTCGACGTCGTCGCTCTCGGCGTAGAGCCGGACGTACGGCTCGGTCCCGCTCGGCCTGACGAGAATCCACGAGGCGTCGGGGAACTCGAGTCGGACGCCGTAGTCGGTGTCGACGGTCGTATCGGGGAACGTCTCGGGCAGGGCCGTCTCGAGGGCGTCCATCGCAGGCACCTTCGCCTCGTCGGGGCAGTCGACGCTGACCTTCCGGTAAGGGCGTTCGGTGATCGGCTCCCGCAGGTCGTCGGTACTGCCAGCCTCCGCGACGAGGGCGGCGACCACGGCGGCGCTGACGA
Organism: Natrarchaeobaculum aegyptiacum; assembly: GCF_002156705.1. Lineage (NCBI taxonomy): Archaea > Methanobacteriati > Methanobacteriota > Halobacteria > Halobacteriales > Natrialbaceae > Natrarchaeobaculum > Natrarchaeobaculum aegyptiacum. The sequence continues at coordinate 250,737 of NZ_CP019893.1, forward strand.
CGCCGTCGATCCAGCCGCCGAAGGCGGGGTGGACGTGTTTCCAGGGTTCGGCGGCGAAGGCGACCCGCGTATCCTCGTCACCGCGGGCGCGCTCTCTGGCGATGCCTTCGTGGAGCGCGCCGAGTCGGACTCGTTCGACCCGGCCGCCGACGTCGCGGACGCGATCGTCGATCCGGGCGGAGGCGTTCGGCGTCGTGACCACGACGGGATCGTCGTCGCTCGAGTCGGCGTAGTGGGCCGCGACGGCCGCGAGGATCGTGTCCTCGTGGATCACGTCGCCGTCGGGGCCGCAGACGACGAGTCGGTCAGCGTCCCCGTCGTGGGCAAGCCCGAGGTCGAACGCGCCCGCGGCGAGGAACTCGCTGAAGTCGGTCAACGTCTCGGGCGTGGGCTTGCTCGGTCTCGCCGGGAAGTGACCGTCGACGGTGGCGTTCACGCCGACGACCTCGGCCCCCAGCCGGTCGAGTACCTGCGGCGTCGCGAGCGCGCCCACGCCGTTTCCACAGTCGACGGCGACGCGCTGGCTCTCGAGCAAGCTGTCTGGAGAGTCAGCCGCGCCGAACTGGTCGGCCACGAACGCGACGACGGCGTCACGGTACTGGCCGAGGACCTCGAGCCGGCCTGACTTGCCCCACCGGTCCCACGGCTCCGGGGATGCGGTGTCGACGTCGGCTTCGATCCGTCGCTCGGCGTCGCTATCGTACTCGACGCCGTCGACGAAGAGTTTGATTCCGTTGTCAGTCGGTGGGTTGTGACTCGCGGTGATCATCACGCCCTGCCGGCCCTGCGAGGCGAACGCGAGCGCGGGCGTCGGTACCTGACCGAGGCGGTAGACGTCTGCGCCGGCGCTCTCGAGGCCGGCTTCCATGGCGGCGGCGAGTGCAGGGCCGGTCTCGCGGCCGTCTCGTCCGAGGACGAACGTTTCGCCGGGTCGGCCGGCGGCCTGTCCGACCGAGAGCGCGAGCGCTGGCGTGATCTCCTCGACCGGTCCCCGAACCCCCGCGGTCCCGAACAGCGTCATGGACGACCGTTGGGGAGCGAGTGTATAAAATGTCGTTACTGTCCGTCGGTGACGAGGGCACTGTTCTCGTCGATCCTCGTCGATGGGCGGCGAGAAAACGGTAGGCGACGGACCTACTCGGGCAGTTCGTCGATCAGGACGACCGCCTCGCCGTCGATCACCATCACGTCGTCGGACTCGTTGTAGATCGTCGTCTCGAGCCGGTACTGGTCGTTGCCAAGCGATTCGACGATTTCGACGCGGGCGGAAACCCGGTCGCCGATTCCGACGGGACCGTTGAACTGGAGGTCCTGAGAGAGATAGACCGTCAGGCCGGGAAGTCTCGCGAGCGCGGCACTGATTAGCCCGGAGACGAGGGTTCCGTGGACGATTCGCTCACCGAAACGGGTGTCGGCGGCGAAGGCCTCGTCCAGATGGAGGCGGTTCGTATCGCCGCTGACCGCGGCGAACGCGCGGACGTCGTCCTCGCTGATCGTCTTCTCGAAGGTGACGACGTCGCCGACGCTGAGGTCGTCACGATCGTCGACGGAACGTTCGAACGCCCAGTCCAGATCGGAGTATTCGACGGAAGGGATCGATGCGGGGACCGTGTCGCCGTTCGACTCGTGATCGAAAGCGAGTGGAAACATCGTCGAGACGGCCGCCCGGTTCGCGGCGGTCGCACTCTGGATGACACTCTGGGTCATCGCCGACCACGCACTCGTCATGGCGGCGAGATTTTCCGTCCCAGTGTTCTTGTATACCATCTTGGACGAGATATGGCCGGAACAGTTATCACTCCTTTGGCTCGCCTAACACAGTGTTACTCCGGTTGGGGCTGCCTAATCGAACATATCAAACCTCTATTAGCTCCGGGCGAGGTATCAGTGACTGGTTACCGTCCTGTGGCGCCCCGTATCCGTTCTCCCCAGTGCGCGCTGGGTCATTCACGTGTGAAACGTCGGTAGACGACGTGGAATCGATCGACGGGATTTTTACTCCCGTGAGTGGCCACTGCTCCCGTACTGGAAACCGGCGACCGCTGGCGTCTCCGTCGTGGACCGTTCGCGAGATACCGAAGACCCGTCTCGCTCACCGGTATCCCTCGGCCCACGAGTTGCCCGTCAGTCGTTCGTCGACTGGATTCAGCGAGCCACCAGTCGACCGTCACCCGAATCAGCGTATCGGCCAACCCAGCCACTGAGAACCACTGAATGTCTGTTTAACCATTAGATGGTATGAAATGGTATCTAGTGGTAAAGCTTAAGTCGATCGGCGGCCTCTCCCCTGTTGATGACGAACGATTCCGACCAGTCGCACTGGTTCCCGCCTGCGGCGTTCACCGAACAGTTGCAGGAAGCGGGCGAACAGGTCGCTGAATCCCAGCAGGCGATGTGGCAGCAGCTGATGCAAGCCGGGAGCCCGACGTCGCTCGAGGACCTCTCGTCGTACCCGATGAGCATGGGGACGGCGACGTTCAAGGCCCGCGTCCAGAGCGGCGGTCGGATCAGCATCCCCGAACCCGAACGGGACGCGCTCGATATCGAGGAGGGCGACATCGTCCAGACGATCGTCGTCCCCGTCAAGCGCTCCCGGGAGGACGACGAGTAGCCGTCGATCACCACTCAGAGACAACACCTAACTGACGATCCAATCATGGCCCAGAACGCACTTACCGCCGTCTTCGACGCCCAGCGCACCGCTATCGAACAGTCCCAGAACGCAACCCACGACGTCCTCGAGGCCCAGGCGACCTCGATCGGCGCTTTCGCGGCCGCCGTCGAGACCTCGAACTCGCTCGTGCGGTCGAACGCAGACCTGACCAAGGGGTCGTTCCACGCGACCGTCGACGCCCTCGAGTCCTCGATGCCCGAGGACGCAGCCGACTTCACCGAACTGCGCGAGTTCGTCGACGAGAGCGTCGACTCCGCCACCGACGCCCAGACCCAGTCACTCGAGGCCTGGGCCGACGCCCTCGGGGAGTCAGAAGCAGCCTACGACGAGTTCGTCGAGAGCTACGCCGAGGTCGTCGACACCTCCTTCGACGCCTTCCTCGAAGCTCACGAGCAGGTCGAAGCCAACGTGACGGCGATGGCGGACGACGTCGAGTCGGCCGCCGCCGAAATCGACGTCTCGTAACCGCTGCGAACGAAGTTCAGCTTTTTTACCACCAGGCGTCGATGAGAGCCACATCATGACAGACTCACGACAACCCCCGAACCAGCAGTGGAACGCGATGACCGAACAGTGGAACGAGCAATTTCTCGAGGCGCTCGAGGCGAACGTCGAGGCGCAGGCCCAGTTCGTCGAGCAGTGGTCCGAGACCGTCGGCGACGTCACCGAAGACCAGGAGGTCGCAGACGGCGTCGAAGGCTACGCGCGGGCCTACCAGACGTGGATGGACGCCTCCGAACAGATGGCCACGCGGGTCACCGACGCGATCGAAGGCGAGGACGTCGACCCCGAGGAGTTTCGGGACATCTGGCTCAACACGGCCAACGAGGCGTTCAAGGACGTCATGTCGACGACTGCCTTCGCCCAGATGACTGGCGAGACCGTCGGTGACGTCCTCGAGCGCCAGCAGGAAGCCGAGGAAGCTTCCCAGGAGACGCTGCGGACGCTCGGGTTCGCGACCGAGGAGGACGTCCTCGAGGTCGGCGACCGATTAGTGGAACTCGAGCGCCGGCAACACGCCGTCGAGCAGAAACTCGACCGGATCCTCGAACACCTGGACGAAGATTCGGATTCGGAGCAATGAGAAACCCTTACGCAACCGCACTGGAGATCCAGCGGACGGCCTGGGAGAACGCCGCCGGCCTCGCGGGGAAAGCCGAGGTGGCCCCGGAGCGGACGGAGACGATCAACAACGTCGAGGTCGGTCAGACTCCCAGCGACGTCGTCTACGAGGAGAACAAACTCCAACTTCTCCACTACGAGGCCCAGACCGACGAGCAACACGACGTTCCAATCCTGATCGTCTACGCACTCATCAACAAGCCCTACATCCTCGACCTCCAGCCGGACCGCTCGGTCGTCCGGACGCTGCTCGAGGCCGGTTTCGACGTCTACCTGATCGACTGGGGCGAGCCCTCGAAACTGGATCGGTCACTCTCGCTCGCCGACTACGTGAACCGCTACGTCGACAACTGCGTCGACGTCGTTCGCGACCGGTCGGATCAGGACGCCATCAACGTGCTCGGCTACTGTATGGGCGGGACGATGACCGCGATGTACACGGCGCTGTTCCCCGAGAAGGTTCGCAACCTCGGCCTGATGGCCGCAGGTCTCTGCTTTGCGGGCGAGGGCGGCGTCCTCGAGCTGTGGGGTGGCGAGGACTACTACGATCCGGAGGCGGTCACCGACGCCTACGACAACGTTCCGGCGGAGTTTCTGGACGTCGGGTTCGCGCTCATGGACCCCGTGGCAAACAACGTCTCGAAGTACGCTCGTCTCTACGACAACGTCGAAGACGAGGACTTCGTCGAGAACTTCGCCCGGATGGAACGCTGGCTCTCGGAGGGAATCGACGTCGCAGGCGTCGCCTACGAGGAGTTCATCCGCGACATCTATCAGGAGAACAAGCTCTACCGGAACGAACTCCACCTCGACGGTGAGCACGTCGACCTCGAACGGATCGACGTCCCCGTTCTCCAGATCGTCGCCGAGTACGACCACCTCATCCCGCCGGGTGCCTCGAAACCGTTCAACGAAGTCGTCGGGAGCGACGATACCGAGATCCTCGAGTTCCCGACCGGCCACATCGGGATGTCGGTCTCCTCGCGCAGCCACGCCGAACTCTGGCCGGAGGTCTGTGACTGGTTCGAGGCGCGGTCGAACGGTGAGGCCGATCCAGCACCGACGGCAACTGACCGCAAAGACGAGGACGCCGCCCTCGCCGAGGACGTCGCCGACGACGAGACGGGGCCGACCGACGCCGACCAGCCGACCGTCGAGACCGACGGCTCCGCGGCGGATCTGACCAGCCTGACCGGCATCGGTCGGACCTACGCGGCCGACCTACACGCCGCCGGAGTCGACTCGGTTGCGGAACTCGCGACCGCCGACGCGGTCGAACTGGCCGACGAAACTGGCATCTCACCCAGCAGGGTCGAAGACTGGATCGAGCAGGCTCGAGACGAGTACCGGTGATCGCGGGGTGGATAGGCACACCGCATCGAGACCCTCGAGGGGGGTGGGGTCGACGCTCGTGGCCAGCCGACGATCGTCGATTTTGTCACACCCTCAAGTTCTGTGACTGACACGTTATTATTTACTTGCGGTCGTGGAACGAGGAGGTGCTATGTCCATGGACGGACGCACGTGCGTCATCACTGGCTCGGCACGGGGCATCGGTCGGGGAATCGCAGAATACCTCGGCGCAGAGGGCGCGAACGTCGTGGTCAACTACCGGTCGTCGGAAGGCGACGCCTACGACGCCGTCGAAACGATCGAGGCTGCCGGTGGCGAGGCGATCGCGGCACAGGCCGACGTCACCGACCGCGAGGGCGTCGAAGCGATGCGCGATCACTGTCACGAGACCTTCGGCCCGGCCGACGTACTCGTGAACAACGCTGGCATCACCGCTGACACCCAGTTCACCGAAATGACCCGCGAGGAGTGGGACCGCGTGATGGACGTCAACCTCGGCGGGACGTTCAACTGCACGCAGGTCTTCTACGACGACATCTGGAACGCCGACGAGGGCCGGCTCATCAACATCTCGAGCGTCGTCGGCAAACAGGGTAACTTCGGCCAGGCAAACTACGCGGCCGCCAAGAGCGGCATGTTCGGGTTCACACGGACGATCGCGCTCGAGCTGGCCCAGGGCGGCTCGACGGCCAACTGCGTCGCACCGGGCTTTACCCGGACCGACATGGTCGAGGCCGTCCCAGACAAGGTCCTCGATCGGATCGTCGCCGGCGTTCCGCTCGCCCGACTCGCCGAGGTCGAAGACATCGCGGCCGTGGTCCGCTTTCTCGCGAGTGAGGATTCCTCGTACGTTACGGGCGAGGTGATCGACGTCAACGGGGGGATGGACCTCTGACCCCGCAACTGCGGTGATCGCTGTTTTCAGGCCATCAGGAGACGATCGCGCGCCACCCGGGACGGTAACAGCCGACCAGTGCGAGCGGCACGAAGACGACGAGCAGCGGCAGGCCGTAGATGATCAGGCTGAACGGGTCCGGCGGGGCGAGCACGTTCGCAGCGACCATCGCCGAGACGCCCCCGACCCCGAACGCACCGATCCACCGTTCGATCCTGCCAGCCGGCCCGACTCGAGCCGGGTACCGGATCCTGTAGAACGGATACACGGGGACGAGAGGCGGGAACACGAACGTTCCCAGGCCCCAGAGAATCCCGTTTCCGCCGCGGGCGTTCGCGTCCATCGCAATCGCGAGGCAGAGACAGAGGCCCGCGACGACAAACGAGGCGATGGTCACGAACGAAACGGCAACCAGTACCGATTCGTGGGGGAGGGACTCGAGCGGCATCGGCCGGATACAACGTACAGATTTCTAATACGTTTTTGGATCGCATTCTGCGGACTCCACTCGAGGCGTCCGTTCACGAGGTCGGCGGCTTCGTCGTTATCGAGTCCGTTTCTCCTTCTCGAGCACCCGCACGTTCTCGATGCGCGTTGCTGGATACTGTCCGTCCTCGTCCTTCTCGACGGCTTTGACCATGTCCCAGACGACGTTCAGGCCGGTGGTGACGCCCTCGAGCGCTTCCATCTCGCAGCCGGTCTTCCCGGTCGTCTCGACGGCCACCTCGAGGTCGATCCGGTCCTCGCGGAGGTCGAAGGCGGTGTCGACGTTCGTGATCGGGATCTGGTGACACATCGGGATCGTCTCCCAGGTGTGTTTGACCGCCTGAATCGCGCCGACCCGCGCCGTCGAGAGCACGTCGCCCTTGCCGACCTCGTCCGCGCGAATCGCCTCGATGGTCGAGGGCGCGAGGTGGATCTGGCCGGCGGCGACGGCCCGGCGCTCGCTGTCGGGTTTGTCGCCGACGTCGACCATCTGGACGTCTCCGTCGTCGGTGGTGTGGGTGAGATCGGTCGCGTCGTCCGCTCCAGACTGCTCAGTCATTGCTCACCCCTCCGTCCCAGAGCACCCTGGGGATTTCGTCCGCGAGGTCAGACGCGAGGAGGCCGTGACCCTCCTCGGCTGCCAGTTGCTCGCCTGCGAGTCCGTTGACCTGGGCGGCCGCCGAGGCAGCCTCGAGCGGTGGTGCGTGCTCGAGCAGGGCCGCGACGATTCCTGCGAGAGTGTCGCCCGTCCCGCCGACTTTCATGCCGACGGTTCCAGAGCGGCTAACCCGTGTCCGCTCGCCGTCGGTAATCACGTCGTCTGCGCCTTTTGCGAGGACCACGTGTCCAAGGTCGGCCGCGAACGCCTCGATATCGTCGGCGACTGCACGGAGGTCGTCCGCGTCGGGTCCACCCATCCGCGCGAGTTCGCCCCGGTTCGGCGTACAGACCAGCGTCGCCTCGGTCTCGACCTCGGGGACCACCTGCAGGGCGTCCGCGTCGACGACCACGCGGCCGGAAAAGCCCTCGAGAAACCGGCTCGCGGCCTCGAGGGTCTTCTCCTCGGTGCCGATCCCCGGGCCGAGCACGACGACGTTGTCGTAGGTCCGGGCAGTCTCGAGAAGGTCCTCGACCTGTTCGGGCTGGAGGTGTTCCCCGTCGAACGGCTGGACGATCAGGTCCTCGCTGTAGCCCTGAATCTCGCGGGCGACGACCTCGGGCGCGGCCACGAAGGAAAGTTCTGCCCCTGCCCGGAGCGCGGCCGCTGCGGCGAGCGCCGGCGCGCCCGTGTAGGGACCGCCGCCGATCACGTACGGTCGGCCCTCGCGTCCGGTCGGTCGCGCCAGGTCGACGTCTCCCGGCCCGACGAACCGCTCGGCCGCCGACGGAATGCCGATGTCGGCGACTGTCACGTCGGCCTCGAGGTCCTCGAGACCGGGTTTCGCGTCGTGGAAGGTGACCACGTGATCGGCCTCGACGCCGTTGTCCGCGTGGTCACCGTCGTCTGCGTCGAACCCCGAGGGAACGTCTACGGCGACGACCGTCGCGTCGGCGGCGTTGATCGCACGAGCCGCGGTCGCGGCGGGTTCGCGCAGGTCGCCGCTGATCCCCGTCCCGAGCATCGCGTCGACGACCACGTCGGCCTCGGGTAGCTCGAACCCCGCGGAGTCGGTCACCTCGCGGATATCGTAGTCGGCGGCCTCGAGTGCGTCCCAGTTCTCGCGGGCGATTTCGGTGCCGATGGTCTCGGCGCGGCCCAGCAGGAGCGTCGTCACGTGGTACTCGTCGAGAAATCGAGCCGTAACGAACGCGTCGCCGCCGTTGTTCCCGCGTCCGGCGACGATCACGACCCTCGAGCCGGGGTCGGCGACCTCGCGAACCGCCCGCGCGACGGCGTGTCCGCTCGACTCCATGAGTTGTTTTCGGGGGACGCCGAGTGCCGCCGCGTTGGCGTCGACGGCAGCCATCCGCCTGCCTGTGATCATGCCCCGTGTTTCGACCGGGCGGCCGTTGAAGATTGCGGACGACGGGTTCAATCCGCCTCGGCACCAAACTGGACCGTGAACGTCTTCTGGCTCGACGAGGACCCGGCACTCGCCGCGAATTATCACTGCGACCAGCACGTCAACAAACTGCTGCTCGAGGCCGCGCAGGTCCTCTGTACCGCCGCGCGGGAGAACGGGCTCGAGGCTGACTTTCTCTATCGGCCGACCCACGTCGATCACCCCGTCACGCGGTGGGCGACCGAGTCCCGGGCGAACTGGCTCCGCCTGCGCGAGCACGCAGCGGCGCTCAACGCCGAGTTCGTCGACCGGTACGAGAAGGACGAAGACCACGCCTCGTGGCAGGTGATCGACCGAATCGACCCCGACGCGATCGACTTTCCCACCGACGAGCCGACGCCGCGCCCGCAGGCGATGCCCGAGAAGTACCGTGACCCAGCCGATCCCGTGGCCGCCTACCGCGCCTACTACGCCGGCGAGAAGGCAGAGATGGCTACCTGGCGCTACACCGACGAACCGCCGTGGCTCGCCGACTATCTGCAGGAACTCGAATGACGGGGTTCGTGGCACGCCGGACGGTCGTCGACGGCATGATAACGCACTTACCGATCGCGGTTTCACTGTCCCCTACCGATGTTCCCGCTTGCCTCCACCGAATCGATCTTCGACGGCGACCTGACCGTCCTCACGCAGGCCTACCACGACGTCGTCATCTACGACGGACCTGATCCAGACGACGTCCTCTACGAGGGGCCCATCGTCGTCCACGCCAACGGCTGGATCGAACTCGAGGGGAATCGACTCCTCTCACCCAGCGCCATCCACCACATCGACGTCTTCGACGACGCGGAGCTGAGCGGCGACGGCACTCCCCCTCGAGGAGGTCGTAGAGACGACGATGGGTCGGACGATCCCGGCGGAAGCAGGACCAGCAAGTTCAGCCCTCGCTAGTCGGTTCCCCACCGGAATAGTCGGAACTCGAGCCGCCTGCTCTCCTACCCGATCTCGAACCCGTCTTCGCCCTGTGGGTCCTCGAACTCGACTTCGACGTCGTCGACGTCTGCGGCCGGACTCCCCTCGTGACACCACTCGACCATCGACTCGACGGCGTCTTCGGGGCCCTCGAAGACCGCCTCGACGCGACCGTCCGCGAGGTTCTTCACCCAGCCGTCGACGCCCGCCTCTCGAGCCGTGTCGCGAGTCGTCGCGCGGTAGTAGACGCCCTGTACCTTCCCGGAGACGAAGACGTGTGCGCGGGTACGGTCTGCCATACGCGAGTGGTCAGTGTCGACCACCAAAAACCCCGTTCGTCTGACGTGTGTCTGTCGCTCGGCATACACTCGTCGTGCGAGAGTTACACACGCGACGTACCCCCCTCCCCCTTCCCTCGACCGTGCTACCGGCTCGAGAGACACTCGTCGCTCGAGACCTGCGGTGCAAGAAACGGCGGCTCACTCACCCGTTCGAAGATGATGGAAAAGGTACGTCTGGGCGTAGCCGGCGTACTCGCCCCCGAGTCGCTCGCGGATCGCGCGCGAGGTCTCGGCGTAGTTCCCCCGGTCGCAGTCGGGGTAGTACTCCTCGATCGCCGACCTGATCCAGGTATCGAGGGGAACGGCCTCGTCGAATCCCAGCGAGAACAGCAACACGCAGTCGGCGACCTTGTCGCCCACGCCGACGAACTGGGTGAGGTACTCCCGGGCCGCCTCGTACTCGAGGTCCCGGGCTTCAGCCGGGTGGGCTTCGCCGTCGGTGACCATCTCAGCTGTCCTGACGACGTAGGGTGCTCGATAGCCGAGTCCGAGGTCTCTGAGTTCCGCCTCGGTCGCCGCCGCGAGCTGGTCGGGAGTCGGGAAGGCGTAGTAGGTCTCCCCGTCGAACGCGACGGCGTCGCCGTACTCGCTGGCGAGCGTCGACACCATTCCGTGGATTCGGCTGACGCGCATCTGTGCCGAGCAGATAAAGGAGATCAGGCAGCCGAACGGGTCGTCCTCGACCAGCCGCATCCCCTCGTGAGCTCCATAGCTCTCCCGGACCAGTGAGTCGTCGGGAGCAGCCGCTGCGATGGCCTCGAGGTCGTCGTCGAGGCGCAACAGCCGGCGGACCAGTGGAGCGGCATCTGTCGTCGATTCCCACTCGAGGAGGCCGTCGTGCTGACGCACCCGGACGACCTCGTCGTCGACGACCGTCGAGTACCACCCACCGGGAGCTGGTTCACCACCGTACATCGCGCCGTCGCTGCGTCGCCACAGGTACGTCTGGCCGCTCTCGAGGGTCCGGTAGAGGTCGAGGCCGCCAGAGAGATCCGCAATCGAGAGTGCGCCGGTCTCCATTCGCTCGTGTCTTCGCCGGGGCGGGCTTTTGCCTTTCGAACGCGCGCCCGGGTCAGGAGGGGATCAGCGAGCGCCGATCACCACGTCACCCCCCGGGACGGGGTTCACGGGAGGCCTCGGTGCGAATCAGGCGAACCTTGATACTGTAGGCCGTCGAATGTTCACGTATGAACTGCAGGGTTGTCGTCGAAGCAGCCGTGCCGGTGTTCGACGTTGAGACGGAAGACGAGGCGATCCGCATCGCCATCTCGAAGACCGGAGAGATGTTGAACCCTGACTTAAACTACGTCGAGATTAACATGGGCAAGCGTACCTCTCCATCGGGAGAGGAACTTCCCCCCGCGTTCATCGCCGCCGACGAAGCGCTCGTCGCACTCGAACTCGAGATGACCGTGTTCAACGTCGAACGCGAGGAACACGCCTCCCGCATCGCTCGCAAGGAGATCGGCCAGCGACTCGAGAATATCCCGCTCGAGGTCAAACAGGTCGACGTCATCGAAGACGAGGACGACGAAGACGAGACAGCGACCGACGACACGGACGACGAAGACGAGGACCTCGAGTTCGACGATACGGAATCGGTTGACGACGTCGACGACGAGGGTGGGAGTGACGACGACGAGGAGATTCTCCCCGAGTTCGAAGATCTGGTGGAGTAATTACTCGGAACCGTAGCAGGAAAACGGTAAAGGTCCGTTTCGGACCGTTCGGGTCGATTTAGCGCAATTCAGGCGTTTCGTCTGATCCCGGTAGCCAGCAGGAACTCGTGGTTTCACGGCCTGCAGACAGCCTCGCCAGTGGGTGGTTGTAGTACGTCCGGAGGATCCTGCGAGTCGTTCAGTCGGCAGTAGCGGCGACGGCTTCCTGCTCACCTTCGCGCATGTTCGCCGTGATGCCGCCAGCGAGTGCGAAAACAGCTGCTTTGTGATCAGTTTTCGATTTGTGGATCGATGTGGGTCGAATTCCGAGCGATTCGTACTCTTCGAGGTCGATCTGGCAGTTTTCCCACTCCGAACACTGGTTCGATACTTCGGCGAGAAGGCCGTGAAGGTGGATGAGCTCCTGCTTCTTCATAGGCATGCAGTTGTACCCACTGCAGGGTTATATTATTATCTTGAGTCTCGTTACCACACGACCTGCTTCTGACGGCCTGACAGTCCTGTTTTCGGGACGATCGAATTCGTACGATTATCGAGATGTAACTGTTTACAGGCAGGCCATATCGACGGGTAGCAGGCCTGATACACCGTTCAAGCGGATGTCCAGGAGAGCACTAGACCGTGATTACATCCACCAACGAACTGTTACAGGGATGTTACCGACGAATAGCCACTCGTTATCTGGCGCCGATTACGGCAACCGCGATCCAGAACCAGCCAGTTTGAAAAACGGTTCGACAGGATGCCGGTTCCGGGTCGTGGCCGAGCCACTGGTGTGAACTCGGCACACTGTGGAAAATACGCTCGATCGACCACCGACGATCAACCCGCCACACTCGAGATCCGGTCGGACTCGAGTCAGCCGAGTTGTTTCAGCGTCTGGAGGTCGCGATCGGTCCGCATGAATTCGGCCGTCCGCCGACTCGCGTGACAGTTCGGACAGTGGAACATCTCGGCCGAAGCCGGCAACTCGCCGGGAGAGGTCTGCCAGTTCTTCCCACATTCGGGACACAACAGTTGGACGGTCGTTTCATCCATGCTACTGACTTGCACGGGATAGGCCAAAAACGTTGCCTCGGAACTGTCCCGTGGTCGTCGCCGGCCGAACGGGATCGTACCACCATCTACCCGCGTCTCCGGGACCTGCCCGCTGGTCACCGACGTCGACGGACAGCAACCCGCATATTGCAACAACTGCAACGATTCACACACTGATCGCCGATTCGTCTGGCGATCAGGTGTGCACTGACGTGCAGTGGCTACTATAGCTGTCGTTCGAGTGCAGGAGAACGATTCGATCAGTTCACTCGAGCGAGACGGCGTTGACCTGACCGGTCTGGCCGGGTCGGGAGGTGACGCGTGCGCGACCTTCGGAGGTCTCGATGATCGCGCCCTTGGTGATGATGTTTCGGCGGACGTAGTTGGGGTTGGCGTCGTTTTCGACGACGTTCTCGATCTCGGCGGAGACGGTCTCGTCGCCGGCGTTGATGCTTGCCACGTTCGTCGCGAGGGCACGGGTCTTCGTGTCGTTCCCGCGGACGTCGACGGTCCGGAAGCGGGGCTCGCCGACTTCCGTCTCGGTCGGAAGTCGACCGAGTTCGTTCTTGCGTCGCTTTCGGACGTTCGTCAGTCGGCCGCCGGTACGCTTGCGCGTGGAGCGTCCCTGGTCTTGCATACTCCCAGAACGGTCGGGCCAATACTTGAATGCACGCTTTCCGATCGCTCCTGTCGCAGGGCTGGCCCGTCCACTCAGCGGTCGTCGCTCGAGGGCGTGTCACTGCTCGGGGCTCGCCCCAGCTCTTCGGCGACGGCTTCGACTTTCTCTCCACCGGTCGTCTCGCGTGCTCGCTTGTCGTCGATCTTCAACACGGTGCTGACGCGGTCGGCGTCGACGGCCTCGTGGGCGGCCTGGGCTGCGGCGAACAGTTCACCGATCTCTTCTGCCTCGATCACCGTTCCCATGGGATTCGTCTCGTACTCGACGTCGTATTCCTCGAGTGCGTCCACGGCCTTTGCGACCTCCCCGGCCATACTGTCCTCGATCACCGGGGCAACGCTCAGCAATGCGATTACCGACATGGAGAACACTGAGACGGTCTCCTGTAAGTCACTTCTGGCGCGCCGGAGAACGAGCCTCGGGGACGCCACGATCGGAACAGCCGCTGGGAAACGACGCGGTCGCAAGGCCGGCCCTCGAGCGGTCGGTGGGGACGCGCGCTCGACGCGCCTCGAGAAGGATACCTGACCGCGTCAATTCGACCGATCGAGGTCCGCATCGGTGTCTCGACCGGCACCCGAATCTACGTCGGGTTGGCGCTCTGGCCCGCTTTCGCGGTCGTAGTCGGCCTCGAGATTCGCCTTCGTCACGCCGCGTCCACCCGGCTGTGCCGGTGGATAGATGATCACGTCGCCGTTCGCGTAGACGTAGACCTCGTGATCGAGGGCGGTGAACGCGACGTGTCCACCCGTTCGTGGGCTGCCGTCCGCTTTCGGGGCGAACAGCCGCTCGAGAGCGTCTGGGTCGACGCTGTCGTACAGCGAGAACTCGCCCTGAGAGACGTCCGTGTCCGCAATCGAGGCGAGCGCGTGCACGATGGTCGTCGTTATCGTCGCCGTCCCGTCCGGATCGTGACGGAAGACGTAGCGGTCGTTAGCCTGGTCATACCGGGGACCGTTCGTGCCGTCCGTTGGTGACAAATCCGTTTGCATTGGTGGCGATACGCTGGGCGTCTACCGTCCGTAACCCGCTTTCGTATAAAAGTGAATCGGACTGGTACGTGTTGACATCCCAGACTGTCGCTGCAGCACGTCGGTTTCCCAGACACCAGGAATGCGGCGATAGAGGGTTCATTCGGCCGTTTCAGGACCCACCTACTCCAGTTTGGACGCTGGAGGTCCCCTGCATTCCAGAGCAACGAGGAATCTATCAGCTGACGACGACGAAATTTCATGATCGTCCATGATATACGTCCAATGCGGGACCATGCAACGAGTGAAACGGCGGATCGCGTGCCCGACGTGCGGTGACGACGTCACCACACCGGTCCCAGACGAGGACGTAGAACCGAAACCCAGACCCTACCGGGCTGCCTACGGCGAGTACACCACACTCGAGTGTTCGAACGACCACACCGTCTGGGTGTACTTCTGTTAGCCGGCTCCGGTCTTTTCGCCGTCGATCGACTCCCACAGATAGAACGAGAGCCAGACGGTACTCGTGCTGGTGACGGCCGAGGCGTTCGCTCTGGTATCTGTAACACTCTCCTGGACCCCGACTCCTCGAAAAAGCGCTGGCTGGGATTTGAACAACGCGAAGACGTTCCGGGTCACTCACTTCGCTCCCGGGCTGTGACTTCTCTCGTTCAAATCCAGATTCGATTTCTGTCGCTCACGGAGTCGTTCGCGACAGAAATGCGCTGGCTGGGATTTGAACCCAGGTTGTGACCATGGCAAGGTCACGTGATACCACTACACTACCAGCGCCCTGCTGCACTTTACTCTACTCCGGGAGAGATGTATAAGGGTTGCGAATCGGAGGCGGTTCGCTACGTGCACCCACCCCAAAGCCAGCGCCGTCTCACGATTCTCGGCCGACACGTTCACCCCGAGAATTCACGTACCAGTTCTCGAGTGTGAGAGTGCGTCTCAATTGCACGAAAACGAGGGTGTGAGGGCGTCACAGCCGCAATCGATTCCGCTATCCTTTTAAGACCCTGTCGGCAACACATCGCTACAGTCTAGTGACGCGGCGCCGAAGCGTTACGGCATGACCGTCAGCGTGCTCGTGCCGTCGTCGCTCACCCGGGAAGCCGAGGACAAACGCGAGGCAACTCGCAAACTCGGATACGTCGCCCGCGCGGCGACGATCTTCCGGGCAGATCGCCTGATCGTCTTTCCCGACCGGGACGGCGAAACCGGGCGATTCGACGGCGGGTTCGTCGAAACCGTGTTGCGGTACGCCGCGACGCCCCCATACCTCCGCAACGAGGCGTGGGACAAGCGGGACGAACTGGAGTACGCGGGCATCCTGCCGCCGCTCCGCGCCACGTCACAGACCGGCTCCGAATCGGACGGTTCGGGGTCGACAAGACAAGGGATCGTGACCGAGGTCGGACCTGATCATCGCGTCCGGGTCAATTGCGGCTTGCAACACCCGATCTCCCTCAACGTGCCGCCAGAAATGGCGCTCGAGGAGGGAGAGCGCGTGACAGTCAGGATCTCTTCGCGACGACCGGTCCGGGCGAAACTCGTCGACGAGCCCCTCCCGGGGCTGTCGGTCGAGCGGACGGACCTCCAGGCAGCACTCGGCCGTGAGGACGCCGGCGTTCGAATCGCGTCGTCCCGATTCGGTGAGCAACTCACCGTCGGACGACTCGAGCCGCTGGCCGGACGCATCGAGCGAGACGGGATGACCGTCGCGTTCGGTTCGCCCGAGAGAGGACTGCCTGACATCCTCGGCATCGAGGCGTCGGCCATCGCGGCGTCGTCCAGCGGGGACGACGACGCAGACCCGTCGGCTCCCGGGGACGGAGTCGAACCCACAGCCGATCCGGCGACGGGGTTCGACCTCTGGCTGAACACGGTACCCGATCAGGGAAGCGAGGTCGTGCGAACGGAGGAGGCTCTGTTCGCCACCCTCGCGTCCCTCTCACTGAGAGCGTGATAGAATGCCACAGAAAAACGCACCACGCAAAGGCTCACTCGGGTTCGGCCCACGACAGCGTGCGACCAGCGAGGTCCCACGCTTCAACTCGTGGCCGGACGACGACGGACAGCCGACGCTACAGGGCTTCGCGGGCTACAAGGCCGGCATGACCCACGTCGTCATGGTCGACGATACCGCAAACTCGCCGACCGAGGGGATGGAGACGACCGTCCCCGTGACGATCGTGGAGACGCCGCCGATGCGCGCGGTCGCCCTGCGAGCGTACGAAGAAACGCCATACGGCATGACGCCGGTCACCGACGTCTGGACCGACGAGGTCGACGACGACCTCGAGCGCGTCCTCGACACCCCCGGTGATGACTACGACGCAGACGCCGCCGCGGACGAACTCCGTGGCCACCTCGAAGAGGGTCGCGTCGACGACGTTCGTGCCATCACGCACACGGTTCCCGCCGAGGTTCCCTCGGTGCCGAAGAAGAAACCGGACGTGATGGAGACGCGCATCGGCGGTGGATCCGTCGAAGAGCGCGTCGACTACGGCCTCGAGCTGCTCGAAGCCGACGGTGGGGCCCACGTCATGAACGACGTGTTCCGCGCCGGCGAGTACGTCGACGCAAGCGGCGTCACGAAAGGGAAAGGGACCCAGGGCCCCGTCAAGCGGTGGGGCGTCCAGAAGCGCAAGGGCAAACACGCCCGGCAGGGATGGCGCCGCCGCATCGGCAACCTCGGTCCCTGGAATCCGTCCCGCGTCCGGTCGACCGTGCCCCAGCAGGGTCAGACCGGCTATCACCAGCGGACGGAACTGAACAAGCGCCTCGTCGACATCGGCGACGGCGACGACGCGACGGTCGACGGCGGCTTCGTCAACTACGGCGAAGTCGACGGACCGCACGCGCTGATCAAGGGCTCGCTCCCCGGGCCGAACAAGCGCCTCGTGCGCTTCCGCCCGGCGATCCGACCCGGAGACCAGCCGCGCCTCGACCCCGAGGTCCGGTACGTCTCCACCGCATCCAACCAGGGCTAAACCATGGAAGCAACAGTACGAGACCTGGACGGCGACGACGCGGGCACGGTCGAGCTCCCGTCGGTCTTCGAGACCGACTTCCGGCCCGACCTGATCGCCCGCGCCGTGCGCGTCGCCCAGGCCAACCGAAAACAGGACTACGGTGCCGACGAGTTCGCCGGCATGCGAACGCCGGCCGAGTCGTTCGGTAGCGGCCGCGGGATGGCTCACGTCCCCCGACAGAACGGACGCGGTCGCCGCGTTCCCCAGACGATCAAGGGACGCAAGGCCCACCCGCCGAAAGCCGAAAAGGACTGGTCGGAATCGATCAACACGAAAGAGAAGAAACTGGCCGTCCGCAGCGCCATCGCTGCGACGACCGACGCCGACCTCGTCGCCGATCGCGGCCACGAGTTCGACGAGGACACGGACGTCCCCGTCGTCGTCGACGACGAGTTCGAATCCCTCGAGAAGACGAAGGAGGTCGTCTCCTTCCTCGAGGCTGCCGGCCTCTACGCCGACATCGAACGCGCAGACGACGGTCGGAGCGTCCGATCGGGCCAGGGGAAAGCCCGTGGCCGGAAGTACAAGACGCCGACGTCGATCCTCTTCGTGACCTCGAGCGAGAGCGGGCCGTCCCGCGCGGCACGAAACCTCGCCGGCGCGGACGTCGTGACGGCCGCAGAAGTCAACGCAGAGGACCTCGCACCCGGTACGCAGCCGGGTCGACTGACCGTCTGGACCGAAAGCGCACTCGAGGAGGTGGCAGACCGATGAGCGGAATCATCGAACACCCGCTGGTGACCGAGAAGGCGATGAACGACATGGACTTCGAGAACAAGCTCCAGTTCCTCGTCAACCCGGATGCCACCAAACCGGAGATCGCCGAGGCAGTCGAGGAGCGCTTCGACGTTGGCGTCGACAACGTCAACACGCAACTGACAATGAAGGGCAAAAAGAAGGCGACCGTCAAGCTGTCCGAAGACGACGACGCCCAGGAAGTCGCCTCGCGAATCGGGGTGTTCTAGATGGGACGACGCATTCTCGGACAGCGACGAGGGCGCGGCACACCCACGTTCCGCGCACCATCGCACCGCTACAAGGCCACACTCGACCACAAGAAAGAAGGCGACGACGACGTCGTCCGTGGCGAGATCGTCGACATCGAACACGACCCCGCGCGATCGGCGCCGATCGCCGCCGTCGAGTTCGACGACGGCGAGCAGCGCCTCGTCCTCGCACCCGAGGGCGTGCGCGTGGGCGAAGAAATTCAGGTCGGCGTCAGCGCCGAGATCAAGCCGGGCAACACGCTCCCGCTCGCGGAGATCCCGGAAGGGGTCCCGGTCTGTAACGTCGAGGCCAACCCGGGCGACGGCGGCAAGTTCGCCCGCGCCTCGGGCGTCAACGCGGACCTGATCACCCACGACCGCAACGCCGCGGTCGTCCAGCTGCCAAGCGGCGAGGTCAAGCGCCTCGATCCGCAGTGTCGCGCCACCATCGGCGTGGTCGCCGGTGGCGGCCGCACCGAGAAGCCGATCGTCAAGGCAGGGAACAAGTACCACAAGATGCGCGCCCGGGGCAGCAAGTGGCCCCGCGTCCGCGGTGTGGCGATGAACGCCGTCGACCACCCCTTCGGTGGCGGCGGTCGCCAGCACCCCGGCAAACCCAAGTCCGTCTCGCGGAACGCTCCGCCGGGACGGAAAGTGGGTGACATCTCCTCCCGACGAACCGGTCGAGGTGGAAACAAATGAGTCAGGAGTACAGAACCGGCCGCGAGGGTGAGGAGTTCACCTACCGCGGCTACACGGTCGAGGAGCTGCAGGATATGGAGCTCGAGGAAGTCGCGGAACTGTTGCCCGCTCGCCAGCGGCGAACCATCGAACGCGGTCTCTCCGTCGAACATCAGAAGCTCCTCGAGAAGGCTCGAGACGCCGACGAAGAGCAGACGGCGAACTCGCCGATTCGAACGCACCTGCGGGACATGCCCGTCCTGCCGGAGTTCGTCGGCATCACCTTCGCCGTCTACACCGGCCAGGAGTTCGGCCGCGTGAAAGTCGAACCGGAGATGATCGGCCACTACCTCGGCGAGTTCCAGATGACTCGCTCGTCTGTGACGCACGGACAGGCAGGTATCGGTGCGACCCGATCGTCGAAGTTCGTGCCACTGAAGTGATCAACGCATGGGAATCAACTACTCAGTCGACGCGGACCCGGACACCACCGCCAAGGCGATGCTCCGGGAGCGTCCCATGAGCCACAAGCACAGCAAGGAGATCGCTCGCGAACTCCGCGGCCGAACCGTCGGCGACGCCCAGGAGTATCTCGAGGCCGTGCTGGCCGGCGAACGGTCCATTCCGTTCAAGTCCCACAACACCGGTGCCGGGCACCGCTCGGACATCGACGGCTGGGACGCTGGCAAGTACCCCGAAAAGGCCTCCGAGGCGTTCCTCGACTTGCTCGAGAACGTCCAGTCCAACGCAGAGCACCAGGGCTTCGAGGGCGAGTCGATGGAGATCGTTCACCTCGCCGCCCACAAGGTCGGCGAGTCGGTCGGTCGCAAGCCCCGCGCGATGGGGCGAGCGACGGCGTGGAACACGCCCGAAGTCGACGTCGAGATCGTCGTCGAGGACGTCGACGACACCTACGAGGAAGCGGCCGACGACGACGCGGACCTCGACGACGAGGACGAGGAGGGTGACAACTGATGGCTGACGAACACCAATTCATCGAGAACGGCCTGCAACGGTCCCAGATCGACGAGTTCTTCGAGGAAGAACTCGGCCGTGCAGGCTACGGTGGTATGGACGTCGCCAAGACGCCGATGGGAACCCAGATCGTCCTCAAGGCAGAGAAGCCGGGGATGGTCATCGGCAAAGGCGGCGAGAACATCCGGAAAGTGACGACCGCCCTCGAGGAGAAATTCGACCTCGAGGACCCACAGATCGACGTGCAGGAGGTCAACGAACCCGACCTCAACGCACGCATCGTTGCGGATCGACTGGCCAACGCACTCGAGCGTGGCTGGTACTTCCGGAAGGCCGGACACACCACGATCGACCGGATCATGGAGTCAGGCGCGCTGGGTGCCGAGATCGTCCTCTCCGGGAAGGTCACGGGCGCCCGCTCGCGCGTAGAGAAGTTCAACCGCGGCTACATCAAGCACAACGGTGAGCCCGCCGAAGAGATCGTCGACGAGGGTCAGGGCGTCGCCGTCATGAAACTCGGCACGATCGGCGTGACGGTGAAGATCATCCCACCGAACGCCGAACTGCCAGACGACTTCCGCATCCACGACGACGCCGACCCAGAGGAACTCGTCCCCGACGCCGTCGAGGCCAACGAGGCCGAAGGCGTCGAAGAGTTGCTCGAGGGCGAGCCCGAAGAACCCGAGGCGGCTGCCGCCGCCGACGAGGGCGAAGCGGCCGCCGCCGAGGAGGCCGTCGAGACCGACGTCGACGAGGAAGTCGTCGAGGAGGTCATCGAAGAAGAGGTCGGGGACGACGAGGACGTCGAGACCCCCGACGAGTCGCCGATCGAAGAGGACCTCGACGAACTCGAGGAGGACGTCGAAGCGGAAGCCGAAGAACTCGTCGCTGAAATGGAAGCGGACGACGACGGGGACGAGGAGGCTGAAGCGGACGACGACGAATCCGAAGACGAGGAGGGTGATGCCTGATGGCGATCCTTCACGTCGAGGAGATCCGCGACATGACGCCCGCAGAGCGCGAGGAGGAACTCGAGGAACTCGAGACTGAGTTGCTGAACTCGCAGTCCGTCCTCGCAGCCGGTGGTGCCCCGGAGAATCCGGGTCGCATCGGCGAACTCGGTCGCACCATCGCTCGGATCAAGACGATCCAGCGAGAAGAGGGCGACTTCGAGGACGACGAATAACGAACGATAGAACACGATAATGCCGCTGACACCCGAAACACTCCCCCGTCACGAACTCATCGGACTTCCCGTCCGCGTCGTCGAGAGTGACGACGACGGTCGGGTCGGTCTCGAGGGTCGCGTCGTCCGCGAGACGGCAAAGACCCTCGACGTCGAGCTGTACGGGGAGTCCCGGGTCGTCACGGTTCCAAAATCGGGCACAGTATTCGAGTTCGCGATCACAGATGACGCCGCCGACTTCGAGAAGGAGTCGGGGACTGCGTTCAAACTGGCCGACACTCAACCCGATTCGTCCAAATCGGACGAGTCGGACCGAGCCGGCGGCGACGCCGCCGGCTATCGTGGGGACGATTCCGATGGGGATCGTTGCCACGTCGCTGGCGAGAACGTAGCCTACGTTACGGTCGATGGATCACGACTGCTCTCACAACCTGCCCGACGAACCGAAACGTCAGGTGATTCACCATGGCAATAGGACTAGACGTTGACACCCCTCCGGAACCAGAGAACCCGGAGGAATACGACTACGAGAAGTGTCCGTTCTACGGCGAGCTTCCCGTTCGAGGCCAGATCCTCGAGGGGACCGTCGTCTCGACGGACATGGACAAGACCGTGGTCGTCGAGCGAGAGTACGACGTTGCCGTACCGAAGTACGACCGGTACATGAAACGTCGCTCGCGCATTCCGGCACACGTGCCGGGCGTGCTCGAGCCGCTCTCGGTCGGTGACACGGTCAAGATCGCAGAGACCCGACCACTGTCGAAGACGAAATCGCACGTGGTCGTCGAAGTAACAGAAGAGGCAACGGCAGCCGACGTTGCGGAACTGACCGGCGATGCAGAGCCGGACCCGCAGCTGTCTGCCGAGGACCTTGCAGGCGAAGACGAGGGTGATCAGTGATGGAGGCGATGAAAGCCGACGTCACGCAGGGCCTGAAGAAGGGCTCGCTCGTCACGTGTGCCGACAACACCGGCGCACGCGAGTTGAAGATCATCAGCGTCTCGGGCTACCACGGCACCAAGAACCGCCAGCCGAAGGCGGGTCTCGGTGACAAGGTCACCGTCTCGGTGACGAAGGGTACCCCCGAGATGCGCCGTCAGGTTCTCGAGGCCGTCGTCATCCGCCAGCGGAAATCGGTCCGCCGGCCCGATGGCACGCGCCTGAAGTTCGAGGACAATGCGGCCGTCATCATCGACGAGAACGAAGAGCCCCGCGGGACGGAAATCAAGGGCCCGATCGCGCGCGAAGTCGCCGAACGCTTCGGTGCGATCGCCTCGACCGCGACGATGATCGTCTAGAATCATGAGCAAGCAACCACGCAAACAGCGAACCCAGACGGAGCGCGCACCGCTGCACCAGCGCGGAACGCAGCTACACGCGACGCTGTCCGAAGAGCTCCGCGAGGAGTACGGCACCCGTCGTACTCGCGTCAACGCGGGCGACACCGTCGAGGTCCTTCGCGGTGACCACGCCGGACAGGACGGCGAGGTTCTCCGCGTCGACCTGCAAGACGGCGTGATCCACGTCGAAGACGTGACGGTCGAGACCGCAGACGGCGAAGAAGTGCCGCGACCGGTCGACGCCTCGAACGTCCGTATCACGGATCTCGACCTCTCGGACGACCGTCGTGAGGCGCGCCTCGAGGAACGAGGTGACAACGAATGACGAAACACCAGAAACGACTGTCGGTACCGAAGTCCTGGCCGGTCGAACGGAAGACCGACGTCTTCACCGTCAAGGCCGGTGCCGGCCCGCACGGCGAAGACGGCGTACCACTGGTCGTCCTGCTTCGGGACGTCCTCGGCTACGTCGACTCGACCAAGGAAGCACGATACGCCCTGAGCGAGGACGCGATCCTCGTCAACGGCCAGCCGATCAACGACGAGCGCCGACCGATCGGGATGTTCGACATCCTGGCGTTCCCCGGCCGCGAGGAGTACTACCGCGTCTTCCCCGACGAGGGTGGCCGCCTCTCGCTGACCGAGATCGACGCCGACGCAGCCAGCAGCCGCCTCGGCAAGATCGAGGGCAAACAGCAGGTTCCCGGCGGCGACACGCAGCTGACTCTCCACGACGGCACGAACGTCGTCATCGAAGATGGTTCGGAGTACAGCTCCAACGACTCGATCGTCGTCGACAACGACGACAAATCGATCGTCGCACACTTCCCCTACGAGGAAGGTGCACTCGTCACCGCCGTCCGTGGCAACCACGGCGGCAAGATCGGTGACCTCGAGCGCATCGACGTCACCCCGGGCAGCGGCCCGAACATCGTCGGTGTCTCCACCGAGGACGGAGACTTCGAGACGGTCGAAGACTACGTCGTCGTGATCGACGAGAACTTCACTGGCGAGGACTCCTCTTCGGAAGACACGAGCGGTGAACCCGCGAGCGACGGAGGTGACGACGAATGAGCGAGGCAGATACCGGCTTCCACGAGATGCGCGAACCGCGCGTCGAGAAGGTCGTCGTCCACATGGGCGTCGGTCAGGGTGGTCGTGAACTCGGTCACGCCGAGGACATCATCCAGGACGTCACCGGCCAGCAGAGCGTCCGAACCCTCGCAAAGCGGACCGAACCGGACTTCGGCATCCGTCAGGGTGACCCGATCGGGACGAAGGTCACGCTCCGTGGCGACGACGCCTACGACTTCCTCGAGACGGCACTGCCGCTCGCGGACATCTCGGCGAACCAGTTCGACGATACCGGGAACTTCAGCTTCGGTATCGAAGAGCACACCGAGTTCCCCAGCCAGGAGTACGACCCGACCGTCGGGATCTACGGGCTGGACGTCACCGTCAACCTGGTGCGTCCGGGCTACCGCGTCACCAAGCGAGACAAGGCGACGCGATCGATTCCGTCGAGACACCGACTGACCCCCGAGGACGCGATTCGCTTCCTCGAGGCGGCCTTCGACGTCACCGTGGAGGGCACGGACGATGAGTGAGAGCGAAACTGAAACAGAACAGACGGGCGAGCACGCCGCAAAGCGCACGGGCCAGATCGAGGCCTGCCAGCGCTGTGGCCGCAAGCAGGGGCTGGTCGGCAAGTACGACATCAACCTCTGTCGGCAGTGCTTCCGCGAGATCGCCCGCGACATGGGATTCAAGAAGTACCGATAACATGACCGGAAACGATCCACTCAGCAACGCGCTCTCTGGTATCGACAACGCCGAGAGTGTCGGTAAACTGAGCCACGAGGTAACGCCCGCCTCGAACGAGATCGGCAGCGTACTCGAGGTCTTCTACGACCGCGGGTACATCGACGGCTTCGAGTTCGTCGACGACGGCAAAGCCGGTCGGTTCGAGGTCGAACTGAAAGGAGCGATCAACGAGTGTGGCCCCGTCAAGCCCCGCTACAGCGCCGGCGCCGACGACTTCGAGAAGTGGGAGAAGCGATTCCTCCCGGCTCGAGACTTCGGTGCCCTCGTCGTCACGACGAGCAGTGGCATCATGAGCCACTACGAAGCGCGCGAGCAGGGGATCGGTGGCCAGGTGATCGCGTACGTCTACTAACCATGCGAGTCGAACTGGACATCCCCGAAACCGTAGACGTCGAGACCGACCACCTCGACGTGACCGTCGATGGACCGGAAGGCAGCGTCACCCGCCGTCTCTGGTACCCAGACGTGACCGTCGACGTCGAGGACGATCTCGTCGTCATCGAAAGTGAGAACGAGGACGCAAAGACGAACGCGACCGTCGGAACCTTCGAGAGCCACATCGAGAACGCCTTCCACGGCGTTACCGAGGGGTGGGAGTACAAGATGGAAGTCTTCTACTCGCACTTCCCGATGCAGGTTCGCGTCGAAGGCGACGACGTCGTGATCGAGAACTTCCTCGGTGAGAAGGCCCCGCGACGAACGACCGTCCACGGCGACACCGACGTCTCCGTCGACGGCGAGGTCGTCGTGCTGTCGGGTCCGAACAAAGAAGACGTCGGCCAGACGGCCGCGGATATCGAGCAGCTGACCAAGGTCAGCGGCAAAGACACCCGCGTCTTCCAGGACGGCGTCTACATCACCGAGAAACCCGCAACCGGAGGTGCCTGATAGATGGCAGACGATTCAGAAGACGGCGAACCGGAAGTCGAAGCTGAAGACGAGCCAGCGGCCCTCGAGGACATCAGCGGTGTCGGCGAGAGCAAGGCCGAGGCGCTCCGTGAAGCGGGCTACGAGTCCGTAACGGACGTCAAAGAGGCCGACCAGGACGAACTGGCCGAGATCGAAGGCATCGGGAACGCACTCGCCGCACGTGTCAAAGCCGACGTCGGTGACCTCGAGGTCACCGAGGAAACCGAAGCCGAGATCGAAGACGAAGCCGCACCCGAGGAAGACGAACCCACAGAGCCGTCCGAGACGGAACTGCAGGCCCGCGGCCTGACCGAGAAGACGCCCGAGCTGTCCGACGAGGAAGAGCGACTCCTCGCCCGGCGCCGGACGATCGGCAAGCCGCAGTTCAACCGACAGGACTACCACAAGAAAAAGCGGACGCCGGAATCCTGGCGCCGACCCCGCGGTGGGCTCTCGAAGCAGCGCCGCGGCATCAAGGGCAAGGGTCCGAAGGTCCAGGCCGGCTACCGCACGCCCGAGACCGTCCGGGGGAAACACCCCAGCGGTTTCGAGGAAGTGTACGTGGAGAACCCGGACGACCTCGAGGGTGTCGACGGCGATCGCGAAGCGGTTCGGATCGCCTCCTCGGTCGGTGCTCGCAAGCGCGAGCGCATCGAGGAACTCGCCGAGGCCGAGGAGATCCGCGTGCTGAACCCGACCTACGAGGAAGTCGAGGTGGAATCCGATGACTGATCTCTCCGCACAGAAGCGACTGGCTGCCGACGTCTTAGACGTCGGCGAGAATCGCATCTGGCTCGACCCCGACGCGCAGGCAGACATCGCCGAGGCGATTACGCGCGAAGAGATTCGCGACCTCGTCGACGAGGGCCTCATTCAGGCCGAAGTTGCCCGCGGCAACTCCCGCGGTCGCGCCCGCGAACGGAACGCCAAGCGTGCCTACGGTCACCAGAAGGGCCCGGGCAAGCGCAAAGGCAAGAAGGGTGCTCGCCAGAACCAGAAAGAAGACTGGCAAAACAGGATTCGAGCGCAGCGCCGGAAACTACGCGAACTCCGCGACAAGGGTGAGATCACGCCCACGCAGTACCGCGAGCTCTACAAGAAGGCTGGCGGTGGGGAGTTCCGTAGCGTCCGGTACCTGCTGAACTACATCGACGACAACTACGGTGAGCAATAATGGCGACAGGACCACGATACAAGGTACCGATGCGGCGTCGCCGTGAGGTCCGAACGGACTACCACCAGAGGTTGCGCCTGCTGAAATCGGGCAAGCCCCGCCTCGTTGCTCGCAAGAGCAACAAGCACACTACGGCGCAGCTGATCGTCCCTGGACCTCAGGGCGACGAGACGCTCGCGAGCGCACACTCGAGCGATCTCGAGGAGTACGGCTGGGACGCCCCCACGAGCAACATCTCTGCGGCCTACCTGACCGGCCTGCTGGCCGGCCAGCGTGCCGTCGACGCTGGCGTCGAGGAAGCGGTCCTCGACATCGGCCTCAACACGGCAACCCCGGGCAGCAAGGTGTTCGCCGTCCAGGAGGGCGCGATCGATGCCGGCCTCGAGATCCCCCACAACGACAGCGTACTCGCAGACTGGTCGCGAACGCGCGGCGAGCACATCGCGGAGTACGCTGAACAGCTCGACGAGCCCCTGTACAGCGGCGAGTTCGACGCGACCGAACTCCCAGAACACTTCGACGAAGTACGAGAGGCGATTCTCGAATGAGTAACTACAACGACGATGGATGGGAACCGGTCACCCGTCTCGGCCGGAAGGTCCAGGAGGGCGAGATCGACTCGATGGACGTTGCCCTCAACTCGGGGCTCCCGCTTAAGGAACCCGAGATCGTCGACCAGCTCCTCCCCGGACTGGACGACGAGGTGCTGGACATCAACATGGTCCAGCGCATGACCGACTCCGGACGCCGTGTGAAGTTCCGCTGCGTCGTCGTCGTGGGCAACCGCGACGGCTACGTCGGCTACGCGGAAGGCCGAGACGACCAGGTCGGCTCCGCCA
The DNA here is from genome assembly GCF_002156705.1 of Natrarchaeobaculum aegyptiacum. Taxonomy (NCBI): domain Archaea; kingdom Methanobacteriati; phylum Methanobacteriota; class Halobacteria; order Halobacteriales; family Natrialbaceae; genus Natrarchaeobaculum; species Natrarchaeobaculum aegyptiacum. The sequence continues at coordinate 277,908 of NZ_CP019893.1, forward strand.
TCCAGAAGGCAATCGGCATCGCGAAGCTGAACATGATTCAGGTTCCCCGCGGCTCCGGATCGTGGGAGGACCGCTCGGACCGACCGCACTCGCTGACCCGACGCACGACCGGCAAGGCCGGCTCCGTCGAGGTCGAGGTCATCCCCGCCCCGGAGGGCCTGGGGCTGGCTGCAAGTGACACCGTCCGCGCCGTCCTCGAGCTCGCAGGCATCGAGAACGCCTGGACCAAGAGCCACGGCAACACGCGTACGACGGTGAACCTCGCGAAGGCGACGTTCAACGCACTCGAGAACGCCTCCCAGTCGCGGATTCCTGCCTCGCAGGCAGGCGACCGCGAGGAAGCCGAGGTGAGTGAGTGATGAAGGCAGTCGTCCAGGTTCGCGGTGAAGTGAACCGCCAGCAGGACGTCCAGGACACTCTGGAGATGCTGAACATTCACAACGTGAACCACTGTGCGCTCGTCCCCGAGACCGACACCTACGTCGGGATGGTCAACAAGGTCAACGACTACGTTGCCCACGGCGAACCAGACGCCGAGGTGCTCGAGACGCTGCTCGAAAAGCGAGCCGAGCCGCTCGAGGGACGCCAGGCAGACGTCGACGAGGAGTGGCTCGCCGAGAACACCGACTACGACGACTTCGGTGCGCTCGCCGAGGCGCTGCTCGCAGAGGAGACGACCCTCCGCGATCAGGGCATCTCGCCGACGCTCCGCCTGCACCCGCCACGTGGCGGCCACAAGGGCATCAAGAAGCCGACGGCGGAAGGCGGCCAACTCGGAAAGCATACAACAGACGAGATTAACGACCTGCTAGAATCGATGCGATAACCATGACGAGCAAGAAACGGCGTCAGCGCGGCTCGCGGACCCACAGTGGTGGCACCCACAAGAATCGACGAGGTGCGGGCCACCGTGGCGGTCGCGGTCGTGCCGGACGCAGCAAACACGAGTTCCACAACTACGAACCGAAGCAGAAACACGGCTTCAAGCGCCCACAGGGCGCCCAGCCCACCGTCGAAGAGGTCGACGTCAGGGAGCTCGACGAAGACGCGATCCTCTACGCCGCCGAAGGGCTGGCCGAAGAGACCAGCGACGGCTACGCGATCGACGCTCGCGACGTCGTCGAGGACGGCCACGAGGCCGACGTCGTCAAGGTCCTCGGCTCCGGACAGGTCCGCAACGCTCTCGAGGTGACCGCAGACGCGTTCTCCGACACTGCCGAGGAGAAGCTCGAAGCCGCGGGTGGCAAAGCGGTCCTCTCTGAGCGTGCCGAGGCCGACGCGGAAGCCGAGGAAGACGCAGACGCCGAACAGGAACAGGCTGAGGACTAACCATGGGATGGAAGGAAGCCGCCGAACCGGTCCTGACGCGGATGCCCGCAGTGCAGCGTCCACAGAAGCACGTCCCGTTCAAGCGTAAGCTCGCCTGGACGGCCGGCATCCTCGTGTTGTACTTCTTCCTGACGAACATCGCGCTGTTCGGGCTCGACGCCCAGCACGCCGAGGACATGTTCGGGCAGTTCCGTGCGGTCCTCGCTGGCGAGCACGGCTCGCTGTTGCAGGTCGGTATCGGACCGATCGTCACGGGCAGCATCGTGATGCAGTTGCTTGGCGGGGCAAACCTGCTTGGACTCGACACGAACGACCCTCGAGATCAGGTGCTCTACCAGGGGCTGCAGAAACTGCTCGTCATCGTGATGACGGCGCTCACCGCGCTCCCGATGGTGTTCGCAGGCGGCTTCCTGCCGCCCGAATCGATGCTGACGCTCGGCGGGTTCACCTTCGACCAGACGCAGGTCCAGATGCTGATGTTCCTCCAGATCTTCATCGGCGGCGTCCTCATCCTCTACATGGACGAGGTCGTCAGTAAGTGGGGCATCGGGAGCGGGATCGGTCTGTTCATCATCGCCGGTGTCAGTGAGATGCTCGTCCGCGGGTTCTTCGCACCCTCTCCGGACGGGGTCTTCTACGACTGGTACCTGCTGGTCACCCAGCAGGTCGACATCGGGTTCTACACGGTGTTGTTACAGCAGGGTCACGTCATCCCGCTGTTGACGACCATGCTGATCTTCGCGATCGTCGTCTACGCGGAGTCCGTCCGTGTCGAGATCCCACTCAGTCACTCCCGGGTGAAGGGTGCTCGCGGTCGCTTCCCCGTGAAGCTCATCTACGCGAGCGTCCTGCCGGTCATCCTCGTCCGTGCGCTGCAGGCGAACATCCAGTTCATGGGACAGATCCTGCACACGGTCGGAGACGATACGACCGCAGCGATCACGCTGTTCGGTCGTGAACTCCCGTGGCTCGGCGTCTACGATCAGGGCCAGCCCGTCGCCGGGTTCTTCTACTACTTCGCCCCGATCTACTCGCCGAACGACTGGATGTGGTGGACCGGTGCGGTCACCCAGGAAGCGTGGCAGGTGATGATCCGTGTCTCCGTCGACCTGACGTTCATGGTCGTCGGTGGGGCCATCTTCGCCATCTTCTGGGTCGAGACCACCAACATGGGGCCTGACGCGACGGCCCGGCAGATCCAGAACTCCGGGATGCAGATCCCCGGTTTCCGACAGAACGTCGGCGTCGTCGAAAAGGTCATGCAGCGGTACATCCCGCAGGTGACCGTCATCGGCGGTGCCCTCGTCGGCCTGCTGGCCGTCTGGGCGAACATGCTCGGCACGGTCGGCGGCGTCGAGGGGACCGGTCTGCTGCTCGCCGTCTCCATCACGTACAAGCTGTACGAGGAGATCGCCGAGGAACAGATGATGGAGATGCACCCGATGATGCGCCAGATGTTCGGCAAAGAATAGCCACCTGGCGTCGTCGCACTCGATTTTTCTTTCGCGACTCGCGTATCCGTCACCGGTCCGGATCCAAACTGATCTTACACCCTCGAGCGGCGGCGCTCGAGGATCGAGGCCGATCGTGAGGTCAACGCTTGGAACAGTACTAGACAGATTCGATACGGATCTCGCCGTCGGACGAAATCGTCACGAGGCAAGAGTCGTACTCGAACCGAACGACTCCGGTCGTGGCCGTCTCGGCGGGCACGTGGGCAAAGAGCCGGTCCAGTGCGCCGGTATCGATCGCCCCGTGGAGCGGCTCGAGGTCGGTGACGTCGGTCTCACGGTACGTCGCGATCGCGTCGGCGAGCGTGATACTCAGTGGCACGCCGTCACCTGGGTCGTACCGGGCAATGTGCGGTCGTGGGTCTTCCATTGGATTCTGTGGATCGGTGGTGGGTCAGTTATCAGTCCATCCCCGGTCTCTGAGCGCCGCGCTACGTACGACGGTGGACGAACAGTGCGCGTGTATTACGCCTGTTGTGCAATTATCCAGCCCGGTATACTATCGTAACGGCTGATTCAGTCGGATTGAACAGTGTTCGGTAGAGAAGATATCCGCGGTCACTCCGCTGAGTCGATCGTGAGCGGTTCGTGGGTGAGTCGGTAGCCGGCACCGTCTTCGAGGTCGGCGACGCCCGTCACTTCCCTGAACCGAATGTCACGTTCCATCTTCGTGACGACGCTGGTGTCGTAGTGGGTGGCGTCGTACTGTGGTGGCTTGCCAGCGGCGCGGCGATCCGCGACGAACGTCTGGTGTCTGTCGAGTCGTGCGCGTCCGATCGACCGCGAGAGGGCGGGAACGCCGTCGACGCGGTCGTCGAACACTTCGAGGAACGTCTCCTCGAGTTCGACGCCGATCGAGTCGCGGCCGGCACACATCGCGGCGAGCGTCGTCGTGCCGGTGCCCCAGAACGGATCGAGGACCGTGTCCCCGTAGGCCGAGTACATGCTGATCAGCCGGTAGGGAATCTCGAGGGGGTAGGCTGCGGATCGGTCCCGGAGGTCCGCCGCGCGGTCGCTCTCGGCGTCTGCACCGTCGAACTCGAGTGCCTGCAGTTCCCCGCGAACGTCCGTCCAGACGTCCGTAAACCAGCGGTTTCGCTCCTCCCAGAAGAACGCGGCCTCGTAGCGTCGATCGGCACCGGGTTCGAAGCTGCGGCGATCGCCGCCCTTGCGAAAGAGCAAGACGTACTCGTGCTCCAGGGTGACGTAGGCGTTCGGGGGCAACGTGCCGCTGCCCATGAACTTGGCTGTGCTGTTGGTAGGCTTTCGCCAGAGGACGTCCGGAAGGGGGTCGAAGCCCCGTGCTTCGAAGGCCTCGAGGATTCGGGCGTGGTTGGGGTAGACGCGAAAACTGTCGTCGAGGGTGCGAGTCGCGTCGCCGACGTTGATACAGGCGATGCCGCCGTCGACGAGGACGCGCTCGAGTTCGTCCCACACCTGATCGAGCTGGGCGTGCATCGCCTCGAACGCCGCCCGGCCGTTCCCGGACTCGAGGGCGTCGCCGATCGACGGTTCGAGGTCGGTAAAGAGGTCGTCCCACATCTCGATCATCGGGTACGGTGGGGACGTGACGACGAGTTCGACCGACGCGTCGTCGACGCTCGACAGCTGCCGGGCGTCACCGACGACGACCCGGTGAATCGTCTCCATTCGATTCACAGTGGCCGCGTCGGTCCCTTAGCTCCTGCGATGCCCGGTGACCGTCACCAGCACCGAGAGAGTGGGTCGGTGACGATTAGCCGTCGTCGGATTCGTCTCCCGCCTCGACGGCCGACCCTGCCTCGTCTCCAGTTTCGACGTCAGTATCCGCGTCGTCACCGACGTCCGTGTCACTGTCGATGGTCTCTGCACCCGTCGTGTCCTCGTCCAGTTCGGTCGCCGGTTCGAACTCCTCGATCGGTTCCCACTCTTCTTCCTCGCTGCTCTTGAGTCGCCGGCGAACGAGCACTGCTCCAGCGACCAGTCCGGCGAGCAAGAGCAGCCTGGGCAACCGGCTTCCCGACCCAGTCTCGTCGTCGGCCGGTGTCTCCCCGGTCGTCTCCCCGACCTCCTCGAGTGGTTCCGTCTCCGCTATTTGGCCGGCGGTCTCGCTCAGTTCGTCGACCTGCTCGCCCATCCCTCCGGGGAGATCCGTTTCACCGAGGTCCTCGAGCGTCGGCGTCTCCATCCCCTTCCCGGCGAGAAAGCCAAGGGTCGTCCCGGCTCCGAACGCACCGAGCAGCGAGAGGTTCCCCCGACCCCGCGTCCCTTCGGCCTCGTCGACTGCCTCGAGGATCGGTTCCCGCAGCGGCGTCTCGAGCCCCAGTTCGACTGCTTCCTTGGCGACGACTTCGGCGAGTGATCTGTCCTGACCGTCCGCTTCCGTTGTGGGCATGGTCCGGGCCGATGACAGCGCTGTATTTAGTTCTGTCCTCCGTTTCGTTCGCGCGCCCGGGGAACGCGACGGGTACGCACCACGTACCGCAGCCGCGAGTCACGGTAACCGGCCCCTTCCGGCAGGCGATCGTCGTCGCGCTCTCGTGACAGCCGGTCCCGGGGACCCGGCCACACCCGACGATTCGCTGCTACCGCAGGACCCAGACGGTCACTCGAGCGTCCGACAGCGAGCCCAGTTCACACGCCGCGGTCGGTTCCCCCCAAAATTCGCGCGTCGGCCCGGCACCGTTCCGTTTACTGATGGATTTATCGCGTATAAAGTCAGGATCGGCGTGCGTTCCGCTCGAGTAAGGAATCACATAACGAAACCCGGTCCCGACTCGTCACAACCATGAGCGTGATCCGCCAGCCCGGCGTGCTCGGACGGACGACTCGTCGCCGGGTCGTCGGGGTGACCGGAGCTCTCGCGACGGCGACCATCGAGACGGTTGCCGTGGGCCTCTGGTTTCTCCTCGTCGTCGAAAGTCGGTCTACGACTACCGCTCTCGCCGGCTTGACGATTCTCTTTCTCGGATCGACGCTGCGGACTGGCCTCTTCTTCGTGCTGGTCGACGACCTGGTGGACCTGTTGCAGCCGCGGCGCATCGGTGCCGCGCTCGCACTCACCGCCGGCTGGCTCGGCTGGCTCTTCGTCGCCGAGTCGATCGGCGGCACGGTCGGAATCGTCGTCGCGACAGTCGTCCTCGCTCCCGCACTCGTCGTGCAACTGTTCGCGGAGCGGCGTGCCTGTCGCGTGGGCTGTCGACCGGCGTCGAACTCGGTGCTCCCACTGGTCCTGCCAGCCCTACTGCTCGCTGTCGGCGCCTCGAGCCTGCTCGCGTCGGCCTGGCTCACCGACTGGTCGATCGTCACGCCACCGCTGGGACTCGAGGGAACCGCGATCGCACTCCGAATCGAGGCGATACAGGTGGGCCTGCTCGTCTTCGGGCTATTTGCCTTCCTGGCCCACCAGCGACGGTTTCAGCGAGTCATCGACCCCTGACCGCTGTTACTTTCCCTCCGCACCGACGTTCTGATCGCTCTCGAACGACGCCGGATCCGGCTCGATCGTGGCATACTGGACCGCTCGGCGACCCAGCGTGGCGACCCGTTCCTCGAGTGAGCGGTCGACGAATTCCCCGTCCTCGAACGCCGCGTGTGCGTTCGGAATCGCCGCCTGATGGGGGATCACCCACGCGTTGAGCGATCGACAGACCGATCGCAGGTGCTCGAGGGTCGTGACCGGAAACGCGCCACCGGCGACCGCGAGCAGGCCAACGGTCGTGTCCTCGAACTCTTCGAACCCGCAGTAATCGAGGGCGGTTTTCAGCGGCGAGGCGTACGATCCGTGGTACATCGGTGATCCAAGGAGGATCGCGTCCGCGCGTCGAAGGCGCTCGGCGAGTTGCGCTGCGTCCCCGGCGTCCTCGCGTTCGCGGTCGGGATCGAACGTCGGTAGCTCGTACTCGCGGAGGTCGAGTAACGCCGTAGTCGCACCGAGTTCGGCGGCGGCCTCGAGTGCGCGCTCGAGCGCCGTGCGGGTGGTGCTGTCATCACGGAGGCTTCCACAGAGAGCGACGACGGTGGGAGCAGTCATGTCCCGGTCGACGGCTCGTCACGCCAAAGAACCCACTGCTCCGGCAGGTCGTGACTCGAGACGCTGTTCGCTCCGGATTCCGGAGGACCTTTCCTGAATCGGTCGAAACCGAAGGTCGTGGAGTCGATCGGTTCGATCCTGGCGTTCGAAGTGCTCCCGCGAGTCCTCACGATCACGGCCCTGATCGGGGTCGGCGTCGCGCTCGCGAACGTGGCCGTCGAGTACGGACTGGTCGAGATCGTCGCACGCGTCGGACGATACCTGACCGAGCCCGCAAATCTCCCCGACGAGGTCGGGACGGCCGTGCTGACGAACGCCGTGTCGGTCACCGCGGGGTACGGGATGCTCGCGGAGTTTCGCGAGTCCGGGCTGCTCGACGACCGGGCGACCCTGATCGCGGTGGTCCTCAACACCTTCTTCGGATTCGTCCAGCACATCTTCACCTTCTACGGCCCCGTCGTGATCCCGATCCTCGGCCTGCACGCCGGCTTCCTGTACGTCGGCTCACGGGCCGGTATCTCGCTGGCCATCAGCGTCGTCGGCCTGCTCGCGGGGGCGCTCTTGCTCCGGGGCTACCGGTACGACAGCACGGCACTCGAGCCGGACGTGCCGGACGACGAAACCGAAGAGCGAACCGCACGCGACAAACTCGGCCGTGCGGGCCGAAAGACACTCACCCGACTTCGCTCGATCGTCCCGCGACTGGCAGCCGTCTACGCGGTCGTCATCGTCGGGCTCGAGTACCACGACCTCGAGGCGCTGACTGCGGGGGTCGAACCGATCGCGTCGATGCTCGGCCTGCCGGGGGCGGCAATCGGCGTGATCGTCGTCGCGACCGTCGACCCGACCTCCGGCGTGATCCTCCTCGGGCCGCTGATCGGTGAGGAGTTTACGCCCACCGAGGCCGTCGTGACGCTGCTGCTCGGCAGCCTGTTCTCGCTGACGGTCACGGTCGCCAAGCGGTCGATTCCGTTCCAGTTCGGCATCTGGGGTGCCGAGTTCGGCGCGAAGGTCGTCGCGGTCAACACCGGGCTCCGCGCGCTGATGACGATCGCCGCGATCGCCGTCGTGCTCGCGCTCTAACGCTGCAATCGAGCCACCGTCCCGCCGTCGCGCTCCTCTACCGCGACCAGTCCGTCGTCTGCGAGGTCCGCGAGTAGCCCCGTGAGCCACTCACGTCCGTGCTGGCCCTCGGGCGTGTAATCGACGCGAATTCGGTGACCGAGCGTGTCGAGTTCGAGTTCGTCGTACTCCCGTAACGTCGCGATAACGCGCCCGCGGAACTGCCGGCGGCTCCCGTCGAAACTCGGCTGGGTTGGCACGTCGGGGGCGGTGAAATCACCCGTCTCGTAGGCCGAACACCACGCTCGCCACGGACAGCGGGCCTCGTCACAGCGCGGGGTCTGCCCGCAGGCGATGCCGCCGAGTTCCATGATGGCGTTGTTCCAGACTCGAGAGCGCCCATCGGGCATGAGGTCGCTCGCCGCCTCCTCGAAGGCTCCGTCGTCGTCCGGGATATCGAACGCGCGGTAGCAGACCCGCTTGACGTTCGTATCGACGACCGCGTCACCCGCGTTGAACGCGAAACTCGCGACGGCGTTCGCGGTGTACGGACCGACGCCCATCAACTCCTGTAACTCGTCGGGCGTCTCGGGAAACGACCCGTCGTACTCGGTTTCGACCTGCTGGGCCGCCTCGTGGAGATATTTCGCGCGGTTGTTGTAGCCGAGGCTGTGGTCCGTCCAGAAGCCGACGACGTCCGCGCGGTCTGCATCTGCGAGGTCGGCCGTCGTCGGCCATCGCTCGAGAAAGTCCTCCCAGGCCGTGACGACGCGCTCGAGCTGGGTCTGCTGACTCATCACTTCGCTGACGAGGATCTCGTATGGGTCGTCGGTCCGACGCCAGGGGAACTCGCGGTGGTCGGCCTCGTACCACGCGATCAACGCCTCGCGGACGGCCGCGACGTCCTCGGGGAGGCCCCACTCCATCGCCTCCGTGTCGGTCATCGCCGGCAGTTAGGAGAGCGACGGTTTAGGGATGATGGTCCGCCGATCGCCTGCCTCGAGACCAGAACACACTTATCTGGCGTCCAACAATTCGAGTCACGATGGGAGAGACGTCACTCACCGCGTGGATCGTCGCCGTCGCGTTCGTCCTGTTGATCGTCGTCCCCGGTTCGATCGTCGTGCTCTCCCTCGGTCCGCTCTGGTGGCTCGTCGTCGGACTCGCGGTCGCCGCTGTCCTCGTGTACCGACACTCGAGACGTACCGATGACGGGAGCGCCGAGTCGACGGGACCGGCGCGGACGAACTGCGTCAACTGCGGTGCCAGAACGGACATCGATGCCGACGCGTGCTCGTACTGTGGTGACACCCTCGGTGAGTGAAAGAAGAATCGGTGCGACAGTTGGATTCCCGCCGCCACCGCTCGAGCACAGCGGGGCGAATACCACCGCTTAACTCACCGGCTGCCCTCGAGACGAACATGAAGACCCCTGCCCAGCACGCACAGCTGGCTCTCTTGCTCGAGGTGGCGGGGACGCCCAAACCGGGGAACGTCGACCGCCGGCGCGACCTCGAGGACCTCTGGTTCGAGCACTTCCTCGCGGGGGCCGTCGCAGCGATGGAGGGACTCGAGCTGGCCGAACGCGGCGCACCGATCGGAGACGCGTTCGAGCGCGCCGTCGAGGGGATGGCCGAACAGGGCGGCGGAAACACCCAGTTCGGGTCGCTGTTGCTGCTCGTCCCGCTGGTCAGTGCCGCGCGGCCGGATCTCACGCCGACCGCAGTCGAACGCGTCGTCACGGAGACGACGGTCGACGACGCAGCCGGTTTCTACCGGGCGTTCGACCACGTCGACGTCTTCGTCGACGATCCACCCGACGACATGGAAGCCCTCGACGTCCGCCGCGGGAGCGACGCCGTCCCCGACCTCGAGGAACGAGGCCTGAGCCTGCTCGACGTCCTCGAGCGATCGGCTCCGGGCGACGACGTCGCCCGCGAGTGGACCACTGGCTTCGAGCGGTCGTTCACCGCGGCCGACCGGCTCGCGGCTGCTTCCGGTCCGATCGTCGATCGGACGGCGGCGGTGTTTCTCTCGTTGCTCGCCGAGCGGCCCGACACGCTGGTCGCGAATCGACGCGGCGAGGACGTCGCCCGCGAGGTCACCGAGCGCGCCCGCGACCTGCACGCGCGCGAGGCGAACGAGACCGAGCCGGACGCCGTCGAGGCGTTCGCAGACGACCTCGTCGCGCGCGGGATCAACCCGGGAACGACCGCAGATCTCGTTGCGGCCGGACTGTTCGTCGCCCTCGAGAGCGGAGGTATAGAGGTATGACCGGCGAGTCAGACGACCGTGTCGACGACGCCGGGACGGAACTGCCGACCCACTCGGAACCCGAGGCCGGCGACGGCTGGCCGGTCACGCTGTCGGGCGTCACCGAGTCGCTCGTGACGACACGCGGGCCCAACGACCGATGGAACGTCGCCCCGCTCGGGCTGTTTTCGGGCGACCCCGTCACTGCACGAACGTGGGGGAACACTCGCACGAAGCGGAACTTCCACCGGGAGGGCGGTGGCTACGTCCAGTTCGTCGACGACCCGGTCACCTTCGCCGACGCGGCCCTCTCGATCGTCGAACGCGACGACCCGGTCCTCGAGTCAGCCGCAGCGTGGGCCGAGGTGTCGGTCACCTCCCTCGAGGTGGGCGACGAGGACGGCACCGAGTGGGAACGGTGGGCGCTCGAGCCGGTCGACGCCGCCGTTCGACGAACGCGGGTGCCGACGATCGACCGTGGATTCGCCGCCGTGATCGAGGCGACCGTCGCCGCCTCGCGACTCGGCGTGGCCGGCTACGACGACTTCGAGCTTCGCCAGCGCCTCGAGTGGTGTGCTTCGGTCGTCGATCGGGCAGGCAGTGACCGGGAACGGGAGGCGCTCGACCGACTGGGCGAGCACGTCGAGTGGTGAGAAGGCGGTTGCAGTTCTCAGATTAGTCGTCGGCCGGGTCGCCACCGGTTTCCTGTGGCCGTTCGGAGCCGGCGTCCGATTCCGGTGGGTCTTCGGCGATCGGTTCGTCGTTTTCGGCCTTCTCCATCAGTTCCTCGAAGCGGTCGGAACGCTCTGCGACGCGGTTTACGGTCTCGCTGTCGGGCGTATGCTTTCGCTGTTCGATGAGGAACGTCGTGATGACGACGGTCTTCACCCACGGCTTGACGACGCCAGTGTGGACGACGGCGACGAACCCCGCGACGAACAGCCACGAGAGGAGTTCGATCGACGTGGGCAGGAAATCGAGTGCGATGGCCAGCGGTGCCGCGAGCGTAAACAGGACGAACGACAGGACGTACATTCCAACGACGATCATGAGCGTCGAGCCGAGTACCATCTTCCACGTCTTCGCGTAGAGGACTACCCCGTCTCGAGCGGACGCCCAGCCGTTCCGGTCGACGAACATGTACGCGATGATCGCGTTGTCGAGGTACCGCACGGCGAGGGTGATCGACTTCTGCAGGATCGTGATGATCGTGCGCAGGTTCGCCGGGAGGCGAATGGGAATCATGTTCTGGACGCGTGCGACAGCCCTGTTGAACTGTTTGAGTACGGCGTCGATAACCGCGCTGACGACGAAGAAGGCCGACGCCTCCACGAACACTTCACCGACCTGTTTTATCCCGTAGGTGATCTGGTTGTCGGGAACCTCGTCTTCCTCGACGATATGAGCGATCACCGCGATGTGGCCCGCCTTCACCATGTAGAGTACGTATCTGTTGATGACGTACCAGATGAGTGCGAACGAGGCGAGACCGGCGACCATTACGAGGGCGACGATAACGAGGCTCAATCCCCCGCCACCCCAGATGAAGCGGTAGGCGAGAAGCGCGATCAGCCCCAGGTACACCATCCCCAGAACCGCGAACAGGACCCCAATCCCGAATTGTAGCGCCACGAACGGGAGCGTCTTCGTGTACACACTGGTTGCTTTTCTGAAATGCAACACCATGTCGAAAATGTGATCACTGTTGATACATAAACTGTTGGGTTAGGGGCCACGATGGCTGGATTTATCCCAACTATAAATGAGTTTAATGCCGGCTCGAGCGGTGACGACCGGATGACGGACCACACCGCAGCCTCTTTGTCCACGCTCACGTGATTACCATCGATGATCGAGGCGACGCTCTGTTTCCCGCTTCGTGACCTCGAGTCGGGCACCGAGGTCCTCCTCATCGAGAAGCGCCGCGGGCTCGGCGAGGGCTGGTACAACGGCCCCGGCGGCAAACTCGAGACTGGCGAGACGCCGCGGGAGTGTGCCGTCCGTGAGACCCGTGAGGAGGTCGGTCTCGAGGTCGATCCCCGTGATCTGGAGAAGGCGGCCGAACTGACCTTCCTGCTCGACGGCGCGATTCATACGTTCTGCCACGTCTACCGGACGACGCAATTCGCGGGCGAGCCACGTGAGAGTCCCGAGGCGCGCCCGGAGTGGGTCGACGTCGACGACGTCCCGTACGAGCAGATGTGGGAAGACGACCAGCTCTGGCTCCCGCACGTCCTCGCGGGTGAGACGGTGGCTGGCGAATTCCAGTTCGAGGGCGGAAAACCGCTGGACGAGGCCGCGTTCGTCGACCACGACATAGAGCGCGGCGTCTCGTTCGACGGGGCCGCTCGAGCGAACGAGTAGTCGGGTGGGCGGAGACGCCCGGGCTTCGCACGTTTTAAGCCTGCGCTGCCTGCATGTCGTATCAATGAGTTCGGAGAGCCAGGAACTCGGGATCACCGAGTCGAAATCGCACAGACCCGGCGAGTGGTACGCCGAAGTCGTCCAGAAGGCGGGCCTCGCCGACTACGCCCCGATGGGCGGCTTTATCGTCACCAAGCCGCGCGGATACGCCCTCTGGGAACGCCTTCAGGAGGCCCTCGACGGATGGTTCAAAGAGACCGGCGTCGACAACGTCTACTTCCCGATGTTCATCCCGGAGTCCTTCTTAGAGCGCGAGAAAGACATCGTCGAGGGGTTCGACCCCGAGGTCGCCTGGGTGACCCACGGTGGCCACGACGAACTCGAGGAACGGCTCGCAGTGCGCCCGACCAGTGAGTCGATCATCGCGCCGTTCATGGCCGACTGGACGCGCAGTCACCGTGACCTGCCGCTTCGGCTCAACCAGTGGTGTTCGGTCGTTCGCTGGGAGGCCACCGAGACGAAGCCGTTCTTCCGGACGAAGGAGTTCATGTGGCAGGAAGGCCACACCGCCCACGCGACCGACGAGGGGGCCTGGGAGGAGGTCTGGACACGGCTCTCCCAGTACGAACGCGTCTACGAGGAGGTGCTCGCGATCCCGGTCTTGCGCGGCAAAAAGCCCGAACACGACAAGTTCCCCGGTGCGGACACCACGACCACGGTGGAGGCGCTGATGCCAGACGGCAAGTCCGTTCAGGGCGGCACCAGCCACCACCTCGGTCAGAGCTTCGCCGAGGCTTTCGACATCACGTTCGCCGACGAGGACGAGCAAGAGCGAACCGCCTACACCACCTCGTGGGGGCTCTCCTGGCGCGCGCTGGGAGCACTCATCATGACTCACTCCGACGACCAGGGGCTCGTGCTCCCGCCGACGATCGCCCCCACGCAGGTCGTCATCGTCCCCATCTGGCAGGAAGACACCGTCGACGAGGTCCTCGAGTACTCCCAGACCATCGCAGACGAACTCGAGGAGGCTGGCTTCCGCGTGGAACTCGACGATCGCGACGAGCGCAATCCCGGGTTCAAGTTCAACGAACACGAGTTGAACGGCGTCCCCCTGCGACTCGAGATCGGCCCGAACGAAGTCGAAGACGAGGAGGTCACGATGGTCCACCGCCCGGACAACGAGAAGTCCTTCGAGGACCGCGACGGCCTCGTCGACACCGTCGACGAGCACCTCGAGACGATCTACGACAAACTCTACGAGACGGCCGCGGAGAATCTCGACGAGAACGTCCGTGAGGCCCACAGCCCCGAGGAGATCATGGGTACGATCGGCAAGCACGGCGGCTACGTGAAGACGCCGTGGTGCGGCGACGAAGCCTGTGAGGAGGCGATCAAAGAGAAGGTCCACGCCGAGATCGTGATGCAACCGCTCGAGGACGAGGGTGGCGAATCCGCGGGATCGGTCGTGGAACCGGACCACGACGAGTGTGGCGTCTGTGGGGACCCGGCCGACGAGGTCGCGTACTTCGCGAAGAGCTACTGATTCGCCCGCCGGCGTCGCCGCATCCGACTTGCGAGATCAGACTCGATCGACGCGAGTTGTGTGAGTTGTGGCGCGAACGATGTGAGTGACCGTCTCGTCTCTGTTCGAATCCATGCCACCAGCCCATTTTCCAGTATTCCCCCTCTCGAGCCTCGGGAGTGCTATCAATTTGGTCGTCACGTCCTGGCGAGAACTGTCGATCTTACTCTCGAGCGGCGCGTCGTTCTGCATCGAGTGCGTCACGCAGGAGCGTCGCGACTGCCTCGACGGCGACGACGAGGACCAGGATCACCAGGATTGCTGCCATCACGCGCGTGTAATTCCTCGCGTTGAACGCCATGATCAGCGGGTAGCCGATCCCACCAGCGCCGACGATTCCGAGCACCGAACTCTTCCGGGCGTTCAATTCGAGGTAAAACAACGTCCAGGCGACGTAGGCGGTCGTCACCTGCGGGAGTCGCGCCGCCCACGTCGTCTCGAGGAGGCCGGCTCCGGTCGACGTAACGGCTTCGACGGGACGGGGATCGATCTCCTCCATCTCGTCGGCGAACAGCCGCCCGAGGTCGCCGATCGTCCCCATAGCGATCGCGAGGACGCCGGCCACCGGTCCCAGCCCGGCGAGGATCACGAACAGCAGGGCGTAGACCATACTCGGGACCGCCCGGATAGCTCCCAGTAGCAGGCGAAGCGGCCCGTGAACCGGTCGCGGTGTCACGTTACCCGCGGCGAGGACGCCGAGGCAGAACGCCAGTGGCAATCCGATCGCCGTCCCGACAGTCGCGATGGCGAGCGTTTCGATCGCTGCCCAGCCGAGCGCCGGCCCGTCGGCCTGAAACTCCGCGAGCAGTTCCGACGGGACGAGCATCTCCTCGAGCAGGACGGACTGCAAGTTCCCGCGATGGTCCCAGAGGTATCCGAGGTCGAAGCCGAGCCAGCTGGCCGTGTAGACGACCGTTGCGACGATGCCGGCGCCGACGACGAACCGTCCGAACTGTCTGCGGCGCCACCGCTGCTGGACGCGCTCGAGTTCGTACTCGACGTCGGGGTTGGTGACGTCGTCTGCGTCGGTTCGCTCGGGTGGACTGTCCGATCGGTCGGTCGCCTGCTCGGGATCAGCCATCGTCGTACACCTCGAGAATGCGGTCCTCGTCGACGTCGCCAGCCGGCGCGTCGAGGACGAGACGGCCGCGCTCGAGTCCGAGGTACCGATCGGCGACGGGCCGGGCGAGCGTGGGCTGATGGAGACTGACGAGTCCGACCAGCGACTCCTCCCTGACGACCTCGGCGAGCAACTCGAGGACGGTGCGACCGGTCTCGGGGTCGAGCGAGGCGACGGGTTCGTCCGCCAGCAGGACCCGCGGTTCCTGCTGGAGGGCGCGGGCGATGCCCACGCGCTGCTTTTCGCCGCCGGAGAGGTCGCCAACCCGGCGGTCGGCGTAGCCACCGAGCCCGACCGCGTGGAAGCGTTCGATGGCCTGCCGTTTGGCGTCTGTCGCGTGCCACCCGAGCAGTTCACGCCAGGCCGGCTCCCGGCCGAGCCCGCCGTCGAGGACGTTCTCGAGGGCTGACTTGCGCTCGAGGAGTGCACCCTCCTGGAAGACCAGCGCGACGTCGGTCGAGTCCAGTGGCCCATCGTCGAGGGTGATAGTCCCGCGGTCGGGTCCCTCGAGGCCGTCGAGACAGCGAAGCAGCGTGGTCTTGCCGGCGCCGGATCGGCCGACGAGCACCGTCAGTTCGCCGGCCTCGAGGGTCACGGAGAGGGAACTGACCGCCCGGGTGTCTCCGTAGCGTTTCTCGAGGTCGGTGACGGTGAGCATCGTGTCGTGAGGAGTACGTAATCGGTCAGCGGTCAGGTCGCCCAGCCGCCCTGTCGAGTCGGACTCGAGGACAGGGGATGGTCAGTCCTCGGATTCGGCGTCGTCGAGCGTGTCGATATCGACGCCCATCTCGATCGCGATTTCGCGCGTCTGGTCGTAGAGGTCCGGGTCGAATTCCCCGTACTCGTCGACGCGGTGGTCCTCGAGGTTCTCCGCGGGCGTGTCCTGCAGTCGCTCGGCCAGCGCCTCACGGACGTCCTCGGGGGTGTCCGGGGTCGCGACGACGACGTCGAACGGGATCGGGTCGCTTTCGGCGACGACCTCGAGGTCTGCGTCGGTCTCGTCGTCGTCCGGGTGCTGGAAGTCGCCGTAGGCGGCGGCCGCCACGTGCCCCTGTTCGACCGCAGTCAGGGCGTTTCCGTGGCCGCCGGCCCACTCGACGTCGACGTCTTCGGCGTCGCTTTCGACGTCCCCCGCATCGATTCCCGCCTCGCGAAGCGTGTACTGCGGGAAGATGCCCCCGCTGGCCGAGAGCGGGTCGACGAGTGCGATCGTCTCGCCCTCGAGGTCTGCGAGCGATTCGATGCCGGTCTCCGCGCGGGTCACGATGTAGGTCCGGTAGGAGTCGCTGCCGTGGGACCAGTTGACCGCGAGCGGGTGGACGCCGTCTTCCTGGGCGAGCGCGAAGATCATCGGCGAGAGATTCCCGAGTTCGCTGTGGCCCTGGACGACGCTCTCGACGGCCGCCGCGTAACTGGTCGTCTCCTGTCCTGTCACCTCGTCGACACCATCGAAGCCGTCCTCGAGCCACTCGAACGTGCCAGCGTACTGCGTCTGCAGTTCCTCGAGGTCCTGAAACGGCGGCAGCGCGAACTCGATCTCTCCGCCGGACCACGCACCGACCGAATCGTCGGTGTCAGCGTCGGACTCCGCCCCTGCGTCGCCGCTGCCCTCGGTATTGCTTCCGTCTCCATCGTCGCCGTTGCCACCGAGACAGCCAGCCCCAGCCGCGAGCAGGGCACTTCCGGCACCACCGAGGTAGGTTCGTCTATCCATGCCCGCCTCTCTGAACCACCGGTAGATAACACTCACGAATATGGGGCGTGTAAACGCCGTGCAGTCCTCGATATCCATCATCTGGTAACTGTACGTCAGCCGCCGACAGCGACGGCTCACTCCGGCCGAAACGTGATCGTCGCAGTCCGATCGGCGACCGCCCGCGTCTCTTCGATCGACTCGAGTTCGCTGTCGACTTCCTCGGGCGTCCACTTCAGCAATTCCGCGGTCCGTTCGGCGCTCATGTCGAACCAGCCGTACAGGACGAGGACGCGCATCTCGCGCTCGGTAAACAGCGTCTGCTCCCGGAGCACCTCGAGGAGGTCGCCGAGGTCGACCTCCTCGAACCCGTTGGCGAATCGACGGTAGAGTCGATCCTTGACCGCCGAGAGGTGAATCTTGCCTTCCTCTTCGTAGAGACCGACGTCGACGACCGTGATGAACTCACTCGGGAACGTTCCGAACCGAGGTTCGGTCCCGGTGAGGTACCCGAACGTTCGAGCCGGTCGGTCGATCGGCGTCGCTGTCGCTCCGTACTGCAGCCACACCTCACCGGTTCCGCTCACCCACCACCACCGAGAGTTACGGTGCACTCTCGCTCGTCCCCCCCAGGGACCCGGTGACCGACCATGTGAAGTGAAGCCATGACACCCTGAATTGGAACAACCGCGACATAAATCTGGCTGTGAAATACTCACCGTTGATACCGAACGCCGGTCGTCGGCACGTACGAGCGGCAGCTGAATGGGGAGTGGGGTATCGATCACGACTCGAGGAGCCGACGAAACGCCGCGTACGAATCCGACGGAATGGACCCACGAACCACCAGCCAGAATCGCTCCGGTAACACACGGGTGGAACGTTCACGGAAGGTATTTCATGGTCGCCGGTCGGACTCCTGTGTATGAGAGACGCATACCTCGTCGGTGCGGGACAGTCGGCCTACGGGGCCTTTCCAGAGGAGAGCTACCGGTCGCTGTTCCAGACCGCGTTCGAAGAAGCGACCGAGAGCGTTCCGAACGGTCTCGAGGCGAGCGAGATCGACGAGGCCGTCATCGGAACCCTCGGCGTCGGTGGCCGACAACTCGGCCTGTCCGGCCCGGCTGTAACCGAATACGTCGGTCTCGACGGCGTTCCCTGCACCCGGGTCGAGAACGCCTGTGCGGCGAGTGGATTCGCGGTCAGACAGGCGGTCCAGGCCGTCAAGTCCGGGATGGCTGACGTCGTCCTCGCTGGCGGCTTCGAGATCATGACCGACATGAGCTCCGACGCCACGAAGTACTGGCTCGGCGTCTCCGGGGAGACCGAGTGGGAGCGCCTCTCGGGCACCACGTTCTCCGGCGTCTACGCCCAGATGGCCTCCGTCCACATGGAGAAGTACGGCACCACGCGCGAACAGCTCTCACGCGTCGCCGTGAAGAACCACGCCAACGGCGCGAAGAACCCCCACGCCCAGCTCGGGTTCGAGTGCTCGCTCGAGGACGCCCAGTCCGCACCGGTCGTCGCAGATCCGCTCAACCTCTATCACTGCTGTCCGACCTCCGACGGCGCGGCGTGTGCCCTGATCGTCAGCGAGGACGTCGTCGACGAGTACACCGACGACCCGATTCGCGTCGCCGGCGTCGGTGCCGGTAGCGACACCGTCGGGCTCTTCGAGCGCGATTCCTACACGGGCGTGCCGGCGAGCCAGCGTGCCGGCGAGACGGCCTACGAGATGGCCGACCTCGAGCCCGGAGACCTCGACTTCGCGGAGGTTCACGACTGTTTCGCCATCGCCGAACTGCTGGCGTACGAGGACCTCGGCTTCTGTGAGGAGGGCGAGGCCGGGCCGTTCATCGAGTCCGGGGCGACCGAACTCGGCGGCGAGTTGCCGGTCAACACCTCTGGTGGCCTCAAATCGAAGGGGCACCCAATCGGCGCGACCGGTGCCGGGCAGGTCGTCGAGGCGTACAAGCAGCTCTCCGGGAAGGCCGGCGACCGACAGGTCGACGACCCCGTCCGGGGGCTCACCCACAACGTCGGCGGGAGTGGTGGTGCTGCCGTCGTGCACATCTTCGAGCGCGAGGAGCACAGCTCCTCGAAATCCTCGAGCGCACGTGGTGCGCGAGAGCGCGAATCGGAGGTGAGCGCCTGATGGTCGCGATCACCGCCGCGGGCGCGTACGCTCCCCGATTCCGGATCACCGCGGAAGCGTTCACCGAAGCATGGGGCCAGTTCCAGGCCGCCGGCGTCTCCGAGAAGGCCGTCCCAGCTGCCGACGAGGATACCCTGACGATGGCCGCCGAGGCCGCCGCCCGCACGCTCGAGGCCGCCGACTGTAACCCCGCAGACGTCGACTGGCTCGGCATTGCCTCGACGCGACTGCCCGACGCCGAGACGGACCCGACAGTGCGCCTCGGTGCAATGGTCGGCCTCGCCGACGACGCCAGCCGACAGACGTTCACCGGAAGCACTCGCGCCGGCACGCGCGCCCTCTGGGCAGGTGCCGACGCCGTCGACGCCGGCTCGCAGCTTGCCCTCGTTGTCGCGACCGACGCACCGAAAGGCGACCCGGACGATGCCATCGACCACGCCGCCGGCGCCGGTGCAGCGGCGTTCCTGCTCGAGGCCGACGGCCCAGCGTCGCTCGTCGACCGCGCCGAATACGCCGCGCCGTATCCCGGAACCCGCTTCCGGACCACTGGTGAGGAGGCAACGCAGGGACTCGGCGTCACCCAGTACGACCGTCAGGCGTTCACCGAGACGATCGGCGGTGCCGTCTCCGGCCTCGAGGTCGACCCGGACCCCGAAGCGGCGGCGATCCAGGCCCCGGATGGCAAACTCCCCTACCGTGCAGCGGGTGCGGCTGGCGTCGACACCGGCGCTATCCAGGCTGTGGCGACGGTCCACGACCTCGGCGACCTCGGGGCGGCGAGCGTCCCGGTCTCGCTCGTGACCGCACTCGCCGACGGCTACGAATCGATCCTCGCGGTCTCCCACGGGAGCGGGGCCGGTGCGGACGCCCTCGTCGTTTCCGGCGACGGCGACGTGCCCGTCGAGAGCGACCTCGAGGGCGGCGACACGCTCAGCTACGCCGAGTACCTGCGCCAGCGCGGCGTCGTCACCACCGGCCCGCCCTCGGGAGGCGGCGCGTACGTCAGCGTCCCCTCGTGGCGACGGTCGATCCCCCAGCGCTACCGCCTCGAGGCGGGTCGCTGCCCCGAGTGTGGCTCGCTCGCGTTCCCGCCGGAGGGCGCCTGCGGCGACTGTACCGCACTCGTCGAGTACGAACCGGTCGAACTCGCCGGCGAGGGGACTATCGAGGCCGTCACCACCATCTCCCAGGGCGGTGCGCCACCGGAGTTCGCCGAGCAGCAAGGCCAGTCCGGCGACTACGCGGCCGTCGTGGTCGCACTCGAGACGGAGGACGGCACTGAGACGGTGAGCATCCCCGCGATGGGCACCGACGCCGATCCCTCGGCCTTCACCGTCGGCGACCGGATCGAGACGACGATCCGCCGGATCTACACCCAGGAGGGCGTCACGCGCTACGGGTTCAAGGTCAGACCCGCCGAGTGAGGTTTCAGAGTCAAATTCGTTCGTTTTGCCGCGCTATCGACGTCGCGTTCACCGGTTGCCTCCGAAACGCGAACGTCGTTATCGCAGCACTCATTGTCGGGAGTATGACCTTCTACGACCGGGCCGACGAACTCGAGTCAGTCGAGACGATGAACTGATCCGAAGTCTGGGCCTTGATCCGGCGAAGACGCCGCGTGGGGTGGCGTGGCCGGAAGAACATCAATCACCCGTCAGCGCCTCGCTCGCTGGCGAGAACTCGAGGGGGGTCCCACGTCCCTCCTCCGTGGCCCGTTCGTAGAGCATGTACGCGGCAGCGACTGTCTCGATCCCAGTGCCCCCGCTGTCGAAGACGGTGATCTCGTCGTCGCGCGTGCGACCGGGCACGTCGCCCACGACGATTTCGCCGAGTTCGGCGTGGACGTCGTCTTCGGTGACGACGCCGGCCTCGAGCGCCCCGAGGAACTCCCCCGAGTCGAACGTCGCGCGCTCGCGGAGGTCCGGGACGTAGGTGCCGCGTTCGATGGTTCGCGCGTCGAGTTCACGGGCGTCAGTCGAGTACTGGCCCATCGCCGTCACGTGCGTTCCCGGCTCGAGGTCGTCGCCGTCGAACACCGGCTCGCTGGCGCGCGTGGCCGTGATCACGACGTCTGCTCCCGTTATGGCGGCCACACTGGAGCCGACCGCCTCGACGTCGGCCGCGAGCGCGTCCTCGAAGTCGGCCGCAAATTCCTCGCGATTCTCCGGTGTCGGTGAGTAGACGCGGACGGACTCGAGGTCCCGGACGGTGGCCGTCGCCCGGAGTTGACCGCGGGCCTGGGCGCCGCTGCCGATCACCGCGACGGTGTCGGCGTCCGCGCGTGCGAGTTCGTCGACGGCGACAGCGCCGGCAGCGCCGGTCTTGTGGGGGTTCATGCTCGCGCCGTCGAGGATGGCGAGCAGTCGACCGCTCTCGGCGTCGAACAGCGGCGTCACGAACCAGGCGTCGCTGTCCCCGAATCCGGCGGCGTACATGTACCCACCCATCGCACCGGTGTCGGGGAGGATTGCCGCGTAGCTCGTGAGCATTCCCGGCGGCTCCTCGCGGAAGAATTTCGACCGCGGCTGGGCAGGGGCACCCGAACCCCGCTGGCGATACCCGTCGCGGACGGCGTCGACGTAGTCGACAGGCGTTGCGAGGTCGGCGACGTCGGCGCTCGAGAGTGACAGGACGTCGGTCATACGTGATGCTAGCCCACCACGCAGGTAAAACGCCCGCTGGCAGCAATCGGGGCGGCGAAAACCGTCGAACGAAACGAAAACCGCAGAACGGGTGAGTGACTGGAGTTAGTCCGCGTTCATCGGTGGTCGAGCCGACTGGGTGTCGTCGCCGACCTCGGCCGGCGCGTTGACGAACATCGCGTGGCCGATGATCGCCATCGCGACGAGCGCACCGATGGGTACCGCTGCGGTCAACGAGATGCCGACCAGCGCGAGGGCAGCGGTTACTCCCAGCAATGCGACGGGAATGAGGCCAAGAACGATGTCGTAGTACCCAGTCATAGTCAGTTTCTAGTACGTTTTTTGTCCACTTAAAAGTTTCCCCATAATTGGTCCATACTGAATCTCTCTGAGACACGTATTTGCCCTCGTGGCTTCACACAGGTTACCCATAAGTTATGAGAATTATACCGAATCTCGAGACGGTCAAACCCGGGCGCAGGGAGTCTCGGGCATTGATCTGTGACCGGTCGACAAATTCGTGATACTGATCCCGGATTTATATGCTGGTGGACGTGTGTTGGGTATTAGCACGGTTGCTCGAGAGCGAGGGCAAGCCTGCGCTGGCGCTGGTACGCGCTCGAAATTCCTATCACCCCTCGGGGCAAGGGCAGCGTATGAGCAGCGACGAGCCGTTCGATTACGGCAAAGACGAGAGCCTCCAGAGCCACGAGGTGACACAGGGCGCAGAGAAAGCTCCTCACCGGGCGATGTTCCGGGCGATGGGTTTCGACGACGACGATCTTTCCTCGCCGATGATCGGGGTCGCGAACCCGGCCGCAGATATCACGCCGTGTAACGTCCATCTGGACGAGGTCGCCGAATCGGCACTCGAGGGCGTCGACGAAGCAGGCGGGATGCCGATCGAGTTCGGGACGATCACGATCTCCGACGCGATTTCGATGGGGACCGAGGGGATGAAAGCGTCGCTCATCTCTCGTGAAGTGATCGCAGACTCCGTCGAACTCGTCGCCTTCGGCGAGCGGATGGACGGCCTCGTCACGATCGGCGGCTGTGACAAGAACATGCCCGGGATGATGATGGCCGCTATTCGGACGGACCTCCCCTCTGTGTTTCTCTACGGCGGCTCGATCATGCCTGGCGAGCACGACGGTCGCGAGGTCACCATCCAGAACGTCTTCGAGGGCGTCGGCGCCGTCGCCGACGGCGAGATGGCCCCCGAGGAACTCGACGAGATGGAGCGCCACGCCTGTCCGGGCGCGGGCTCCTGTGGCGGTATGTTCACCGCCAACACGATGTCTTCCATTTCGGAGGCACTCGGCTTCGCCCCGCTCGGCTCGGCCTCTCCACCCGCCGAAGCCGACGACCGTTACGAGATCGCCCGCGAGAGTGGCGAACTCGCCGTCGATGCCGTCGAGCGCGGTTTCCGTCCCTCTGACTTTCTCTCTCGAGAATCCTTCGAAAACGCCATCGCGCTCCAGGTCGCCGTCGGCGGTTCGACCAACGCCGTGCTCCACCTGCTGGCGATGGCCGCCGAGGCCGGCGTCGACCTCGAGATCGAGGAGTTCAACGATATCAGCGCGCGCACGCCCAAGATCGCCGACCTCCAGCCCGGCGGCGAGAAGGTGATGAACGACCTCCACGAGATCGGCGGCGTCCCGGTCGTCCTCCGTGAACTGCTCGAGGCCGACCTCCTCCACGGCGACGCACTCACCGTCACTGGCGAGACGATGGCCGAGGCCATCGAGCGGGTCGACCCGCCACGCGTCTCGGATATCGATGCCGAGTTCCTGCACAGCGTCGACGAGCCGATCCACGAGCGCGGTGCTATCCGCATCCTGACCGGCAACCTTGCCCCCGAGGGTGCGGTGATCAAGATCACCGGCGACGACCACCTCCGTCACGAGGGCCCGGTCCGTATCTTCGAGGACGAAGAGAGCGCGATGGCCTACGTTCAGGATGGAAACGTCGAGACGGGCGACGTCATCGGCATCCGCAACGAGGGTCCACGTGGAGGCCCCGGAATGCGCGAGATGCTCGGGGTCACCTCCGCAGTCGCCGGCCAGGGCCACGCCGAAGACGTCGCGCTCTTTACCGACGGCCGATTCTCCGGGGCAACCCGGGGATTCTCGATCGGCCACGTCGCCCCCGAGGCCTACGTCGGCGGCCCGATCGCCGCCCTCGAGGACGGCGACACCGTGACGATCGACATCGACGAACTCGAACTCTCGGTCGACCTCACCGACGACGAGATCGAAGAACGGCTCGCCGATCACGATCCCGAACCCACCTACGACGCCGGCGTCCTGGCGAAGTACGGACAGGCGTTCGACTCGGCGTCCAACGGCGCGGTGACGAACCCGGCGGCCAAGCAGGACTAGCAGCTGCACCAGATCCCTTACGATTTCCTGCATCGGCTTTTCTACTGGCTCCCACCGAGTACCGTCAGGATGCATCGATACTGTCTCGAGTGTGAGTGGGAGCTTTCGACTGCCGACGGGTACTCGGAACGAGAGGTCTCAGAGCGGGCGATCGAGCACTTCGTGGAAACCGGTCACGACGTCGATACGCTTCGCCCGCCGCCACCTCTCGGCATCCGACTGGAGAACTGACGGCTAGCCGCGATCCGTCGATACCGTCACAGAACGAAAGTCAACCGCAGACTCGAGTCAGTCGTTAGAACGGCGGCGAGTTGGGAATCTCGCTGTCGAAGTCGCCTCTGGGGACGACACCGATACCGTGGAAGTCGGGAATGTGCGTGTCTTCGTCGTCGATGTCCGCCTCGGAGTAGTCGTCGATCGGATCCGGTTCGACGACGTCGACGATTTCGCGGTCCTCGACGGAGAGGACGGAGAAGCCGGGCGTGACGCCAGTCGCAGCGTGTGGGTCGCCAGACTGCGGGTCGGGACCACGCAGCGTGACGAACATGTACTCGCCGTCCGGCGAGGTCCACATGATGTCGGGAGCGTCTCGCTCGTCTGGGTCGTCACTCTGGTCTGGGCCGTAGGCGTCGATCTCTGCGACGACCTCGTCAGTCTCGGGATCGACGATGACGCCGTCGTTGGTCTCACGGTTGAGTACCCACAGTTCCTCGCCATCGGGAGTGAACCAGAAGCCGTGGGCGTCGATGCCCTCGGTGCTCTCGCCGTCGACGAGTACCTCGTCTGCGGCAGTGTCGTAGACGTAGTAGTCGCCGACGCCCTCTTCGCCCTCGTCGGGGTCGGACGGGAGCCCGGCCGTGAGGTAGAACTTGTCCTCGGTCGGGTGAGGCATCGTGCCACAGTTGGTCGGGAGTTCGTCGCCGGAGTACGCACGGTCGACGGTGAACTCGTCGTGGTCGACGATCACGAGCGCGCCGTCGTGGTAGCTCGGACCGAGCGTGTGCAGCGAACGGCCCTGTGAGTCGTACTGGTGGCAGATCGGTGACCCGGACTCGATACCTGCCTCGACGACGGTCTCGTCTGCGAGCACCTCGATGTAGTCGACCTCCTCGAACTCCTCGTTCTCGAGGTCGGCGTCGAGTCGGACGATCTTCCCGTCGCCGATGACGTCGACGTGGATGTACTCGTCGTCGGGAGAGAACGCGGCCATGTGCGAGCCGGGGCCGGTCTCGATGTTGCCGACGAGTTCGTAGTCTTCGGTCCGGAAGACGAGCGTACGTGCACCGCCCGTGCAGGCGATGGCGGCGTACTCGTAGTCCGAACTGTAATCGATCATGTGTGGGGTGACGCCCTCGTCCGGAACGCCGTCGAGTTCGTTCACGTCGATCTCTGCGAGGTGCTCGAACTCGTCGTCACCCTCACCGGGCTCGTAGATGTGAACGTTGTCTCGACCCTGATCGAGCGCCCAGATCTCGTACTGGGACGGCTCGGGTTCGGTCTCGTCGGGGTCGTCGTCGACGTCGTCTGTGCCGTCGTCCTGATCGTCCGTTCCCGGATCGGGATCTGGATCTTCCTCACCACCAGCACAGCCGGCGATCGCGATGGCCCCAGCTGTTACACCTCCCGCAAGGAACGTCCGTCGGGTTGGATCCGTCTGCATACCGAATGGGTCCGTACTACGCACTCAAAAGTTTGCGGGTTTCAGGCCGTCTCGCTGGCAAATTTCGGGTTTTAGGGTAGTTAGGGGCAAGCGTTGCCAGTGGTTTTCGAGAATCGAACCAGCTATCGGTGATGTGACCGTTCTGCTCCCATCACGACCCCATCACCATCACAGATAGGTGCAATATTCTCCGATTTCTACGTCCCAATCTGCGCCACCTATCATAATAACTACCTTTGGTGGGCGAAACCGGCCCGAGTCCGCGTCTCCCAGACGGTACTGTTCGGTTCGATGGCTGGAGGCCGGATCGGCTTCTGGGTGGCAGTGCGCCCCTGAAAACGACATCGAATCCCGTCGTCCGTACCGTCGGGAAGCTGACTCACCCGCGCCGCTCGAGGATGCGATCGACGATGTGTCTGGTCGAGAGCAACTCGTCCGTTGCGGCGGGTTCGCGGCCGCTCGCGCGTCTGACTTCGCAGTCGATTCCGCGGGCCTCGAGTTCGGCCGCGATGGCCTCGTCGTCGTGGTGCTGGTCGTGGCCGAGCGCGATAACGTCCGGATCGATCTCCTCGATCGGCGCGAAGATGTCGGTCTCGTGGCCGACGACCGCCTCGTCGACGGCCTCGAGTGCGGCGACGACGTCCCGGCGCTGGGTCGCCGGACAGATCGGTTTCTCCTTGTGGTCGACGTTCGATCGGCGCGCGACGATCACGACCAGTTCGTCGCCCATCGCGGCTGCCTCCTCGAGGTAGTGGACGTGGCCCGGGTGGAGGATGTCGAAGGTTCCCTGTGCGATGACCGTCCGCGTCACGGCGACCACCTCGCCAGTTCCGGCGTAGCGTCGAACGTGGGTCGATGCTCGAGCTGGTTGTCGGCGTCGGTTCCGTCCGGTCGTCGCCTGCGCTGGGTCACTCCTTTCGTCATCTGCCTAACTCCTCGTCGATGTCCTCCTGGGTGAAATCGAAGAACTCCTCGGTATCCGGAAGCTCGACGTCGAGGACGTTCAGGTTCGTCGGTTTACCTTCCGAATCGAACGCTCGCCAGTCGCGTCGACGGTAGGGCGCCCCGATGATGATGTGGACGCTGCCCCTGCCGAACGTGCCGAGGTCCGCGCTGCTTGGCTCGATCACGCCGTTCGGATGGGAGTGAACGCTGCCGAGGGCGTTGACGTCGTTCGGAATCTGGCTCGTCCGCACGGTCGCGCTGACGCTGTTGACCTCCGTTCCGGGGACGACGAGCACGTCCGTGATGACGAGGCCGTCTTGCTCGAGCCCCAGTCGGCTCGCCTCGGTGCCCCGGAGAAATCCCATGTACTCGTTCGGGTGGGTCGCCTCCGAGGACTCCAGTGCGAACTCGAGGGTCTCCTCGGCGATGCCGAGGATCTCGTTCGAGCGAAACAGCGCGTCGAGCAGCCCCATACCACCTCGTCGGGGCTTGCGGTTGCTAAACGTTCCGATCAGGTCCAGCCATGGGCGTGGTTGGTCGACTCGGTCATCCTGCCCGAGACAGGGCTGGAGCGGTGCAGTTCGGCATCTGGGCGCGCTCGAGTCGTGTGGGGGCACGACGTGTGAGCGCGCGAACGCCTTGACAAGGGTTATACGCGGGGATCACCAAGCGGAAAGCAAGATGACAGCTGAGTCTGCCGGAGATACCGGCACCGACGACGGGGATTCCGTCGTCTACGATCTCGACCCCGACTGCACCACAGACGATCTCGAGCGAGGACAACCGTACCTCGCGGAGATCAACGGCATCGTCGACTACGGCGTCTTCGTCGACCTCTCGGATGACGTCTCCGGACTCGTCCACGAGTCCGTCCTCGAGGGCACCTTCCGGGTCGGCGACGAACTCGTCGTCGAACTCGAGGCGGTCCGTGATAACGGCGACCTCGCGTTCGAACCCGCCGAAATCGACGTCGACGACGAGTACGACGTCGAATCGATCTCTCACGAGTACTCTCTGACCGGGACCAACCGACTGAAGTCCAACGTCGGCGACCAGATCCACCTCGAAGGCGAGGTCGTTCAGGTCAAACAGACCGCCGGCCCGACCATCTTCCACATCGCGGACGAACACGGCGTCGTCCCGTGTGCTGCCTTCGAGGAAGCCGGCGTTCGCGCGTACCCCGGAACCGACGTCGGCGACGTCGTCCGCGTCACCGGGACGCCCGAACACCGGGAGGAGACCCTCCAGATCGAGGTCGACGGGCTCTCGACGCTCGAAGGCGAGACCGCCGAGGAGGCGCGGGAACGTATCCAGCAGGCGATCGACGAGCGCGCCGAACCACACGACGTCGAGCCGCTGATCGACTGGCCCGCATTCGAGAAGCTCCGACCCAGCCTGCGCGAGGTCGCCAAACTGCTCCGTCGGACCGTCCTCGAGGGCCGCCCCATCCGGGTGCGCCACCACGCCGACGGCGACGGCATGTGCGCCGCCGTTCCGGTCCAGATCGCCCTCGAGCGCTTCATCGAGGAGGTCCACGAGGACGACCACGCGCCCCGCCACCTCGTCCGTCGGCTCCCCGCGAAGGCACCGTTCTACGAGATGGAAGACGCCACCCGCGACCTCAACTTCGCACTCGAGGACCGGGAGAAACACGGCCAGCAGCTTCCCCTCCTGCTCATGCTCGACAACGGGTCGACCGAGGAGGACGTCCCTGCCTACGAGACGCTGGCCCACTACGACATCCCAATCGCGGTCGTCGACCACCACCACCCCGACCCCGACGCCGTCGAGGACCTCCTCGACGCCCACGTCAACCCGTACCTCCACGACGAGGACTACCGCATCACGACGGGAATGCTCTGTGTCGAACTCGCGCGGATGATCTACCCCGACCTCACCGACGAACTTCGGCACGTCCCCGCCGTCGCCGGCCTTTCGGACCGCTCGAAAGCCGACGCGATGGACGACTACCTCGAACTCGCCGCCGAGGAAGGGTTCGACGAGGAACGCCTGCAGGACGTCAGCGAGGCGCTCGACTACGCCGCCTTCTGGCTGCGCTACAACTCCGGCGACCAGCTAATTCAGGAACTGCTCCGGATCGACGCCGATGACGACGAGCGCCACGAAGAACTCGTTGCTTTCCTCGCCGAGCGATCCCGTGAGGAAGTCGACGACCAGCTCGAGGCCGCGATGGCTCACCTGGAGCACGAGGACCTGGACAACGGCGCACACCTCTATCGGATCGACGTCGAGAACTACGCCCACCGATTCACCTACCCTGCACCGGGCAAAACGACCGGCGAGATCCACGACCGCAAGATCGAGGACACGGGCGACCCGGTCATCACGGTCGGCTACGGCCCCGACTTCGCCGTCCTCCGCAGTGACGGCGTCCGGCTGGACATCCCACGGATGGTCTCCGAACTCGAAGAAGAGATCCCCGGTGGCGGCGTCTCCGGCGGCGGTCACCTCGTCGTCGGCTCGATCAAGTTCGTCAAAGGAAAGCGCGAGGAGGTCATCGACGCCCTCGTCGAGAAGATGGCCGACGCCGAGATCGACGAGGCGCTCTCGAGTGCCGCGCCGATCGACGACGACTGATCGCCGACGGTCGTTCCGTCGAAAAATTGTTTTCTGTTGACTGCTCAGTCGGCACCGTGACGCGGCGTATGGCCACAGCCCGGACACTCGAGTGAGCCGTGGCGGACGGTCAGCGTCTGTTCGCAGGCTGGACAGCGGTACTGAAGGTCGGTCGAAGACTGACTGATTGCCATATCGAGACGAATCCGCTCGAGTGCAATAAGCGGCCCTATAATATAGACTCGATTATATATGTGCGCTAGAATCCCTATTAATTCGGACGGGCGCTGGCCGACCAGTCAGAACTGGTACCGGCGTTCGTCGTCCATCGACGGGTACTGGTTCGCGCCCGTCATCTCGTCGTAGGTCATCCCCGACAGGTACTCGTCGTAGGTGACGTCGAAGCCCGACCGCAGGTGGAAATCGAGCGTTCCCGTCTCGACGTTCGCCTGGAAGAGCGTGTGGACCGCGCGCCTGACGAGTTCGTCGGTCGACTCCGGCTCGAGTGCGCTCTCGAGCAACGCGAGTTCGTTCCTGGTCTGTCTGTCGAGCGAGACGGCGAGTTCGTCGTCGAACGCCCTGTAGGCGGTTTCGATCTCGTCGGTCAACTCCTCGAGGCTCATGGCTTCCAGCAAGGGGGCCGACCGGTTAGGCCTTTCGCGGTGAGTCCGTCGCCGTGGTCCGGTTCGAGCCTATCGTGGGTCGGCGCGCTCCGGTTCGAGGTGGCCGTCGACGGCCCGTCGCACGCGCTCGAGGACGGCGAGATTGTCGCTTGGCCGACCGACACTGACCGCGTCGGCGCCGTACTCGACGTACTCGCGGACGGTGTCGTCGTCACGGACGCCGTTGTTGGCGATCACGAACAGGTCACAGGCTGCCGTGACCTCGGCGATCACCGACTCCGAGTCCATCGCGTCGACGTGGACGAAGGATGCACCGGCGGTCTCGAGTCCGCGCACGGTCGTCGCGAGGTCGACTCCGGGAACCTCCGCTCGAACCTTGACACCGACGAGGCAACCGGTCTGGGCGGCAGCGTCGACGAAGCGCTCGAGGCGGTCGGTGTCGGCCAGCAGCGTCTCTCCACAGCCGACCGCACAGAGTTCCTCCTGGCGGCAGTGGGCGTTGAGCTCGAGCAGCGCGCCCCGGTCGCGACAGACGCGTGCGGCCTCGACGATCGGCTCCGGCGTCGTCGACCGGACGTTGACTGCGGGCTGAATGGGCACGTCAGCGAGGGCAGCCAGCTGATCGTCGACGAACGCGATCGGGTCCGGTGGCAGAAACTCCGAGCGGTCCCGCGCAACCAGTTCGCGAGCGGCTGCTCTCGAGTCGTCGTCCAGTGCGATGCCGCCGAGGAAGGCCGCACCGGCGTACTCTGCGCCCGTTCGGGCCCAGTCGGCGTCGGCCTCGCCGCTGAGACTGGCGAGAGCGAGCCGCGGTGCGAACGGGAGTGAAGGCATCGGCAGCTTCGAAGGTCGCCGGTCAGTTCACCGTTTCGATCGCGTCTTCGACCGCCTCGACGACACGCCGTGCGTCCTCGGGCGAGTCGATCCGGATGTCCGTGTGGACCGTCGGACGGTCGAACTCGGTGTCGTCGCCGTCGTCGATGACGAACGCGTCGGCGAAGGGATAGGCAGTCGTCAGTCCTGCCGTACTGGGATCGGCGTCCACTGCCTCCATCAGGTCGCCGGCCGGCCCGGAGAACGCCTCGTCGCCGAGGAACGGCGAGACGGCGACGACGGTCGTCTCCATCAGCGCCTGCGCGACGCCCGGCAGTGACAGCATGGGGCCGATACTCGTCACCGGGTTCGAGGGGCCGATGACGACGGTATCCGACAGGGCCTCGAGCACGCCGGGAGCAGGTTCGGCGCTCGAGGACCCCCTGAACTCGACGGTCTCGACGGCGGGGTCGCCGCCGCGGCCGACCCAGTACTCCTGGAAGTGCATCATCCCCTCGTCCGTGTGGACGAGGCTGGCGACGGGGTCGTCGCTCATCGGCAGGAGGTCGACCTCGAGGCCGAAGGCGGTCGCGAGCCGTTCGGTCGTCTCGCTCAGCGTGTGGCCCTGATCGAGGAGGCTCGTCCTGGTGATGTGGACCGCCCGGTCGCGGTCGCCGATGGTCATGAACTCGGCGACGCCCGAGAACCGCCGCCAGTTCGCGAGTTCTCGCCCGCCCGTCTGCCGGTCGTCCGGGAGGTACTGCGGTCCGTCGGGGAGATCAGCCGCCGACGCGAGATCCATCAGCGCCGCGTTCGTGCGATGGGTGTCGCCGTCGATGCCCCACCAGGTCTCACGGTCGAGCACGCCTCCGCCCTGAAAGAGTAACGTGTCGACGTCCGGGGAGACGAACAGCCCACCGAGTTCGATGTCGTCACCCGTGTTCGCCACGATCGTGGTCTCCTCCGGCGAGAACGCCGTGCCAGCACCGTCCAGCAGTTTCGGAGTCCCGGTCCCACCCGAGAGGAAGGTTACCATACGCTACTCTCTCGAGCCAAGGTACTTAATGACTATCGGCTTCCTGTCGCAGCAAAGTCACGACGAGGGGATGCGTCCACGAGATCTGGACTCGAGCGCACGGACTACTGCAAACCGACACCCCCGGCCAGAAGTTCGTGAGAACGCTGTGCAGTGTCGTGATCGGGCATCACGTGCTGGATCATCACCTCGCTGACGCCGACGCGGTCAGCAAGCTGCTCTATCAGGGAAGCGAGCGTCTCCGGACTACCGGAGATCGACCGCGGCCACTCGTCCTCTTCGAGCGGTTCGGGCGTCGGATCGGGGACGCCGCCGAGTTCGTCGATCGCCTCCGCGACGGTCGGCCTCGTACCGACGACGCCGCGTCGCATCCGTCTGTAGGTCGCCTCGGCCACAGCCCGGAGTCTCGCCGCGTCCTCGTCGGTCTCGGCACACACCGCGTTCACGGCGACCATTCCACGTGGCTCGTCGACGCCCCCGGTCAGCGACGACGGCTCGAACTCCTCTCGATACACCTCGAACGAACGCGTTGCGAACTGTGGGCGGATGAACGCCGCGAAGCAGTACGGCAGTCCCAGTTCGGCGGCGACCGCCGCACTCGAGGGACTCGAGCCGAGCACCCACGGCTCGGCCGGTCGGCCGTCGGAGCGCGGGAGCTCGAGCTCGCTGTAGGGGTGACTGGGCGGGAACTCGTCGTAGAGGTGGGCGACGACGGCCTCGAGTTTTTCGGCGTGGTCTCCGTCGGGGTCTTCGACGTGCCGGTCGGTTCCGAGCGCACGGTCGGCGGCCGGTGAGCCGTTGGCCCGGCCGAGGCCGGCGTCGATCCGTCCGGGTGCGAGCGCGGACAGGACGGCGAACTCCTCTGCGACCTTGAACGGGCTGTAGTGGTTGACCAGTACGGCCCCCGACCCCAGCCGAATCGAGTTCGTCTCGGCGGCGAGATAGCCGAGCAATACCTCGGGCGTCGTGCCGGCGATGGAGTCGGCCATTCCGTGGTGTTCGGCCACCCAGAAGCGTTCGTAGCCGAGTTCCTCGGCCTGCCGGGCTGCCTCGAGCGTGTTCGCGTAGGCGTCGGTCGCGGTGCCGTCGTAGGGCACAGGAGAGAGGTCGACGACGGAGAGGTCCATGACGGAAGACGACGACTGCGAGAGATAACGGTTTGGTAGCCGGGTGACGTTGCCCACCGTGGCTGCTCCGTCGTCTGTGGCCGACGGACTGTCGACCGCAAACGCGTCGAACCGTTCGGCTACGGGCCCATTTCCGACGATCCCGCCACGCTTTTTGTCCGACCGGTCGTATCCATCTCCATGGACGGAACGCTCGACCACACGATGATCCGCGTCGCAGACCTCGAGGAATCGCTCGACTGGTACGAGACCCACCTCGAGTACGAGGAGAAAGATCGCTTCGAGGGCGACGGCTTTACCATCGTCTACCTCGGGCCCGAAGACGTGCACGAGGAGGGGGCGATGCTCGAGCTCACCCACAACGAGGGCGAGACGCCGGAAGTGGGCGATGCGTGGGGACACATCGCCGTCCGCGTGCCCGAGGGCGAACTCGAGGATTATTATCAGCAATTGATGGATCAGGGCGTCGAGGACTACCGCGATCCCGAATCCTGTGGTGGACGCTATGCGTTCGTCATAGATCCTGACGGTCACGAAATCGAGATCGTTCAGCGCGACCCCGAGGAGGGCGCGCTGTGGTCGATCGACCACACGATGATCCGTGTCGAAGACGCAGACGAAGCCCTCGGCTTCTGGACTCGCAAGTTCGAGTACGACGAGGTCGGCCGCTGGGAGGCAGACACGTTCGCGAACTACTTCGTCGAACCTCGGGACGCCGCTCCGGAGGCGATGGCCGTCGAACTCACATACAACTACGACGGTCGCACCTACGAGCAGGGCGATGCCTGGGGGCACCTCTGCGTGCGCGTCGACGACCTCGAGACCGACTGGGAAACTCTCCTCGAGCGCGAGGCCGACGACTACCGTGACCCCGAGAGCAACGACAACATGTACGCGTTCACGAAGGACCCGGACGGACACGAGATCGAACTCATCGAACGCGACCTCGAGGCCGACTCGCTGTTCCCGTTCTGAGCCGCTCGCCACCGACTGCTGATGATTTACGTTTCGAACGGACAGCCAGCTGGGAATTGACGGCACGTTTATCGTCGTTGACCCGAGACCATTCTCACGAGTGATACCCCGTGGGGACTGAGACGTTTACCGCCCTCCTCGAGTTCATGGAGCGGCGACTGAACTTCGCGACCAGCCACTACAACGAGAGCTACCTCGACCGTCGGATCACGGCCCGAATGCGCCGCACCGGCTGCGAGGAGTACGACGAATACTTCGACCTCGTCCAGGAGGATCCGGACGAACAGGAAGCCCTGCTCGAGTCGATGAGTATCAACGTTACCGGCTTCTTCCGCAATCCGGACGTCTGGGAGGGGATCCGCGACGTCCTGCGGACCCTCTCAGCCGAACAGCGACGGGTCGACGTCTGGTCGGCAGCCTGTGCGGACGGCCGCGAACCGTACTCGCTGTCGATGGTCGCTCACGACGAACCGGCAATCGACGCCTCGAACGTCCGGATCACGGCGACGGACATCAGTGAACCCGCCCTCGAGACCGCACGCGAAGGCGTCTACGAGGACTCCCGGACGACCGACCTCAGAGACCAGCTCTCTCATCTGCGCGACTACGAGGAGTACGTCGAGTACGACGAGAACGACGAGACCGTCCGCGTTCGCGACCCGATCAAGCAAAACGTCACGTTCGAACGCCACGACCTGATCAACGATCGCCCGAAATCAGGCGTCGACCTCGTCACCTGCCGGAACCTCTTCATCTACATCGAATCCGAACACAAGCGGACGATCCTCGAGACCATCGCCGACTCGTTGCGCGAGGGTGGCTACCTCGTCATCGGGAAAAGCGAGACGATTCCACCCGACCTGAAGTCACGCTTCGAGGCCGTCGACAGCCGACTGCGGATCTATCGGACGATCTGATCGTCGGTCGGGTGGTCCGGGCAGAGGGAACCGATCACCAGCGACCGACCACCAAACGGCCGAAACGTTCAGTCCCGCCCGTTCGAACGAACGCACATGGCACTCACCCCGGACTTCGATCTCCACGATCACCGCCACCAGCTGAAACAGGTCAGCGATACTGGCGACGTCGCCGTCTTCGAGAACCGCGACGACCTCGCCTGTCCGGCCTGCTCGAGGCCGTTCTCGAGGCTCATGATCCTCACAGGACAGCGGGTCAGCTTCCCGGAGAACGATGGCGATCCGTTCTGTCTCCTCAGACGCGACGACGACGTCGTTCTCTGTCGACACTAATGACGGTCCAGGCCCGAACCGAGGGGTAAAATCGGTGACGGACGCCCGATTTCACTCGTCAGTCGACGCCCGGAACGGGACGAGCTGGCCGCCGGACGCTATCCGGTCGAGCTGCCCGTCGAATCCCACGACTGGGGGCCGCCGAACGCTCCCACGACTGGCTGTCTCGTTAACCACGCATCGATAGAGGACTTACGATGTAAAACTATTCTGCGTTCTCGTTATCAGTGGGAAGAATCACAGCAGTTAACACACCGCTTCGTCGAGTACTCCTATGGACTACGCAGACTCCGATCGCGCACAGGAGGTCGCCGCTCGAGCCCGCGACCTGATGGAGGAGGTCGTCTTGCCCATCGAACGCGAACGAGCCGGTGGGATGGCAGTCTCGGGCGGGACCGTCGCCGAACTGCGCGAGGCCGCTCGCGAGTACGACATTTACGCACCCCAGATCTCCGAGGAGTACGGGGGAATGGGGCTTTCCTTCCGGGACGCCCTGCCGGCGTTCGAAGAAGCCGGCCGAAGCCAGCTCGGCCCCGTCGCGATGCGCGTCGACGCGCCAGACGAGGGCAACATGCACCTGCTCGAACTCGCCGGAAACGAACTCCAGAAGGAGACCTACCTCCAGCCGCTGGTCGACGGCGAAATCGCCTCCGGGTTCTCGATGACCGAACCGCTCGAGGGCGGCGGCTCTGACCCGAAGATGATCCAGACGACCGCGGAGAAAGACGGCGACGAGTGGGTCATCGATGGCCACAAGTGGTGGACCTCCAACGGGCTCGAGGCAGACGTCCTGATCGTCCTCGCGCGTACCGACCAGGACGCCCACCCATACGAAGGGTGTTCGCTCTTCCTCGTTCCTGCCGACGCCGACGGCGTCGATATCGTCCGCGACGTGCCCCACATGGGCGGTGGCGTTCGCGAGGCTTCACACGCCGAGATCCTCTACCAAAACGTTCGGGTCCCCGAGGAACACCTGCTCGGCGAACTCGACAACGGCTTTACGCACGCCCAGGAACGGCTCGGTCCCGCCCGACTCACCCACTGTATGCGCTTTTCGGGGATGGCCCAGCGCGCACTCGAGGTCGCGAAAGCCTACCTCACCGAGCGCGAGGCGTTCGGCTCGTCGCTCGCCGACAAGCAGGCCCTTCGCTACCAGATCGCCGAGGCCGAGGCCAACCTCCACGTCGCTCGAACGGCGATCCGCGACGCCGCAGACCGCATCGCCGCTGGCGAGGACGCCCGCGTCGCCGTCTCCATGTGCAAGGTCTACGCCGCCCGCGTCACCCAGGACGCCATCGACCTCGCAGTCCAGTGTCTCGGCGCTAACGGCATCGGCAAGGATCTCCCCGTCTCTGACTTCTACGAGGCCATCCGCAAGTTCCGCATCGTCGACGGCGCAGACGAGGTCCACAAGCGCGTTATCGCACGCCACGCCTTCGACGACGTCGACGAGGCCGAACTCGAGGCTCTGACCCGGTTCAACGATCCAGTGAGCCGTCGTCCCGGCGGTAACTGATCGCCGCTGGGAGACCGCCCTCTCGAGGCCGGACCGGCGGTCGACCGTCCGAGTCGGCACGAAACGATTCGTTCGAACGAATCCTGACAGTCGGTAAATAGAAATTACCGCGGCCACGGACAGCAAACCGGCCGTGGGTGGGGCCCCGTCGCTCACGAACCGGTTTCGTCGGCTTCAATAGGAGATATTTCGTCGAACAATAGCGGCTGGTCCGACTCAATCCAGAGTGTCACCGGTAACGGTACCTGCGTCTCATGTGAGCGATCGACATAGCTCCTCGAGCGGGGTGACCACCCCGAATTTGGATGAGAGACGAGCGTCAACTGTGTGACCGACGTACCGTGCTTCGAACAGCGACGATGGTCGCCGTCGGCGGGAGCACCCTGACAGGTGCCGCTGTGGCCGGTTCCGAGGAGCGAACGGCGGCGTCCGACGATCCGAAACGAGAGCGGAAAAACCACGAGCAGCCACAACCGGAAGCCAGACCGGAACGCAAACCGCGAAAGCGGAAGAAAGACCGGAAAGCCGAACCCGAGCGGAAACCCCGGCGAAAGCGGAAGAAAGACCGGAAAGCCGAACCCGAGCGGAAACCCCGGCGAAAGCGGAAGAAACGGACGAAGAAAACGGAGGACGAAGACGAACCGGAACCCGAACGGGTCATCGAAACGAGCAATATCAGGCTCGAGCAGTACGATGACGGTACTTACGTCGAAACGAGTTCGGTGACGATGGACACGCGGGAATCTCACCCAGAGTCCGGCGACCCCGAGTGAGCGAGGCAACGAGCGAGCAACACACGACTCCCTCGCTCGTTCGACCAGCCGGC
Source organism: Natrarchaeobaculum aegyptiacum (assembly GCF_002156705.1). Classification (NCBI taxonomy): domain Archaea; kingdom Methanobacteriati; phylum Methanobacteriota; class Halobacteria; order Halobacteriales; family Natrialbaceae; genus Natrarchaeobaculum; species Natrarchaeobaculum aegyptiacum. The sequence goes on from NZ_CP019893.1 coordinate 315,363, forward strand.
CGTGTCACCAAACTGAACGCTACCGACCGTCAGTCGCGTTACAACGTGACCTCTGTGTGACTCGACCTGCCGGTTCGATCGCGCTCTGCGGATCGGATACCGGACGTGGCGAACCAGACTCGAGCAGCACGATAACGGGCGTGACGGGATTCGAACCACGGTCGTTCCGCTTCGCTTCACTCCCTGATTCGAATCCCGTCGTGGCGTCCGCACGGCTCACTGTCGTTTGCCGGCGGACGGGCGTGACGGGATTCGAACCCGCGATCAGAAGGTTAGGAACCTCCTGCCCTCTCCGCTAGGCCACACGCCCTCGAGAAGAACTCAGTTCGATTCCGTCTCGGCTTCGGTCTCGGCGTCCGTCTCGATTGCGTCGTCGTCGTCGGAAGTGACGGGTTCGGTGTCGACGAAGTCGGTGTCGTCTTCATCTCCGTCGAAGTCACCGGTCTGGCGCATCTCCTCGAGTTCCGTTTCGACCTTCTCACGACCCTTCTCGAACTCACCCATGGCTTCACCGGTCGATCGTGCGAGTTTCGGGATCTTGTTGGCCCCGAAGAGCAGGATTGCGATGAAGAGGATGATCAAGAGTTCCGGACCCCCGAAGCCGCCGGGGATGAACAGCGGTGCGATTTCGGCTACCATCTCTATGCGTGGCTTACCCGCTGGCAATTATAACCTTTTTGGACCGCACAGTTAAGCGAGCGTTTTCGACGCGTCCGTTCTCGGCAGATTCAGGCGTTTCGTGAAATCGGCCGTCAGGTGGTGACGACGGGGTAGTCCGACTGGAATCTGATGGGTTCGTGCGTTCGAATGCCTGCGATAGATCGTGCCGTATCGACGGCCGAAACGATAGAAAAACGCCCCTGAAGACCGGCAGTGGTCCGATCTGGCCTACTCAGGCACGCTCGATGGGTCGCTCGTCGGTGGTACGATGAGTTAATCGTGGCGCTCCGATGCCCGGCGTCTGTACCTTCGATTCCGCGAACGAAACTGTCTTTCCCCCCTGCATACAACGGGATGACGATGACAGCAACTGGAGACGCCGCACCCGACTTTACCGCACCGCTCGCAAACGGCGACGTCGACTCGTTCACGCTCGAAGAGCGCCTCGACGAGGCCCCGATCGTCCTCGCGTTCTTCCCCGGAGCGTTTACGGGCGTCTGCACCAACGAGATGTGCACGTTCCAGGACCGACTCTCGGCGTTCGAGGACGTCGACGCCGCAGTGTACGGCGTCAGCCGCGACTCGCCGTTCGCACTCAACGAGTTCCGCGACCAGAACGACCTCGAGTTCGGTCTCGTCAGCGACTTCAACGGCGAGATCATCGACGAATACGACGTCGAGATGCACTTCGACGACCTCGGCGTTTACGGCGTCGCCAAGCGCTCGGTCTTCGTCGTCGACGGCGACGGCGAGATCACCTACTCGTGGGTCAGCGACGACCCCGGCGTCGAACCCGACTACGACGAGGTCGAAGCAGCCGCCGAAGAGGCCGCCTGACGCGCGGCAACTCGCTTCCCGTCCATCGGCTGACCACCGCACCTGCATCCGTATTTACTGTCAGTCATTTCCGGCGCAACCGCGACCCGGCCTGCGGCTGCGCCGGTAAATCGTTACAGTAATCCGTATGAGTCGCCGACCGAGAGCGGTTCTCGGAACCCGTGGCAGATCAGGGCTCGATTACCAGCTTTCCGAACACGCTCTCGTTCATCACGTCTCGCTGGGCGTCACCGGCGTCCGCCAAGTCGTAGCTGCGGGCGACGTCGATCGAGAGCGCACCGGTCTCCATCAGGTAGGCGATTCCGCGCAGGGGCTCCCGGAGGTCGGGCGCGTTGAACAGGATCATGAACGTGTAGGTGACGTCCTTCGAGCGGGCCGCGCCGTCGTTCGTGAACGCAGGGTCCGGACTGTTCTCGCCGATGCCGACGACCCGGGCGTTCTGGGCCGCCACGTCGGCGTCGAACTGCAGGTAGTCGTCCAGCCGGTGGTCGAGAACGACGTCGACGCCACCGTCGGAGGCCTCGAGGACGGCCTCTGCCAGATCGTCCCGGTTGTAGTCGAGGACGGTATCGGCACCGAGTGCCTCGAGCCGGTCGTGATACTCGGGTGCGGCGGTGGTGATCACGCGCGCGCTGACGGCCGTGGCGATCTGGACTGCTGCGTGGCCGACGCCGCCCGAACCGCCGTGGACGAGGCAGTACTCGGCGGGACCGAGGTCGGCGTGGTCGATCAGTGCCCGCCAGGCGGTAGCGGCGACGACGCCTGCCGCGCCGGCCTCGACGAGGTCGGCGTCGTCGGGGAGGTGGACGACCCGGTCGGTCGGGATCGTCGCGTACTCGGCGTAGGCTCCCTGTGCGCCGCCGTTGCCGATCCCGGTGCCGTAGACGCGGTCGCCCTCCTCGAAGTCCTCGACCTCGTCGCCCGTCTCGACGACGGTTCCCGAGACGTCGACTCCGGGCGTGAACGGCAGACTGACCGGCTCGTAGGAGCCGTCCCGGAAGTAGGTGTCGACGGGGTTGACCCCCGCCGCAGCCACCTCGAGGAGGAGTTCCTCCGGGCCGGGACTCGGACGATCGATCTCGTCGACCTGCAGTACGTCGGCATCTCCGTGCTCGTGAAGGCGTACGGCTCGCATATCGGTCCGAACAATGCGTCGAACCGGGATAAGGATACGTCTCTCGGAAGCGACCGTCGACGAACCGCGCTCGAGGCGTTCTGCGACACGATTCTCGAGGCGCGTGCCACAGCGTGACTCGGCCCGTGACGCGTCTGGCGGGCGCTTTTGTGCCACCCCATCGTACGGTCGTCGTGAATGCGGTTCGTCGAGGTCATCGTCGAGGAAGACGACGCGGATCGGTCGTCGTTCGATCGACAGGTGGCGGAAACCGATGCGATCCTCCGTGAAGAGTTACTCAACTGGCGACTGAGTCGCAACGAGGTGCTCAACCAGTTGCTCTTCGTGCTCGGCGACCGGAGGGCCTACGAAACCGCCCTCGAGGCGGCCCCGGAGATCCGTGAGTACGAACTCCGACCGGTCGACGACGGTCGGTTCTACGCCTACGTACAGGAATCGATGCCGAACGCCGAGACGTCGTGGTGGGCGGCCTTTCTCGCCCACGACTTCATCCACGTCCCGCCGGTCGTCTTCGAGGATGGCGTCGTTCGGCTGACCCTCCTCGGCGAGTTCGACGCTCTCCGCGAGGTCGTGGCCGACCTCTCCGCAGAGGTGCGTATCGAAATCGAGGAGATCGGCGACTACCGGGGCCCGGGCCCGCGGATCACCGATCGGCTGACCGCCAGACAGTACCGGGCGCTACGAGTCGCACTCGAGCGCGGCTACTACGAGATTCCCCGGGAAGCCCAGCTCGCCGAGGTCGCCGCGGAACTCGAGTGTACCGAGAGTACGGCCTCGGACCTCCTCAGGCGCGCCGAGCGTGAACTCGTTCGGGCAGTGCTCTCGCCGTGAACCGCCTCGGGGTCGAGTGGTTCGAAAGGCCTTCGGCCTTTCGTCATCACGGAAATATTTGATTTCCGTACGTCCCCGAGGCACTCGGCCTGCTCCGCCTGTAGACCGCGGTCAGGCCGCGAGCGCGACGAGTATCACGTACGCGTAGACGTTGTTCAGCAGGTGCAACAGCCAGGCACCGGCGAGGTTATCGAACCGGAACCGAAGGAGTGTGGGGAAGATGGCCCAGCCCGCGATGGCGAAGACACCTGCGATTCCGAGGGCGAAGACGTGGTATCCGGCGAAGAGGGCGATCGATCCGGTGGCCGCGAGCAGCGGCGACCAGCCTCGCTCGAGCAATGCGCCGATGAGTGCGCCCCGAAAGAGCAGTTCCTCGAGCAGCGGTGCGACGAGCACCGCGCCGAAGACGACGCCAGCGGCGGTCGCTGGGTTCGTCAGGTCGTAGGTGTAAAACGGTGCGAGCTCGAAGCCGAGCAGTCCGGCGACCCACTCGCCAGCCAGGAATCCGGCGATCCCGAGTGGCACGCAGCCGACGGCCCAGACGAGTTCGGCGCGATCTGGCCGCGAGAGTGGGAACGCCGTTCGACGCTCGGCCGATTCGAGCCGCCACCAGCAGAGTCCGAACCCGGCGAGCAGGCCAACCCCTGCCGCCCCGTACGTTATTCCGGCTGGCGGTTCGGCAGTCGGATCGCCGAGCAGGCCGAAATACGCGCTGATCGTGATCGCGGTCAGCGCGACGACGAGCGCGGTCGAAACGAGGATCAGCCACAGTCTGTCACCGAGGCCGACCTCGGGAATCAGAACCGTCCACCCGTCAGTCGATCCATCCGAAGACGTGACGACGTCGATTGCCATCGCGAGAGAGACTGTCGAGCGCTGGCCGAATCGACCTTCCTGCTGCAACGCTAGCCCAGTTATATGCGGGGCCGAATCGGACTGGCGAATCGACGGCTCCTGCTCGTGCGTTCGACCGGACGGTGTCGAGCGTTCCGGAAACGGGGTGTCCCAAACAGAATCGGTCCAAGCGTTAAGCCCGCGACGGTCGTCAGTGACTGCTCGATGACCCACGTTTCAATTCCTGACCTGCTCGAGGAACTCGAGGCTGCCGGCGGGAACCACCGAACGGTCCTCGAGACGGAGTCGATGACCGTCGAGGTCGGGCACTATCCCTCGGAATCGGCCGCACCGAAGAACCCCCACAACGAGGACGAACTCTACTACGTGCTTTCGGGGACGGGAAAGCTCCGCGTCGGCGACGAAACCTACGACATCGAAAGCGGCGACCTCGTTCACGTCGAACCGGAACTCGAACACGACTTCTTCGCGATCGAGGACGCGATCACCGTCCTCATCGTCTTCGGATCGGCCGTCGATCCGACGTCGTACGGGATTCGTGAGTCGCCCGAGGAACCGTCCGAACGAGAAGAGCTCTGAAAGCGGAGAGCGAGGAGCGAGGACAGCAATCCGTTCCGGTTCGAGCGTCGGGCCAGTCGTCCACGGGCCAGTTCGCGTCCCACCGGCGATGGTCCACGACTTCCGGTCTGACGTCGGACCGCTTCCGGACTCGAGTCGAGGCGCTATCGGACCGCAGCCGTCGCGTCGTCGATGATCTCGAGTGCTTCTTTCAGTTGCTCCGTGCTGGTCGCGTAGGAGAGACGGGCGTAGCCCTCGCCGTTCGCGCCGAAGGCATCGCCGGGGACGACGATGACGTCTCGCTCGAGGACGGCGTCACACCATCCCTCGGGGACTTTCGGCATGGCGTAGAACGCGCCCTGCGGGGTGGGGACCTCGAGACCGGCGTCCTCGAGGCCGTCGAGGACGACGTCGCGCCGGCGTTCGAACGCTTCGACCATCTCGTCGACGGGGTCCTGAGGGCCGGTGAGCGCAGCCTCGGCGGCGTACTGGGCAGGCGCGGAGGCACAGGCCTGGGCGTACTGGTGGACCCGGAGCATGCGTTCGATACGACGATTTGCGCTGACGACCCAGCCGAGTCGCCAGCCGGTCATCGAGTAGGTCTTCGAACACGCGCTGACGACGGCGACGTTGTCGCTCTCGGCGAACTCGAGCGGTGAGCGGTGCTCCCCTTCGAAGACGATCTTCTCGTAAACCTCGTCGGAGAGACAGAGGACGTCGTGTTCGTCGGCGATGCGGGCGAACTCGCGCATGTCTTCCTCGGACTGGACCGCGCCGGTGGGGTTGGCAGGGCTGTTGACGACGAACGCGGCCGTCTCGTCGGTGATCGCTTCTTCGACCGTTTCCGGATCGAGCGTGAGGTCCTCGCGGAGGGAGACTGGGTTCGGCGTTCCACCCGCGATGGTTGTCAGCGCATCGTAAGAGACGAATCCCGGATCCGGGAAGATGACTTCCTCGCCGGGGTCGACGTGGGCCTGCAAGACGAGGTGCAACGCCTCGCTGCCCCCAGAGGTGGCGATGACGTCCTCGGGGTCGACCGCGAGGCCGTAGTCGCGGTCGTACTTCGTGGCGATAGCTTCCCGGAGCGAGCGAGTGCCCTTGTTGGACGTGTAGGCGTCGGTCACTTCGTTCTCGATCGCCTCGATCGCGCCGCGTCGGGCGTGTGCCGGCGTCGGGAAGTCCGGTTGTCCGATGCCGAGGTTGATCGCGTCCTCGCCTGCGGCCTCGAACACCTTGCGGATGCCGCTGATCGACACGTTTTCGACACGCCGTGCGAACTCGGTCATGGCTGTACGGGGGGCGGCAACCCCGATAACTCTTGATATCGATTCTCTGTGAGGACGCCGGAACCAGTTCTCGATGCCGATTTTCTGGCCGGCCACCACTGGCCGACCTCGATCGAGTCCCGTCAGCGAACCACGACCGGACATCGGAGCCATCGTATCAGCCACGCAACTGGTGGCCAAAACGACTTTGCCGCTCGTTTGACTGGCTTCGGATGATGCCATCCTCTCGACGTGGTGTACTCGCTGGGGGAGCGACTGGGGTGCTCGCACTGACGGCCGGCTGTCTCGACTTTATCAGGGGGGATGGCCCCCTCGAGTTCGAGGCCGCACTGGCCACACCGAGTGACGACGCACTCGCCGAAACGGGGTACGAAGAGGCCGCCATCGATGGCGAGGAGTTCGACGAAACCGTCGAGTTTGGCGTCGAGCGGGAGATCCATGCCTCGTTCTGGCTCGCCAGTTATACGAAGCAAGCGAGCCTCGAGGATCTGTCTCCGGACGCTGATGCGATCGAACCCGACGATTCCGACGATGCCGACGAGGTCGAGGAGGAAGACGGTGGTGGACTCGTCCCCGACGACATCGACGAGGAACTGCTCGAGGAGGTCGACGATCCGGAGGACCTCATCGATGGCGAACTCGCCGACGACGAGTCACCGTCGAGCGAATCCGGCGTGGACGACGGACTCGGTGGCTCTCCGGCAGGTCTGTCAGACGCGGAGTATACCTTCCTCGCCGTCTCGAGCCCGGGAATCGAGGTGGCTGGTCAATCGCTCAACCCACTCGAGGGGATGGGGTCGGCGCAACTCATCGAAGAGTTCCTCGACCAGGCCGACGCCGACGTCGAGGACCTCGAGCAGGTCGAAACGCTCACGCTCGAGGTTCTCGGCGACCAGCGCGAGGTCGACCGGCTCCACGGGACCGTCACGCAGGACGGAATGGAAGTAACGCTCGAGATCACCATCGGCTCGTTCACCCACGAGGAGGACTTCCTCGTGCTGGCCGGGATCCACCCGGCAGCCGCCGACGGCGAGGCGGCAAACGTCGAACGACTGATGGAGTCGGTCGAGCACCCGCTCGAGACACCGTAGACGGCCCGTTCGCGGCGTTTTCTCGATCAGTGGGCGTTCGAAAACGAGGAAAACAGGAGCGGCGAGCATATTCGCCACCGGCGAGCTAGGATTGCCCGTGAACACGGACCGCGCCACGGTGAGCGCGTAACCATCCCTATGGAATTGGCTCGCCGCGTCGCACGTGGTCGCGTTCGATCGGCGAAACGACGTCGACGATGAACTGGCGAGCTCGCCCATTCTCGCGGGCGCGTTCAGCGTCGTCGCACTCGATGCGCTCGAGTCAGTTCGGTCGACGACGCAGGGTGCGAATTACGGGGAAACGCATCGCTCGAGGACTCGAGTCGGGGACAGAAAGCGAAATCGAATCGAACCGGGCCGTCAGTAGAACTCGCGAACGAGGTCCATCGCGTCCTCGGGCGCGCCGTCCGGAATGTCGGACATGTCCTCGGTGACGCCGTGTTGTTCGTGGTACGGGACGGACTGGTCGTCCTGGTACATCACGCCCTGGTACTCCTTGTCGCTGTCGAGGATGACCTTCTTTGCGGCCTCGTAGTCACTCGGGTCGTGGCCCTCCTCGTCCAGGTCGACGAGGTTGTCGCGGAAGTAGTCGTAGGTGTCGACGTCGTTGAACGTGACACACGGGCTGAAGACGTTGACGAAGCCGAAGCCGTCGTGTTCGATGGCCTGCTGGACGATTTCCTGGTGGCGCAGGGCGTCGGAAGCGAACGACTGGGCGATGAAGGAGGCGCCGGAGGCGAGTGCGAGCGCGAGCGGGTTGACCGGGGGCTGTTTCGGCCCCTCTGGCGTCGTCGAGGTCTCGAAGTCCGATCGCGAGGTCGGGGAGGCCTGACCCTTGGTGAGGCCGTAGATGCGGTTGTCCATGACGACGTAGGTCATGTCAACGTTGCGACGAACGGCGTGGACGAAGTGGCCGGCGCCGATCGAGTAGCCGTCACCGTCGCCGCCGGCGACCATCACTTCGATGTCGGGGCGGGCCATCTTGACGCCGGTCCCGACCGGGAGCGCACGGCCGTGAACCCCGTGGAGGGCGTAGCTGTGCATGTAGGTCCCGATCTTACCGGAACAGCCGATGCCGGCCACCACGAACGTGTTGTCGGGGTCGTTGCCGGTTTCGGCGAGGGCTTTCATCATGCCGTTCATCGTCCCGAAGTCGCCGCATCCGGGACACCAGGTCGGCTGCTTGTCGGATTTGAAGTCGGTGAATCGAACGTCGGAGCTCATTATGCTGGCACCTCCGCGGAGAGTTGTTCGGTGATCTCTTCTGCGAGTTCGTCCGCCTTGAAGCGAACGCCCGTGTACTTGTTGATACGCTTGACGCGCGTGAGCGTGTCGTGCTCGAGCAGGTCGGCAAACTGGCCGGTCGCGTTACACTCGACGACGATCACGTCTTCGGCTGCCTCGATCTCTTCGGAGAGGTCAGGCCGCGGGAAGATATACGGCACCGAGATGACGCGCACGTCGATCCCGTCGTCCTCTAAGTACTCGAGGGCCTCGACGAGGGCGCCCTCGTTCGACCCCCACGAGATGACGAGGTCGTCGGCGTCGGGGTTGCCGAACTCACGGTAGGCCCAGTCCTCTTCGTTCCGGGCAGTCTCGACCTTGCGGTAGCGCTTGTCGACCTGCTGGACGCGCTCGTCCTGGTCTTCGGTTCGGCGGCCGAGTTCGTCGTGCTCGAGACCGGTGGACATGTGCGCGCCGTCGATCGTACCGGGGATGGCACGTGGGCTGACGCCGTCGTCGGTGTCGGCGTGGGCGCGGAAGCGGCCCTGCTCGTCGAGCCACTCGTCGACCTCGTCCTGGTCGACGAGTTTGCCGCGGTCGATCTCGACGGCGTCCATGTCGAAGGTTTCCGGCGGGAACGTCTGCTCGGTGACCGACATCGCGAGGTCGGAGATGAGGAACACCGGCGTCTGGTACTTCTCTGCGAGATTGAACGCCTCGATCGCCTTCCAGAAGCACTCGTCGATCGTCGTCGGCGCGACGACGAACCGTGGAACCTCGCCGTGGCCGCCGTACAGCGCCATGTTGAGGTCGCCCTGTTCTTGCTTGGTCGGCATCCCGGTCGAGGGACCGGAGCGCTGGACGTCGACGATGACGAGCGGCGTCTCGCTGGTCGCGACGAGTCCGAACGTCTCGGTCATCAGGTCGATCCCGGCACCCGAGGTCGCCGTCATCGATCGCGCACCCGCGCGAGCGCCACCGAGTGCCATATTGATCGCCGACAGTTCGTCTTCGGCCTGCACGACGTGGCCGCCGTACTGCTCGATGCGGCCGGTCAGGTACTCCATGATGGAGGTCGCGGGCGTAATCGGATACCCCGCGTAGAATCGACAGCCGGCGGCGAGTGCGCCCATCCCGAGCGCCTCGTTGCCGTTCAGCAGGACGTAATCTTCGTCGGTCGTCTCGAGGTCGTAGCCGAGGTGATCTAAGTCGTAGTTCTCCTCGACGTACTCCTCACCGAGTCGGGCTGCTTCCTTGTTGTTCTCGACGATCTTCGAGCCCTTGCCGCCGAAACGCTTCTCGAGGGCTTCGTCTAAGTACTCGACGTCGAAGTTCGCGATGGCACACGCAGCGCCGAGTGCGACGACGTTGCGCATGATCGAGCCACCGGCTTCCTCCGCGAGGGAGTTGAGCGGGACGTCGACGGCCGTCATCTCCTCGGGGATCTCGGCTTCCCACGAGCGCTCGCCGTCGTAGATGATGGCGCTTCCCTCGTGGAGCTCGTCGAGATTCTCGTCGATCGTCCGCTGGGTGAGCGCGACGAGCACGTCCAGTCGGTCGACGACGCTGTCGACGGAGTCGACCGCGGTCCGGATCTTGTAGGCTGTGTAGCCGCCGCGGATTCGCGACGCGAAGTCTTTCGACGTGAATACGTGTCGTCCGGCTCTGGATAGTGCCTGCGCGAAGATCTTCCCGGTGGAGTCGATACCGTCCCCGGCCTCGCCTCCGATCGCCCAGTTGAAGTCCTCAGCCATATTAGGGCGAAACTTGCCCCCCCACAAATGAAAAGGCTTCTGAAAGCCTCACCGAACGGACGCCGTCTCGGTCGATTGACCAGTATTTGTAAGCATTTTTCATACTAAATCCTGAGATTGTCGACGAGCTTGGAGGACGAGTTCGTGATCGTCGACCCACGGTGGAAAAAACAATCCCCCGGGACGACCACAGTTAGCATACAACATGTATTCTCGAGGAGACGATCGACGAATCTCGAGCGAGCCCACACGTCGGGACAACGAAACCACTTTTCGCGCGGCCGCCATATGCCGGGGCATGGAAGGCACACCCGTCACCGTCGACGCCGTCACCGACGTCGGCCCGGACACCGTCGCACTCGCACTCGAGACTCCCGAGGACTTCGACGCCCTCCCCGGGCAGTTCGTCCTCCTGCGGGCCGAACCCGGGGGCGTCGACGAGGCGGTGGCTCGTCACTACACGCTCTCCTCACCGTCTGTCGACGAGACCTTCGAACTCACCGTCGGCGTCGACCCCGACGGCGACCTCTCCCCGTGGCTCGCCGACCTCGAGGGGGGCGAGACCGTCCACGTCGAGGGCCCGTACGGCACGATCACCTACGAGGGCGACTCCGACGTCGTCGCCGTCGCCGGCGGCCCCGGCATCGGCCCTGCAGTCGCCATCGCCGAAGCCGCCCACGACGCAGGCCACGACGCCGCTGTCGTCTATCAGGACGACGCCCCGGCTCACCGCGAGCGACTCGACGCGCTCGAGGCAGCGGGGGCTGCGGTTACCGTGCTCGATGCCGACGCGGACGAAGCCCTCGCGGACGCGATCGAGACCCACGTCGACGACGGCGAGATCTACGCCTTCGGCTTTTCGGACTTCGTCACGTTCGTCGCCGACGCAATCGAGGAGGCAGGTGGCGACGCCGACGCGGCACACATCGAAAACTTCGGCTAGTCGGTTCCCTCGACTGGTGAATCTATTTTGGCAGTGACGCTGTTCTCGGCCACTCCTCGCACGGAGACTCGAGTACGACTCCCTCGAAAAGCCCCGGTCCGTTCGAGTGTACTCGGTGGGACCGCTACTCGAGACGGTTTCCAGAACGACAGAAAGAACGACTAGCCGCCGTGGCCGGGATAGTCGCGCTCGAACCGGGTTTCGATCTCTTCGCGGTCGACCTCGAGCACGACCGGCCGGCCGTGGGGGCAGGCGTAGGGGTTTTCACAGGCGTCGAGTTCGGAGAGCAGGTCGATCACGGAGCCCTCGGTGAGCGAGGTATTACCGGTGATCGAGGGGTAACAGGCGAGGTCGCCGAGGAACTCGTCGGCGAGGGCGTCGACGGTTTCGGCACCGGCTTCGCGGTCGCCGTCGACGATGGCGGTGAGGACGTCGCGGATACGCTCGGGCGCGAGCGTCTCGTCGAAGACCGCGGGGACGGTCGTCACGGTGACTGTCCGGTCGTCGCTCCGGTCGGCGTAGAATCCCAGTCGGGCGAGAGCCTCGCGGTAGACCTCGAAGGTCTCGGCTTCGGCGGCGGTGAGCTCGAGGTCGACGGGCGAGGCCAGCGCCTGTGCCGGTGGGTCGTCGGCGAACGCGTCCCTGAGTCGCTCGTAGTTGACCCGTTCGTCGGCGGCGTGCTGGTCGATCAACACGAGACCGTCCGGCCCTTCGCAGACGACGTAGGTGTCGTGAAGCTGGCCGAGCACCCGCAGCGGTGGCAGGGAGTCGAATTCGGCCTCCTCGCCGGTCGCCGACTCGCCCTCGAGGGTCTGCTGGTCGACCTCTCCGGAGAATTTGCGCCCGTCCCCGGCCGCGGAGCCGCTTGCCACACCGCTGTCGGCTGGTTCAGAGCCCGTTCCAGCGGCTGCACTCGAGCCAGATGTGGCGCTCGAGTCCGAATCACTGTCAACGTCGACAGCAGACCCAGCGGCGGATGGCGAGTCGACGCTATCCGCAGCCAGCGCGCTCGAGGCGTCCCCATCGTCGTGGACAGGTGGACTCGAGGATGCGCTGTCGGCCTCGATTCGATCGGCGTCGTCGACGCGTCGGTCTCCGTCGTCGTCTGAGGAGGGTCCGGATGGGGTGGTCGATCCGTCTGTTCCGTCCGGTCGGTGAACGGAGTCGGTTGTGGGTTCGGTGGTGGATTGGGGAGCGGGGTCACCAGCGGAGTCGATAGCTGAGCTGGTGGCAGATTCGGTCGTGACCTCGGACCCAGCACCGTCCCCCGGGTGACTGGTGTCGCCAGCCTCGGAATCGCCGCTGGCGTCTCGAGCGGCCGTCGCTCGCGTCTCGTCCGCCGCGCGGTCCGTCACCTGTGACTGCTCACCGCGAAGGCGGGCCTCGTCGGGCGCGGATCGACCGCGCGGGGCGCGCGAGCGCAAGAGTCCGTGCTCGAGCAGCGCGGCCTCGACGGCAGCGTCGACCTGCCGGCGGACCGCATCGTCGTCGTCGAACCGGACCTCGCGCTTTCGCGGGTGGACGTTCACGTCGACGGCGTCACCGGGCACCGCGAGGAAGAGCGTGACGAACGGATACCGGTCGCCGCCAAGCTGGGTCCCGTAGGCACCCATGATCCCCTCGCGGATCGCGTCCGAGGTGACCGCGCGACCGTTGACGTACGTCGAGAGGTACTCTCGACTCGAGCGGTTCGTCTCGGGGTGAGAGACCAGTCCGGAGACGGACTCGAGGGGGCCGGGTGGAAGTTCGTCGGCGTCGGCCTCGACGGGGATCATCGAGGAGGCGACGTCGCGGCCGTAGACCGAGAGCACCGCTCCCTGGAGATCGCCCTGCCCGGTCGTCGCGAACACCTCGCGGCCGTCGTGGGTGAGCGAGACCGCGACCTCCGGGTTCGCCAGCGCGTAGCGGGTGACGACGCGATTGACGTGGGCGAACTCCGTCGCGGTCGTCTTGAGGAATTTCCTGCGCGCGGGCGTGTTGTAGAAGAGGTCTGCGACCTCGACGACGGTCCCCTCGGGACAGCCTGCAGGTTCGACCGAGACGACGTCACCCCCCTCGTAGACGAGTTCCGTGCCGACGTCACTCGCTTCTGACCCGGCCGTACTCGAGTCCGCGCGCGGCCGCGAGCGGATCGTCAGCCGGGAAACCGAGCCGATCGTGTGCAAGGCCTCCCCGCGGAATCCCAGCGTGGCTACGCCTGACTCGAGGTCCTCGAGGCCGTCGATCTTGCTCGTGGTGTGCTGGCGGACCGCGGCCCGGAGGTCGGCCTCGGTCATCCCGTAGCCGTCGTCGGCGACGCGGATCAGGTCGGTGCCGCCGGCCTCGATCGTCACCTCGATCCGGCTCGCGTCGGCGTCGAGACTGTTCTCGACGAGTTCCTTGACCGCACTCGCCGGTCGTTCGACCACCTCCCCCGCCGCGATGCGCGCGACGGTATCCTCGTCTAGCTCGTGAATCGTCGTCTCCGCTGTCATGATTGTGGCCTCGTCGCTGTGTGCTTACACCGCCCTCGAGTGCCCGATTCCGTCAGTTCGAGCACGGCCTGAGTCCTCGAATGTCGTCGCCGCTCGGACGCACTCCGCCAGCGATTCTCCGTCACGTGCGTCGACGCTCGAATCGGACTCACTGATTGCTGTAGGTGTATGAACCGGCAAAGTCCTTGCGTGTGCTCTCCTGACCGGCGGGCATGACGGCAGCCAACCGGGTCTCAGCCCTCGAGCAGCGCGTCGACGCCCGCCTCGATGTCCTCGTGGGCGTCGTCGGGGACCGGAACGAGCGGGGAGCGGACGACGTCCGACGGGATCACGCCGCGATGGGCAAGCGCGGTCTTGGTCGCCGGCGCGAACCCGTACTCTGCGCAGGCGTCGAACAGCGGTGCGATGGCGTTCTGAATCGACGCACCGTGGTCCTCGTCCGCACGCTCGTACAGTTCACGGTACGTTGCAGGAGCGACGTTCGACCCCGCGTTCAACCCGCCGTCGACGCCCATCCGCAGCGCCGGGACGAGCAACGCGTCGTATCCCTGGAGCACGAGGAAGTCGTCGGGTGATTCGCGGACGATCGAAAGCATGTAGGTGAGGTCGCCACTCGAGTCTTTGATCCCGACGACGTTCTCGTGATCGGCCAGCGCTGAAACGGTCTCGAGGGCGAGCGAGCCGCCCGTACACGGTGGGATGTTGTACAGCAGGACCGGCAGCGGCGACTGGTCGGCAACTTGCTCGAGGAATCGGCGATTCCCCTCTGAGTCGTTCGGTCCGTGGAAGTAGGGCTCGGTGACGACCGCCGCGTCTGCACCGATCCCGGCGGCGTGTTCGGCGTAGGCGACTGCCTCCGACACCGACGTCGCCGCCGCGCCCGCCAGCACCGGGATTGCGCCATCGGCCCGGTCGACGACGACCTCGTGTACCAGCCGGCGTTCCTCGGGCGCGAGGCTCGCGAACTCGCCGGTCGTCCCGCAGGGGAACAGGCCGTCGACGTCGTTTGCGAGCAGGTGGTCTACCAGTCGCTCGAGCGCCCGTTCGTCGACTGCGTCCGTTTCGGGATCGAACGGCGTGACCAGCGGCGTGGTGATCCCCTCGAGGGCGTCCGTGAGCGTCATACCTGTTGGATCTGTTCGGGTTGGGCAAAACGTCTCTGGTCGGGTGGAGAGCGGTCAGCAACCAGGCGAAGCGTCGACATCCCGGGATCGGTTTTCTTTTTCCCTCGAGCACGAAAGAACCGCCATGGCGACGTTCGAGGTCGCAGACGGCGTGTACGGCATCGACACCGGACTGCTGGACGAGGGATTCACCGCGGTCTACCTGTTCGACGACGAGGAACCCACGCTCGTCGACACCGGCGCTCCCGCGACCGCAGACGCCGTCCTCGAGGGAATTCGCGACTGTGGTGTCGCGCCGGACTCGCTCGAGCACGTGATCTGCTCGCACGTCCACACCGACCACGCCGGCGGGGCCAGCACTATCCTCGAGGCTGCCCCCGATGCAGACGTCTACATCCACGAGTTGACCGCCTCGCATCTCGAGGATCCAGCAGCGCTGGTCGAGAGCAGCCGTCGTGCGATGGGCGAGCACTTCGAGGCGATGGGCGAACAGGAACCGGTCCCCGAAGAACGGATCGTCACCGTCCCCGACTCGGGTATCACCCTCGAGATCGGCGCGAACAGCCTCGAGTTGATCCACGCGCCGGGACACTCTCCCGACCATCTCGCGGTGTGGAATCCCGAACGCGACCTGCTGTTCGCCGCAGAGTGTATCGGACTCTACCTCGAGCCTGCAGACCGATTGCTCGCCCCCGGATCACCTCCGAACTTCGACGTCGACGACGTCCACGAGGCCATCTCTACCCTGCGGGCGCTCGAGCCCGAAACGATTGTCTTCCCCCACTTCGGGGTCTGGCCCCGCAACCCAGACGACGCGTTCGAGACGGCCGAAGAGACGCTCGAGACGTTCGACCGACGGGTGCTCGAGATCTACGAGGAGACCGGTTCGGTCGCAGAGACGATTGAGGTCGCTGCAGACGAACTCGTCGACACTGCCCCGCCCTACGACGAGCGACTCGAGGCGTTTCAGGCCGAACTCGTCACGAAGGGGTTCCTGCTGTCCCACGGTATCGAGGTGTAGGTGGGTCGAGAGTGGAAGCCGAAGCCATGAGCCCACGAATTCGTCTCGCCAGACCGGCGGACGCCGAGACAGTCCGGGCGATCTACGCGCCGTTCGTCGAGTCGACGCCAGTCTCGTTCGAACTCGAGGCGCCGTCTATGGCGGAGATGGCCGAACGGATCGAGACGACGCTCGAGCGGTTCCCGTGGCTGGTCTGCGAGACAGCGGACGGGACGATTCTGGGATACGCGGCGGCGAGTTCGCTTCGCTCCTACGGGGCGTTCGGGTGGACGGTCGAGCTGTCGGTCTACGTCGCCGAAGACGTCCGAAACGGGGGGATCGGGACGGCACTGTATACGTCGCTGCTCGAGGTTCTGCAACTGCAGGGGTACCGGAACGCCTACGCGGTGATGACGCTGCCGAACCCGGCGAGTGTCCGGTTACACGAGCGGGTGGGATTCGAACCGGTCGCCACCTTCCAGAACGTCGGCTACAAGGACGGCGAGTGGCACGACGTCCGGTGGTGGTTCCGACAGGTCGCACCCTGCGGCGACGATCCGGACCCACCGACGCCGCTTCCCGACCTCGTCGGCTCGCCAGCACTGGCACGAGCGCTCGAGGCTGGAACGGCGAGACTCGACGGATAACGCTGTCAATCCGTCGGTCAGGAGTAAGAGCGTGGGAGCAACTGTCTATCCAGAGTGAGTTCTCTCGCGTAGCCGAGCCGTACTCACGATACGGAGGCCTGTTACTCGAGCCCCATCTCAAGCACCTTCGAACGACACACCGCGAGGTCGTCGATACCCGGCAGGGATTCGCGGGGGTCCTCGAGCGTGCACTCGGCCACGTCGAAGATCACCCGCTCGCCCCGCTGGCGACAGCGCAGGTAGACGGGGACGATCTCGACGTCCGGCGGCACGCTTGCTGCGAGTGCGAGTACCGGATAGACGAGTTTGTGTTTCGCGAGCGACGCGCGGTCGCCCGTCTTCGCCTCGAGGACGAACAGCGTCCGCTTGCTTTCCCGGCGATCGACGAACAGCGTGTCGATCTCGACCTGCCCGTTCCGGTGGGTGATCGGCTCCTCGAGCGCGCTGTGGGGCCGAAACGGGAACGTGAATGTCGACCGGCCGGTCGCTGGCGGTGGAAGCGCGCCGGTGGTATCGAGCTCGAGAGCGTCCGCGAGCAGGCCCGACGCCAGCGCGAGGTTGACGAGCGAGGTCTCCGAGAGCCGTGGCAGCGACCGGAAGCTGACCAGCTGGTCGTCGTCGACCGGGCTCGAGAATCGCTCGACAGGCAGGTCGGCGAAGGTCACCTCGTCGCGGAGGAAGAACTCGTCAGCACCGTCGTCGCCCTCGACGAGCACGAACGCCGTCCCCGTCCCCTCGAGTGCCGACCCGGCGCGCAACACCATGACTCCGGCCTCGCGGAGTTCCGGTGCGAGGTCCGCGAGCGCGTCGACCGAGATGTACCGCGGCGTCCGTGGCGTGGCCTCGAGGTCGTGGCCCTCGACGTAGTCGCGAAAGGACACAGGGCCGAAAAGCGGGCGATCAGACCGCGACAGGTCGGCCAGTGCGGGTTCGAACACCATCGCTCGCGTTGGCATTCGCCGAGGACTACTTGACATCTCTGGCTCGAGGCGAATCGCCCGGATCCGAATCTCGATGGGGCAGCGGCGTCGGCCACCCGCCATCAGTGGCACAATGGAGTGCAGCGATCGCAGAATAATATATGCATACACAAAATATATTCAGTTGTAGCTCGATAGAGTCGGTAGTAATGGACTCAGAACAGCCACCGGACCGGCCCGACCTGACCAAGGAGTGGGCGGCCCAGAGCGAGAACCTGTCGACGAGAGAGCGCGTGTACGCGGTTGCGATTCAGTTGCACGTGCCGACGCGCGTGAGGACCGTCGCAGAACGAGCGGACGTCTCGCCCGAAACCGCTCGAGAGTACCTCCGGTGGTTCGCCGAAATCGGGCTCGTCACCCTCGAGGCGGAGTCACCCGACCTGTTCCGGCGAAACGAGGCGTACTTCGAGTGGCGACGTGTGCAGCGACTGCGGGCAAAACCGGCCGAGGAGTTGCGCCGGGAACTCGCCAGCCTGACCGATCGCGAACGGGACTACCAGGAACAGTTCGATGCCGACGCTCCTGATGACGTCGACGCGCTCGAGCACGCCGATTATGCAGATCTCGAGACGGTGTGGGAGGACCTTCAGGAGTGGCGAACGGTACGCAGACGGATTCATGAACTCGAGCAGGCACGACAGTCCCGAGAATCCGACGGAAACGCGCCCGCATCAGCCTGACGTGACATGGGTGGCGAAAAGACGCTGAACGAGACGCTCTTACGTATCGTCGCCGAGCGGCTCGGTTCACTCTCGATCGTCGACACAGTTCGGGTGTTTCCGTACGAGAAACCCGATGCCGTCGTCGCCGAATTCGTCGCCGACTACTATCCCGAGGACGTTCGTCGCGTCGAACTCGAGTGTCGTGTCTACACCAACGGCGACTTCTCGATCACGTACCGGGAGGTCAGATCCAGCACAGACTGGATGGCTCGATGGGACCGCCACGCCAACCCTCACAACAACCGGGACCACTACCACGAGCCACCGCGTGCCCGGACCGACGACGCCGTCGACGCGTCGTATCCGGACGACGTTCTCGAGGTCGTGTCCGTCGTGCTCTCAGATGTCGACGATCGACTTGGAGACGTCTGGGACGACACCCCAGCGGAGTGACCTACAGGAACTTCCCGTGTGACGCCCTCAATTCTTCTCAGCACCTCGAGCGAGTTACTCGAGGCCGAGGTCCTGTGCCATCGAGTTGCCGGCTCGTGGGACGCCCTTGACGGTGACCGTTTCGCCGTTCATGAACGAGGCCGCAGGGCTGACGAGGAACTGGACGACGTCGGCGATCTCTTCGGGGTGGCCGATCCGTCGATCGGTCTTCTCGCGGGGCGGCATGTCCTCGCTGTCGATCCCCAGCGTCTCGGCGACGCCGGGAGTTTGGATCAGCCCCGGCGCGACGCAGTTGACGCGGATACCGTCGCTGGCCCACTCGGTCGCGAGCGTCTCGGTCAGTCGGATGATGGCGGCTTTCGCGGCGCTATAGTGGCTCTCGCCGGGTGCGGCGTGCTGACCGTTGACCGACGAGAGCGTGATGATCGACCCGCCGTCGCCCTCGCGCATCACCTCGCCGGCGAGCTGGGCGCAGTGGACCGTACTGTTGAGGTTGAGGTCGATGATCGTCTTCCAGCCGTTCTCGGAGATGTCCTCGAAGGGCGCAACGAACTCCCCGCCGGCGTTGGCCACGAGGGCGTCGACGTCGCCGTATTCCTCTACCGTCGCGTCGACGAGCTCTTGAACCTGATCGCGCTCGCGGACGTTACACTCGAGAGCGAGCGCTTCGCCGTCTACGTCTGCATCGTTGATCGCCTCGGCGACCGGACCGACGCGGTCCATCGAGCGCGAACAGATCACGACGTTCGCGCCGCTTGCGGCGAGGGTCTCTGCGATTGCTTTCCCGATTCCCTGGCTGGCACCGGTGACGATCGCGGTCTGGCCCGCGACGTCGAAGTCTGGAACGTGCATCGATTCCTACTGGAGGCTGAACTATCATGAACGTTCCCGCTCGCTTCGTGCAGCGGGATTCGAAAACGGGCGGAGGTATCGACGGCCCGGCTCTCAGGGGCCGGCGTCGACCCGTAATTACTCCGTGACGACGATCGTGCCGACCATGCCGCCGTGGACGTGGGGTTCGCAGATGTAGACGTACTCACCGGGAACCTCGAAAGTGTGTTCGTAGGTCTCGCGGGGACCGATGCGGCCGCCGCGGGACTGGTGCCAGGCGTCGATCGCGGTTTCTTCGTCTTCGTAGCCACCGCTGGCGAAGTATTCGGCTCCCTCGGGAAGAGTCTCCTCGCGAGCAGTGACGGTATGATCCGCGGCGCTCGTGTTCTTCCAGACGACGGTTTCGCCGACCGTCACCTCGTAGGTCTCGGGGAGAAACTCCATCCTGCTCATCCCGATATCACACTCGTCGCCGTGACAGAATCGGTCGTCGCCGTTTCCGCTGCTGGAGCTATCGAGGACGGAGGTACAGCCAGCCAGACCGGCTGCCGTGGCGGACCCGACGGCGGCGAGGTACACACGCCGGTGCATACGCGTCGCTTGGGAGAGTCGGGATATAACGGGTGTGGTTCGTTCCACGATAAAACCGCTCGAGATGGTTCTCACTGGGCTGGAAAGCTGGGCTGGACGGACACACGTCACACGCCGGCTCGAGTGGACGTCTCGGCACTCGAAACGGACGATGCGCACCGCGCCACTGGCGACGGCTCGAGTGGTGGCGTCCGCGAAACGAAAACACGTAAGAGAGCCGGCCGCCGAATCCGGGAGTATGCTCCCGCGGTTCGTCGGTCGGCTCGGCGTCGCGGACGCGGTGACGATCGCGAACGCCGCTCTGGGGTTCGTCGCCGTCGTCGTCGCGTTCGTCGATATCGATCTTGCCGCCCGGCTCATCCTGCTGGCGGCCGTCGCGGACGGACTCGACGGCATCCTCGCGCGCCGCTACGGGGGGACCGACGCCGGCCCGTACCTCGACTCGCTGGCCGACGTGGCCTCTTTCGCCGTCGCGCCAGCGGTGCTCGCGTTCGTCGTCATCAGCGACGGCCTCGGAATCGGTTTCGACGTGGTGACGGGTGAACTCCTGCTCGTGACGGCCGTCTGCGCGCTGTTCGTCGCGATGGCGGTCGCCCGCCTCGGCCTCTACACCGCCTACGATACGGCGAGTGAGTACACCGAAGGCGTCCAGACGACACTCGCGGCGACGATCCTCGGAGCGGCCATCCTCGCCGGCGTGGCAGGTCCGTGGCTCGTCCTCGCGATCACCGCGGCGTTCTGTTACCTCATGGTCTCGACGATCCCCTATCCCGACCTGCTCGCCCGCGACGCCGGGATCATGGGCGTCGTCCACGTTCTCGCGATTCTCGTTCCCACCTTCGCCAACCGTTCCTTCCCGTTCGCGCTGCTCGTGCTCGGCCTTGCATACATGACGCTGTCTCCGTGGTTCTACTGGCGACCCGACGACGCGGCTGACGCGACCGAGGCCGAAACCGACGCAGAGACCACGGCGGAGAACACCTGAACAGCGGCCTACCGGTCCCCATGGTGGGGCTGGTAACAGTGGACGATCCGGCATGGAAACGCTTAGGACGCTGCTAACACCACAGTCGGGTATGTACGGAGTCACGCGTCGGCGTCGTCCAACTGGCTTCACAGGGAGGGACCACCCATGAGCGAGGACGACACAAACGGTGACGAAGACGAGTCGGGCACCCCGCCGGCCGACCTCGAGACCATCCGTGAGAACCTCACATCCGTCGAGAGCGACGTCGAGACGCTCGAAGGGGAACTCGAGGACGCCCAAACGGAAGACGACCTTGACGTCGTCGAAGCCGACCTCGAGGACGTTCGCGCTGACCTCGAGTCGATCGAGGTGCCAGAGCCGCCGGAACCCGACGAGGACGAAGACGAGGAGGAGGCCGAACCAGCTCCCGAGGAGGAACTCCAGGAGACCTACGACGACCTCGAGAGCGACCTCGACGATCTCGAGAGCGACCTCGAGGACCAGCGCGGCCCCTACGCCGAGGACGTCATCGGCGAGGTTTCGGGCGTCCGCTCGACCATCACGGGTGCTCGCTGGACCATCGAAGGCGACGAGGAACTGATCGCCGTCGTCGACGACTTCCTCGCCGAGGTCGGCGACCTCCTCGGGAGCGACCTGTCGGTCCCCGACGGTCTCGAGCCTGCCGAGGCTGCCGAACTTCGCGACGACGTCGACCTACCTGCCGACGGAGCGAGCGTCCCCGAGGGCCTCGATTCGGCCCTCGAGGACGCCGAGACTGCCGTCGAGGACGCCGACCTCGACGCCGACGACGACGCCGAGACGATCGCTGGCCTGCTCGAGGCCACCGACGACCTCGAGACCGGCGTCGACGAGTCGACCGAGTGGACGGACCTCGAGGTTCGCGAACAACTCCGCCGGGAGGGCTTCTACGACGTCCTCGACCACGTCAAGGACTTCCCGCCGGAGTGGCACGCCCTCAAGGTCCACGAGGCCGAGGGCAACGTCGACCAGATCCTGCTCGCCTACGACAGCCTCGATTCGGACTTCATGGAAGAACACTGCCTCGAGGCCCTCGAGCGACTGGCCCCCGAGGAAGCGATCGACCCCATGCTCCAGAAGGCCGGTCGCCGCGACACGGCCGCGATGACGATCCTCGGGAAGATCGGCGTCGACGACGAGGAGGTCGTCGACACCCTGCTCGACTACGTCGACTCGAACCGCGACCTCCAGCGACCGGCGCTGCGCGCGCTCGGCGAAATCGGAGCCGAGGAGGCCGTCCAGCCGATCGCCGACCAGCTCGTCGCCGACGACCCCGACGTGCGCTCGTGGGCAGCCCGCGCGCTCGGGCTGATCGGTGACACCCGCGCGATCGCCCCGCTCGCGGACGTCCTCGCCGACGACGAGGAAGACCGCGTTCGGGCCAGTGCCGCGTGGGCGCTCACCCAGATCGGCACCGCAGACGCCCTCGAGATCGTCGCCGACTACGCCGACGACCGGGCCTACCTCGTCCAGATCGAAGCCCGGAACGTCGACCTCGAGTCGGCGGCCTGATCCCGATCGCGATCGTCGATTCCTGCGTCCTCGTTCTGCCCGTCCTGACGTTTAAGTACGAACGAGCGGCCAGATCGGCCGATGGTGACCGGTCGAACCCGTCTTCGGCTCCGGCCCTGGCTCGCTCTCCTCGCGCTCACAGCGATCGCATCGGGTGGGCTCGTCTCGCCGGTCGCGGCAGAGACGCCGGCGGCAACTGCGGACGTCGATCCGGTCGCACACGGCGACTCACTCGCACACGAGGGCACTCGAGCCGACGCGGCCAACGTGACCGACTCGCCCGTCTGCCTCGAGCGCGTCCAGTCCGCCGGCTCTGCAGCTGACGCTCTCGAGTCGTCCAGCCAGCGTGACCCCCACATCGTCGAACTCTACCCCAATCCGACGACCCACGGCAACGTCGGCGAGTACGTCGCCCTCGAGGTCCCACCGGAGACCTCGCTCGCGAACTGGACGATCACCGACGGGCACACAACCGCCCGCTTCCCGAACGAGACCGTTTCCGGGACCGTCGCCGCGACCACCGACGCGGAGGAGACGAGCAGACTTACCGACCACTCGACCGTCGAACTTGAGGGAACGATCCGGCTGGCCGCCGACGGCGACGACATCGACGTTCGCGACGGCGACGGCGAGTCGATCGACGCGGTCGCCTACGACGACGCACCACTGGCCGAACGCTGGCACCGACTCGAGGCTGTCGAGGACGTCGAAACTGGGGCCGCCGCGACTGTCGACCCGCACGAACAGGGCGTCTGGGTTCCACAGGATGGTACCTGCGTCCCGGTCTCGAGCGCCGACGCGGGAGAGGCCACCGCGTTCGTCCTCCCCGACTCGCCGTCGATCCCTCGCGAGACGATCCGGGATGCCGACGATCGACTCCTGCTCGGGGGCTACACGATCACCGCCGAGACCGTCGCCGACGACCTGATCGCGGCGGCCGACCGCGGCGTCGAGGTGGCCGTCCTGCTCGAGTCGGGTCCCGTCGGCGGGACGCCCGAGACCAGCGAGCCAGTCCTCGAGCGGCTGGTCGATGCCGGCGTCGAGGTGCGTGCCCTCGGCGGCGAAGGTGCCCGATATCGCTTTCACCACCCGAAATACGCCGTCGCCGACGACACCGTCCTCGTGACGAGCGAGAACTGGAAACCGGGTGGCGTCGGCGGCCAGTCGAGTCGCGGCTGGGGTGTTCGAGTCACCGACGAGGCGCTGGCCGAAGACCTCGCGGCCGTCTTCCATGCCGACTTCGATGGGTGGGACACCCGGTCGGGGGACGAGTTCCTCGAGACGGCGACGTTCGTCGAGGAACAGGGCAACGCTCCGCCATGGGAAGACGACGCCGCTGACCGTCGGGAAGACCGACAGTTCCCCACCGAACACGACGCCGCGACCGTCTCGGTCGAGCAGGTCGACCTGCTCGTCGCCCCCGACAACGCCGAGCAAGCTACGCTCGAGTACATCGCCGGAGCCGACGACGAAATTTTGGTCAAACAGGCCTCGATCGCACCCGACGCGACCGTCCTCGCCGAAACCGTCGAGGCGGCCCGCCGCGGCGTCGACGTCCGCATCCTGCTCGATTCGACCTGGTACCACGAAGACGAGAACGACGCCCTTCGTGCCGACCTCGAGCGGACTGCCGATCGGGAGGACCTCCCGCTCGAGGTGGCGCTGGTCGAGGAGACCGACCGCTTCGAGAAGATCCACGCCAAGGGCGTTATCGTCGACCGCGAGGTGGCTCTCGTCGGGAGTGCAAACTGGAATCAGAACGCCTTCGAGAACAACCGCGAGGTGCTACTGGCAGTCCACGGCGAGGAACCGGCGACGTTCTACGCCGACGTCTTCGAGGCCGACTGGGACGGCGAGGGTGAGCCGTCCCCGTGGTCGATCCCGGTCACGCTGGTGCTCGCAGTGATCCTGGCGCTCGCCATCGCGGCCCTGATCGGCCATCGCTACCTCCGGTTTGGCGACGAACGAATTGTCGATCCGACGCTGCACGCTGGGTCGGACGACGGCACAGCACTCGAGTCGGACGCCTCCGTGGGTGTCGGCCACGGCCCCAGACCCGAACCGATCCCCGACGACGCGCCACCTCGTGGCAGACGCTCGAGAACAGTCGCGTCAGGACATCGGCCTCGAGAGGCGAGCGCGAGGGAGGATCCTGTTACGACCACTGCAGAATTCCCGGGACGGTTCGTCCCAGCGACGAGACAGTCCGACGCGGGCGAGCGCGACTCAGAAACAGACGGCGCTGACGGACGAACGGAAACAGGAACGGAAGACGACACAGGCGGACGAACGGAGCCCTAGAAAAGTCGACCGATCAGTCGGCCCGGCCACCGACCTCGAGGTGTTCACACTGGTCCTGTTCGGGGTCGAAACAGTCCGGGCACTCCCCGGGCCGGTCGATGATCGTGTCGAGGCGCTCTGCGACGGTGTCGTCGATGACGCTCTCGAGCGCGCGGGCTTCCTCGCGGTACTCTTCGACCTCGAGGACGTTCGCGAGGAAGCGCTCGATGATGCAGTAGGTCTGCAGGGCGTCGTGGGCGCGTTCGAGGCCCTCGTCGGTCAGGCTCGCGCCCTTGTACTTCTCGTGCTCGACGAGCCCGCGGTCTTCGAGTTTGCCGATCATCTCGTTGACGCTCGCCGGGCTGACCTCGAGGAGGTCTGCGAGCGTGCCGGTCGAGGCTGGCCCCTGTTCGATCCGCTGTGCGAGATAGATCGCCTTGAGGTACTGGTCTCCGGTGTTCATCGCTGCCCTCCGTCGGGTGTGGCCGCATCGGTCGTGTGTCGGTGCGCGTCAGCTCCCGTCTCGAGTGCTCTCGCGGCGGTCGTCCGAACGCCGATCATGCTCTGCGCTCCATGATGTCGGTGACGTCTTCGACGCCGTCTCGTTCTTCCTCACGAATCTCGGTCAGCGTCTCGAGCAGCCGATCCCGGTCGATCGCGAACTCGGCATCGGAGGCCTCGATCGCTTCGATCAGGTCGTCGTAGAACTTGTAGGCCGTCTCCTCGCTCGCCAGCTGGTCGTAGAGGACGCCGTCGGTGTCCGCCGGCGGGCCGTACTGGGCGTCGACGAGCTGGTTGATCTCCTCGTAGGGTACCGTCTCGGCGTCGAGGTCGTCGACCAGCGCCTCGAGTCGCTCCCGGTGGTCGGCCGATTCCTCGGCTGCCTCCTCGAGCAACTCCCGCACCTCCTCGTCGATCGCTGCCCGTTCGTCCGGCGACAGCGACTCGAGGTGGTGGGCGGCGCGTGACTCGACGAGCTCCTCCAGCACGACTCCGATCTGGAGGAGCCGTGCTAGCTGGTGGTCGCTCGAGACGCGCTGTCCCAGACTCATAGCTATCTGTGAGGGGCCTGATTACTTAACTTCAGGCATGTACGCGTCGCACTCGGCGGCCGAATCGGGTGTCGAGACCGATGCGGGAAAACAGGTAGCCGGCGCTACTCGCGCTGGCGCAGTCGCAAGGCGATCTGTTCCTCGAGATCCTCGCGGAGTTCGTCGACGGCGACTTCCTCGAGGACGGGCACGAAGAAGCCCTCGACGAGCATGTTCCGGGCCGAGCGCGGGTCGACGCCACGGGAGGTCATATAGAGCAGGTCCTCGGCGTCGATCTGGCCGACCGTCGCGGAGTGGCTGGCCTCGGTGTCGTGGTTGTTGATGATCAGCTTCGGGGAGGCGTCGGCCTCGCTCTCGTCGGAGAGCATGAGCGTGTTCTCACGCTGGTAGGAGCTGGTGTCCCAGGCCTCGCGGCCGACGTCCTGGACGCCCTCGTAGACCGAGCGGGCGACGTCGTCGGTGACGCCGCGGGTGACGAGGTCGGCGGTGGTGTGCTCGGCCTTGTGCCAGACTTTCGCGTCGATGTCGAAGTGCTGGTCGTTGTGGCCGTAGAAGGCGCCGACGATCTGCGTCTCCGAGGAGTCGCCGTTGAGCTCCGTCGAGACGCCGGACTTCGTCAGTTGTGTACCGAGGTTGGCCTCGACCCAGTTGATCGTCGCGTAGGTGTCGGCGTCGCCGCGTTTCATCGAGAAGTTGTAGGCCTCCTCCGAGAGGTTCTGGAGGCTGCCGTACTGGACGTGACTGTTCTCGCCGGCGACGACTTCGACGATGCCGCTGTAGTACTGCTCGTCCTGTTCGGCGCCGGTCGACTGGCGCTCTAAGATCGTCACCGAACTCGACTCCTCGGCGACGACGAGCGTGTAGTTGAACAGCGAGCGGGAGTTCTGTTCGGTGCGGATCGTCACGTCCTCGGCTGCGACACCCTCGGGGACGTAGACGACGGTCCCGGTGCTAAAGAGCGCGGTCGAGAGCGCCGTCAGGTAGTTCTCCTGCGGGTCGATGACGCTTCCGAAGTGCTCGCGGAGCAGGTCCTCGTGAGCGTCGACGGCCTCGCCCCACGACAGGACCTCGACTTCGTCGGGGCCGACCTGGTCTTTGTCCTCGGCGGCGTTCAGCGGGTCGACCAGCGACTCGAAGTCGAGGTCGTGGAGGTTCGTCCAGTCCCGACCCGGCGTCCGGATGACCGCGGGCATGTCCAGTTCGTCGAGCGCCTCGAGCGCCTCGAGACGGGTCTCGAGCAGCCACTCGGGCTCGTCGAGACCGTCGGAGATCTCGCGTACCTGTTCGTCCGTCAGATTGGCGTGTACCTGCGTCGTACTCATATTATCCGAGGCTCCCCTCCATCTCGAGTTCGATGAGGCGGTTGAGTTCGACCGCGTACTCGATCGGCAGTTCCTCCGTGATCGGCTCGATGAAGCCGGCGACGATCATCTTCTTGGCGTCGTCGTCGTCCAGTCCGCGAGACTGGAGGTAGAAGATGTCCTCGTCGCCGATCTTGCCGACGGTCGCCTCGTGGGCGACGTCGACTTTCGACTCCTCGATCTCCATGTACGGCATCGTGTCGCTGGTCGACTCGTTGTCGAACATCAGGGCGTCACACTCGACGGCGGTGCTCGAGTTCTCGGCGCCGTCGGCGATGTGGACGAGCCCGCGGTAGTTCGTTCGGCCGCCGTCCTTCGAGATCGACTTCGACTCGATGGTCGATTTCGTCTCAGGGGCGTTGTGGTAGACCTTCGCGCCGGTGTCGATGTCCTGACCCTCGCCAGCGAAGGCGATGGTGATGTGGGTGTCGGTCGCGCCGCGACCTTTGAGGATCGAACACGGGTAGAGCATGGTGGCTTTCGAGCCCATTGAGCCCGAAATCCACTCCATCGTCCCGTTCTCCTCGACGATGGCGCGCTTGGTGTTCAGGTTGTAGGTGTTACGCGACCAGTTCTGGACCGTCGAGTACTGGACGTGGGCGTCTTCTTTGACGAAGACCTCGACGCCCCCGCTGTGGAGGTTAAAGGCCGAGTACTTCGGGGCCGAACAGCCCTCGATGTAGTGGACCTCGCTGCCGGGTTCGGCGACGATGAGCGTGTGCTCGAACTGGCCCATCCCCTCGGTGTTCATGCGGAAGTACGCCTGGACCGGCATCTCGACCGTGACGTCCTCGGGGACGTAGACGAACGAGCCACCGGACCAGATCGCACCGTGGAGTGCGGCGAACTTGTTGTCGCTCGGGGGAACACAGGAGGTCATGAAGTACTCCTTGACGATTTCGGGGTGTTCCTGGACCGCGCGGTCCATGTTCATGAAGATGACCCCCTTCTCCTCCCACTGGTCTTTCATGTTCTGGTAGACGACCTCGGACTCGTACTGTGCGCCGACGCCCGAGAGCGCCTCTTTCTCGGCTTCCGGGATGCCGAGTTTGTCGAAGGTGTCTTTGATCTCCTCGGGGAGGTTCTCCCAGTCGTCGGTTCCCTCACGCAGTTCGACGTCAGGGCGAATGTAGGGGACGATCTTGTTGATGTCGACCTCCGAGAGGTCCGGCTGTCCGGGCCAGTCGGTGGGCATCGGCATCTCCTGGAACAGCTTCAGTGCACGCAGACGACGCTCGAGCATCCACTCGGGTTCGTCTTTGTCTTCGGACATGAGCCTGATCGTCTCCTCGTCCAGGCCCTTCTCCGCGGTGAGAGCGGCTTTGTGTTCGTTCTTGAACGAAAACCGGTCTTCGGTGTTTGTCGTTTTGAGGTGTTCTTGTTCGGAACTCATGATCTGTATACGGTGATGGTTACGGTCGTAGCTTCATATCCGTTTGGCTAGTCGAAACTGGTTACGCAGTGCCGTAGACCTCTTCGCGGACCCAGTCGTAGCCCTTGTCCTCGAGTTCGGCCGCCAGCGAGGCGTCGCCGCTCTTGACGATCTGACCGTCGAGCATGATGTGGACGTGGTCGGGCTCGACGTAGTCGAGGATGCGCTGGTAGTGGGTGATCTGGAGGATACCCGTACCGACGTTGTCGCGCAGGGCGTTGATGCCGTCCGAGACGTCCTGCAGCCGGTCGATGTCGAGTCCGGAGTCGATCTCGTCGAGTACGGCGACCGAGGGCTCCAAGATTGCGGCCTGAAGGACCTCGTTCTGTTTCTTCTCACCGCCGGAGAAGCCCGCGTTGAGGTAGCGCCGGGCGAACTTCTCGTCCATGTCGAGCTGTTCCATCTTCTCTTCGAGCAGCTCCTGGAACTCGGCGACGCCGACTTCGCCCTCGTCTGCGGGGCCTTCCATCGGCGACGTCTCGAAGCCTTCGTCTTCGTCTTCGTCCTCGTCGTCGCCCTCTTCGCCCTCGAAGAGCTCCTCGCGCTCTTCGATCTTGGCGTTGAGCGCCGTCCGAAGGAAGTTCATCATCGTGACGCCTTCGATCTCGGCGGGATACTGGAAGGCGAGGAAGACGCCGAGTGCGGCGCGCTCGTTGGGCTCGAGGTCGAGGAGGTTCCAGGTGCGCTGGTCCTCGTCGATCTCGAACTCGTCGCCGAACTCGTCTTCGTCGAGGTGGATCAGGACCTCGCCCTCGGTGACCTCGTAGGCCGGGTGGCCGGCGATGACCTTCGCGGTCGTCGACTTGCCGGATCCGTTGGGCCCCATCAGGGCGTGGATCTCACCCGTCTCGACCTCGAGATCGACACCCTCGAGGATCTTCTCACCGCCCTCCGCTACTTCCGCGTGCAGGTTGTTCAGTTCGAGACGTGCCATAGTACTCTGTCGCCTGAATGGTGGGTCGTCTGCCTGATAACGGTTTCGTATCCTGTTGGATACGGTCTCGATTAGCAAAGATTAGTTCGCGTTCTGGAAATGCAGACTTCCGTTGTTGGTACGATCTCGGCAGTCGACAAAAACTACCGCCGTATGGCGGGTTTCACATGAAACTGTCCAGACCCTTCTGTTCCTGACCGCTTTTGACCTCGTTCCAGGAGACGTCGAGCGCCTCGAGGATGCGCTCGATCGGTCCCTTGAGCGTCTTCTCGAGCATGGTATCGTAGTCGACTTCGAACGCGTCGGGAATCTGGTCTTCGTACTCGAAGCAGATGACGTCCGGGTCGCGTTTGAACGCGCCGTAGAGGGGGTCCGTCTGGGGATCGAATCCCTCCTCGTCTTCCATCCGTCGGAAAAACGAGGGGTCGACCCGGTCGAGGTAGAGCCGTTTTGGCTTGCTCCCGCGCTGGAAGTTCGTTCCGAGCAGGCGGTTGGCGTACTTCGCGCCACGGACCTGGGCAGTGTCCGTGTCGTAGTTGTTCAGCCGTTTGCCGATGCCGCCAGGGATGGCGATGTCCTCGAGACTGACCTCGCCGGCGAGGACTTCCTGAATGACCTCGTTGACGTAGTCTTTGGCGCCCTCGACGTCGCCGTCCTTGACGATCATCTCGATGACCTCGTGCTGGACGCGCTTGGTGATCGGCGCGATGTCCGAACGCTGGTACTCGAAACCGACGATGTCGATCGTATCGACGTCTTTGCCCTCTTTCCAGACGATGTGGCCAGCGTAGCGTTTCTTCGTGCCAGCCTGGAAGAATCGTCGGTAGAGCTTCTCGAACTCGATCTGGAAGCGGTGGTCCTCGGCGTTCAGGTCCTCCCGCGCGAAGTCGCCGTAGCGGTCGTTGATGTGATCTTCGATCTCGAAGGACTGCTCGATCGCCGCCTCGTTCGAGACGTCGGCGCCCAGCTCGAGCATGACCGAATCGGTATCACCGTACGTAACCTGATAGTTCAATTCGTTTGCAGCAGTTTCGGTAAATTCGATCACTTCGCGACCAGTGGCAGTGATTGCCGCTGCCGCTTCTTTGTCATAAAGACGAAATTGTTCCCATCCCGATACTCCGTACAACGAGTTCATGATGACCTTCACCGCACCCTGCTGGCGGTCGTACTGCTCGTACTCGGGCGTGCCGGGTTCGTGCTCGTTGCGCAGGGCCTTCTTCTCCTCGCGTTCGGCGAGCAGTTCCTCGATCATCTCGCGATTGACGCCGTCGGGCTTCTTCTGGAAGTGAGTTCCCGTGGGTGCGAGGTAGGTCTCGCCGTCGTACTCCTCGGGATCGACCTTCGTCTCCGGCGAGGCGTTGATCGTCACCATACACATCGGATACAGCGACTTCAGGTCGAGGACGGTGACGTTCTCCTTGACCCCCGTGATCGGGTCGAAGACGGCTCCACCCTCGTATTCCTCCCCACCTTCCTGCTGTCCTTTCGAGGGGAGCGCGAACCGCCCGTGGGCGACGTGCAAAACGTACATGTCCACCGCGTCGCCGGGTGTCGGGGCGTCCTCGAGTTTACAGCCGACGAACGAACGCACCTCGTCCCAGAAGGCGATGATTTCCTGCTGTCTGTCGAGTTCGACACAGAGTTCGACGTCCCGGAGGTTGTACTCGAGCAGTTTCGTGGGGTCGTCCTCCCAGAGGTCGCCGATCTTGCCAGCGTACCGTTCCTTGCCGACACCGAGTTCGGCCTCGCCGACGGCGTCGAGTCGGTAGGAGTCCAGTTCCGAGAAGACCATCCGCTGGTAGCCATACAGCAGGTCGAAGACGACCCGTCCCTTGATGTCGGGGCCGCCCCAGTTGCTCCGCCAGACCTCGTCGACCCGGGAGAGCCGGTCGATCGAGAGATCGTAATCGTGGTGAGGGCCGTCGAGTTCCTCGAGGCGGTCGAGGAAGTACGGCGCGTCGAAATCCTCAAAATTCCAACCTGTCAAAATATCTGGATCGGTCTCCTCGACGTACTCGAGGAAGGCCTGGAGCATCGCCTCCTCCTCTGTGAACGTGCGGACCTCGTGATCGATCGCTCCCTCGATGGGGTCGTACTCCTCGACCGCCCCGGGGATCTCGCCGTCACCTTCGGGGGCCTCGTAGAGCCACATCACGTACTCGTCGTCGTAAGAATCGTGACTGGTGAGACAGACGATCGGCTCCTCGCCGTCCTCCGGGAAGCCGTTCCGGTCGTCGACCTCGATGTCGAAGGTACAGATCCGGGGATCGGCGTCGACCTCGACGGGTTCGACTTCCTCGTGTGGTACCACGAGCGAGTCGTCCTCTGCGCGACGCTCGGGGACGCGGATGCCGCTGCGAACGTCCTTGTCGATCAGGAAGCGGTTCGGGAACAGGATGTCCGCTTCGTAATGCTGGAAGTCGTCACGAATCTGGCCGACGTCCCGCGGCGTCTGGCCGAAGATCTTCGTCAGCTTCTCCCCGCGGATGCTCTCGTAGGGCTCGCCGTCGCGACCGACCTCTCGGATACCCGTAATCCGGTCGTACTGCTCTTCGGGCGGTCGCTCGAGACTCTCGGTCGGCGCGTAAAAGTACGGGCGAAAGCCGACGACCTGCACGTGCTCGAGTTCGCCGTCGCCCGTCCGCCCGAAGACGTGTACGATCGGTTGTTCCTGATCTCCGTAGCCCGCGACCGTGTAGTCGACCTGCATCACGGCGAGTTCGAGTTCGCCGTCGGGATCTGGAAGGGTTTCCGCGACGACGTCTACCACCTCCGCAGCGTCGGTCCCGCCGTTGCCAGCGACGGCGATCGCCTCTTCGTCCGGCCTGTCGTCGCCCCCGGTAAACTCCGAGAGTCCGGTCTGGCCCGCCTCGGTCATGATACCGGGTGTTGGTGGGCGCCACTAAAAACCCCCACTGTCTCGCGTCGACCGGCAGGACCTGTCGCAGGTCGAGATCACCCGTCTTCTTTCACTTGCGGCCCGGACTTGCGTGAGCAACAAGACATATAATGTGGTAACACATAACACGACCATAGGTGATCGACGTGTCCACCCGAAACGACGAGGCAGACGGCAGCGAGCGTAGTTCGAGTACCGAGCCCGCCGGGACCGCGACGATCGAGTCCTACGAGACCGACGACGGGGTGGTCTTCTACGACGCCGAAAACCCGCTCGCCTGGGTCGAGACCTCGCGCGCGTTCGCCCTTTCAGATCTGGCCTGAGGGCGGACGAGGCCGCCTCGAGCGACGACTGGCCACCGTAACGCCAACCCTTTTGCCGTGGCTCACCGAGGCTCGAACGACGTGTTCGACCGGAACGAGGAGTCCCACGAAACCGACGCGGAGAAGGACCTGCGGGACCCGGAGAGCGACTCGCTTACGATACCGCGCGTCGACACCGAGGACGCGGGCGGGGGACTACACGAAGACTTCAGGTCCGAGTTCGACACCGAGTCACTCGAGGCACCGGACGTGGCACCCGATATCGACCCCGACACGAGCGACGTCCCGCCGGAACTCCTCAAGACGTTCTGGTCGATCGTTCTCGTCGTGAACGGAGCCGTCCTCGCGTACGCGCTGGGCCTCATGATCCTCGTCTTCTGGGGCGACGTCGAGCGCGGTCTCGCCCTCGTCGCTGGCGGCGTGATCCTCTCGGGATTTGCCTACAAACGGTACCGGAACTACCGGCGCTGGCGGGAGGAGGAGGGCGAAGACGAACGCGACGAGGACGGCGACGCAGACGCCACGGACGGCGAGTCCACCCCGACCACCGGCGACGAGGTCGACTCCGAATCGAACGACCGAGACGACGCGACGAACGACGACAGTCCCTGACCCATGCAACCCGTCGAAGACGACACCGGCAACCGCTACCTGCTGTGTAAACGCTCCACCGACTCGAGTCTCGTTCGCGACCCCGTCACCGGCACCGAACGGTACATCCCGAACGACCGCCTCGAGACGGTCGACGTCGAACCGCTCGAGGCGGCCGCCGGAGCCGTTCCCGCGCCGCTTCGGACACTCCTGACGAGCGTCCACGACGAGCCGACCCTCGGCCTGCTGTTCGAACTCGAGGCCCGCGGTCCACTGGCGGTGCGGACGATCCTCGGGGAAACGACGTTCTGCGAGAGCGACCTCAACGGCCGCCTGTCGGTGCTCGTCGCGGTCGGCCTGCTCGAGGAAGCTACCGTCGCGGGCGAACGTGGCTACGGCCTCACCGAAACCGGCGAGGCGGCACTCGAGACGCTTCGCGAGGGAATCGCCGACAACGAACACACCGGGGATCCAGCGTCTCGCGACTCCTGAGAACGGGTTCCGGCCGAAGACCCGATCGAACGGCCTATTCTGCGCCCAGTATCGCCGCTTCCGGGGGCTCGCCTCGCTCGAGCCGCGACCGGTTGGAGGTGGCGTCTTTCTCCACCCGAACCAGTGAGTCCGCGGCGCCGACGAGTTCCTCGTCGTGGCTGACGACGACGATCTGTTCGACCCCGAGGTCCCGCATCGACTCGACGAGTGCGACCAGCTGGGTGACGTGCCCGGAGTCCAGAAACACCGTGGGCTCGTCGAGGATCAGCGGCGGCATCGGCGCGGTTCCCTCGACTCCTTCCGCCAGCAGCCGGTAGATCGCACACCGCAGGCTGAGGTTGAACAGCGCCCGCTCGCCGCCCGAGAGCTGCTCGGGCTCGAGCGGTTCGCCGTCTTTCTGGTAAACCGTCAGCCGATAGTCACCGTCGAGTTCGATCCCGGCGTAGGAGTCGTTCTGGTAAACGAGGTCGAACGTCTCGTTGAGCAGTCGTTCGAGCGTCTCGACGTTGCGCTGGCGGAGTTCTGCGCGCAACTCGCCGTAGGTCGTCTGCAGAGTCTCTGCTTCCTCGTACAGCGATTCCAGTCGGTCCCGGCGTTCCTCGAGAACCTCGAGACGCTCACGCAGGCGTTCGAGTTCCTCGAGTTCGTTCTCGACTGCGCCGATGGCGTTCTGGAGGTTCGTCCGCTGGTCGTCGAGTTCCGCGAGTTTCTCGTCGACCTGCTCGATGTACTGCTCGGCGTTTTGCCTGTCCTCGCGTGCGGCGGTGACCCGATCCTCGTCGAACTCGGACTCGAGGTCGCGCTTGCGCTCGCGTTTTGCCGACAGCGTCTCGCGCCGTTCCTCGTTCATCGTCGCCCAGTCCTCGCGGCGCTCGCGGCGATTCTCGATCTGGTTCTCGAGGTCGGCCCGCTCGTCGTCGATCTCGGTGACCCGCCGCAACGACTCGAGGGCCTCCCTGACCCCACTGCGCTCGGTGTTGATCTCGCCGAGCGAGTTCCGGTGGGCGGCGACCTCCGCTTCGAGTTCGGCCGCTCGCTCGCGCTTTTCCTCGGCGTCGGCCTCGGCCTCGTCGGCGTCCTCGAGCAGGCGCTCGCGCTGGTTACGCCGGTCGGTGAGCGCCTCGCGTTTCTCGGCGAGCAGCTGGGCGACGTTCTCGCGGTTCTCCTCGAGTCGGTCGACCCGCCGTTCGGCCTCACGGAGCGTTTCCGCGCGCTCGATGCGCTCGTCCAGATCCTCGCGGCGATCTTCGAGTTCCGCGAGTCGATCCTCGAGGTCGGCCAGTTCCGCCCGGCGCTCGTCGAGCACGTCGACGTGCGGGGAGTCCTCGACCGGCTGGCCACACTCGGGACACTTGCCCTCCTCGAGCAGCCGTTCACCCTCCTCGATCGCGTTCTCGACGGTCTGGCGGTCTGCGATCACCGAATTGATCTCCTCGGCGAGTTCCTCGCGGTCGGCCTCGAGGCTCTCGAGGTGGGCAGCCGCCGCTCCAAACTCGATCGGTGCCTCCTCGAAACGAGCGCGTTCCGCCTCGATCTCGTCCTCGAGATCCTCGAGACTCGACTCCCGCGCTTCGATGTCCTCCTCGTCGCTCTCGAGGCGGTCTGCCAGTTGCTCGGCCTCTTCGCGAGCCGTGTCGGCCTGTGACTCGAGATCGGCTGCCGCCTCCTCGAGACGGTCGATCTCACCGCTCGTCTCGGTGATCGCGACCTTGACGTCCTCGAGGTCGTCTCGCAACGCCTCGTCACGAGCCTCGAGGTCGTCGATTCGCGCTTCGACGGCCTCGCGGTCGGCACCGTCGGCGAGGTCGACGTCGGCCAGCACCGCCTCGCGCTCGTCGGTGAGTTCCTCGCGGCGCCGGGTCAGTTCGCGGACCTCCTCGCTGGCGGCCTCGCGCTCGCGTTCGGTCTCTGCGATCTTCGAACGCAACTCCTCGATCTCTTCGTCGAGTCCCGCGATCTCCTCGCGAGTTTCCTCGTGGCGTTCGAGGACGTCTGCGGCCGTCTCGAGTGTCTGTCTGGCCTGCTCGCGCTGGGCCTCGTAGTGGTCGATCTCTTCACTGACCGAAGCGAGGCGAGACTCGAGGCCGTTGAGCCGTTCGTGGAGCTCTTTGTCCTCTTTCTGTTCGACCTGACTCGCGACGTCCTCCAGGACCTCGCGCTGGCCGTCGAGGACGGTCTTGACTCCGAGGCGGGCGTCGCTGGCCCGCTCGCGATAGTCCTCGAGTGCACCCAGTTGCAGGAGGTCGTCGATCATGTCCTGACGCTCACTCGGTGAGGCGTGGATCAGCTTGTTGACCTCGCCCTGACGGACGTACGCGCAGTTGACGAACGCATCGGCGTCCATCCGCAAGAGTTCGGCGACCTCGCGGCGGACGTCCCGGGCCCCCTCGATCGTCTCGGTAGGCGTCTCGAGGACGCATTTGGTCGTCGTCGCGCGGTCGCCCCGGAGTTTGAGTTCGCGTTCGATCCGGTAGTCGCGGCCGTCGTGGCTGAACCAGAGTTCGACGCCGCTCTCTTCCTCGCCGGTCGTGATCACGTCGTCTAACGTGCGGTCGTCCAGCGCCTTCGAGCCGTACAGCGCGAAGAAGACGGCCTCGAGCAGCGTCGACTTGCCGCTGCCGTTGACGCCGTGGACGACCGAGACGCCGCGCTCGAGTGAGAGGTCGGTCTCGCCGTAGCACTTGAAGTTCCGGAGGCGGACGCGATCGACTCTCACGCGAAATCACCCAGCGAGGCGTCGGCGGCGTCGTCTGTGGCCGGGTCGGACGCTGTGTCGTCGCCGTCCGTGGTCGGTTCGTGTGCCGTCTCGTCGCCCTCTGCGTCGGCTTCGGGCTCCCGGGCCGGATTCGCGTCGGTAGCAGGTTCCTGGGGTTCCGTCCCGTCGGCAGCGACTTCCGTGGGTCTCTCCTCCTCGACAGCAGGCTCCTCAGCGATACCGCCGCCGCTCGAGTCCTCGCGGCTCGAGTCGTCACCCGAAAGCTGGTCGGCCACCGTCGTCACGTCCTCGTCGTCGGGCGCACGCTCGGGTGCCGGTTCGAACGCCGAGACGTCGTCCTCGAGCAGGTCGCGGACGCGGCGCTCGACGGTCTCGCGGACGTTCGAGTCGGGGAGGTCGCCGTTCCGGACCGTGGTGTCGATCTCGCGGGCGGCGTCGCTCAGCCCGAGGTCGCGGACGCGTTCGCGAACCGCGTCGTCGGGGTCTGCGAAGCTGACGGCGACCTCCTCGTCCTCGTCGGGGAGGTCCCGGCGGTCGTTGACCCGGGCGACGAGCGCGCCGCGGTCGACGGCCAGCGCTTCGATCGCCGCGGGCGTGATCGGCCGGCCCTCACCCTCGATGGTGACGATCACGACGGCGTCTTCGAGGTCGTACTCCCGGACCCGTTCCTGGACGCGGTCGACGCCCTCGTCGGACGCTAACTCGACGTCGACGAAGACGAACTCGCGGGTATCGGGGAGGCCACGGCGGGTGATGGCGACCTCGTCGTCGAAGGTGACGAGGTTGTACCCGCGGGGATCGCGTTCGCTCGCGCTCGCACGTTCGGTCGAGCCGCAGTAGGTGACCCAGGCGTCACACACCTCGGCGGTGTCGGCGGCGTGGTTGTCCCCCAGCAAGACGGCGTCGAAGTCGACGGTCGATTCGGTGAGCAGGCGTTCGGTGTCCCACTCGCCGTGGGGGAACGGTTCGAACAGCCCGTGGCTCACGAGGGCGGCGTGTTCGGCCTCCTCGGGGACGGGATCGAACTCGTACTCGAGGTCCCCGCGCCGCGATCGGGGGACGAAGTCGAGGCCGTAGAGGGCGACGTCGCCGACGAGGTGAGGTGAGCCGTCGAGGCGGGTGGCCAGTCCGAGGTCGGCAAAGAGGTCCAGCCACTGGGCGTCGCGTTTGCCCTCGTGGTTGCCGACGACGGCGAGAAAGGGGATCTCGGCGTCGGCGAGCGTCCGGAGGACGGCGACGGTACCCTGCAGGTCGACCAGACTCGGTCGACGGTCGTGAAACAGGTCGCCGGCGTGGACCACCGCGTCGACGTCGTCGGCGACGGCGTCTGCAGCGACGTTCTGGAACGCCTCGAGAAAATCCCGTCGGCGCGTGGGCGAGTTGTACTGTTGATAACCGATGTGGGTATCGCCCGTGTGAAGTACCCGGGTCATTGACGAGTCCTTCGCAAGCGGGACCTAAATGGATTCCGCGACCGCGGTGAAAGTGATAGCGAGAACGATCGACGCCAGTATCGCCCGGACTGGCTCGAGGTCGTTAGCCGTCGATCTCGAGAGTGTAGAGGCGCTTTCGCGCGTCGGAGAAGGAAAACCGCGAGTCGATGACGTTCTGCTCGTCGAGGCGGTTCAGGGCGTAACGAACCGTTCGCGAGGGCAGCAACGTCTCTTCTGCGATCTCCTGCTGGGTCATCGTGTCGTTATACTCGAGGACTTTCGCGACGAGTTTCGCACTCGGCGGGAGGTCTCGGACGTCCTCCCAGCTCCCTCGTTGCTCTGTGTCGCCGTGGACGGGCTCTGTTGCACTCATCGTACCTCGACTAACCGAATACAGAGTAATAATATTTTCTGTTTCAGATTATGCTTCTTGGTTATCCTCGACAGGCGAAACTGAATCGACCCGAAGCCTCTTATGAACCAGCCCCCAAGTGGCTGCTGATGAGCGACACTGTGGACGACGTCGACCTCCCATACGACGAGGACGAGGCGTCCCAACAGGAGAAGATCCAGGCGCTCGAGGAACGGCTGGAGATCCTCGAGACGCAAAACGAGGAGATGCGTGACAAGCTCCTCGACGCGAACGCCGAGAACAACAAGTACCAGCAGAAACTCGAGCGACTGACCCACGAGAACAAGAAGCTAAAGCAGTCGCCGCTGTTCGTCGCCACGGTCCAGGAGATCACCGACGACGGCGTGATCATCAAACAGCACGGCAACAACCAGGAGGCCCTGACCGAGGTCACCGAGGAGATGCGCGAGGAACTCGAGCCGGACGACCGGGTCGCGGTGAACAACTCCCTCTCTATCGTCAAGACCCTCTCCGGCGAGACCGACGTCCGTGCACGCGTGATGGAAGTCACCGAGAGTCCCGAGGTCAGCTACGAGGACATCGGCGGCCTCGAAGAACAGCTTCAGGAGGTCCGTGAAACTGTCGAGATGCCCCTCGAGAAGCCCGACGCCTTCGAGGACGTGGGAATCGACCCGCCGAGTGGCGTCCTGCTGTACGGCCCGCCGGGGACGGGCAAGACGATGCTCGCGAAGGCCGTCGCCAACCAGACCGACGCCACCTTCATCAAGATGGCCGGCTCCGAACTGGTTCACAAGTTCATCGGCGAGGGTGCGAAACTCGTCCGTGACCTGTTCGACGTCGCCCGCGAGCACGAACCCGCCGTCATCTTCATCGACGAGATCGACGCCATCGCTGCCAAGCGAACGGAGTCGAAGACCTCCGGCGACGCCGAGGTCCAGCGGACGATGATGCAACTGCTCGCCGAGATGGACGGCTTCGAAGAGCGTGGCGAGATCCGGATCATCGCCGCGACCAACCGCTTCGACATGCTCGACCGCGCAATCTTGCGCCCCGGCCGGTTCGACCGCCTCATCGAGGTCCCCAAACCCGACGCCGAGGGCCGGGAACTCATCTTCCAGATCCACACTCGCAACATGAACGTCGACGACGACGTCGAGTTCGAGCAACTGGCCGAGGAGACCGGAGAGGCCTCCGGGGCCGACATCAAGGCGATCTGTACGGAAGCCGGGATGTTCGCCATCCGCGACGACCGCACGGAGATCCAGACCGAGGACTTCTACAACGCCTGGGACAAGGTTCAGGCCGAGTCTGATTCCACGGACGAGGTCTCGAAGACCTTCGCCTGATCGGACGACGCGTCCTCGTCGTTCGTTCCATTCGACGTTTCAGACTCGAGCGCCAGCAGCGCCTCTAGTCGTCGGTCGACGCCGTCAGCCGATGAGAGAGCCGTCGGTCGACGCTCGTGACGTGTGAGACGGACGGAGGCAGGTGCTCGAGTCGTCGACTGGAAACCCGTGTGGTCGCGGCGGATCGATGCGACCTACAGCGAGGCGAAGATGAGCCACGGCACGATGAACAGTGCGAGCGTCAGCACGACGAGGATGAGGCCATAGCCGACGAGTGTGCCGACCGCGGCCTTCCACGCTGGGTGGGAGAACTGGTTGATATCGACTGCCATGTTCGTACACTCCGGTGAGGATGGCATAAACGTACCGGACGACCGTCATCGGTTCGGGTGCGTGTACAGAGGCGAACGGGGACCGGGCGATACGCAAAAATCAGAGCGATCGGGT
The DNA here is from genome assembly GCF_002156705.1 of Natrarchaeobaculum aegyptiacum. Classification (NCBI taxonomy): domain Archaea; kingdom Methanobacteriati; phylum Methanobacteriota; class Halobacteria; order Halobacteriales; family Natrialbaceae; genus Natrarchaeobaculum; species Natrarchaeobaculum aegyptiacum. Next base: position 355,499 of record NZ_CP019893.1, read on the forward strand.
CGCTTTTGAGGAGTGGCTGGCTAGAGCCGCCAATGACGACTATCGTCGTGGTGGACAACCACGGGCAGTTCACCCATCTGGAACAGCGATCCCTGCGCGACCTCGGCGTCGACGCTCACCTGGTAGACAACGAAACACCACCCGAAGACCTCGAGGTCGACCCCGACGGGATCGTCCTCTCGGGCGGCCCCGACATGGACCGCATCGGCGAGTCACCGGCCTACCTCGAGGTGGACGTCCCCGTCCTCGGCATCTGTCTGGGGATGCAACTGATCGCCGACCAGCTCGGCGGCACCGTCGGCAGCGGGGACTACGGCGGGTACGCAGACGTCACCGTCGAAATCGTCGACAGCGACGATCCGCTCACCGGCTCGCTCGCCCCCGAGACCCGCGTCTGGGCGAGTCACGCCGACGAGGTCAAGACGCTGCCCGAAGGCTTCGAGTTGACCGCCCGGAGCGACGTCTGCGGCGTCGAGGCGATGAGCGACACCGACCGGGACCTCTACGGCGTCCAGTGGCACCCCGAGGTCGCCCACACGGAAGAGGGTGAGGCTATCTTCGAGAACTTCCTCGAGATCTGCGAGGCCTGATCGGCCCTCGTCGATCCCCGCGCTCGAAGGCCAGGTGATCACGCGAAACGGGTCACGAGGGATGCTGGTGTTTGATCTTCTCTGCGACCATTCCCGGGACCGGCGTTCCACAGTCACTGCAGGTCCACTCCGCGGTGATGCCGCCCGGTCGCTTCTCGAGGTCGTGTCTGTACTGGAGGACGGCACCGCAGGTGCAGGTGTGGGTTGCAGGGGCCATACCGGCTATTGGAGCCCACCCGTCATGGATCCGACGCCCGGTCACTCCGACACGGACGACTCCTCACCCGGGTCCGCGTCGTCGGCTGCGGTGTCGTCGCCCTCGTCGGCCCCTCGAGCGCGCTCGTCGGGATCGACCGACCGCTCGCGCACGGTGACGCCCTTCCGGCCGAGGTGCTGAAGCTGGCGACGGGCGAAGTCTTCCTCACGGGTGCCTCGCGTCGCGAGCACGTAGACGAGCGCGCCGCCCACCGGACGCATCGTTCGCCCGACGCGCTGGGTTCCCTGCCGGCGCGACCCGCCGAGTCCGGAAGCCACGATGGCGAGGTCCGCCGCCGGCAGGTCGATTCCCTCGTCGCCCACGCGCGAGATCACGAGCACGTCGCGATCGCCCCGGCGGAACGACTCGAGGAGCCGTCGCCGCTCGTGGTGGGGCGTCTCTCCCGAGAGGAAGGGCACGTCGAGGGCGGCCGCGAGGTCCCGGCCCTGATCCAGATAGTCGACGAAGACGAGCGCCGTCGACTCGGGATGGGCGGCGAGCAGGTAGCGAATCTCCGGGACCTTCCCTCGATTCTCGGCCGCGATCCGATACCGCTCGCGCCCCTCGGCGGAGCCGTAGGCGTTTTGCTGTTCGTCGTCGCCCCACGGAACGTACCGGATCTCGAGTTCCGGTTCCGCCACGAATCCGGCGTCGAACAGTGCCTGCCAGTCGGTGCCGATCGGCGGGCCGACGAGGGTGAATATCTCGGTCTGGCGATCGTCCTCGCGGATCGGGCTGGCCGAGAGGCCGAGGCGATGGCGAGATTGCAGGTGGGTACTCCGGCGATAGACGTCGCTGGGGACGTGCTGACACTCGTCGAAGACGACGAGGCCCCACTGGCGGTCGTCGAACAGCGAGCGGTGGCGGTCCATCCCAGCGATCTGGTAGGTAGTGATCGTCACCGGCCGGACGTTCTTCTGGCCGCCGTGGTACTGGCCGACCTGTGCGGGTCCGAGCGACGTGTGCTCGACGATCGCATCGGCCCACTGGCGTGCGAGGTCTCGACTTGGAACGAGCACGAGCGTTTCACCCTCGACGCGAGCCATCGCGCCCATCGCGGCGATCGTCTTCCCGCTACCGGGCGGGCCGACGAAGACGCCCTCGCCGGCCTCCTCGAATCGATCGACCCAGGTCCGCTGGTACGGCCGCAGCGAGACCTGCAGGTCGATCTCGAGGTCCTCGCCGGACTCGAGGTCGCGCTGGTCCTGAACCGGGTAGCCGGCCTCGTAGAGGATACGCTTGATCGCAGCCTCCGAGCCCTCTCGCACCCAGTCTTCGGTCTCGGAGATGGGCGCGTGGACGTGCTCCTCGTCGAGTTTCTGTCGGGCGACGTTCCCCATCACCTCCGGGCTCGTTGCCTCGAGCACGGTGTAGCCGTCCTCGTGGGTCACGAGCCGGAACTGACGCGCCCGGTCCCACTGGCTCTCGATCCACTCCTCGAGGCGCTCTTCGCGCTGGCCGAGGGCCTGCCGGATCGTCCGCCGGAGCGCTTCGAACGTGTCGTGCGGGGCTGCCCAGACGTCCTCGGGGCGAACGACGTACCGGTACCCAGAGTCGCCGTTGCCGTCGGCGAGGTGGGCGAACTGCGAGAGCTGTGCGCGCGTGAACTGGTCCGGTCGGTCGACGACGATCTCGCGGCGCTTCGGAAAGACCACCACGCGCTCGCGGTCGGTCAGGTCCTCGAGTTCGCTCGGGTACCAGACCACGGGGTCGGTCGCCACCGAGAGTCGCTCGAGGTCGCCGCGCTCGGCGAGGGCTTCGAGACCTCCGTTGACGTCCTCGTGGGAGCGCTCGAGGGCGCGCGCGACCGCGGCGGCCGTGAGCACCGGTCGGCCTGCCCGCTGGCTCGCCTCGTGGAAGTCCGCGAGGGTGAAGGCGTCGCAGTCGTCGGCCTCGTCCGTCGATCCGGACGCGGCGTCGACGTCGCGGTCCCGAGTTCTATCGCGGTCGTCCGTCTGATCCGCTGTCACGGCCCGCACTTACGGGCTGGACGCTAAACCGATTTCGTTCAGTGGTGTCCGAAACGGTGAGCGAATCGACCGTGGAAGCGAGTTACACGGTCGAAAAGTGTCGCGACCATCGCTGCACGATCGGGTGGGGCGTGCACCTGCGCCTGTCGGTGCAGCTGCACTCACCAGACTGCCATCCCGATTCTGTCAAACACCTTCATTAGCGTCGAGTGATCGGGGAGACCGGCCTTCTGAAGCTGACCTTCGCCAGGATTTGTGGCATCTCGCTCAAGAGATTGAGCGCTTCGCGGCAGGACTCCTCCAAGTAGATTCGGAGCCAAGGAGCGAACGGTGGCGCAGTTGGCGAGTCCGCTGTTTCCCGCCTGAAGTCACTATTTCTGACGGGGCAAATCGACGCTTTCTGGCGATTCACCAGAGCACTGTGGAATTACCGGGTTTGTCAATGCTCACCGTACACCATTACCTCCTGGTCATCATGAGGGGTATAATATATGTTTGCAACATTGGACTTTTTTTCAGAGTCGGAATGGCCGGCTGGCCAAGGGAACTCGTATTCACTGTTTGTGTCCACTTGGATCGAGATCCGAGATGGTATACCATCAATAGAAACGTCTGTCTCAGCACCTCTCTCCTCTAAAGTAATATCTTCATGAATGTAATAATCATCTATATCTGATGCAATTCGTATTGTGAATGTATGTTCATCTTCTGAGTGGTTATAGACCGCGAAACTATACTGGGTTTCACTACTTCCAGTTAACTCGAAACAACCTGGTGTAATCAACGCCAGCGCTAAGATCGGGGTGCCGAGGACTGATCGGCGTTTCATAGGTGATATATAGATTGTAATCAAATACTTCTTTTGTTTAACTTATTATCCAATCCATAGAAGGTTGTGATTTGCATGATTGGCCACATATACTTCCGGACGGCCGGTGAACCCATCCTGCATCTCGTAAATTCCGGAGACAGAACTCGAGATTACTTGCTGTTCGGCGTCCACTCCTCGCAGGCGTCCATGTCGTCCATCGCGGTGTCGTGTCGCGCACAGTAGGGGAGGATCCCGCCGTTCGAACGAACGTACTCGAAGTAGGTGCAGTTGCCACAGTATCGGTCCGCTGAGCCGGACGTGGTGGGCGGCGACGGCGACTCGACGATCTCCGCCCCGGCGTCTGCACCGGGACCGGACTCGAGCGGCGAGGAGATGTCCGCGGTGGTCGAGCCGCCGTCGCTCGAAGGAGTGGGCGCACCCGGAGTGGGCGAAGACGTGGCGCTCGAGGACGACCGCGACCGCCGGGAGGGCTCGTTCTGCAGGATCGTTCCCTCGTCAGGTTCGGCCTCCGGCGTCGGCTGGGATCGGGACGCGCGCTGGGTATCGTCAGCAGACCCAGCCGGTGCGTTCGTCTGCGTCTCGACCTCGCCGTCGGGGGTCGCCCCGAAGAATCCCACGCCGCCGAAGCCCGAGGTGTCCGGCTCGGGTTCCGGTTCCTCCGGCGCTTCGACGATCGTCTGGTTGTGCTGGGTGACGTACATCTCGAGCATGCCGCCGGGGTCGTTCCGGGTCTTGAAGTTGACGACGGCGGTGAACAGACACCAGAGGGCGACGAACAGTCCGAGGAGGTACACTGCAGAGACCTGCAGGGTGAGGTCGTCGCCGACGCCGCGCCAGTGCAGCGGATAGGCGTACCAGAACAGCGTGACGCCGAACAGACAGAGACTCGCGCTGATGGCTCCTGCCGCTCGCACCCAGCGTCCGGCCGGCAGGACGATGAAGACGCCGACGAGCGCAGCCGGGACGCCCAGCCCGGCGAGGACGCCGGCAACGCGAACCGCAGCGTACTGGTCTGCGTTCGCCCGCGCGGTCGCTTCGACCGTTCCGAACGGGTCGCCGATCGTCGCGGCGACGCCTGCGAGCAGGTCGGTCGTCGCGAGCAAGAGCGCGACGATCGACAGCAGCGCGCCGAGTACCACGAGCGCCGTCCCCGCTTTCAGCCGCCGGAGGCTCGACACCTCCCGGGCGTTCCCGTCGTAGACCTCCGTCAGGCTTGTCATGCGGTGGCGTTCGTACTCCCTCCACAAAACGCTACGTCAGACGCCTGTCTGACCGGTGGTGCGTTCGTCGACGCTCCGAGCGGACGCCACCGTCCGGTTTGCCGGCCCGGGACGAATCGGGGGCTGCTGGAAGCGAAACGTTGAATCGACGGGCTTGCGAACGTCGGTTCATGAGCGACGACGAGGACGAAGAACACGTGACGCTCGGTGAGCACACGCCGGTCGAGGGCGCTCCGCTCGCCCGGGTCAGTTCGCGACTGACCTGGCCCAAGGCGAAGAGCGATATCGTCGGCCGCGAAGGTGACACCGTCATCCGGACGCCCGGGGGCCCACAGGAACTGGCCGCAGTGCTCGAGTCCGTCGACGAGACCCACTTCGAGCGTCGACAGGAGTTCGAGTCGCACGTCCGCGCAGTGATCGGCACGGGCCCGATTCCGACGGCCGACGAGTAGACCGTGGCGACGGACCGGGAACGTACCGACGCGGGCTGGGGCTGGGGATGGATCCGCGCGGGGTTCGATCGCCTCTCGTGGGTCCAGAAGTCCCTGCTCGCGGGAGCCGTCCTGACCGTTCTCTGGACCTCTACCGTTCCGACGAACCTCGAGTCCCGCGTCGTCGTCGACAGCCTGCTGTTGATCGGCGGTCCGCTGGCGTTAGGGTTGACCCACGGTCGCCGGATCGGCTGGACTATCAATCGCGTGGCCGTCCGCAACGCCGTCTTGCTCTCGCTGTTCGTCCTCCCATTTTACCTCGTGGGGTCGACACTGCCGACGATCCGGGAGTTCTACCCGATGTGGGACACCTCGGCGGCACCCGGTTCGTTCCTGCCACACGCCCTCCAGCTGTTCGTGCTCGCGCTCGCCGCGGAGACCTACTACCGGGGACTGCTCTGTGTCGGCGTCAGTGAGATCGGCTTCAAGGCAGTGTTCATCAGCCCAATCGTCTACATGATCCACCACGCCTCGAAGCCGCCGATCGAGTTCCTGCTGTCGGGACCGACCGACGTCCTCTTCGGTGCAGTCGACTACCACTCGAACTCGATCCTCCCCTCGGTGATCGCCCACGGGGCCGGCCTCGTGTTGCTCGACTGGCTCGTCCTCCACGACCCCCTGTTCGACCCGACGCCGTTTCTCGAGGTACTCACCTGGCTGCCAGTTCCGATCTGACCGCACCTCCGACAGCAACGTTCCCGGTGCAACCAGACACGGCGACGGGCCACGTACGGGACACGACAAAACGAACGCGACTAAGTGGCAGGCGGCCGAACGTCGACCGATGACGCTCCCGATCGACCCATCGACGATCGACCCTGCAGACTACGGCGAGAAACAGGTCGTTCTCGAAATGGATCACGAGGAGGCGATCGAGCAGGTTCGCGAGATCTGTGACGACGTCGGCTTCGGCATCCCCGTCGAGTTCTCGCCCTCGGAACTGCTGAACGAGAAAGTCGATGCCGACCGGGACCCCTACTACGTCCTCGGCGCGTGTAACCCGGCCATCGCCAACCGCGCGCTCGAGGAGACACTGCAGATTGGTGGACTCTTCCCCTGTAACATGATCGTCTGGGAGGAGCAACCGGGTCGCCAGTGTGTCTACCACGTCTCGATCATGCGCATCGCCCACCTGCTCGGCATCGCCCCCGACTCCGATGAGTGGGACGAGATTCTCGAGGAAACCGGCCGACTCACCGAGGAGGCGTTCGGAAAACTCGCGGCACTCGAGGCAGCCGTCGACGAGTAACCGGTCACCGGTTTTCGCGGGGCGATTCCGTCCCACGGTAGTCATTCCGACTTCCGACCTGCCACGGTCGTCCCGGTGAGGAGGCTCCACCCCGAACCGTATCACACGACTTACGTGTTCGGGGGCGTTCCACGAGGTATGGACGTTCGAACCGGGTTCCTCGCGCTGGTGCTGGCGATCACGGGCGCGATCGTCTTTCTCCTCGTCGCGCCGCTCTTGCAGTACGTCCTGGCTGCAGGCCTGCTCGCGTTCGTCTGCTACCCGATTCACCGCCGCCTCCGGGCGCGCGTCGACGAACGGCTCTCTGCACTCGCGGTGACCGGACTCGCCATCGTCACCGCAGTCTTCCCTATCCTCATCCTGTCGGTGTTCCTCGTTGGATCGGTGATCGAGTTCCTCGATAGCCTCGAGGAGCTGACGATCCTCGAGACGATCCGGGAGACGGCACTCGAGTTCGGGGTCGAGGAGGCGATCCTGGACGAACTCGAAGCCGAACTGCTCGCGGAGTTCGAACCGTCGCTGGGCGGGATCGTCGAGGTCGCACTGGCCGAGGCAATCGGGCTGTTGAACGCGAGCGTGCGGCTCGGCTTCGGACTACTCGTGCTCGTGTTCGTCCTCTACTACCTGCTGGTCGACGGGCGGGCGTTCGTCGACTGGGTGGGGTCGGTCGCACCGTTGTCGCCCGGGGTTCGCGAGGAACTGTTCGACGAGATCGAGACCGTCACCTGGGCGGTGATCTACAGCCACGTTCTCGTCGCAGTCGTCGAGGGGGTGCTCGGCGGGCTCGGCTTCTACCTGCTCGGCGTTCCGAACGTGGCCTTCTGGACGGTCGTCATGATGCTCGTCTCGTTCTTGCCGGCGATCGGCATCTGGCTCGTCTGGGGCCCCGGCGTCGTCTACCTCGCACTCACGGCCGGCCCGCTCCCTGCGCTGGTACTCCTGCTGTACGGGGTCGCCGTCCTCTCGGTCGTCGACAACTACCTGCGGGCGATCTTCGTCGACCGCGGCTCCGGCGTCCACCCCGCGATCGTCCTCGTGGGCGTCATCGGCGGCATCTACCTGTTCGGCGTCGTCGGCCTCTTCCTCGGACCCGTCTTGCTCGCGGCGTTCAAAGCCGGGCTGACGGTCTTTGCCGGTGTAAACGGTCTGGACGCGTTCGACGACCTCGAGTCAGACAGTACCGACGCCGACGAGTCCGTCGATTCGGCCGGTCAGACACCCGACGTCGACGGCTAACGACTTACTGGCGATCGAACTCGTCGTTCTCCGCGGACGGATCAGCGTCGTCAGTCGCTCGAGTCGCGTCCTGACCCACCGGTGGGACATCGTCGTCTGCCGACTCCTCGAGTTCCTCGAGCGCCTCGAGGTACTGTTCGGCGTCGTAGCGGACGTAGCCCGTATAGAGCATGATCATCCCGAGCAGTATCGCAGGGACGCCCAGCAAGAGAAACAGGGCCGCAGCGAGCGTCGCGACGTCGGTCGGGATGGCGGCGACGATCATCGGCCGTTCGGAGGGGCGGGAGGAGTGAAAGGGTTTCGGCGCGCTCGCAAGCCGGCCGCCCGGGTCGCCGCGTCCACCGGACTCCGTCGATTCTGCAAACCGATCAGGACCGATCGGCGAACGCGTCGAGGTTCGACTGGATACCCGCGGCGAGTTCGGACTTGCGCCGAAGCCGTTCGAGCGAGACGGGCAACTGGCTCGTGACCTCGGCGACGGCCCCGTGGAAGGTCTCTGCTTCGCCGTACTCGCCCTCGAAGGCGTTACGGACGCTCTCGCGGACCTGCCAGACGCCCACGGGTGCCCAGTAGTCGTCCGAAACCTCCCGGAGGACCAGACACTTGGCCTGTCGACCGATCGACTCGAGATGTTCGAGGACGCCCAGTCTGGCGGCGTAGTAAGCGCCCGCGGTCTCCTCGACGTACCCCGTTCGGCCCTCGTAGCCCTCCGCGGCACTGGCCATCCAGACGTCGCCGTGGGGGTCCGGGTTCCAGATGCTTCCGGGGGCTTTCATCTCGACGAGTTCGAACTCCCAGCGCCCGGGCGCGAGGACGATCCAGTACCGATTGCCCACGTACTCGGTCGCCCAGACCTGCACCACGTCGATGCTCGGGGCGTTCCGGATGCGCCCGCGGAGGTACTGGCCGACCGTGTCGTCGACCGCGGTGATCGACCAGCGTGTGGGGACGAGGCGACGCTGTCTGGCCTCACCCAGTGCGCCCGCAGAGAGGATTGTGTTGATCTCGTAAACGTCGAACCCGCGCCGGTAGAGGTAGGTCATCGCCCCCTGGGCCTGCCAGTCGTCGTCCTCCAGAGTCTTCTTGACCGATTTCGGGACGTAGGGATTCTCGCGCAACTCCGCGTTACGCGCGTTGGCGCGCGGTCCACGCGGGGTAGCGACGTCGGCTCCCGCGTCGAGCCCCAGATCGGGTCGTCCGTCGAGGCCGATCTCGAGGTCGACGGGCCGGCCGGCGATGGCCACCTCGCGCTGGACGCCGACGAAGCCGTCCCAGGTGTCGTGAACCGACGGGGCGAGCCGGCTGGCGATACTCGGCGCGTCGACGTTCGCCTGCTTGCTCGAGTTCAGTAACCCTGTCCTGCGCTGGAGGACGTCGTCGATGCCGTAGCCCTGCTGGTACCAGGAGCCGTCGGTGACGTACTCCTCGGCGGCGTCTTCGTCCCCGACAGGCGAGAGTACCCCCACCGGTATGTCCGGGTAGTTCGAGCGCCCGACGAAGATCGACGGCGCGGTCGACCCGACCAGCGTGTCCCCCGAGAGCACGTCGTCGAACCGCCGCTCGACGTCCTCGAGGTGGTCGGTGATCGCGTAGGACTTCTCCCTGGCGAGGCGCCGACGCTCGGCTTCCTCGTCGGGTTCGAGATCCTCGATGTACTCGTCGAGGCGCATTCACCCGACGTTGGTGGCGACCGGGTTTGAATGTTGAGTTCAGCGGTCGGGGACGACGGCACTCGGCGACACAGGTCGACGTGAGCCGTGGCTCACCGTGGTACAGATGTGGGGTGGGCAGTTGGCGGAACCCCCTCCCCAGCGAGTGTCAGAGGCACGGCCCGGCGGGCGGTCGGGCACAGACCGACTGGCAGGCCGCACGTGAACGATACGCGTGGGGGATAAAAGCACTATACGCGCGTTTTCTGACCGAGAAAACGCGCCGTTCACTGGGGCCCAAGAGCCGACGTACCGGCGCGACCGCGACCGATCAGCGGATCTGGCCGACCTCGAGCGACAAAGACAACGGTTAAAAACGACGGGCGGGAAGGGAGGGGTATGAGTACGACGGACGACCACCAGTCGCGTTCGTGCGTCTCCTGTGGAATCAACATCGCAGGGACGAACGCCGCCGCATTCACGTGTCCCGACTGCGGGGCCCAGATCTACCGCTGTTCGAAGTGCCGCAAACAGAGCAACCTCTACGAGTGCCCCGACTGCGGGTTCACCGGACCCTGATACCCATGGGAAAAGTCGCAGCCAAAATCAAGGTCATGCCGGAGAGTCCAGAGGTCGACCTCGACGACCTGCAGGACCGTCTCGAGAGCTCCCTCCCTGACGGAGCGGAGATCAACCGCGTCGACCGTGAAGACGTCGCGTTCGGGCTCGTCGCCCTCTACCCCACCGTGCTCGTCCCCGACGACGCCGGCGGGACCGAAGCCGTCGAAGAGACGTTCGCGGAGGTCGACGAAGTCGAGAGCGTCGAAATCGACGAAGTCGGGCGTATCTGAGTTTCGGCCGATCGACCCAGTTTTCGGTGAGCCACCGCCGGTAGCCACCGCTCTGTCACGGCTTGCGTTTCTCGCTGTGACCTGGTGGCAAAAATGCTTAGGACGGCCCAGAAATAGGTTACGGGCGTGAACGTCCTGTCGGATCCAACCAAGCGCCGGTGGCTCGCCTGGGGTGCACTCGCGACCGTCTTTCTGCTGGTTAATCTGCATCGACTTTCGACGGCCGTCCTCTCGGAACAGCTGACGGCAGATTTCGAAACGACGGCGGCACAGCTGGGAACGCTTCACGCTTCGTTCTTTCTCATCTACGCAGCCATCCAGATCCCGACAGGTGTCCTCGCCGACCGCGTAGGCCCGCGGTACGTCGGGTCGGTCGGTGCCATCGTGCTCAGCCTCGGTGCGGTCGGCTTCGCACTCAGCGAGAGCTACCTCCTCGCGTTCGTCTCGCGGGGACTCATCGGTCTGGGGAGCGGCGTCATCTTCGTCTCGATTCTCCGGTTCTGTGCGAACTGGTACCGTACCGACGAGTTCGCGACGATGACCGGCCTCACCGGAAGCGTCGCCGGGCTCGGGGCCATCCTCGCGACGACACCGCTCGCGATCACCGTCGGCGTCTTTGGCTGGCGGCCAACCGTCCTCGGACTCGCTGTCGTCGGGTTCGTCGCCGGTGGCGCGGTTTTCCTCCTCGCGCGACGCTCGCCGGCACATGCGGGCCTCGACCCCATCGAGGGCGTGCCCGAACAGCCCTCGGTCTCGCTCGAGGAGATCGGCGGCTACCTCAGGACGCTCGTCACCGACCTCGACCAGTGGCTGCTATCGCTGGTCTTCTTCGCCGGCAACGGTTCGATTCTGACGCTGATCGGGCTGTGGGGCGTGCCGTATCTCGTCGTCGTGTACGAGTTAGACGTGACGACGGCGTCGTACTTCACGCTGCTCGGCTCCGTCGGCCTCCTGTTCGGGCCGACAGCTATCGGCTGGGTGTCGGATCGGGTCGGGCGACGGTTTCTCCCGATGACGATCGGCATGGGGCTACTCACGCTCGCGTTTACCGTCGTTCCGCTTCTCGGCAAGCCACCTCTCGCCGTCGTCGCCGCTTCCTACCTCGGTGCCGGTTTGCTCTTCGGCGCAGCCATGCTGTCGCTGTCGGTCGTCAAAGAACGGTATCCTGCCGGGGCGAGCGGTGTCGCCACCGCGACCGTCAACACGGCCGGTTTCATCGGCGCAACGATCCTCCCCGCGATCATGGGCGTCGCACTCGACGCCCACCGGACCGGCGAAACCATCGGTGGCACCGTCGCTTACACCCAGTACGGCTATCGGCTGGCGTTCGCCATCCTGGCCGGCTGTCTCGGTCTTGCCTTCCTGAGTTCCGCCTGGCTGTCCCTCCGAAATCGCGTTGTCTGAGAGCTGTTCCGACGTCGGGTTCGATCCTGACTGCTGCAACGAGGTCGTCGTCTCTACTGCTGTTTGTTCACGTTTGCACCGAGATTCGCCTGCGAGATGATCTGGGCACCGACCTCGGAGAGTTCGACACTGACGTCGCCCGGCACAGCCTTGCTGATCTCGTCGACGTTGCCCGCCAGTACCGTCAGGATGTCGTCGGGATTGGCGTAGAGGAGCATGTTGCCGTCCTGGCCCTCCGCGACCAGCTGGGTATCGTTGAGGACGATCTGGTCGTTCTGGATCGTCGCCGCGACGACCGGCAGCGCCGCTGGCTTTCCCGGTTCGTCATCGCGCACCCGTCGGATGTGAACCTCCTCGAGGTCCAGCACCTGCCGGTGTTCCTCGATTACTTCAGCGCAGGCGACCATGTCCTGCAACAGGTCCGTCTTCTCCTGACCGGCACCGTGATCGCCCTCGAGACAGTGCTGGCAGACGCGGAGTTCGAGTCGCATACCTCGATTCTCGGGCTCGAGGCCGAAGTGGGTTCCGTTTCCGTCGATCCGGTGGGGCTGCGGATCCGATCTGGCGGTCGTCAGCCGGCGAGTCCACCCCGACGAGTTATCCGGCTGGCCCACTACCACCGGCTATGGCAACGCTTTCGCTCGAGGACGGACGGCTCTGGTACGAAGAGACCGGCGAGGGTCGGCCCCTCGTGTTCGTCCACGGCGGCTGGATGAACGGCCGGTCGTGGGAACCGCAGGTCGAGCGGTTCGCCGACGAGTACCGGGTGGTGACCCTCGACGTCCGCGGGCACGGCCGGACGGGAGCGACCGATACCGATCGCTACTCCATCGATCTCTTCACCGACGACCTCGAGGCACTGCTCGAGCACCTCGAGCTCGAAGATCCCATCCTCGGAGGACTCTCGCTGGGGTCGATGGTCGTCCAGGAGTACCTCCACCGCCACCCCTCGCGGGCGAGCGCGGCGGTACTCGCTGGCGCGATTCGATCGATGCCGCCGGTGGACCTGCCGCAAGGAATTAAACCGTTACTGTCGCCGACGCCCGCACTGACGAGTTCACTCGCGATGACCGGCCCGACGGCGACGTTCCAGTCGTTGCTGTGGTCGATTCGGAGCGTGACCGGCGAGCCGTGGCTCTCCGTGGACCCGTCGGTCCGGGCGACAGCACTCGAGGCCGTCGGCGACGTTTCGCGTACGGAATTCCGCAAGGTCTTCGAGGCGCTCTACCGGTACGAACCGTCGTCCCTGTCGGCCGTCGAGACCCCGACACTCGTCGTTCACGGCGACCAGGAGGCGCTGCCGGTCAGGCGGCAAGGTGACGACCTCGCCGACGAGGTCGCCGGTGGTCGCCAGCGGACGCTCGCGAACGCGGGGCACCTCGTCAACCAGGATCGGCCAGCGGCGTTCAACGAGACGACGGCGTCGTTCCTCGAGCGAGTCGGCGCGACCTGAACAGTTCGATTCGCTCACCTGTCGTGTCCGCGCCTCGAGTCACGGTTTTTCTGTCCGGAGGTTCGGCCGTGATCGCCCGTTCTCCCGACAGTTTCGACGTCGTGACTGTCACGCTGTAGCCACCAATACACGTTGGCAACGCCCCCAAGGTGACGGCCGACCAATCGGTTGCCATCGCCCACACAGACAGATCCACACTGCACCCCGCCTATGAGTAGTAACTCTCCGGAGACTGACGGCACCGACGAACAGACGGCGAACTGGTCGACCGTCTCGAGACACGTGATGAACAGCTACGTCGAAGCGAACAACGCCCTGCTGGCCGCAATGGGGCTGTCACCGGCCACGGAGCCGATGGCGTCGCAGTCGGCGTCCGAGGATCGATCCGCTGCTGCGCCGCCGGTCACTGACCTGCCCCACTGCGAGGAGTCCTGGAAGACGGACCGCTCGGTGGAGTCGGTCACAGACCTCGAGGTCGGCGACCACGTTCGATTCACCAAGCCGATCAGCGACGCGGACGTCTCCGCGTTCGCACAGGTGTCGGGCGACACGAACCGCCTCCACCTCGAAGAGGAGTTCGCCGAGTCAACCCGGTTCTACGGGCGAATCGCCCACGGCACGCTCGTGGCGGGGACGATCAGCGCCGCGCTCGCCCGCCTCCCAGGACTCACGATCTACCTCTCGCAGGACCTCGAGTTTCACGCGCCCGTCGAAATCGACGACGTCGTCACCGCCGAAGTCGAGATCGTCGAGACCCTCGGCGACGGACGGTATCGCCTCCGCACGACCGTCTCGAAGCGACCGGAGTGGACAGCCGAAGTCGCCGAGGACGGGGCGACGGACGACCAGACGTCGGAGGGCGGTGCGACGGTGATCGACGGCGAGGCCGTCGTCCTCGTCGAACCGGCCGAGCAGTGATCTCAGTGCGCTGGTTCGAGCAGTGAGCCGTGGTCGGGCACTGATACGGTTTACTGTAAGTCGTTGCCGACGCAACCGCGACCCGTGCGGCGGTTGCGTCGGTAAACCGTTACAGTAATCCGTATGAGTCGGCGCGCGCGAGCACAGGTAGCCGCGACCGGGAACACGTTCGTGCGAGTGGCGGGGTGAAACTGGCGATCGTCTCGCACGCCAAACAGAACTGTTAGAATGAGGTTATATTGTATTAGGGCGTCGATTGCATGCGGTTTTCGGTCGTTCACGGTTCGTCACCGGCTCGAGAACGTCCGCTCGAGTCGGCTCGCAGCGTCAGCTATATATATGACGACGACCGTCGGATTCTGATACAATGTCTGCACAAGACAACCCGTCCTCTGACACCAGTCAGGGGGGTCGAGTTCTTCCAGGGCACGTTAGATTCCACTGACGAAATAGAGTCAGCACGTGTCTTCGATACCACCCTCCGGGATGGTGAACAGTCACCCGGAACCTCGTTCTCGTACGACGACAAGCGTCAGATCGCCGCGATCTTAGACGAGATGGGTACCCACGTCATCGAAGCCGGGTTCCCAGTCAACTCAGACGCCGAGTTCGAAGCCGTCCGTGACATCGCGTCGTCGACGTCGACGACCACCTGCGGACTGGCGAGAGTCGTCGAGGCCGACATCGAAGCGGCACTCGAGTCGGACGTCGAGATGGTGCACACGTTCGTGTCCACCAGTGACGTCCAGATCGAGGATTCGATGCACGCCACGCGAGACGAGGTCGTACAGCGCGCAGTCGAGTCGGTCGAGCGAATCAAAGAGGCGGGAGCGATCTGCATGTTCTCGCCGATGGACGCGACCAGAACCGACGAGCAGTTCCTGATGGACGTGATCGAAGCGGTCACCGACGCGGGAACCGACTGGATCAACATTCCCGACACCTGCGGCGTCGCGACGCCGACCCGGTTCAGGGCCATGATCGAGAAGGTCTGTGCCCACACCGACGCGCACATCGACGTCCACACCCACGACGACTTCGGGCTGGCCACCGCCAATGCACTGGCCGGCATCGAAGCGGGAGCGGATCAGGCCCAGGTGTCGGTCAACTCCATCGGCGAACGCGCGGGCAACGCCGCCTACGAGGAGTTCGTCATGGCCGTCGAGTCCCTCTACCAGACGGACACGGGGATCGACACGACCCGCATCACCGAGCTGTCGGAGATCGTCGAGGACAAGAGCGGTATGCCGACCCCGGGCAACAAGCCCGTCGTCGGCGACAACGCCTTCTCCCACGAGAGCGGCATCCACGCCGCCGGCGTCATCGAGAACTCCGATACGTTCGAACCGGGCGTGATGACCCCCGAGATGGTCGGTGCCGAACGAAAGCTGATCCTCGGGAAGCACACCGGAACCCACTCGGTCCGGGAGCGCCTGCGCGAGCAGGGCTTCGACCCGACCGCCGACGAGGTCAAGGCAGTCACCCGGCGGGTCAAAGACTACGGTGCCGAGAAGCGACGGGTCACCGTCGACGATCTGGAACGCTTCGCCGAAGAAGCCGGCGTCGACCGCCAGCGCGAAGAGGGGGTGCGCGTCTAACCGATGTCCGCCCCGTTCGCTGCCGCTCGAGAGCACCGGCTACGCCGGTCGCCGACGCCCGAGTGGACTGCATCGGCGACGCCGACCGGGGTAACCGGGTCGACCGAACCGACTGGACCGACCGCGCCGATCGGGCTGACTCACAACAGTTATAACCCCGGCCGACAGTACGTCACTATCAATGACGTACCGCGCTCGACTGTCGGGCCACGCCGACGCGAACGGGACCGGCAGCGACGCGTTCGCTCCGATTCGTATTGTAGGGGCTTTCTAGCCCCACATCCAGTACGTCTTCGTCTTCGGTCCGGAATTGCCGCATCGTTTTCAGAGCGACCAGCCAGCCAGCAGATGATCCCAGACCGACACCACAACGACCGCCACCGCGCGGGAGAGTATCGATGAGCGAACGCGCAGCATCGGTCACACCAGACGAGACGGACGAACAGGACGACGACCAGCACGCGACCACCGAGACGGAACTCGAGTCCGAGCGCGAGGCCGCCGATTCGAAACCGGCGCCCGTCACCACGGGTGCCGAGGCCGTCGTGCGCGCCCTCGAGAACGCGGGCGTCGAGTACGCCTTCGGCGTGCAGGGCGGGGCGATCATGCCCGTCTACGACGCCCTCTTCGACTCGGACATCTACCACGTGACGATGGCCCACGAACAGGGCGCATCGCACGCCGCAGACGCTTACGGTATCGTCTCCGGCGAGCCGGGCGTCTGCCTGGCGACCTCGGGGCCGGGCGCGACGAACCTCGTCACGGGCATCGCGGACGCCGACATGGACTCGGACCCGATGGTCGCCCTGACGGGACAGGTCCCGACGGCGTTCGTCGGGAACGACGCGTTCCAGGAGACAGACACCACGGGTGTCACTGCCCCGGTCACGAAGGACAACACCTTCTCGACCGACCCCGACCGGGTGGGAACGGACGTCAGCGAGGCCTTCGCGCTCGCTCGCGAGGGCCGACCCGGTCCGACGCTGGTCGACCTGCCCAAAGACGTCACCAAGTCCGAGACCGAGCGCGAACCCGACGGCCCCGCGGTCCCGGAGACCTACCACGTCCAGGAGCGGGCCGATCCCGAGATCGTCGCGGCCGCAGCCGAACGGATCGAGAACGCCTCGAGACCCGTGATGTTGCTCGGCGGCGGCGTCATCAAGGGTGAGGCCAGCGACGTCTGTCGGGAGTTCGCGATCGATCACGAGATCCCGGTCATCACGACGATGCCCGGCCTCGGCGCGTTCCCCGAGGACCACGAACTCTCACTCGAGATGGCGGGCATGCACGGTACCGGCTACGCCAACATGGCGATCAGCCTCACCGATACGTTGATCGCCGTCGGCACGCGGTTCGACGACCGCCTGACCGGCGGCATCGAGACCTTCGCGCCCGACGCGGAGGTCATCCACGTCGACATCGATCCCGCCGAGATCAGCAAGAACATCCACGCGGACTACCCGCTGGTCGGCGACGCCGGCACCGTCGTCTCCCAGCTGGCCGAGGCCGTCACCGAGTCGCCCCGGGCAACCAAGTGGCGCGCCCAGTGCCAGCAGTGGAAGTCCGACTACTCGATGGCCTACCAGACGCCCGACGACGCGCCGGTCCAGCCGGAGTTCGTCGTCGAGGCGCTCGACGAAGCCACGAGCGACCAGGCGATCGTGACCACCGGCGTCGGCCAGCACCAGATGTGGGCCTGCCAGTACTGGACCTTCACCGAGCCACGCACGTGGGTCTCGAGTCACGGGCTCGGGACGATGGGCTACGGCCTGCCCGCCGCGATCGGTGCCCGACTCGCCGCCGACGACGACCAGGAGGTCGTCTGCATCGACGGCGACGGCTCGTTCCTGATGACCTTACAGGAACTCTCCGTGGCCGTCCGGGAGAACCTGGATATCACCGTCGCGGTGCTCAACAACGAGTACATCGGGATGGTTCGACAGTGGCAGGACGCCTTCTTCGAGGGCCGTCACGCCGCCTCCGACTACCACTGGATGCCGGAGTTCGACAAGCTCGCCGAAGCCTTCGGCGCGCAGGGCTTCCGCATCGACGAGTACGACGAGGTCCCAGACACCATCGAAGAAGCACTCGCCTACGACGGCCCGTCGGTGATCGACGTCCACATCGATCCCGCGGCGAACGTCTACCCGATGGTGCCAAGCGGCGGCGACAACAACCTGTTCGCACTGACGGAGGATCAGCTATGACACGCGAACGCGGACTCGAGGGGCCACCACCGGAAGAACGCGAGACGCCAGCGGGACGGCGAAACACCCAGGGGATCCGCATCGATCCCGAAGTCGAGGCGACCCACGAGCCACGGCGGACGGTCATCTCGGCGCTGGTCGAACACGAACCCGGCGTCCTCTCGGACGTCTCGGGACTGTTCTCCCGGCGGCAGTTCAACATCGAGAGCCTCACCGTCGGTCCGACCGAAGACGAGTCCCGCGCCCGGATCACCCTCGTGGTCGAGGAACCGGACCCGGGAATCGAACAGATCAAGAAACAGCTCCGCAAGCTGATCCCGGTCGTCTCGGTGCGCGAACTCGAACCCGACGCGATGCGTCGGGAACTGGCACTCATCAAGGTCGAGTCAGACCGGCCCGACCAGGTCGCCGCCGTCGCGTCCATGTACGACGCGAAGACGGTCGACTCCTGTCCGGCAACGGCGACGTTCGAGATCACGGGCGCCCGTCAGAAGATCGACGCCGCGATCGAGACCTTCGAGCAGTTCGGCATCCGGGAGATCTCCCGGACCGGCACGACGGCGCTCGCTCGCGGCACCGACGAGACGACCGGCCCGTCGCCCGCGGAAGCGACCGAATCGACCGCCGACGAGGCGAACCACGAACCCTACCAACCAGCAGACGATGACTGACGAATTCACGACTCCGATCTATTACGACGACGACGCAGACGTATCGACGCTCGACGACGAGACGGTAGCCGTCCTCGGCTACGGCAGCCAGGGCCACGCCCACGCGCTCAACCTCCACGAGAGCGACGTGGACGTGGTCGTCGGGCTCCGCGAGGACTCCTCGTCGCGCTCTGCCGCCGAAGCCGACGGCCTCACCGTCGAGACGCCCGCCGAGGCCGTCTCACAGGCGAGTTACATCTCCGTACTCGTCCCCGACACCGTCCAGGCGTCGGTCTACGAGAACGCGATCGAACCGAACCTCGAGGCCGGTGACACCCTCCAGTTCGCCCACGGGCTGAACATTCACTACAACCAGATCACCCCGCCCGAGGACGTTGACGTGACGATGGTCGCCCCGAAGAGTCCGGGTCACCTCGTTCGCCGCAACTACGAGAACGACGAGGGAACGCCCGGCCTGCTGGCGATCTATCAGGACACCACGGGCGACGCCGAAGAACGCGCCCTCGCGTACGCGAAGGCAATCGGCTGCACCCGCGCTGGCGTCATCGAGACGACCTTCCAGGAGGAAGTCGAATCGGACCTCTTCGGCGAACAGGCCGTCCTCTGTGGCGGCGTCACCGCACTGGTCAAACACGGCTACGAAGCGCTCGTCGACGCCGGCTACTCCCCCGAGATCGCCTACTTCGAGTGTCTGAACGAACTCAAACTCATCGTCGACCTGATGTACGAGGGTGGGAACATGGAGATGTGGAACTCCGTCTCCGACACCGCCGAGTACGGCGGTCTCACCCGCGGCGACCGCATCGTCGACGACTCAGTCCGTGAGAACATGGACGAGGTCCTCGAGGAGGTCCAGAACGGCGAGTTCGCTCGCGAGTGGATCCTCGAGAACCAGGCCGGACGACCGACCTACAGCCAGCTCCGACAGGCCGAACAGAACCACGAGATCGAAGACGTCGGCGCACGCCTGCGCGAACTGTTCGCGTGGGCCGACGAAGACGAGGACGAGGAGACCGAAGACGAGTCCGTCGCCGTGCAGGCCGACGACTGAACGGCTCGAGTACCTATCCGATCGAAACGATGACAGACGACACGACCGATACGATGGCCGACGTCAGCCACACGAATCCGTACACTGGAGAGACGGCTGGTCGGCTGTTCACTCGCGGCCCGACGGTCGCCGCCGACGGCGGCCAGACGGACGGGAGTGGGGAGACACCCACGGGAGGCACAGGCGAGAAACCACCAGCGCGGATGGCGGACGTCGATCACACGCCGCCACACGACGCCACGGACGTAACCCGCGTGTTCGAGCGCGGACGCGACCCGGTAGAGACGAACGAGAACGAAGAATGAGCGAAGGCACACTGTACGACAAGGTCTGGGATCGACACACGGTCACGACACTGCCGACCGGACAGGATCAACTGTTCGTCGGACTCCACCTCATCCACGAGGTGACGAGTCCGCAGGCGTTCGGGATGCTCAGAGAGCGCGACCTCGAGGTCGCCTACCCCGAACTCACCCACGCGACCGTCGACCACATCGTCCCGACGGCCGACCAGTCTCGTCCCTACGAGGAGGATGCGGCCGAAGAGATGATGAGCGAACTCGAGCAGAACGTCCGCGACGCGGGCATCGAGTTTTCGGACCCCGACAGCGGCGACCAGGGGATCGTCCACGTCATCGGCCCGGAGCAGGGGCTGACCCAGCCCGGCAAGACGATCGTCTGTGGCGACTCCCACACCAGCACGCACGGCGCGTTCGGCGCGCTCGCGTTCGGCATCGGCACCAGCCAGATCCGCGACGTGCTCGCGACGGGCACCGTCGCCATGGAGAAGCAAAAAGTCCGGAAGATCGAAGTCGAGGGTAAACTCGCTGAGGGCGTCGAAGCGAAAGACGTCATCCTCGAGATCATCCGCCGACTCGGCACCGAAGGCGGCGTCGGCTACGTCTACGAGTACGCCGGCTCCGCCATCGAGGACCTCGGGATGGAAGGCCGGATGTCCATCTGTAACATGTCCATCGAGGGCGGCGCTCGCGCAGGCTACGTCAACCCCGACGAAACCACCTACGAGTGGCTCGAGGGGACCGACTACTTCCAGGAGAACCCCGAGAAGTTCGACGAACTGAAACCCTACTGGGAGTCGATCAAATCGGACGACGACGCCGAGTACGACGACGTGGTTACGATCGACGCCGACGAACTCGAGCCGGTCGTCACCTGGGGGACGACCCCCGGTCAGGGCGTCGGGATCACGAACCCGATCCCGGCACCGGAGGACCTGCCGGCGGACAAAGCCGACACGGCCCGACGTGCTCAAGAGCACATGCGCGTCGAACCCGGTGAGACGATGGAGGGCTACCAGATCGACGTCGCCTTCCTCGGCTCGTGTACGAACGCCCGTCTCCCCGACCTGCGTCGTGCCGCGGCGATCGTCGAGGGCCGACAGGTCCACGACGACGTTCGCGCGCTGGTCGTCCCCGGTAGCCAGCGCGTCCAGCGGACTGCCGAAGCGGAGGGCCTGAAAGATACCTTCGAGGAAGCCGGCTTCGAGTGGCGCAACGCCGGCTGTTCGATGTGTCTGGGCATGAACGACGACCAGCTGGAAGGCGACGAGGCCTCCGCCTCGTCGTCGAACCGGAACTTCGTCGGTCGCCAGGGCAGCAAGGACGGTCGCACCGTGTTGATGAACCCCCAGATGGTCGCCGCGGCGGCGATCGAAGGTGAAGTGACCGACGTTCGCGAGATGAAGGAGGTGCAAACGGCGTGACGACCGAAGACATACCAGAAGTGACCGAAGTATCGGGGTCGGGCATTCCGATCCGCGGAAACGACATCGACACCGACCAGATCATCCCTGCCCGCTTTATGAAGGTCGTCACCTTCGACGGGCTGGGCGAATTCGCGTTCTTCGACGTGCGATTTGACGAGAACGACGATCCCAAAGACCACCCGATGAACGAAGACCGGTTCCAGGATTCGTCGGTCATGGTCGTCAACAACAACTTCGGCTGTGGCTCCTCGCGCGAGCACGCTCCACAGGCGCTGATGCGCTGGGGTATCGACGCACTGATCGGTGAAGGCTTCGCCGAAATCTTCGCAGGCAACTGTCTGGCTCTCGGCATCCCGACCGTCACCGCCGACAGCGAGACGATCGAGGAACTGCAGGCGTGGGTCGACGAGAACCCCGACGGCGAGATCGACATCGACGTCGAGGCCGAGACGGTCACCTACGGCGGGCAGACGATCGACGTCACGGTCGACGACGCCCAGCGCAAGGCACTCGTCGAGGGCGTCTGGGACACCACGGCGCTCATGAAGGCCAACGCAGGCGAAGTCGCCAAATTGGCCGAAGAACTGCCCTACGTCGAGGCGGGCCAGATTCCCGACGCAGAGTAACAGAACGAATCGACTCTCGAGGGCGATTTTTGACGATCACGACGACAGTTACGTCGTCGAAACGGGCCGAGAATTCGACGCTTCTGGATTCACCAGCGCTGTCTGAGCTTCGAGGTCGAACCGGGTAGTTACGACAGCTGTGCCGTGACGTCCGTCGACGAGATCATCCCGACGTAGTCGTCGTCACCGTTGACGACCGGCAGGTGTTTGATCTCGAACGTGGTCAACATCGCAGCGACCTCCTCGAGGTAGATGTCCGGCGGGACGGTCTCGACGGAGTCGGTCATCACCTCGGTAACGGGCACCTCGCTGGCGCGTCGATCCTCCGCTGCGATCTGGAGCACGTCCGTGCTGGTGACGATCGACGGTGGATGGGTAGTCACCACGAGCGCGTTGATCTCGTCGTCGCACATCTTCCGGGCGGCGTCCTGGACCGTCGCGTCCGTCGAGATGGTCTCGAGCGGGCTCGACATCACGTCGGCGACCTGGACTCTGGTTTCTGCTTCCATAATGAACAATATGTCGCCCCGCGCATTGAGGATTCGCTCCGTCGCAATATTCGCGGCCCCACCGGTCCGGTCGTCGGCTCACCGGCTCGTCGAGACTGGACCGCTGGCGAATCGAATCACTTTCCCCACCACGGTGTCAGGGTCTCTCTATGACTCACGAGATCGTCGTCATCCCCGGCGATGGCATCGGGCAGGAAGTCACACCCGCGGCCGTAGACGTCCTCGAGGCCCTCGACCTCGAGTTCGAGTTCGTCGAGGCCGACGCCGGCGACGCCGTCGCCGAGGAGACCGGCGAGCCACTCCCACAGGAGACCTACGACCTGGCGGCCGGGGCCGACGCGACGCTGTTCGGTGCGGTTGGCGAGACCGCCGCGGACGTGATCCTTCCGCTCCGGGAGGCTGTCGAGTCGTTCGTCAACATCCGACCCGCCAAAGCGTACCCGGGCGTCGACGCACTTCGCCCCGAGACTGACCTCGTGTTCCTCCGGGAGAACACCGAGGGGGTCTACTCGGGCCACGAGGATCGCCTGTCTCAGGACGTCTCGACGCTCACTCGCGTCGTCACGGAGTCGGCCTCCCGCGACCTCGCGGAGTTCGCCTGTGACTACGTCGCTGGCGACGGCCACGACGGCTTCACCATCGCCCACAAGGCGAACGTGATGCGCGAGACCGACGGCCTCTTCCGGGACACCGTCGCCGAGGTCGCCGAGGAAAACGGCGTCGAGACCGACGAGGTGCTCATGGACGCCTTCGCGACCCACGTCTGTCTCGACCCCACCCAGTTCGACGTCGTCGTCTGTCCGAACCTCGCTGGCGACGTCCTCTCGGACCTCGCCGCCGGCCTCGTCGGTGGCCTCGGCTTGCTCCCCAGCGCCAACGTCGGCCCCGAGCGCGCCCTGTTCGAACCCGTCCACGGCTCCGCGCCCGACATCGCCGGCGAGGGCGTCGCCAACCCCGCCGCGACGATCATCTCGGCCGCGATGATGCTCGAGCACCTCGGCTACGACGACGAGGCCGACGCCGTCCACGAGGCCGTCGAGACCACGCTCGAGGAAGGTCCACACACGCCTGACCTCGGCGGTGACGCCTCGACGGCTGACGTGACCGAGGTCGTCATCGACCGACTCTGATCGAGCGACTCCTGTTCTGAGGCACCGTTCGTCGGTTACGATCCGCAACCGACCCCCGAACGTGCGGAGTTTGATATCGGATCACCCCGAACGTGGACGTGATGTGCGGATCGACAGCGTTCAACGCGACACCGCGGTCGAGGCCGACAGACCGTAACTCACGAGACCGGCGGGTGACTCACCCGTGAACGGCGCGAACTTCGGCCGCATAGACGCCGGACCGGTGTTCGGTGCGGCCCGGCCGGGTCACTTCGGCGGCGACGTCGACGAGTGGACAGCCCGACTCGCCGCTCACGACGTCTCGGCGGTCTGCTGTCTCCTCTCTGACCGCGAGGCAGGTCGCTGGCGACTCCCCGCAGCCTACGACGATCGGTTCGAGACTGCCCACGTCCCGATCAGAGATCGTCACCTCCCCGACGTAGAGCGGCTGGCCAACGCGCTCGCCTTTCTCGAACGCGCGACGACAAACGGAAGTCGGGCGGTGATCCACTGCAACGCCGGCCTCGGACGGACGGGCGTCGTCGCCGCCGCGTGGCTGGTCTACGACCGCGGATACGGACCCGACCGCGCGCTCGAGGCCGTCCAGACGCGGCCGTGGCCCCGGACACCAACCGAGGCGATCAGGGACGGCAACGCGACCGAGCGGGAGTTGCACGACCTGCTCGCGGCCGTTCCCTCGGCGATCGAGACGGGCACCGACAGTTAACACAGAGAACGTGGTAGGCGGTGCCATGTCATCCACCAGAGACGACGTGCCAGATGGCGTCGACTCCCGGACCGTCGAAACCGATCGCCTCGAGACCCACTACCTCGAGTCGGGCGACCCGGACGGCAGCGGCGAGACAGTACTGTTCGTCCACGGGAACGTCTCTTCCTCGCGGTTCTACGACCACCTCCTTGCCACACTCGACGACGACCACCACGTCGTCGCGCCGGACCTGCGGGGCTACGGCGACTCGGAAACCAGAGTCATCGACGCGACGGAGGGGCTCGGCGACTTTACGGCCGACCTCCGCGCGCTGATCGCCGACCTGGGCCTCGAGTCGCCGCTGACGATCGTCGGCTGGTCACTCGGCGGCGGCGTGGCGATGCAGTACGCACTCGAGGAGCACTCGAGCGTCGACTCGCTCGTGTTGATCAACCCCGTCTCGCCGTACGGCTTCGGCGGGACGAAAAATCTCGAGGGGACGCCCTGCTTCGACGACTACGCGGGTTCCGGTGGCGGGACTGGAAACGACGAGTTCGTCTCGGCGCTCGCCGACCGCGACCGGAGCGAGGGCGGGGAGGCTTCCCCGCGGAAGATTCTCCGGACCTACTACGTCGCTCCCTCCCACCGGTTCGAGGAGGGGCGCGAAGAGTCGTACCTGACGGGGATGCTCGATACAGTAGCCGGTGACGAGAACTACCCGGGCGACTCGAGGCCGAGCGATAACTGGCCCGGAATCGCACCGGGTGAGACCGGTGTCAATAACGCGCTCTCGCCGAAGTACTTCGACTGCTCGTCGATCACGGAGGTCGATGCGGAAGAGAAACCCGCTATTCACTGGCTCCGGGGCGACGCCGACCAGATCGTCTCCAACGAGTCGCTGTTCGACATCGGCGCGCTCGGCCAGATGGGCGAGGTGCCCGGCTGGCCCGGCGAGGACGTCTTCCCGCCCCAGCCGATGGTCGACCAGACCCGCGCCGTCTTCGAGGAGTACGAAGAGCGCGGGGGCACCGTCGAGGAAGTCGTCTTCGCGAACGTCGGCCACACACCCCACGTCGAGGTTCCGGGTGACGTTCGTGAGACGCTCGAGGTGGTGCTCGAGTGACCGTCGCAGGCACCACCGTGGTCAGGCGATATCGAGCGCGTCCCGATCCGCGCCGCCGAGTTCGACGAGCGCGTCGGCCTCGAGCAGGTGGCACTCGCCGGGGATCACGAGCAGGTGCAGCGGGTCGCCGAAGTCTCGCTCGGCGAGTTCGGTCATCGTCCCGGCCACGACGAGCGGGTCGGGACTGCCCGCGCGGGCGACGACGACCCCCACGAGGTCGGGGTACGCCTCGGCGAGCAGGGTGGCCCCGACGTCGGCGGTCATGTACTCGTCTTCCTCGGTTCGTTCGTGGCCGACTTTTATATCGAGGTAGACCACCGTGTGCAGGCCGTCGGCGCGGTTGGCGTCGATGGTATCGGTCACACTTGCGGGTAACCCGTCGGCACCGTGGGCGTAGGGGAACGGCACCGTCGTCGCCGTGCCAAAGCGGTAGTTCTGCAATCCGGTGAGCGCGCTCGTGGCCGTCTGGGCGGTGACGCCGTGGATCACCCGGGTGTCGATCCCCCGCTCGTGGGCGCGCAATCGGAGGTCGACGTGTGTCGTCGAGATCATCGTATCGCCCGCAGTCAGGAAGGCGACGTCTTCGGTCTCGGCAGCCTCGAGAATGTCATCGGGGTGCTGTTCGACGCCCGCGCGGTCGCGAACCTCGATCTCGATTCCGTGGTGGGCCTCGAGGTCGGCGACGGTGGTGCCGATGAGCCGACTGGTGTAGAACTCGGCGTAGGCCCGGTCGGCGTTCCGCAGGGCCTCCTGGCCCGCGACGGTAATCGACCGTTCGTCGTAGAGCCCGAGACCGATGAAGGTGAGCATGGACGGTCGTAGTCGCAGGGGCCGGTAGAAGGTTTCGAGTCGTCGGTCGCTCGGGGCCTGCAACAGCGACATTAGAATAGGCTAATCTAGTTATTGTGTAGGGCAAATTTATTGTGGCGGCGACGAAAACGACCGTCCGATGGAACTCAGCCCGGTTGCAGAGGACTATCTCACGGCGATCTATCACCTCGAAGCCGAGCACGGAGGGTCGGTTCGAACCGTCGATATCAGCGAGGAGATCGGTGTGACACCCCCGACGGTCTCGAGTATGATCGACACGCTCGACGAACGTGGACTCGTCGATTACACGCCCTACAAGGGTGTCACGCTGACCGAGCGCGGGGAAACCGTCGTGCTTCGGCTCGTCAGGAACCACCGACTGCTCGAAACGTTCCTGATGGAGCATCTCGATTACACCTGGTCCGAGGTTCACGACGAAGCCGACCGACTCGAACACCACGTCAGCGAGGAGTTCGTTTCACGGCTCGAGACCTACCTCGGCGAGCCGCGGATGGATCCACACGGTGATCCGATCCCGGACGCGGAGTTGACGATGCCCGAGGAGTCGCCACACATTCCCCTCACGGAGTTCGAGGTCGGTGACGTGGTGGTCGTAGAGCAGGTGCCCCACCGCGACCCGGACGTTCGTGAGTACCTGACTCGACACGAAATCGGTCCAGGGACGAGACTGACCGTCGAGGAGGTGTCTCCGATCAATCTCGTCACAGTCGTGCCCGTCTCGAGTGGTACACCCGTCTCGTTGCCGACACACGTCGCCCGGCGACTCGGTGTTCGAAAGGCGAAGCAGTAGATTAGATTGCTCTAAGACTATAGGTAGTAGTCACAAAGAATAAATGAGAGTTCTGGTTACGAAGAGACGATGACCGCTGATCAGTCTACTGGGAAGCGATCCCACGTTGTATCGCGACGAAGCTTCACCGCGCTCACGGGAGGAGCGCTCGTTGCAGGGTTGGCTGGCTGTCTCGGTGAGGATCCACAGGACGATACCGGCGGACCTAACGGTGGTTCGGGGGGCGACGGTGACGCAGAATTCACCGTCTTCGCGTCGATGCCTGCCGTCTGGGACTTCGTCCGTCAAGTTGCCGGCGATCACATGGAGGCGATCGACCTGGTCCCGGTCGGCGAACACGGCCACGACTGGACGCCCGAACCCGGGATGGTCGAGGAACTCGACGGGGCCGCCGGCTTCGTCTACCTCCGGGACTTCGCGAGCTGGCAGGACGACGCTGCCGACCAGCTCGCAGAACGCGAGGACGTCGTGGTGATCGAGGCCACGGAAGGGATCGAGTTCTTCGACAGCCCTGCGGAGGACAACGACGAACACTTCTGGATGGACCCAGTCGAGTGCCAGGAAGGCGTTCTGAATATCGCCGACGGCCTCGCCGAAATCGACCCGGACAACGCCGACGATTACGAGGCGAACGCCGCGGCGTTCAACGACGAACTCGCGGCGCTCAACGACGATATCCACGACATCGTCGACCGGGCGGACCTCGAGGATATCGTCGTTGCGACCCACGACTCCTTCCAGTGGTGGCATCGCCGCTACGGCATCAACATCCACTCCCCGGTCGGCACTTCGCCCGACGACGCCGCCTCTGCGGCCGACGTCGAGGAAGTCGAAACCCTGATCGAGGATCTGGGAATCGAACACGTCTGTTACGACGTTGGCGAACCCGCCCAGCTCGCGGAGTCGCTCGCCAACGAAGTCGACGCGGAGATCCTGCCCCTCTCGCCGGTCGAGACCCAGATCGACGGCAGCCCGGCGGTCGACCCCTCCGTCGAGATGGAGCCCGACTGGGGGTACGTCGACCACTTCCGGGAGATCAATCTACCGACGCTCGAGACGGCACTCTGGGCAGAGTAGGTTAGCCAAATCAAAACATTTGGGTAGATAGAGCGAACACACCGTTTTACATAATCAGCATATCATGACTCACGCAATCACCGTCGAAGACGTCACCTTCGCGTACGACGACCGGCCGGTACTGAAAGACGTCACCATGTCGGTCGACGAGGGTGAATTCGTTGGACTGATCGGTCCGAACGGCTCGGGCAAGACGACGCTGCTCAAGATCATGCTCGGGCTGCAAACCCCCGACTCCGGTCGCGTCGAACTGTTCGGAACGCCCGCGAGGACCTTCTCGGAAGGAACACGACTCGGGTACGTCTCACAGCAGTCGACGGAAGCCGAGGCGATGATGCCCGTCACCGTCCGCGAAGTCGTGACGATGGGCCGGTATCCACACGCTGGAATCCATCGGCTGAGCGACGACGACCGCGCGGCCGTCGACGACGCACTCGAGCAGGTCGGCATCTCGGACCTCGCCGATCGGCGGATCAACCGACTCTCGGGCGGCCAGCGACAGCGAGCGTACATCGCCCGGGCGCTCGCCTCCGAAGCCGACCTGCTGGCACTGGACGAGCCGACCGTCGGCGTCGACGCCGAATCGGTCGACCAGTTCTACGATCTGCTCAACGAACTCAACGACGACGGCATCACGATCGTTCTCATCGAACACGACATCGGCGTCGTCACCGACCACGCCGATACGATCGCGTGTCTCGACTGTGAACTGTACGAACACTGCGAGACGGCACGGTTCCTCGAGACGGATGCGTTAGATCGAGCCTTCAGTTCGACTCGAGCGGTCGGAACGGTGGCAAGCGCCGGTGGAGATTGAGATGGCTGTTGGAACGAACACCTCGAGACGACAGCTCTCTGCGCTCGCGGTTGGCATCCCGCTCGTCCTGCTCGCGTTTGCCGGCTTCATCATCTGGGTGTTCCCACCGTTGTTCGATCGATTCTGGGGAACGGCGTGTTCGGTGACCGATACGTGGCTCGTCTGTAGTGGCTTCCTCCAGCGGGGATTCACTGCTGGAATCCTCATCGGGATCACCGCGCCGATCGTCGGAACCTATCTCGTCAACCGGCAGATGGCGTTGATTGGCGAGGCACTCGCACACACGGCATTCGGTGGCGTCGCGATCGGGCTGTTCATCGGCGCAGCCGTGCCCCGGTTCGACTATCCGTTGTTGTTCGCGCTCGTCGCTGCGGCCGTCGCCGCGCTGGGCATGCAGTACGTCGCCGTCAAGACCGACGGCTACGCCGACATCCCGATCGCGATCATGCTCACCGGCGGCTTCGCGGTCGGGATCGCCGTCATCTCCTACGGCGTCGTCTTCAGTGCGACCGTCGAGAGCTACCTGTTCGGGGATATCCTGTTCGTTCCCTTCGAGAACGTCCAGCTCATGGTCGCGCTCACGATGCTCGTGCTCGTGACCGTCGCGCTCACCCACAAACAGCTCCTGCTCATCACCTTCGACCGCGAGGCCGCACGGCTCGCACGGATCAACGTCTGGTTCTACGACACGCTACTGATCGTGCTGACGGCGCTGGTCGTCGTCGCGGCGATGCAGATCCTCGGGGCCATTCTGGTCGCTGGTATGCTCGTGATCCCCGTCGCCGCAGCAATGCAACTGACCACCGGCTTCAACCGCGGGCTAATCATGTCAGTATTGCTGGGACAGGTCGCCGTCTTCGGCGGGATCTTCCTCTCGTACTACTGGAACGTCGCGACCGGCGCGATGATCATCATCGTCGCAATCGTCCTCTACATCTGGTCCGTGCTCGGCGAGCCGATCTGGTAGCCGTCGGACCGTCGAACCATCCATGACACACGCACGATCACCGACCACTCACTGCCGTTCCGAACGACCGCCGGTGGCGACGCGCCGCCGGTTCGAGCGTACTGAGACAGGATGACACCGACGACGTGGGACGTGTCGCCCCCGGGAGGGTCGACCGTGACCGTGGAGTCGTGGCTCCCAGAAGCTATCGAGTGTGTCGAGGCGGAACAGGATCACGTCGAAGGCAAACTGGCCGCGATAGCGCGGTTCGAAGACGGCATCGAGGAGATCGAGCTCGTCCGGGGGTCGACCGCGAGAGCGCACGCGACAGACGGCGGCGTGACAGCGATCTCGCATCAACGGTCGGGGCGAGAGGACCGCTGTCGCCAGGTCCGAGAGCTCTTTGCCGACACGGTTCGTCCCTACAGCATCGAGGACGTCGACGGCTCCGAGCCACTGCTTGAGTCGATCCGCGCAGAACTCGGTGGCGATGTCGCGGCTGTACTCGCCCCGTCGACCGACGGCCAGTTCACCGCCCCAGTAATGCAGGCGATTCACTCGGCGACGCGACAGCGGCGCGAGGAACTCGAGACCATGGACCGGGCACTAACCCGGGAGCGAGACTCTCTCGAGTCGGCGGCGACCGAACTCGAGAGCGTAGCGGAGACGGTGTCGTCGATGAACCGGGCGTCGCTGCTCGAGCTGGGATTCGACGAACTCGCCGACCGACACGAGACGCTGGAAACACAGCGTGATCGGTGTCGCCGGATCTGTCAGGAACGGCAGACGGAACTCCGCCGACGGACCGGTCGACTGCCCACCGACGAACTCGTCGAGTTTCTCTACAGCGACCTTTCGGTCTCCTATCCAGTGTTGGCGACGGCCACCACTCTCTACCGGAGCTGCTTCGACGGCCAGCGCGTCGTTCGCGATCATCTGGTCCGCTGCGCCTGAGACCGACCGAGGGGCCCGGACCGTCGAAGTCGGCAAAGCACTTCGGTAACCCGGAACCATCGTCGCTGTTTCGGCAAACCTAAGAATTATTTAGGTACTCCTAAAATATTTATTCCAATAGACAATACTTATTCCGGGTGAGAACACAGATACGTACATGGAACAGTCCTCGAGCCCCGAGCAAGTCGGGAACTCAGTCGGGACGACCACAGACCAACCGGGACTTCGCGAGGAACCGTCCGAGACTGGCGAGACGGCTCCGGACCGGTCGACGCTCCGTCGGGAGGGGGCGTTCGTCGTCCTCACGTTCGTCGGGATGGTCGGCGGGCTCCTCGCTGGCTGGTTCGGCGGCCCCTCCTGGCTCGTCTGGACGTGTTACGCCGGGGCCTACGTCTTCGGTGGCTGGTACGGGCTCAAAGAGAGCATCGAGGCCCTCCAGGAGCCAGCCGTCGAGATCGACCTGCTGATGATCATCGCGGCACTCGGCGCACTCACCATCGGCGCACCCTTCGAGGGAGCGATGTTGCTCTTTCTGTTCTCGCTGTCGAACGTGTTACAGCACTACGCCATCGGTCGCTCGAGAGACGCGATCCGCTCGCTGATGCAGATGCGCCCGGAGTCCGCACAGGTGCTCCGTGACGGGGCGGAGGTGACGGTCCCTGTCGAGGACGTCGAGATCGGCGAGGTGTTCGTCGTCCGACCCGGCGATCGAATCCCGCTGGACGGCGTCGTCGAATCCGGCGAGACCACGGTCGACCAGTCCTCGCTGACCGGCGAGTCCGTCCCCGTCCCGAAAGAACCGGGCGACGAGGTCTTCGGCGGGACGATCAACGAGACCGGGAGCCTCGAGGTCCGGGTGACCCGCGAGGCCGATGAGTCTGCCATTTCGAAGCTCATCCACATGGTCGAGGAGGCCCGAAGCGAGAAGGCCCCGACTCAGCGGCTCATCGACCGCTTGGAGCAACCGTACGTCCTGAGCGTCTTCGTCTTTACAGCGGTCGCGATCGCGATTCCGCTGGGACTCGGTCACGGGTTCGACTCCACGTTCTACCGTGCGATGACGCTGATGGTCGCCGCCTCACCATGCGCCGTGATCCTTTCGACCCCGGCGGCGGTGTTATCGGCGATCACCGCAGGTGCGCGTCAGGGCGTCCTGTTCAAAGGCGGCGAGCACGTCGAGCGGACGGCGACCGTCGACGCCATCGCCTTCGACAAGACCGGTACGCTCACCGAGGGAAACACCCAACTGACCGACGCGACCGTTCGTGCGGGGGCGAGCCTCGAGAGTGATAGCGACCGCCTGCTCGCACTCGCTGCTGCAGTCCAGTCCCGGTCGGAACACCACCTCGCGGAGGCGACCGTCGAGGCCGCCGAGGAACGCGACCTCGAGACGCCCGCCGCGAGCGGCTTCGAGGCCGTCGTCGGCAAAGGGGTCCACGCGACGGTCGACGATCGGACGATCCACATCGGCAACACCCGCTACTTCGAGACGGTGACCGAGGGGGCAACGATCGCGGGGATCGGCGAGGGCCTCGAGGCCGTGCGATCCCTCGAGAACGACGGGAAGACGAGCGTGCTTGTCGCCCGCGAGGACGGAGACGCTCTCGAGGTCCTGGGCTGGCTCGCGTTCACCGACACGATCCGGGCGACCGCCGCCGAGACGATCGAACGCCTGCGCGAACTCGGCGTCGAACGGATCGTCATGCTGACCGGCGACAACGAGCGCGTGGCCCGATCGATCGCAGCGGAACTCGAGATCGACGAGGTGTACGCGGAGTTGCTGCCCGAACAGAAAGTCGACCGGATCGAACGGCTCCAGGAGCGCCACGAGGCGGTGGCGATGGTCGGCGACGGCGTCAACGACGCCCCGGCGCTCGCGACGGCGGACGTAAGCGTCGGAATGGGCGGCGCGGGGACCGACGTCGCTCTCGAGACCTCCGAGGTCGTGCTCATGTCCGACGATCTCGAGAAACTGCCGTACGCACTCGCACTCGGTCGTGAGACGCGCAAGACACTGTTCGTGAACCTCGCCATCGCCTTCGGCGCGATCGCGATCATGATCGGGGCGATCCTCACGGCGGGGATTCCACTTCCGCTTGCAGTGATCGGCCACGAGGGATCGACCGTGCTCGTCTGCCTGATCGGCCTGCGGCTAATCGGCTTCCAGAGCGCATAGTCAAAGCGAGTTCACTCGCTGAAAGAGTGGTCGTGGAAGTCTTCGTGATCCCTCGATTTGCCCCGTGGCACTCGTTCTACAGATCACGGACGCATTCATCATCGTTGAAAGCAGACGAGTTACTAGGCGACTCTAACTTTTATTCTATGGGGATCAAACCTTAATAGGCTCGACCGAATCGAACCGAGTACACTCCGGGTCCCCGGAGTGTCGAATCGCCCGCCGTCCACATCGGAACGGCGAACTACCAGGTGAGTTCCTGTTCGAGAGTTCGTGGTCAGACTCTCGCCACCATCCGATCGATCGTCCTCCCGACGGCGGCCACGTGACGGACATCCATTCTCTCGTCGCTGTCGGGGCCATTTTCGATCGTCCCACCGATCACACGAGCCCCAGCAACCCGAAGATCGCCAGTGGAACGCCGACGGCGATCGCAGCAGCCTCGAGTGAGATGTCGGCGTCCTCGCTGAGTCCACCGCTGAGGAGGTACCACTGCCAGGCGAGGACGAGCAATGAAGAGACGAGCAGGATTGGCTCGATGGGAGCCAGTGCGGCCTCGACGGCCTCGACGCCTCGCTCCGGATCCGTGATCGTCACGTCTCTAAAGGCGACCCAGAACGCCGGGACGACGACCACGAGTCGGGCGAATTCGGGGACGACTGCCCAACCGGCGAGGGCGAACGAACCACCGAGTGACGGGGATCCGGCGGCGAGTCGACCGCCGGCGAAGAGGACGAGCCCGCCGATTCCCCACAGCAGGAACGGCCCGATCAGGACGAAGGGGACGAACTCGTGGACCGCCTCCTGGAGGAGCGCACCAGCGTCACGTTCGATCTCTTCGGGTTCGCCACAGCGCTCGGCGATTATCGAGTCGGATTGTTCACCCATCGTGTCACAGATCTGGGCAGGCGGTCGATCGGGATTGTCCATCGTGACCGTGGCGTCGACCGAGCCGGCCATGATCGAGCCGACGAGAAAGAGCACCGCCACGAGCGTGAGCGTGTAGGCGACGACGAGTCCCGCGGCGATCGGCAGCGTTTCGCCCGGTGGACGCTCCTCGAAGAACGCCGCCGGTGAGTGGAGAACCTGGAGGACTGACTCGAGTGGGGAGGGCATCGCTCGCCGTGGAGTCACTCGAGCGACCACTTCGTTCCTTCGATTGCGTGTCGGAACGGTAATAGGTGTCAGTGATCGCCGTGGTCGTGAATACCGGCCTCAAAAGGAGATGTGAGACGTCGATGAGGGGCCGCCATCGTCATCGCTCTCACTGTCGCCGTCGTCGTCATCACCGTCATCACCATCGTTCCCCGCCGAGAGCCCACCGTCGGAGAGGTACTGGACATCGTCGTCTGTCAGGTAGACGACGCCGTCGTCGACTGTCACCTCTATCGGCCGAAGCCGGGTGCCGGCGGCCTCACCGTGATCACACGCGCCTGAACAGGCGTCGAACGTCGAACCGTGACGTGGGCAGACGATTTCCCCGTCGCGGATCGTCGCCCCACGCCCGGTATCTAGACGCTGGGGCTGGTGGGTACAGCGATTGACCCAGGCTCCGACTCCCGCGTCACACGGGACGAGGATTGCCTCCTCTCGAGCGTCGTACCTGTCGCGGATCGTGAACAGCCACGAGCCCGCCTCCCGGACCCGCTCGACCGTCGTGAGCCGGTAGCGATCGCTCATCGAACTCGAGTGGTCCGGCCAGCGTGAAAATCGTTGTTCTCCTGTCGGGAGACGAGCGGCGAGAGATTCGGTGCGACCCCGGTGCCAGAAACGTCAGCGTTACGGCACCCCACCGGCGAGTACGGGTATGGACGTGCCGTGTGTCCGGGTCGACCGTGAGGACGGAGAAGCGACGCGTCGGCGACTCGCGGACGCGGACCTGATCGACGACGACCACGAGATCGCAGTCGAGGACGGGTCGCTCTACATCCCCGTCTCCGATCCGGACGCAGTCCCGGGAGACCTCGACGTGGTGACCCGGGACGTGCCGGCACGCGAGACCCAGACGACGCCGGCGGACCTGCTCGGGTACGACCCCTCCTACGAACGGCTCGGGGAGGCGGCGCTGCTCGACGAGGACGACCCGGATCGGGCACGGAAGATCGCCGACGCGATCGTCGACTCCGATCTGCCGCTCGAGACCGTCCTCAACAAGGCCTCGAAGATCAAAGGGGAGACCCGCGTGCGCGACTGGGACGTGCTCGTCGGCGACGATACGGAGGTCGTCCACCGCGAGTACGGCTGTGAGTTCGTCCTCGACCTGGCGGAGGTGTACTTCTCGCCGCGGCTGGCGACCGAACGCCATCGCGTCGCCGAACAGCTCACGGCCAGCGAACGCGCGTTCGACATGTTCGCCGGCGTCGGACCGTTCGTCGTCCCGTTCGCCAGCCGCGGCGCCGAGTGCGTCGGCGTCGACGTCAACGACACGGCGATCGAGTACCTGCGGGAGAACGCCCGCCGAAACGGCGTCGCGGATCGGATCACCGCCATCGCCGACGACGTTCGCTCGGTCGCCCCCGAGTACGAGGGCTGGGCCGACCGCATCGTGATGAACCTCCCCCACAGCGCCGACGAGTTCCTCGAGTCTGCGGTGACCGTTGCCGGCGACGACTGCGTGATCCACTACTACGACATCCAGCACGAGGACGATCCGTTCGGTCCCGGCGAGCGAGCGATTCGCGCGGCCGCCGAGCCCGCTTACGACGTGACAGTCGAGACCGAACGCGTCGTCCGCTCGTACGCCCCCCACGAACTCAACGTCTGTCTGGACGTGCGACTCGAGCGACGCTGAGGGGCTCGAGTGAGTTGCTCCGGTCGGTCCGAGTGCATGGTGGTCGATCGCACGACCGCGCCGATTCGCAACGCTTATGCACGGCATCGGCCCTACCTGTAGTTGCACACGAGTGGTGTGCCGGTGTAGCTCAGACTGGCAGAGCGAATCCTTCGTAAGGATTAGGTCGAGGGTTCAAATCCCTCCACCGGCTTCCTTTTCCCCGGAGTTCATCCGTTGAACCAGGAGACGGCGGTCTCCGTCAGACGCCCGTCACCAAAAGGGTTAATACCAATCACCATTAATTATAGCTTGCCCATCCAGACGGGTTTCGTCTGGAGGCAACCCCCACCCGCTTGTCATTCCATCCCCCCACCCCAAGGAAATTCCGCGGCTGGGATCCACGATGCGAGGGTCCCCCACCCCTCGCATTCAGCTCCCCCTCGAGACACTCGTTGGTACTGGCTGTTCCCTCGTCGCCTCGAGCGCCGAGTCGGCTGATGGCCGCGCTCGAGCGCTGGTTCTCACAGACGCTGTCACCGGGCGCGGGGCACCACGACGTTGTAATCAGTCCCACAACGCGGTAGTCTCGCCTTTCAACGCGTCAGAGAGCGAGATTATTCACCGACCAGTCACAGGGATATTTACCGGTCGCACCCGGTGACCATCACCGTGACGCTCGAGACCGTAGTGGACCGGTCGCTGTCGCTGCTGGGCTATCCGGCGGCTGCGTGTACTCTCGCCGATCGACTCCTGCCGTCCGAGCACCTCGAGTTAGACGTCGCGCCGTCGGCCCGGATCGCCACGGGTTGTCTGTGCCGCGGATCGATCGACCTCGCCCCCCGGACGCGGCTGAGTCGAGGCTGTATCCTGAACGGCGACGTCAGCGTCGGCCGCAGGACGAACCTCGAGCCGAAGTGTGAGTTGATCGGCGACGTCAGCATCGGTCGGTACTGTGCGATCGCTCGTGAGTGTACGTTCCAGGAACCGAACCACGAGACCCAGCGGCCGTCGTTACAGAACAAGCTCTACGCCGACGTGCTCGACAGCGAACTCGAGTCGACCACCAAGGGACCGATTACGGTGGGCAACGACGTCTGGATCGGCGCGCGCGCGACGGTGCTCTCGGGCGTGACGATCGGCGACGGGGCGATCGTGGGTGCCGGGGCGATCGTAACCGACGACGTCGAACCGTACGCCGTCGTCGCCGGGGTCCCCGCCGAGCGCGTCTCCTGGCGGTTCCCCGAACCCGTCCGGGAGAAGCTCCTCGAACTCGAGTGGTGGAACTGGGACGAACGGACGATACGGGCTAACCGCGACTTCTTCGAACGCGACCTCACAGGTCCCGAGGACGTCCCGACGGTCGACGAGGGCCGCGTGACCGAACCGCCGACTCGAGATCTCGAGGGACGGTCGCCGCCGCTTCAGGAGTGACAGGCCAGAGTCACGAGGTCGCCTCCGTCAGAGAACCGCCGACAGCGCCAGCCCCACCGCGAGCACGAGCGCGGGCACGTCGAGTCGAGCGAACGAGAGGGCCGGCAACGTCGGGTTCCAGGCGAAACAGCGTGCTCGCAACGCGAGTGCGAGGTGATCGGCCCGGTCGAACGCCCTCGTTAGCCCCAGAACGCCGAGTGTTGTCGTCCGCTCGAGTGGCCCCCGTTCCGTACCCAGGCGGGCGGCCTCGGCGTCGCGGATCGTCCGGAGGTCGGCTTTGAGTACCGGGAGAAAGCGGAAGACGAGCGCGACGCCAGCACCGAGCAGTTGCCCTGGTTTACCGGGGATCGTCCGCTGGATCGCCGCGCGGGAGTCCCTGACGGGCGTCGAACGCACGTAGGCAGCGCTGACGAGCAGGATCAACAGGACGCGGTAACTCGCCTGCGCCGAGGTCACCCCTCGCTCGAGGTCGATCCACGGTGGGCCGACCGTGAGCGCGGCGACGACCGGTGCGACGACGAGGAGCACGAGTGCGAAACGGTACGCCGCGAGCGCTCGTCCGAGCGGGACGCGTGCAGCCGCGAGCAGCAGTCCCGCGACGACAGTGAGGGCGAGGAGCGCCCGTGGGCTCGTGTGAGCGAGCGCGGTCGCTGCGAAGCCGATCTGGACGGCTAGCTTCGAGCGCGGGTCGAGCCGATGGGCGAGCGTGTCGTCGGGTTCGTAGGTAAGCATGCGACGTGATCGAGAGGGGGATCAGCCGGGTCGGTCGGCCGGCGAATCGCTCGCTGTCGGTTCGGTCTGCTTTCGATCAGGGACGCGAACGGCGAGGTCCGCAAGCTCGGATCGCGCACGCTCCGACGTCCCGTCGACGACGATTCGACCGTCGGCCATCGCGATCACCCGGTCGGCGAGTTCGAGGACGTCCCTGAGGTCGTGAGTCGCGAGGACGACGCCGGTGCCGTCGTCGCCCAGCGCGGCGAGGTGCTCGAGCACGGATCGACGGGCGGGCTCGTCTAATCCGGTGAACGGTTCGTCGAGCACGAGGTGTGAGGGGTCCATCGCGAGCGCGCCAGCGATGGCCACCCGGGCCTGTTCACCGCCCGAAAGCTGGTCGATGCGGTCGTCCTCCCGGCCAGCCATATTGACTGCACTGAGGGCGGTTTCGACCCGGCGGTCGATGGTCTCGTGGTCGAGACCGAGGTTCTCCGGGCCGAAGGCGACGTCGGCACCGACGGTCGCGGCGACGAACTGGTCGCGCGGGTGCTGGAACACCATGCCGACGGCGGAACGCGCGTTCACGAGATCGTCGACGACTGGCGTGCCGTCGACGAGGACGGCCCCTTCGTCGGGCGTGAGCAGGCCGTTGCAGTGGCGCAGGAGGGTCGTCTTCCCGCTACCGTTTGCCCCCGCGAGCAGGACGAACGCGCCGTCGTCGATCGTCACGGAGACGTCGTCGAGGACGGGAACGTCGTCGAAGGCGAACGAGACGTTTCGAAACTCGATCATGGGCAATGTACCACGGGGCTGGGGGAGCGCTCTGCGGACACGGTTACACCGAGACGATCCGTCGACTTTTGACGATGGCGATTGCGGCGACGAGTTTGAGCAGGTCGCCCGGCAGGAACGGGACAGCGCCGGCGAGCAGGGCCTCGGTGGCCGTCAGTTGCTGGAGCCACGCCATGTAGCCGGTTCCCAGCCCGTAGATGACGATCAGGCCGATCAGCAGTGCGCCCACCACCAGCGGGAGGGAGGCATCTGCCGGGTCGCGCAAGTCGGTTCCGCGGTGGACGAACAGGCCGATCACTCCCGCTCCGAGCGCGTATCCCCACAGGTAGCCGCCGGTCGGACCGAAGAGGGGCCCGAGCCCGCCGCTCATCCCCGAGAAGATCGGAATGCCGATCGCACCCGCGGTCAGGTAGAGGAGGATCGAGACGGTCCCCCAGACCGGTCCGAGCAGCAGCCCCGCGAGGAAGACGAACAGGACCTGCAGGGTGATCGGTACGGGCGAGAACGGCAACGGAATCGTGACGACGACCGATGCCCCCATCAGCGCCGCGAGTAACGCCGCACGCGCGAAGCGCCCCACGGCAGCGTCCTCGACGAGTTCCGGCGCGGTTCGTTCGGTTTCCATGTCCCCACCACTCTCGTAAACCGGGATCAAGACTTCGGTTTCCGAGTCGCCGTTAGCCGCGTTTTCGTCCCGCGAGAGCAGCGTCTCCGACGGATCCGCGACACCTCGAGACGACCAGCCTCCGGCTTCCACGTCGGGTTCCTGATTCCGGCGACACGTCTGACACGCCGAGTGGCTCGTGGAAGACGCGGCTGGTGCCGCCATCCCCTCGATCGTAAGGCCCGGCTTCCAGTCGGATCGGCGATCACTCACGACTCGTGATCGATTCGCTCGCGCAGACGATCGCACGCTCGTGATCCACCGCTCGAGCCGCCCAGCGAACTGTTCCCGGCCGGTAATCCGTGATTGTGTCAGGTAGGCCGACGAAACGACCGCCGCGTTTATGCGCCGATTCGATCCCGTGACAGGAGAACGATGCGACAGGGGAGTCTGCGGCTGGAGGCGGGAGATCAGGCAGTGAGACAACGGTATCGACGCAGCTGCGAGGGCGGGCGATGAACCGACGGACGCTCGTCGTCGCCTCGATTGCCCTCGTGATGGCAACGAGTATGATCGCCCTTCCGCTGCTCGGCGGCGGGTTCGGTGGGCTCGGAGGTGAGGAAACCGACTCCGGCGAGGACGACGACTCGAGTGCGTTCGAGGCGGTCGACGACGGAGCCGAGGAGGGTGTCGAAGAAACTGAAGATGGCGACTCGAGCCCGCTCGACCTCGTGTCGATGTCGACGGCAGCAGCGGAGAGCGGGGACGGGGACGGTGGGAGTGACGACGACGCAGCCAGCGACGACGTTCTCGCGTCACTCGACGGTGGTGACGCGGTCGCACAGCTCGAGGACGACGAGGCGACCGTCGTCGAAGACGGCGTCGACGACGGGATCGAGCTGGCCCAGTCACAGGGCGTCGAGGTCACCCAGGAACAGCGCGCGGCGGCACTCGAGGGTGCGTCGGTCGCAGCCGAGCAGCACCAGGAGGCCTCGAGCGAGCAGATTCAGCAGGCGACCGCGGGTGCGGTCTACGGCGCCGTGATGCAAGAACAGCGCGTCGAGGTCGAACAGATCCAGTCCGTCGTCGTCGGGGCGACCGACGGCGCGCTCGCCCAGCACCAGACTGCAGAGGCGAGTCAGATCCAGCACGCTGCGTGGGGCGCCACCCACGGCGCGATCGCCCAGGAACAGCACGTGACCGTCGAACAGCTCCAGTTCGCGAGCTTCGGCGGCGCAGCGGGGGCCGCGAGTGCAGCCGGCGAATACGACGTCGATCACAAGCCGACGATCCAGGAGGCCGCACAGGGGGCATCCTACGGTGTCCTCGAGCAGTACCAGCGAATCACGGCAGAGCAGCGCCAGCAGGTCACCGTCGAACACGTTCAGTACGCCGCGGCGGGCGCGTCCGCGGGTGCCGTCGAAGGGACGACGGAAGCGGCGCTCGAGCAGGACCAGCGAATCGAGGTCGAGCAGTATCAGGAAGTCGACCTCAAGCAGGTCCAGAAAGCGGCGAAGGGTGCGGGCGCGGGTGCGCTCGTTCAGCGACAGGACGTGACAGTCGAGCAGACCCAGTCGGCGGCGTGGGGTGCCAGTAGCGGCGCGCTGAAGCAGGTTCAGTCGATCGATATCGAGCAAATCCAGCGTGTGACGACGGGCCAGATTCAGGAGGCTGCCAGGGGAGCGGCGACGGGTTCGATCACGCAGAGTCAGGAGGCGAGCGTCGAGCAGATTCAGGCTGCCGCAGACGGCGCTGCCCACGGCACGCTGATCCAGCGCCAGGAGGTGTCGATCTCGCAGGTCCAGTACGCGGCGATCGGTGCCGCAGAGGGCGCCGTCGAGACGGCGATTCAGGAGCAAGTCGTCGAGATCGAGCAGATTCAGGCTGCCGCCTGGGGCGCTGGCGAAGGGGCGGTGACCCAGACGCAGGTCGTCGAAGTCACGCAGGTTCAGTCACTGGCACACGGTGGGGCGGCTGGCGCGCTCACCCAGCATCAGGAGGCGACGGTCGAACAGACCCAGATCGCCGCCCTGAGCGCCTGCGAGGAGACTGCCCGCGTGATCCAGGAGCAGCGAGTGAGTATCACCCAGATCCAGACGATCTCGAGCGAGATCGCCGGTGACGCAGCGGCCTACGCGGTCGCCGAGGAGACCACCGATCGCATCGAGATCAGCCAGTACGTCGAAATCGAGGTCGTCCAGATCGTCGAGCAGGTCGACGAACTCGAGGGGACGGCCTCGATCACGTTCTCGGACCAGGAGAGCGACGGTGACAGCGTCGTCGTCGATTCGGTCGACCTCTCGGAAGGCGGCTTCGTCGCGGTCTACGGCGGTGTCGCGGCGGACGTCGATCCGGCCGACCTCCGCGGGGCCTCGGGCTACCTCGAGCCCGGAGAACACGAAGACGTCGAGATCGATCTGGACGAGCCGCTCGCAGAGAGCGGGCCGATGGTCGCCGCGGTCCACCACGACACGACCGACGACGAGACGTTCCAGTACGCCGAGACCGACGGCACGGAGGACGAACCCTACGTGACCGCAGCCGGTGCACCCGTCGTCGACGGTGCGTTTATCACAGTAGCGGACCCCGAACCGGAACCAGAAACGACCCTCGAGGTCGCCGATCAGGAGGGTGACGGCGAGACGCTCCTGATCGACGAGGCGAACGCGAGCGTCGATTACGTCGTCAGCACCGAGTACGACGGCGACCGCGTCGACAGCGAGACGATGGCGGCCGACGACGCCCTCGAGGCGTTCGAACTCGA
Organism: Natrarchaeobaculum aegyptiacum; assembly: GCF_002156705.1. Taxonomy (NCBI): domain Archaea; kingdom Methanobacteriati; phylum Methanobacteriota; class Halobacteria; order Halobacteriales; family Natrialbaceae; genus Natrarchaeobaculum; species Natrarchaeobaculum aegyptiacum. The sequence goes on from NZ_CP019893.1 coordinate 397,616, forward strand.
ACTCGACCCGCCACTCGAGGACGACGCCACGGTCGACGTCTCGGTCCGGGACGCAGAAACCGACGACGAACTGGCGAGTGAGACGATCGAGTACACGCTCGAGGAGGAACCGGAGCCGCCCGAACCCGAGGCGACCCTCGAGGTCGCTGACCAGGAGGGGGAGGGGGACCTTCTCTTCTTCGACGAGGCGAGCGCGACGGTCGACTACTTCGTCACCGTCACCGACGAGGGCGGGGACGGCGAGCGCATCGGCGAGAACGGACCGTACACCGGCGACGAGACGATCGGCGGCGTCGCGGTCCCGCTCGACCCACCGCTCGAGGACGACGCAACGCTCGAGGTCGCCGTGGTCGACGCGGCCGACGACGAGGTGCTCGCGAGTGAGACCATCGAGTACACGCTCGAGGAGGATCCGGAGCCGCCCGAACCCGAGGCGACCCTCGAGGTGAGCGACCAGGACGGTGACGGCGAATCGGTCGTCGTCGACGAGGCGAGCGCGACGGAGCCGTACGCACTCTCCGTCACCGACGAGGACGGCGAGCAACTGGGTCTGAGCATCCCGTTCAGCGCCGACGAAACCGTCGAGAACGAGTCGATCGGCCTCGATCCCGCCCTCGAGGACGATTCGACGCTCGAGGTCTCGGTCGTCTCGATCGACGGGCTGGACGACCCCGACGAGACCGACGACCTCGACGGCGACGAACCGGTCCTCGCGAGCGAGACCATCGAGTACACGATCGATCCGACGCCGCCCGCCTACGACGTCGAGTTCGTCACCTGCCAGCAGGCGACGATTACCGGGGAGTTCGAGGATGGTGACTGGGTAATCGTCGCCACGGGCTTCTACGAGTCCGGCGGCTTCGGCAACACGATGGGCGAGTACGGCGTGAACGTCGGCGAGGACGTCGAGGCCCCGTTCGAGGGGACGATCACCTTCGAGGTCGGCGAGGAGTTCACGGTCACCGAGACCGGCGAAGGCGCGACCGTCGAGGTCCCACCGGGTGACTTCGGCGCGGCGATCACCGGGATCGTCTCACCCGAGTCGACGCCGGGTGAGATCGACCACCCGAACCCCGATGCGAGCGACTGCATCGCCGAGGTTCGACCCGAACTGCCCGATATCGGCGTCGAAGAGATCGAGTCGACCGACGACGGGTTCGACGTGACCTTCGAGTACGACAACCCCAACGACGCTGCGTTGCTCGTCGACAGCACGCTCGTCGAGGGAACCACCGACGACGAACCGATCGACGAACTCGAACCCGGCCAGGACGAGTTCACCGTCGCGTGGACGCCCGAGACCGACGACGAGCAACTCGTCTGGGCGGTCGACATGAGCCTCTACGACTACGACGAAATCCTCTACGCGGCGACCCCGCCCGCGGGCGAGATCGACCCCGAAGATCCCGCCGAGTTCGCAGTCGAAATCGTCGACGCCCCGACCGAACTCGAGCAGGGCGAGGACCTCGAGGTCGAGGCCGAAATCGAGAACGTCGGCGGCGAGGAGGGTACCCAGGAGATCGTTCTCGGAGTCGCCGACGAGGATCGCGACGTCCTCGAGGTCACCCTCGAGCCCGAGGCGACTGAGACGGTCACGCTCTCCACGGAGACCGACGACCTCGAGCCCGGCGAGTACCCCGTCACGGTCGCGAGCGAGGACGACGAGGACGAGACGACGGTGACGATCCTCCCCGTCGAGGCGGAGGGCGAGTTCACGATCTTCGACCTCTCCGGGCCGTCGACCGGCGTCGCCGGCGAGGGCGTGACGATCGCCGCGACGATCACCAACGAGGGCGACGGCACCGACGAGCAGGCGGTGACCTACAGCGTCGACGACGAGCCCGTCGACGAGGAGACGATCGAACTCGAGCCCGGCGAGTTCGAGGTCCTGACGTTCTCGACGACGCTGCCCGAAGGCGTGTCGACGCACACGGTCGCCACGGACGACGACGAGGCGTCGCTGACGATCGAGGCGACTACCGTCCCCGGCGTGGACGACGCACTCGAGGACGATGAGGACCCGGAGGTACCTGAACCAGAGCCAGAGGAACCGGAGCCGGAGGTACCTGAACCAGAGCCAGAGGAACCGGAGCCGGAGCCCGACGATGACGATCAGATCGAAGACGACGCTGACGACGGCGAACCAGAGGAGATAGAGCCGCCCGCGGCCGATTGACCGGATCGGTTTCGCTCGAGCGAATCAGGTACGTTCAGTCGCAGGTCCGTATCGAACGGTTTCCCGAGTACGTGCTTTCCCCATGGCGTGCTATCGGCTCGAGTAGTTCTGTACTGAACGAGTAACGAGTGGAAGAAACGGCTCAGTGCTGGTGACCGGTCGCCTCACCGAACGTGACGCCGAATCGCTCCTCGAAGAGGTCCATCATCGTCTGTTCCTGTGCCTCGAGGTCGCCGTCGTCGCCGTGGCCGTGTCCGTGGTGGACCACGTGGTGGGCGCGGCTGGCGAACGAGAGTGCGACCACGTCGCCGACGATTTCGGCCGTCTCCTGATCGCCCTCGGCGACGAGCTCGAGCAGGCCTGCGGGAACTTCGACTTCGTCGGTCGTGTCGTCGTCGGCGTCGATCGTGAGCGTAACAGTTGCTACGTCGTCGGACATACCCTACCCTCGGGAGGCGTGCCTAAAGGTGCTGTGTCTTGGGCCGGCAGGGGGCGTCTCGCCACGGCCATCGAATCGGACACCGCGGCTCGGCTGCTTGGCGTCCGGTCGGCGGACGACGCGACCGAGCCTCAGGATCACGAGGGGAAATCCTATGGATACAAAGTGTGTCTGGTGATTGATGCGCGAGGAGCGGAGGGGAACACGTCACACTCGCTGAGAAAGGCTAACTCGAGGTACTCGAAGAGCGGAAGCGTCTCGACCGCCACGAGGGTCACGAACTCCGCTGTCCAAGTTCATCTTGCAGGGTCTGGGTGCTGCTGGACACGGCTTCTCAACCCTGCCCTTTCGTGTGTGACGTATTCTATGCCACCCTCCAACAGATTGAACAGTGGGAGATGATCTCTGGTGACATCTGTGCAGATCTCGTAATCAAGAGAAAACGGGCAAAACGACCTTTTAGATCATTTGCCCGTGAATCTAGTGCTCCGTCTGGGATTTGAACCACGGTCGGAGCGAAGCTCCTCCCTGATTCAAATCCCAGAGCGTGCGCTTCCTTCTTCGTCACTTCGTTCCTCAGAAGAGTGCTCCGTCTGGGATTTGAACCCAGGTCATCGGCTCGAAAGGCCGAAATGATTGGCCGGACTACACCAACGGAGCGTACTATCTCCGTACCTCGAGACGGCGACCGTCTCGCGTTCGGAGCGTACTCACCAGTTGCCGAGGCCTAGTAAAAAGCGTTCCGTTCCGCGTCGAGAGTGTGACCGACTGTCGTACCGGGTTTGGGGGCGCAATGGGTTTTTGGCTGGCTCGAGAAGCACGGCCATGGATCAGGTATTCGCGCCGTGGCGTATCGAGTGGATCAGACGGGAGGAGAAGAACCCGGAGGTCGACTCCTGTGTCTTCTGTGAACTGCCGGAACGCGACGCCGATCGCGAGAACCTGATCGTCGCCCGGAGCGACCACGCGTTCGTCATGTTGAACAACTACCCGTACAACCCGGGCCACGCGATGGTGATCCCCCGGACACACACCGGCGAGTACGGTGACCTCGAGGACGAAACGCTGCTCGACCACGCCCGGTTGAAACAGCGGACCTTCGACGCCCTCACGGTCGCCCTCGAACCGGACGGCTTCAACGCGGGGCTGAACCTCGGTGACGGCGCAGGTGGGTCGATCGGTGACCACCTCCACACCCACGTCGTGCCCCGCTGGCAGGGCGATACGAACTTCATGCCGGTGCTGAGCGACACCACGGTCATCGTCGAGGCGCTCGAGGAGACCTACGACCGGGTCCACGACGCGTTCGCCGCACAGGACGGTGCGACCGTGGCGGAATCAGACGCCGCCGTCTCGTTCGAGTGAGCCGTTCGGTGAGTGAGACGTGGGCACAATCTACACGTCCTTCGAGAACGTAGCACGTGACCGATGGGCAACGAGCGACCGGACTGGCGGCTCGAGACGGCTCCCGCGCGCCGGCGTCGACAGCCAGTTGCATTCAGCCGCGAGGCGGAGCCGCTCGCTAAGGACTGTCGCGAGCGGTTCGACCGCGAGTGGCCCGACTGCTGGATGGCAGCAGCGGCGGAACTCGACTGGCACGAGCCACCCGAAGCGGTTCTCGACGATTCCGACGCGCCGTTCTACCGGTGGTTTCCGGACGGGCGGCTGAACGCCGCCGAAAACTGCGTCGACCGCCACCTCGAGGATCGAAAGAACCAGCTGGCGATCCGCTGGGAGGGAAAGCGCGGAGAGAAGCGAGATTATACGTACCACGACCTGCACCGTGAGTCGACGGCACTTGCAGCCACACTGCGGGACCTCGGTGTGAGCGAGGGCGACGTGGTGACGTTCGCGCTGCCGACGCTCCCGGAGTTACCCATCGGGATGCTCGCCTGTGCCCGCATCGGGGCGTTGCACAACGTCGTCTTCGCTGGATTCGCCCCCGACGCGCTGGTCGAGCGCATGACTGCGGTCGACTCGAGCGCGCTGGTCACCTGTGACGGCTACTACCGCGACGGGCTCGCTATCGACCAGAAGCGCAAAACTGACGCGGCGCTCGCGGCCCTCGAATCGACGGTGCCGACGGTCGTCGTCGACAGGCTGGGTGCGAGCCACGAGGTCGAACTCGAGGCCCACCAGTACGATTACGACGACCTGATCGACCAGTATCGGGGCACGGACGTCGAACCAGTCTCTCGAGCGGCGACGGACCCGCTGTTTCACATCCACACCTCGGGGACGACCGGCGAGCCCCAGCGGATGACTCACGCGACGGGCGGCTACCTCGCGGGGGTGACCTGGTCGGCCCGGGCGGTGTTCGACCTCGCGCCGGGGACGACCTACTGGTGTACGGCCGACGTCGGCTGGATCACCGGCCACTCCTACGTCGTCTACGGACCGCTCGCGCGTGGCGCGACGGTCGTTCTCGCGGAGGGCAACCCCCGGTACCCTGCCAGACATCGCCCGTGGAAGATCATCGAGCGAAACGGCGTCGAGGTGTTCTACACCACGCCAGGGATGGTCCGGACGTTCATGAAGTGGGGTGAGTCGTTCCCTGCGGCTCACGACAAATCGTCGCTCCGGCTGCTGGGGACCGTCGGCGAACCGATCGGCCCCGACACGTGGAAGTGGTACTACACGCACGTGGGCGAAGAGCGCTGCCCGATCGTCGACACCTGGTGGCAGACCGAGACCGGGAGCGTCGTACTCTCGACGCTCCCCGGCGTCGACGAGATGAAACCCGGCGCTGCGGGCCCACCATTGCCCGGCATGGACGTCTCGGTGGTCGACGACGAGGGACGAGAACTCCCGCCGGGTGAACCCGGCTACCTGACGATCGAACGCCCGTGGCCGTCGATGCTCGCTCCCCTCGAGAGCGACCACTACTGGGTGCTCGCGGAGTACTGGCAGGAGTTCTCCGACGACCGTGCAGATAGCTGGCGATATATCACCGGTGATCGCGCGGTCGCCGACGAGGACGGCTACGTCACGATCATCGGCCGGGCGGACGAGGTCGTCACGATCGGCAACCGACGCCTCGGGACGGCCGAACTCGAGGCCGCGATCACGAGCGTCGAGGGCGTGACCGAGGCCGCGGCCGTGGCGGGAAGTGCCGATGGCGACACCGACCTCTACGTTTTCGCGACGACGGCACAGGAGCGGGACACGCGAGATCGGGCAGCCATTCGCGAGGCAGTGGCCGACGCGATGGCCGAACGCGTCGGGGAGTTCGCACGCCCCGCGGCTGTCGTCTTCACCCCCGAACTCCCCGAGACGCACTCCGGGAAGACCATGTATCGAATCCTCGAGCGCATCGTCGAGGACCGGCCGCTCGAGGATAGCGCGCCGCTCCGAAACCCGGAGATCGTCGGCGAAATTGCGACGCTGTGGGCCCGCGAGTGACCCGCCGGCACCGGGCCCTACCCCTGGTAATATATCGCTCCGGCCCCGGCCCTGCTCGCGACGGTGTGTCCCTCTGAGATGCCCGTCTCGAGGTAATAGGTTGCTCCTTCGTTCACGCCAGTGAAGGCAGCCCAGTATGTCGTTTCTGGTGTCTGATCCGGGACAAGGAACGGTCGCTGGAGTGCACCCGTCGCCGCTCCAGACGTGGGGATTCGCATGAACGGGCCCGTGTCGGTGATCATCCCCTGGCCCTCCGGCAGGAGTTCGATTCGTCGTCCATCGACGTCGATGTATCCCGGTCGTGCGTACGTCCCGTCGAATGAAAAGTAATCGTCCTCGTACTGTGCGACCGTCGCGATCCCACCCGCCGCAGCACCCTGTGCGGCCGCCTGAACGTGATCCGGGTCCTGAACGCCGGTGATCGCCACTCCCGAGGTCGTCCCGATCACCGACCCGTAGGCCGTCCCCGAACAGACGGATTCCGTCAGCAGCGCCTCCGGGGCGTCCGGTGCCTGCTGGGCGATGCCCTCGAGTGCGGCCTCGCTTGCAGTCTGGGCGAGTTGCTCGGACTCCGGGCCGAACAACTGCAGGGTGATCTGGGTCGCGTACGCCGTCCCGTTCCGGCCCCACTCCATCGGCTCCGCAGCGGCCGTCGGAATCGCGGCGAGTGCCCCGGCTGCTGTGAGCGTCCCGCCGACGGTTGCGAGAAGCGACCGTCTCGTCACCGCCCGCTCATGAGTATTGGTATCGGTGCTCATGCGTTCGCTCGCACGCGAAGAAGCCACAAAAACACCGTTCTGAGCCCGCCGTGACTGTCAATCGTGGCGACGAGTGGTCGACGGGAACCGGGATCCTGCAGGGCGTCGACCGGCCTAGACCGGCCAGAACCCGACGACGCGTTCGCCGGTCGTTTCCGAGACCGTCACCTCGAGTTCGACCTCGAGGCCGACCTCGACGTTTTCGGGAGTGATGCCGACGACCTGTCCCGTGATTCGAAGCGGCCCGAAGTCGGCGACCGCGGTCGCGTACGGGGCGTCCTGTTCGAACGCTGGCGTCGGGACGTGCGTGACGGTGTAGGTTTCGATCTCACCGGTCTCCGGGAACGGCTGTTCCTCGAGATCGGTCGAGCCACACGTCGGACAGACCCGTCGCGGCGGGAGCGACCCGTGTTCTGCGGGACACTCGAGGTAGTACGCCTCGCCCTCCTCGGCGGCGTCGAGCCACTCGTCGAAGCCACCGTCGCGGACGTCGTCGCTCATCGGGTCACCTCCAGAACGTGGACGGTCGCACTGGCGACCGTGCCACCCGCGTTGTGGGCGAGCCCGATCCGTGCGTCCTCGACGTGTTCGCTGTTGGGGTGGTCTCGCGAGAGGAGTTTCGCCACCTCGGCGATCTGGGACGCGCCCGTCGCGCCGACGGGGTGGCCCTTCGCTTTCAGCCCACCGGAGAGGTTGACCGGCGTCTCGCCGTTGGCGGTCGTCCGCCCGTCTCGAGCAGCCGAAATCCCTTCGCCGATCGGCTCGAGGTCGAGTGCCTCGAGTGCGAGCACCTCGGCGATCGTAAAGCAGTCGTGGACCTCCGCGAGGTCGACGTCGCTCGGCTCGATGCCGGCGTCGACGTAGGCTTCGGCGCCGGCCTCGCGTGCGGCGGGCGTCCGTGCGAGGTGCGCCCGGCCGTGGAGTGCCATGCGGTCGCCGCCCTGCCCGCTTCCGGTGATCGCGACCGGCGCATCGAGGTCGTGTTCGTCGGCGTATTCCTGGCTGGTGAGGACCAGCGCGGCCGCGCCATCGGAGAGCGGACAGGAGTCGTAGAGGCCGAGCGGTTCAGAGACCAGCGGCGCCTCGAGGACGTCGTCGACGCTGATCTCGCTCTGGTACTGGGCTTTCTCGTTCGTAAGGGCGTTCTCGTGGTTTTTGACCGCGACGTGGGCGAGGTCGGTTCGATCGCCGCCGTACTCCTCGAAGTACGCCCGCGCCATCAGCGCGTAGGCGCCGGGGAAGGTCGCGCCGGCGCGAACCTCCCAGAGGTCGTCGGCGGCGATCGCGAGCGCCTCGGTCGCACCGGCGGTGCCGAGGTTGGTCATTCGTTCTGCGCCACCGACGAGGGCGACGTCGATCTCGCCGTTGCGAAGCTGAAGTACCGCGTCACGGACGGCGGTCCCGGCCGAGGCGCAGGCGGACTCGTACCGGGTCGCCGGCGCCCTGACGCCCGCGGCTTCGGCCATCAGCGGTCCCTGATGACCCTGGTGTTCGGCGAGCTCACCCATGAAGTTGCCGTAGAAGACGGCGTCGACGTCCTCTCGAGGGACGCCGCTGTCCTCGAAGGCGGCAATTGTCGCTTCGGCGAAGAGGTCTCGTCCCGTCCGGTCCGGGGTGTTTCCGAACGGCGTCAACCCCGTTCCTGCGACGCGTACGTCACTCATAGGCACCCATAGCTTGTCGATCGGTTAATACCTCGCGGTTACCATCGACACCGTTTGAACCCCCCTCGGACGTGCAGGGCCGCGGCCGGGACCCCCGTGCTTATGACGATGACCGCTACACGTGACACCATGACATCCACACCGTTCGACCTCGAGTTGCTGACGACGCTCACCGAGACCAGCGGCGTGCCCGGCTACGAGGACCGCATCCGCGAGCAGGTACTCGACGAACTGGACGGGGCCGTCGACCGCGTCCGAACCGACGCCATGGGGAACGTCGTCGGGACGCTCGAAGGCGAGTCTGACTTCTCGGTTGCCGTCGCAGCGCACATGGACGAGATCGGTTTCATGGTCCGTCACGTCGCAGGCGAGGAAGACGGGTTCGGGTTCGTCGAACTCGACGCCCTCGGCGGCTGGGACGCCCGCGTGCTCAAAGCCCAGCGGGTGACGATCCACACCGAAGACGGCGACGTTCCCGGCGTGATCGGTTCGCCACCACCGCACACGCTGGACGAGGAAGACCGCGAGAAGACCCCCAAGGTCGACGACGTCGCCGTCGACGTCGGCCTCCCCCACGAGGAAGCCACCGAGACGATCTCGCCGGGCGACCTCGTGACGATGGACCAGACTACCGAACGCGTCGGTGAAACGATCACCGGCAAAGCCCTCGACGATCGGGTCTGCCTGTTCGCCATGCTCGAGGCCGCGCGCCGGCTCGACGAGCCGGACGTGACGATCCACTTCTGTGCGACCGTCCAGGAGGAAGTCGGCCTGCGTGGCGCGCGGGCTCTCGGCGTCGACGTCGATCCCGACCTCGCCATCGCACTCGACGTCACCGTCGCCAACGACGTCCCCGGATTCGACGGCGGCGAGCAGGTCACGAAACTGGGCGACGGCGCAGCGATCAAACTCAAAGACTCGAGCGTCATCACCAACCCGAAGGTCCACCGCCGGATGAAAGCCGTCGCCGAGGACCGCGAGATCGACTACCAGCTCGAGATCCTGCCCGCCGGCGGCACCGATACGGCTGGTTTCCAGCACACCGCGGGCGCGAAACCCGTCGGTGCAATTTCGGTCCCGACGCGGTACCTCCACACCGTTACCGAGACCGCCCACGTCGACGACGTCGCGGCGACGATCGATCTGTTGACCGCGTTCCTCGAGACCGAAGACGGCGAGTACGACTACACGCTCTGATCGTTCTGAGCCTCCGAACACTTATCAACTGCTGTGAACGATCTGGGAACATGTCCCCGAACCGACGAACTGTCCTCCGGAGTGGGCTGATCGGCCTCCCAATTGGTGCTGCAGGGTGTCTCGACGACCCTGATCCCGGAACTGGCCCGAATCCGGAATCCGACTCGACGGACGATTTGGCCGACGATCCAGCGCCATCCTCGGACACGGCTGACGTCGACGTCGATACCGAGGACGGTGCGTCCGTCGAAGACGACGGCGACGACGAATCCGACGACGGGATAGACGACGAGGACGAACTCCAAGAGGCGGCCCGTGAGGTCGCTCGAGCCCTCCTCGAGGCCGTCGTTGACGGCGACACCGAAACTGCGGTGAGCTACGCACCCGTCAGGGACGCCGCCGGATTCCACCGCGAGGAGTGGACCCAGCAGTACGAGGAGAGTTTCTCCCCCGACGAGGTCCACGCGATCGACTACCGCTCGTGGGGGCCGGAAGACGCACTCGTCGGGATGCTTCCCGATGGCGACCCCGGGGACGGCCGAGGCTTTGCCCTCCAGTACGACCTCGACCTCGAGTCCGACGGCGTTCGGTTCGATCACCGCCTCTCGGTCTCCGTCGTATACCTCGAGGGAGAGTGGTACGCCTGGCTATACCAGCCCTTCCAGCCGACCGTGGACGCGACCGTCGACCTCGAGCGCGAGGGCCTCGAGCGCGTCGACCTGACGTTGGCCGACCGCGACGGTCCGGCGACGGTCTTCGTCACCGGCGACGGGATCGACGATCCGTCGGACTACGAACTCGAGAGCACCGGCGAGTCGATCACCGTGACGGTCGACGACGTCGGAACCGGGGGCTACGCGGTCGTGGTCGTCCCCGTCGGCGAAGACCCGGAAACTGGCGACACGATCGAGGCGTTCGACTTCGTCGATCTTGCTGACTGGGCCGACGTCTCGACGATCGAACTCGAGGCCCTGACCGCTGGCTGGGAGGGTATCTCCCCATCGATCGTCGAAGGTGTCGAGAATCCGACTCTCGTCCTCGAGGCCGGTCGGGAGTACACCATCGATGTCAAAAACGGCGACGGCGCGATCCACCAGTTACAGCTCCGGGACGCAGCTGACGATCCGGTCGACGAGTACGAGACGCCGTTCCTCGAGGGAGCCGACGCGACCGAGGAACTGACGGTGACGGCCACCGACGAACTCGCGGCCTACGTCTGTGCACCCCACGAGATGACGATGCAGGGATCGATCCTCGTCGTCGACTCACTCGCCGACTGAGTTCACCGAAGAACGCGACCGCACGAGCGGCTGGAACGTAGCGGCGGGAGACCGTCGGTCAGGGTCAGGACCGGAACTGGGTCAGGGGTCGGGTCCGTATCTGGCTCAGGGCATCTCGTGAATCGTCAACTCGACGTCCCGGCGCTGGCCTTCGATGTCCGCGACGAGCCGTTCGACCACGGTCTGGGCCTCGTCGAGCAATCGCGGCCGAACCTTCGAGATCACCCAGTCGATCGAGACGAATCGCGGGAGCGAGAGTACACTCTTGTCGGCCGAATGCGGATCGTACAGTGCCTCGAAGTAAATCCGACTCGCCGTCTCCGCCTCCGGTGGCGCTGCCTCCGGTTCGGGTTCGACTCGCCACTCCCCGCGAGCGTCGAGGTGGTCGACCAGCCGCCACTCGAGTGACTCGGATTCGGTCACTTCGACCACCTTCGAGCGTGCGGTGTAGCTCAGCTTCCACCAGGCGAGTCGAAGATCGTACACCGAGCCCACGCCGCCGTCGCCGTGTACCCGGACCTCCTTCAGGTGGTCCGTGTACCGCGGATAGTCGGTAAACGAACAGACGTACGGGAAGACCTCCTCTGGCGAGCGGTAGGCGACCGTACTGAGGAGAATTCTGTCCACACCAGTCAGGTACACCGTTCGCGAAAGTAAGGATTTCCATCAGCGGTGTCCGACTCGACCGTGAGCGAAGGCGATCGACTGCGAGCAGGGTCGATTGGGCTCGAACACCGTCGATCGCACTGGAATCGGCGCGAGTCGAACACCTTCTATACTCACAGGAAGAACCGCCAGTCATGCGAGACGTCTGTATCGTCGGCGGCGGCGTCGCCGGCATGGCAACCGCGATCTTCACCGCTCGAGCGGGCCTCGACACGCTCGTCATCGATGGCGGCGAGTCGATCCTCGCGCGAAATGCCAGCCTCGAGAACTATCCGGGGTTCCCGGACGGCATCGACGCCCGGCGCTATTTGCAACTGGTTCGCGAGCAAGCCAGCACCGCCGGTGCGACGTTCGAACTCGGCCACGTGACTCACGTCGAACCGATCGACGAGACGGACCTCGAGGCCGGATTCGTCGTCGAGACCGACGGTGGCGAGCCACTCGAGGCGCGTCGACTGGTCGCGGCGTCGTGGCCCGACAGCGAGTACATCGTCCCGCTCGACGTCGGCCGCATCCAGCGCGGGAGTAAACACCTCGTGGACGTCGACGAAGCGGGACGGACGGCCGTCGACGGCGTCTACGCCGCGGGTCGCATCGCGGGCGAGCCCCACCAGGCCATCGTCGCGGCCGGTCACGGCGCGAAAGTCGGCCTCGCGGTCATCCACGACGCCGACGTCAACTTCTATCACGACTGGGTCGCTCCCGAGGACTACTTCACCGGTCGCGACCGCGAGGTCCCACCGGGGTGCGAGGAGATCGACGACGACGAGCGACGACGGCGGGACGAACGAGCGCGGGAAACGATCCTCGAGGCGTTCGCAGACCCGCTCGAGGACGAACCGACGATGCACCCGAGCGTCGAGTCGGACTGAACGGCGGGCGGCCGCGCGCTGGATCGCTGGGGTGATCTCCGCAATCACTCACCTGAGTGGCCCCTGCGCACACTTTCGATCCACCGTTCAATCTCCGCGGTCACCACTTCGTCCGTGCCCGCGCGAAGAATAGAAAATAAACACTTGTATACCGGACCACTCCTAGCCCAGATAGATGACGCGTACAGCCGAGAAGGTAACCGCCCTCGTCCGCGAGGACGCCTCGATGGTCGACGCCCTCGAGACCATCCGCGAGACGGCCGACGAGAACGGCGGCGAGGTCCAGTGGGGCGACGTCAACGACGACCTCACGAGCGGGCAGTGGGGCCGACTGATCGAGAAAGGTGTGCTCGTCGACGGCGACGAGGGCTTCGTGATCGCCGATCGCGAGGCCTTCGACGAGGCCCTCGACGGTGATACCGACTCGATCGCCGCCGACGTCGACCTCGACGCCGAGGAGACCAAGTGGTCACGCTGGGACAAACTCGCCGCGGTCGGTTCCGTCCTCCTGATGATCGGCTACTGGCTCGAGGACGTCCGCAACACCGTCGGTGGCACCATCGACACGGTCCTTGCCCCGCTCGATGCCGCGTTGCCGTTTTACGCCGTGATTCTGGCCGTCGCGTTGCTCACGGGTCTGTACTCGACGCTCCTGCAGGCGAACCTGATGAACCCGGAGGTGATGGCAAAGTACCAGGAGCGGATGAAGTCGATGCAGGAGAAACAGAAAGACGTCCGCCAGCGCAAGCAGGAAGCCGAAGAACGCGACGCTCCGGAAGCCGAGATCGAACGCCTCGAGAACGAGATGGAGGAGGTTCGCGAAGAACAGATGGAGGCGATGGCCGAGAACATGGGGATGTTCAAAGAGCAGTTCCGCCCGATGGTCTGGATCATGCTCTTTACCATCCCACTGTTTCTCTGGATGTACTGGAAGATCCTCGGGAACCACGGCGCAGCCGTCTCTGGCACGGAGCTAGAGATGATCATGCCGATCGCCGGCCACGTCCAGCTCAATCAGGGACTGCTCGGACCGATGTGGGCATGGATCATCTGGTACTTCGTCTGCTCGATGGGCTTCACCCAGCTGCTCCGGAAGGCGCTCAACATCGACATGACGCCCTCGGGAACCTGAGCGGCGCGCTCTCGTCCCCGTCGAACGATTCTCACCCGCATCTTCGATCCCCGCCAGTCGGTCCGCTGTCCCTGACCGTCGGGCACGGCCAACCGCAGCCGCTGGAGTCCGCCTCACCACTCTCCTGAGTCCGGCCGAGACCGATTCAAAACCCATTTTACCGGCCACCGCTCACTCCGAATATGTTACTCACCGTCTCCGGCCCACCGGGAAGCGGAAAGAGCACGACCGCTGGCTTGCTCGCCGACGCCTTCGACCTCGACCACGTCAGTGGCGGTGACATCTTCAGGGAACTGGCCGACGAACGCGGCTACACCCCACTCGAGTTCAACAAGCTCGCCGAAGAGAACGAACAGATCGACCGCGACCTCGATCGGCGGCTCCGCGAAATCGCCGTCGACCGGGACGACCTCGTCCTCGAGTCACGGCTCGCAGGGTGGCTCGCCGGCGAACAGGCCGACTTCCGGTTCTGGCTCGACGCGCCGCCGTCGGTCCGTGGCAAGCGAATCGCCGAACGCGAGGACAAAGATCCGACGCGGGCGACCGAGGAGACCCAGGCCCGCGAGGCGAGCGAAGCCCAGCGCTACGAAGAGTACTACAGCATCGACATCCGCGATCTGACCATCTACGACCTCTCGGTCAACACCGCCCGGTGGGAGCCCGACGCCGTCCTCGACATGCTCGTCACCGCCGTCGACGAGTACGACGACGCAGGTGACGAGGGGCAGCCTCCCGTGGACGTCGACTACGAGTTCTGACAGATGACTCTCCGTGGCCCACCCGACGACCGTTCGCCCGCCGAGTTGCTCGCCTTCGGCGTCGTCAACCTCGACAAACCACCCGGCCCCTCCTCTCATCAGGTCAGCGGCTGGCTCCGCGACGCCGTCGCAGACGCTCTCGAGACGCGCGCGGACGACGACCACGAGGGCGTGATCCAGAGCGGATTCGACCGCGCCGCCCACGCCGGCACCCTCGATCCGAAGGTCACCGGCTGCCTCCCGGTCATGCTCGGCGACGCGACCCGGCTCGCACCGGTGTTCCTCGAGGGCTCGAAAGAGTACGTCGCCGTGCTCGAGTGCCACGGCACCGTCCCGGCCGATGCCGACTCGGTCGTCGCCGAGTTCGAGGGGCCCATCTACCAGAAGCCCCCGCGCAAGAGCGCCGTCTCCCGCCGTCTCCGGGTCCGAGAGATCTACGACCTCGAGGTGCTCGACCGCGGCGAGCGACAACTGCTCCTGCGAATCCGCTGTGAGAGCGGCACCTACGTCCGAAAGCTCTGTCACGACCTCGGGCTGGCACTCGGCACCGGCGGGCACATGGGCCACCTCCGGCGTACCGAGACCGCGCCGTTCGACGACACCGACCTCTACAGCGCCTACGACTTTCTGGACGCCCTCGCCTACTGGGTCGAAGACGACGATTCCGACCTCCTGTACGACGTCGTCGATCCCGCAGAGCGCATTCTCGAGGACCTGCCACAGCTCGTGATCGCCGAATCGGCCGCCCGAGAGGTCGCAAACGGCGCCCCGGTGTACGCGCCGGGCGTGCTCGAGGCCGACGACGGACTCGAGCAGGGCGCGCTCGTCACCTGTCTCACACCTGCGGGAGCCGCGGTCTGTCTCGGCCGACTCGTCGGTGATCCCGCAACCGACGAAGGAACTGTCGTCGACCTCGAGCGCGTCCTCGTGTGACCGAGTCACGGGGCCACCACCGAAACGACACTCTTAAACGGCAGACGACCCTCCACTCGAGTGCGGGACCGTGGGGTAGTGGTATCCTCTGCGGATGGGGTCCGTAGGACCCGAGTTCGACTCTCGGCGGTCCCACTTCATATTCTCTAGGTGTCCAACTGTAGCCGTTCGCATCTCTGAGAACGTCGAAATTCCCTTCACTATTTACCGATAGTTTTGCCCTGCGAACAAGTTCTGAGGGGTGAACTACGTGAGTTCTACCCCGGCCGAGCTCGGTGGGTTGATAGGTCAAAATACCGATACGGTGGTGAGAACATCGAGGATTTTGTAACGGATGAGTACTGAAAGAAAAATATTCCCATCGTTTATTTTGGTACTTTGTCGGAAATTATCGTCAATCGTGGTTGACAGACGATGATTAGAACTTCAATAAAGATGGGCTACGATCATCACTGCCCTCAAAATCAGACAGATGTGTGGCTTATCACAGTAGAATATGGCTCACATTATAAAAGGATATGTTAGACTAGACTGTTAGTTGATGCTAGCGATCGTAGCATCTGCCTCCGCTTCGTCAAGACTGTCTGGGTTGTCAGCTTCAACGTCTTCGCCGATGTAGGCGACAACATTCACAGCTTCGGTTTCATCTACAATCGTGCTTGCACCTGTCCGGTTCAACATAGCTGGCTCAGGGCTGGAGGTATTGTCGTTAATGACGGATCCGTTGCTAGCAACAACAGCGACGCCATCTGAGTTCCCCATTGACGTCAGGGACACGCTGACGTTACCGTCACCGATGGATTCAACGCTTACGCCTGCCTGCGGTTCTTCACCAACGCTCCCGCCGAGGTCGAGTACGAAAGCCGCAATCACAGCCGCGAGAATGACCGTGATTGCAACCATCAGGATTACGCCAATAACTGGACTGACAGCTCGTTCGTCCTCCGATCCGACTAACTTCTTTGAGATTTGCTTTCCATCGAGCATGTGTATGCCAGCACCCGTGAACGATCAGAAAGGATACACCATCGCCAACCCGAATGGTTGGGTGCGAAGGGATTGGGGGTTGCGACACCACGTCCCTCGCGCGCCACCTTCCTGCCGTCCGATTTCGGTGCTGAATAACCGTTGGCAAACACCCTATATATAATTAGTTGTTAGTGTATCGTTCTGGTTAAAATAGGGTTCTAAGAGGTTTTCATAATTGAGAATCAGTAGAGGGTAGAACTGCCACAGTGACTGCTTGAACCACCTCACTAGGCTGTTTCCGTGAATAGACAATCGACATCCTCCAGAACCTTCTCTAAGCTGACGAAATATAGGTGACTTTCAGTCAGTATTACCATAGTGTACGTCTGGATAAACTGTACACAAATCTAGTCCTGCAGGATAACAACATCACGTATTGTCAGGAAACGTTGACAAAGAGTGGAAATCTACGCTAAGTTGGATTACCCGATACTGCGAATCGTCGCGGTGGACTCCGCTGCGTCTAGATTGTCGTCACCGTCCTCAACATCAGTACCGATGTATGCAACGACGTTAGTCGCATCACCATCACCAGTGTTGACAATCACTTGTCCGCCGGTATTCTGAATGTGGGCAAATTCTTCAGAGCCACCAGCAGTTGCATTATTTAGCTCGCCTTGTTCCAAGTTATACGTGTGTTCAACTCCGCCAGAGGAATTGACGATAGCGACACCGTCGGAGTTCCCCATCGACGTTACAGAGACACTGTAGTTATCTCCTTCAAGCGATTCAACGTTCACACCTGCCTGTGCCTCTTCACCGACGCTCCCACCGAGGTCGAGCACGAAGGCCGCGATCACAGCCGCGAGAATGACTGTGATTGCGACCATCAGGATGACACCAATGACTGGGCTGACTGCCCGTTCGTCCTCTGATCCGATTAACTTCTTTGAAATTTGTTTTCCATCGAGCATGGGTATGTAGCAGCACCCGTGAACGGTCAGAAAGGTTATCCCGGCTCCAACGCAATGACCGGGTGCGAAGGGATTGGGGGTTGCGACACCACGTCCCTCGCGCGCCACCTTTCTGCCGCCCGATTCGGTGCTGAATAACCGTTGGCAAACACCCTATATATAATTAGTTGTTAGTGTACAGTTCAGATTAAAATTGTGTCACGAACGCGTTCTACTATCGCTATCCAAAACGAGATAGAACTATTACAGCACCCGCTTGAACCGCTTCAGTCTGCCGATTCTCCTGTAATCATCTACCACTTCCTCGAGCAACGGTTTCAGATGTGATAATTAGCCTGAACCGTTTCCCGACCGGCCCCGCTCGAGGCCTCGAGCCGGCCACCTCGCTATCCTTAACACACCGCCGTGAGAAGTTGGGGCACATGCTCGAGGGAGTCAACGTCGCGCTCGGGGTGAGTGGTTCGATCGCGGCCGTGAAGACGGTCGAACTGGCCCACGAGTTGCGTCGGCAGGGGGCGTCGGTTCGTGGCGTGATGACGGCGAGCGCACGGGGGATCATCCACCCGTGGGCACTCGAGTTCGCCACCGAACACGACGTCGTCACAGAGATTACGGGTCGCGTCGAGCACGTCGAGCTGTGCGGGTACGACGGCTGGGCCGACGTCTTCCTGATCGCGCCGGCGACGGCGAACACGGTCGGGAAGATCGCGGGTGCGGTCGACGACACGCCGGTGACGACCTGCGCGACGACCGCACTCGGGGCCGGTACGCCGGTGGTGATCGCCCCCGCGATGCACGAACCGATGTACGACCACCCGGGCGTACTCGAGGCCATCGGGACCGTCGAGGGGTGGGGCGTCGAGTTCGTCGATCCCCGAATCGAAGAGGGGAAAGCCAAGATCGCGAGCGAGGAGGCGATCGTCTGTGACGTCGCTCGCGCGGCTGGTGACCGGCCGCTCGAGGGCGACCACGTCGTGGTTACGAGCGGGGCGACGAGCGAGTCGATCGACCCCGTGCGCGTGTTGACGAACCGGTCGTCGGGGCGGATGGGACGGGCCGTGGCTCGCGCCTGCTACGCTCGTGGAGCGGACGTCACGCTCGTCCACGACGGTCCCGAGGTTCCATACGCGGCGGTCGAACCGGTCGAGAGCGCGGCGGAGATGCTCGAGGCGACGCGGGACGCCTGCGCCGACGGCGGGGACCACGGCTCTGCGGACGTGCTCGTCTCGGCCGCTGCGATCGGCGACTACACGGTCGAGGGGAGTCCGGAGAAGATTCGATCCGGGCAGCAGTTGACCCTCGAGCTCGAGCCGACGCCGAAGCTCATCGACGAGATTCGCGAGGATCACCCCGGCCTGCCGATCGTCGGGTTCAAAGCCGAGACCTCGGGAGACGACGCGGCGATGATCGAGGAGGCAAGAGCGACGCTCGAGCGGGCGGATCTCTCGTTCGTGGTGGCCAACGACGCGAGTGTGATGGGCGACGAACGAACGCGCGCACTGCTGGTCCACGCGGCCGACGCAGCCCAGTACGAGGGGACGAAGGCAGGGCTGGCGGCGGAGATCGCCGAGTCGATCGTGGCGGTCCGCGGGGCCTAATCGCTGGACGTCGGGTCACGTAAATCGCACTCCGCTGCCAATATCTGTTCTCGGGCTGGATCGATTCGATCGCCCGCCGTCGCGCCGTCGGGTTTGGCCCGGTGTCAGATCGAGTGTAACTTTCCGACGAGGTCAAGAGAATTATATAGGTGGCGTCCCTCCCGGCATCTAATGGGTGTACGATCGGGTCTGGACGGTTCGGCCGTCGCCGAACGGTGGTGATCGACATGGCGACCCAACAACACGCCGACCCCGTCGACAGCGCTCCGAGCGAGGAACCGCCGGAGCTAACGAAAGGGGAAACGTTCGAGGTGCTCCGGAATCAGCGACGGCGGTACGTCCTTCACTACCTGAAACGGGACGATCGCCCGGTCGAACTCGGTGATCTGGCACAGCAGGTCGCCGCCTGGGAGTACGAGACGACTCTCGACGGCGTGACCTCGGCCCAGCGCAAGCGCGTCTACACGACGCTCCAGCAGACACACCTGCCGAAGATGGACGAGGCGGGAATCCTCCGGTTCGACTCCGATCGGGGGATCGTCGAGGCGACCGACCGGACCAAGGACCTGAGTATTTACCTCGAGATCGTTCCGGGTCACGAGTTCGCCTGGCGGGAGCTGTACCTCTCGCTGGGTGCGGTCAGTTGCGCGTTGATCGCAGCGATCTGGCTGGAGATCTACCCGCTGACGATGCTGTCGGAGTTGACGTGGGCCGCGATCATCGCGGTGACGTTCACGGTGACGGCGACAGCCCACATCTACCACGAGCGTCACATGCGACTCGGCCACAGCGAGTTGCCGCCGGAGCTGAATTACGGCTCGGACGACTGAGCCGGCCGACGACCACGGCGGATTCGACCTCGCCAGACCGCTCCCCACCGCCCCGGCCTCGAGCGGCGTCGTCCGTCGTCTCCCTGAGGCCAATATTCAAGGTGGTTTGCTCGGAACGGTACTGGTAGTATGATCGAACCGTTCGCAGACGGGGTGGGGACGCGGTGAGTGAGGACCGTCAACGGGAGATCCTCGTCGGCGAGACGGACGACGGGTCGGACCTTCACCTCCCGGTGGTCGAACTTCTGACTGGTCGTGGTTTCGTCACTGGCAAGTCCGGATCGGGCAAGTCGAACACGGCCTCGGTGATCGCAGAAGAACTGCTCGAGGCCGGCTTTCCCCTGTTGATCGTCGACACAGACGGCGAGTACTACGGCCTCAAAGAGGAATACGAGATGCTCCACGCGGGTGCCGACGAGGAGTGTGACATCCAGATCGGCCCCGAGCACGCAGAACAGATGGCGACGCTCGCACTCGAGGAGAACGTTCCGATCATCCTCGACGTCTCGGGCTATCTGGACGAGGAGGTCGCCGACGAATTGCTTCGGGAGACGGCCAGACAGCTGTTCGTCAAGGAGAAGAAGCTCAAGAAGCCGTTCTTGCTGGTCGTCGAGGAGGTACACGAGTACATTCCCGAGGGCGGCGGTGGCGGCGAGACCGGCAAACTGCTGATCAAGATCGGCAAGCGCGGCCGCAAGCACGGCCTCGGAATTCTGGGGATCAGCCAGCGCCCTGCCGACGTCAAGAAGGACTTCATCACGCAGGCGAACTGGCTCGTCTGGCACCGGCTGACCTGGGACAACGACACCAAGGTCGTCGGCCGGATCATCGACACCGAGTACTCCGAACTCGTCTCCGAACTGAACGACGGGCAGGCGTTCGTCCAGACCGACTGGAACGAAGTCGACGTCCGCAAGATCCAGTTTCGCCGCAAGCGCACCTTCGACGCCGGTGCGACCCCTGGACTGGACGATTTCGAGCGTCCCGAACTGAAGTCGGTCTCCGACGCCCTCGTCGGTGATCTTCAGGACATCTCCGAGCGGAAAGAACGCGAGGAAAACCGGATCATCGAACTCGAGAACGAACTCGAGAAGAAAGAAAAACGGATCGAGACCCTCGAGGACGAACTCGAGAACGCGCGAGACATCTCGAATGCGGCCAAGCAGATGGCCGACGCACTCTCGAACCCGTCGATGGTCCAGACGCAGTTGCCCGAGGGAGGCGGCGAGGAGACCCGGCGGCTCCACGAGGAGATCGTCGAACTCGAGCGGGAGTGTGAGGTGCTCGAAGACGATCTCGAGGCTCGTGAACAGGAACTCGCGGAGGCCGAAGAGGACGTCGAGACGCTCGAGGCGCTGCTGGAGTCCCGTGCGGAGACGATCGACCAGTTGCGTACGGAGAACGAGCGGCTTCGACGGCGGGTGAGCGAACTCGAGCGGGAGCAGTCCCCGACCGACGAGGCGACCGAGACCGGATCGGAGTCACCCGAGCCAGCAGAGGGGGGGCCAGAGCCGATCGTGCAGGCAGATGGCGACGAGATCGAGTTCGGCTACGTCTCGATCGACGACGGTGCCGGTCCGGCGGAGATCATCGTCGCCAACGAGCGCCGGGAGTTCGTCGAGTTGCTGGAGACGGTCGGCATCGCCGGAGACGTTCGGGCGGCGAGCGAACGGTCACGGTGTTCGTTCGAGACGGCGAGTCAGATCGTCGCGGAACTCACCCGCGAGGGGCCACTCGGGACCGCGACGCTCGCACCGCGGGTCGAGCGCTCGCCGGTGGCAGTCCAGAGTCTCCTCTCGGAGCTGTGCAGCGAGTCGGTACTCGAGCGCGAGGAGGGCCGTCGGTACGTCCTCGCAGAGACCGTCCGGTCGAAGCTGACGCTGGTCGAGGGGCGGCGCTGACCGGATCGACAACGGTTGCTTACAGGTTGATACACGCTACTGTGCCGTTTTTCGGGCACTCCGCTCCGCGTGAAGCGCGACCCTACAGGCCCAAAGCGTTCCAATAACAAAGCCCGGTCGCGCGGACGGCGTCCGTATGGTAGCTTCGTCCGACGAAGACGGTATGCGCGTACTCGTCGTCGGGCTCGACGCGGGGTGTCGTCCCGTCCTCGAGCCACTGTTCGAGTCGGGAGTGACGCCCACGCTCCGCCGGGTCTTCGAGATGGGGACGAGTGGCCCTCTCGACTCTCAGATTCCGCCGTGGACGGCGAGTGCGTGGCCGTCGCTGTACACGGGGAAGAACCCCGGCAAGCACGGGGTGTACGACTTTCTCAGCTTCGACGGCTACGACTGGGACGTGGTGAACGCGAGCCACGTCAGGGCCCGCCCAGTCTGGGAACTTCTCGACGAGCACGGCTACTCGAGTGTGGTCGTGAACGTCCCAGTTACCCATCCGCCGGGGGAGTTCGACGGGGCGTTGATCCCGGGAATGACCGCACCCGAGGACCCGCCGTGTCACCCGCCGGGGATCCTCGAGGACGTCAAACTCGCGTGTAACGGCTACCGGCTCTATCCTCAGAGCGGCGACGAGCCAGCCCGTTCGATCGAGGCCTACGAGCGGACGATCGAGTGTCGCGGCCGGGCCTTTCGCTATCTCTGCCGTCGGATGGATCCCGACTTCGGCTTCTTGCAGTTCCAGCAGACAGACAGTGTCTTTCACGAGCGGCCCGGTGACCGCGAGGCCATCGAGGCAGTCTACGGCGCGGTCGACGACGAACTCGAGCGGACGCTCGAGGCGGTCGATCCGGAGACGATCCTCGTCGTCAGCGATCACGGTATCGGTCCCGTTTCGGGGCCCGAGTTCCGGGTCAACCAGTTCCTCCGCGAGCGGGGTGACGTCGCCGTCCGGAGCGGCGGTGAGGGGATGCCAAACTGGACGGCCTCGTGGGAGTCGGACTTGCTCGACGGGGAGGACGCCGGTTCCTCGGACGGGTCGCCGGTCCAGACGGCGATGCAACTCGCGGCACGGGTCGGAATCACGACCCAGCGCGTTGCCGGTGTGCTCGACCGCGTCGGATTGAAAGAGCCTATCGGTCGTCGGGTTCCGAACGCGTTGGTCAGGGCGGCGAGCGAACAGGTCGACTTCCCCGATTCGCGGGCGTACGTCCGGTCGAAGAGCGAACTCGGCGTCCGGATCAATCTCGAGGGTCGCGAACCCGACGGGGTCGTCCCGCCCGAGGAGTACGATTCCGTCCGCGAAGAGGTGATCGAGGCCCTCTCGGGGGTGACAACGACCGACGGCGAGCCGATGTTCGAGGCCGTCGAACCGCGGGAGACCTGCTTCGAGGGCCCACACCTCGAGGCGGCACCGGACGTGGTGACGGTTCCGCGGGAGTTCGACACGGCGATCTCCGCGTCGCTGGGCGAGGAGCTGTTCGTCGAGCCGATGGAGTCGTGGAACCACAAGCCGGTCGGGGTCGTCGCGGCTGCCGGGGCTGGAATCGACGAGGGCGAGTCCGTCTCGTCACCGGAGCGGCGGGCCTCGATCTTCGACGTCGCCCCGACGATCTGTTCGCTCTTCGACGTCCCGATCGATGCGGCGATGGACGGTGAGCCACTGTCGGTCGTCGAGGGGACGTCAGCCGTGGAGTACCCCTCCTACGAGGTCGAGCCCGTCACGGCGACAGACGACGGCGTCGTCGAAGACCGACTCTCCGATCTTGGCTACCTATGAGTCTCGAACTGAGGCGGTTCAACCCACGGACCGACGCCGAGGAGTGGAATCGATACGTCGAGCGGTCTCCGGGGACCAACCCGTTTTTCAGGACCGAGGCGCTCCGACTGCAGGCCGAAGAGACCGAGACCAGACCCCACCTGCTCGCCAGTTTCAAAGGGCAGGAGGCCGTCGGCCTCTTTCCGGTCTTCGAGTACACGAAGGGGCCCGTAACGGGTGCGTTCTCGCCAGCGCCGAGGTCGTGGACGCCCTACCTCGGCCCGGCAGTGCTCAACGTGGACAAGCTCAAGCAGCGGAAAGCGGATCGGCGGGTCAAGCAGTTCCTCGAGGACTGCATCGAGTGGATCGACGAGGAACTCGAGCCGGTGTACGCGAAGTTCGTCGCGGCGGAGTTCGACGACGTTCGTCCGTTCGTCTGGAACGAGTACGAGGTCCGTCCCGGCTACACGTACGTCGTCGACCTGGACTGTGGCGAAGAAGAACTATTGAATCGGTTCAGCAGTGACGCCCGGAGTAACGTCCGAAACGCAGACGAGGATGCGTACACGATCGAGGAGGGGTCTGGGGCGGACGTCGAACGGATCGTCGAGCAGGTCTCACAGCGGTACGAGGCCCAGAACCGGTCGTTCCACATGAGCGGTCGGTTCGCGAGGCGGGCCTACGACCTGCTTCCCGACGGTGCGATCCGGCCGTACGTCTGCCGGATCGACGGCTCGTTCGTCGGCGGCATCCTCGTCGTCGAGTCCGACAGCACCCGCTACCGGTGGCAAGGCGGTGTCAGGCCCGACGACGCGGGGATCGACGTCGACCTGCCGATCAACGACCTGCTGGACTGGCACGTCATGCGCGACGGCATCGACGCCGGCATCGACCGCTACGACATGGTCGGTGCCGGCGTGCCGAGCATCAATCGCTACAAGGCGAAGTTCAACCCGCGACTCGAGACCCACTACGAGATCACCGACGGGGCGTTCGGTCTCGACATCGTGGTCGATCAGTACCGGAAGCGACGGTAGTTCGAGCAGATACCTGAGCAGGCGGTCTTCGAGCGGGCGTCGAGCCGCTCGAGCGTTACGTCGACTCGGCTGCTGGACCGGGACCCGGCGTGGTTCCCTCTGGGATCCAGTACTGTGACTGTCTCGCGTCTTCGAGACTGACGCGGCTGGCGACGAGACTGCTCTCCTCGAGGGTGCCGAGGGCGTACCGGACG
Organism: Natrarchaeobaculum aegyptiacum; assembly: GCF_002156705.1. Lineage (NCBI taxonomy): Archaea > Methanobacteriati > Methanobacteriota > Halobacteria > Halobacteriales > Natrialbaceae > Natrarchaeobaculum > Natrarchaeobaculum aegyptiacum. Next base: position 422,149 of record NZ_CP019893.1, read on the forward strand.
GTTCTCGGGCAGAGTCGGGATTCGGCGGCGATCCCCTCCTGTGTCAGTGGAGCCTCGTACTCGAGGACCTTGTAGACGAGTTTCGCGCTCGGCGGGCAGTCCTCGATCGTCGGCTCCTGATCGTCAGTTCGGTCGGGGTTCGACTGGGCGGTACGATCTGTGTCGACGTCGTGATCTGATGAACTCATACGTTCACGGGGGTTGAGTGTACTGGAGAACGACTGTTAGTGGGCGATCCTCGAGAGGCGACTGGCGGGAGGCGTTTCCGTCTCCACGTTCGGCGTTCGTCGCGTCGTCGCTGGAGAGGGTCGTCCATCCGTGCCGGTTCTGCTCGGAGTCGGTATATAGACGGCCGTGACGGTTCAGAACGCTAGGGTGGGACTACCGTTCGTGAACGGATGCGTGACCGTCTTCGCGATGGGGTCGTCAGGCCGCGAGACTGGTCACACCGTCGAAGGGGACAGGAGGAGCGTCGGTGGGAGGGTGGTGGAGGACGAGCGGGCCGGTGAAGGGCAGACCGGAGCCGAGTTCCCTGGCGCCGATGACCTCCGGGGAGACGGCTGGTCGGGCCAGTACGGAGCGGCTAGCGGGCGTCTTTCGGGATGAAATCGGACGTCTTCATCTCGCGATAGGTCGCACACTCGGGACAGGCGTGAACCACGTCACGGTTGTCGCCGAAGACGCGAGCGAATTGGCGGGTTACCTGCGTTCCACAGTTGACACATCGGGGCGCACTGGTGTGCTCACGGGACGTCATCGGCGTCCACTTCGTATCGGATTGGTCCGTCGACATCGTCAGGTCGTTTCGACAGAACGGTATTTACTATAGACAGCATAACTCGCGTCTCGAGGGGAAGTCTCGGGTTTCTTCGGCCCAGATCGCGCGATCGAGTTTCCCGGGATAACTACCGTGAGACGTGTTAGTACACCAGAAATCGAGTATTTCTGGCTGGAAACGAGGGGTTTTTCGATGGGGTTGCCCGTCAATTCCACCTGATCTGGTCGTCACGTCCGGCCCGAAGTCACGACGGATGATATGTGACCACCGAGCTGCTCGCAGGCTGCACGAGTGACGGTCACCTCGAGTCGGTGGTACGGACACGTCCTGCTCGGGACCTCGGGGCCGACGGGTTCGGACTGTGACCATTGCCTGACCGACGTTCCGGATGAACAGTCGTTTCCGGAGACGGGTATGCCCGGGCCAGTACCGCCTGCTCGGAGCGCCTCCCGTAGTCATCAAGTACGGGGTTTATATGGTGGTGGGAAGCTAGTTCAGGTGGAGGGTGTCGATCGGTAGCACGATAGATTTCGATCACCGCACTCCCTCCAGATCCGATTCCGACGTCACCGAGTGCGGGTCGCACTCGACGGAGTCGGTCGGACGTGAGGCTACGGGGGTGGTCGCACGTCCTCCGACTCCCGGGACGCGCACTCGATTCGGAACCAGCCGCTCGGGATTTCACAGCGGGGCTCTTGCTATCGCCGGATTCGACCGTGAGCGATCGCTTCGGTCGTCGACGACCCGGACAGGGTACTGTACCGACGACCGGTGCAACCGCGAGCCGTCGTGTGGTTGTGCTGTCAGCAGCGGACAGCAGTCCTCTCACTCGACCGTGACGCTCTTGGCGAGGTTTCGCGGCTTGTCGATCGGCCTGTCGAGCTGGGCGGCCGCGTGGTAGGAGACCAGCTGCAGCTGCACGTTCGCGAGCAGCCCGGCGACGTCCGGATCGGTGTCCGGAATCTCGAGGTGGGCGTCGGCCACCTCGGTCGCCCGGTGGCCTTCCGGACAGACGGCGACCACGGGTGCGCCACGCGTCTGGGCCTCGGCGGCGTTTTTCAGCGTTTTCTCGTCTTCGTCGCCGACGAAGACGGCGAACACCGGCGTGTCGGCGGTGACGAGCGCCAGTGGGCCGTGTTTGAGTTCGCCCGAGGCGAACCCCTCGGCGTGTTCGTAGGTGATCTCCTTGAACTTCAGTGCGCCCTCGAGGGCGACCGGGTAGCCCAGACCGCGGCCGATGAAGAAGTACGACTGGCTGTCCTCGAACCGGTCGGCGATCGCCGCCGCCCGCGAGGACTCGAGGAGGTCGTCGATCGCTCCCGGCGTCTGTGAGAGGGCCGGGAGGAGGGTATCGGGATCGGCGGCGGGGTCGCCCAGTCGATCCTCGGTGATTCGCTGGGCGAGGAGGACGAGCATGACGACCTGCGAGGAGAACGTCTTGGTGGCGGCGACGCCGATCTCCGGGCCGGCACGGATGAACAGCGCGTCGTCGGCCTGACGGGCGGCGGTCGAGCCGACGACGTTCGTGAGTGCGAGCGTGCGGGCACCGCCGGCCGTGGCTCGCCGGAGCGCGTTCAGGGTGTCTGCGGTCTCGCCACTCTGGGTGACGGCGATCACGAGCGTGTCCTCGTCGATCGGTGGGGCGGCGACGCTGTACTCGTTCGCGAGCACCGTCGTCGCGTGGATGCCCGCCTGCCTGAGAGCGAACGCGCCGTACATCGCCGCGTGGTAGGAGGTTCCACAGGCGACGAGCTGGACGTGGTCGACGTCCGCGAACGTCCCGGGTTCGAACCCCTCGAGGGCGATTTCCCCTGCACCGGGGTCGACCCGGCCCTCGAGCGCCTGGGCGATCGAGGTGGGCTGTTCGTGGATCTCCTTCAGCATGAAGTGGTCGTAGCCACCTTTGCCGGCCTGTTCGGGATCCCAGTCGACGGTCTTCCGTTCTCTCGAGACTGGATTGCCGTCGAGGTCGGTGAACTCGACGCCGTCGTCGTCGACGATCACGACGTCGCCGTCCTCGAGGAAGACCACGTCGTCGGTGTACTCGAGGAACGCGGGGACGTCGCTGGCGAGGAAGAACGCCTCGTCCTCGAATCCGACCACGAGCGGGGACCCTTTCCGTGCGGCGTAGAGGACGTGTTCGTCGGAGATCATCGCGGTGACGGCGTAACTCCCCTCGAGGTTCTCGATGGCCTTCCGGAAGGCCGCCTCGCCGTCGAGGCCCTCGTCGAGGAAGTACTGGATGAGGTGGGGGATGACCTCGGTGTCGGTGTCGCTCGTGAACTCACAGCCGTTGGCTTTGAGCCACTCGCGAAGTTCGGCGTAGTTCTCGATGATGCCGTTGTGGACGACGGCGACGTCGGCCGTTTCGTCGGTGTGTGGGTGGGCGTTCTCGTCGGTCGGTGGGCCGTGCGTGCTCCAGCGGGTGTGACCGATCCCGACGCTGCCCTCGAGCGAGCCGTCGATCGACGACTTCAGTTCGGAGACCTCGCCGGAGCGTTTCTCGACGGCGATTCCGGAGCCGTTCTGGACGGCGACGCCGGCGGAGTCGTAGCCCCGGTACTCGAGGTTCTCGAGACCGGTTAGCAGCGTTTCGAGGGCGTCGTCGGTACCGACGTGTCCGATGATTCCACACATCAGTGGCTCACCGACCCGGCGGTCGTCGTGGAGGCGGTCGATTCGGTGGGCGTCGCGAGGGGCCGGGACTGGAACCGGGACGGGCCAGTGGAGGACCGGGTGCGACCGCGATCAGCGCCAGACCCGCTGGTTCCGGTCCGGTGCCGTGGGGAGCGCGTTCGAGACAACCAGTACGTGGGCATGAATAGCCCTGTTCTGGCCCGAATCATTACTATAGACGGGCTACTCGTGGGTGTAGCGTCGGGGTAATTTCGTGCTGCCGAGGTGAAACGACGGAACGGAAGAGGAGATCGTCGTCGACCAGTCGGACGGGGCAAACGAGACGAACGCCCACTCGAGTGGCTCTCGACCACTTCGTTTCGACCGAACGGTCACGAATCGTCCGAGTATGTCGAGCGAACAGCAGCGAACGGGTCGAATACGAAATCGCCCTCGAGCGATACGGACCGAAAAACGTCGGGTAGGAGACGCTCACTCGGCGACCTGCGTGCCGCGTCTGCGTTGCCTGTCGGATCGGCTGACGGTACGAATCGGTGTCACGTACGCTCCCGGCGGGAGCGTTGAAGTGAACGGACGGTTCGTCCTCTGGCCAACATCTGGACAGATGGATTCTTCTGGACGACTACCGGTGAATGTAGCCGGCATCTATCGGATTGTTCCGGTCAAAATCCAACGTTTTATTACACTCTCTCCACTTCGAGTGGCACACCAACACGACGCCAAACTGACCGGATTCCACTGCATCGCTCGTCGTTCACTGCTCGCCGCGAGACGCCGCGCGTGAACTCTGGTGACCGGCTCGAGGGAGCGGTATCGCGTCCGATCGTCTGACTCAATGAACATCACACCGTCGCCCGCTTTCGTCGGAATCGCCCTCGAAGAGCCGGTACTCGTCTTTGCGATCGCGATGATCGTCTTCCTCGTCGGGCCGTTGCTGGTCAAGCGGCTGGGCCAGCCCGGCATCGTCGGCATCGTGATCTTCGGGGCCGTAGTCGGCCCCGGTGCACTCGAGATCGTCGAACTCACCGATGCGATCGAGCTGCTCGGGCAGGTCGGGCTCATCTACCTGTTGTTCACCGTCGGTCTCGAACTCGACATCCGGGGGTTCGCGGCTGCACCGCAGGATGCGGCGCTGTTCGGGCTGACGAGTTTCTTCGTGCCGTTTTTCGTCGGGACGTTCGCGACCCACACCGTCCTTGGACTCGAACTCGAGGCGGCGCTGTTGCTCTCTGCGGTGTTCGCCTCCCACACGTTGCTCGCGTATCCGATCGTCAACCGCCTCGGCGTGACGAAGAATCGGGCGGTGACGGCGGTCTTCGGCGGCATCCTCTTCACCGATACGATCGCGCTGGTCGTCCTCGCGATCGTCCTCGGTGCCGCCGACGGCGATCTGACCGTCTGGATGATCTCCGAGGTCGGCCTCGCGCTGGTCGTGCTCTTTGCCAGTGCGTGGTTCGTCCTGCCGCCGGCCGCCCGCTGGTTCTTCCAGAACTTCAGCGAGGAGAGTTACTTCGAGTTCCTCTTCGTGATGGTGGCCATCTTCGTCACCGCCAGCCTCGCCGAGGTGCTCGCACTCGAGCCGATCCTCGGTGCGTTCGTCGCCGGAATTGCCGTCAATCGGCTTATCCCGGAAGGCGGCACGCTCATGAACCGGATCGAGTTCGTCGGGAACGCCTTCTTCGTCCCCTTCTTCCTGTTCTACGTCGGCATGCTCGTCGATCCGGGCGTCATCCTCGACGGACCGGCGACGCTCGTAACGGCCGCGGTGATCGTCGGCGTGATGATCGTGAGCAAGTACGCCGCTGCCTGGGTCGTCTCGGTCGTCCAGGGCTTCACGCCGAACGAACGGGGCGTCATCTTCGGCCTCTCGATCGGACAGGCCGCCGCCGCCCTCGCGATCACGCTCGTCGGCTACGAGGAAGGGCTCTTCGGCGACACCGTCCTCAACGCCGTCGTACTCATGTTGCTCGTGACCGCCATCGCCAGTCCGTGGATGACAGAACGTGCGGCGACCCGGCTCGCCCTCGAGCGCGAGGTCGAGGCCGGAGCGGCCGACGAGCGCGATCCCAATATCCTGTTGCCGCTCTCTCACAGCGCAGAACTCCAGCAGCGACTCCTCGAGCTCGCGTTCGTCATCAAGGGCGATCGCGGAAGCGAGCCGGTCACCGTCATGCGCGTGATCCAGCCGGATCAGGGCAGCTCGGCCGAACGGCAGGTCGCCGCGGCACAGGCCGACCTCGAAGAGCTGGCGGCGGAAGGCAGCGCCGCAGAGGTACCGATCGAGACCGAGACGCGGGTCAACCACAACGTCGCCTCCGGGATCGTTCAGGGGGCCGTCGAGGTGCAGGCGAACCAGATCGTCATGGGCTGGGACGCCACCGAGAGTTTCCGCCACCGGATCTTCGGGAGCATCATCGATCAGGTCCTAGAGCGGACGACGCTCCCGGTGCTCATCTCGCGGCTCGGTCACCCGATCAACACGACCCGCCGGCTCCACGTCGTCGTCCCGATCGGTGCCGATCACCACGAGGGGTTCTACGAGGCCGTCCACCTCGTCAAACGCATCGCGAACGCGACGGGCGCCGAGCTACGCGTCGTCGTGGTCGAGGGAACGACCCATCAGTTCGAGCAACTGTTCGACCTCGTCGAGGAGGACGTCACCGCCGAGTTCGAGGCCGTCGACCGCTGGGATCGGCTCCTCCCCACGCTCGAGTCCCGGGCAGAAGAAGACGACCTCGTCGTCGCGATTTCGCCCCGCCGCGGCGACGTCGGCTGGCACCGCGAACTCGAGGACCTGCCACGGGAACTCGTCTCCCTGCCGCCGGAGTCGTTCCTCACGGTCCATCCGCGACAGGGCGAACCGGAGTACGATCGTCAGTATCTCCGGATCGAGTGAGTGCAGCGAGGGCCACTCCGCCGCGATCGATCACTCGCGGTCGTCCGGACAGCCATCCGGCGTGAGCGTCGCTGCACAGAGGCTACCGATCGCCCGGCGGAGCCGCTGGGAGACGGCGGACTTCGAGACGCCGAGCCTGTCGGCGAGTTCGTTCTGGGAAATTCCTCTCGGGACGTGGAAGTACCCTTCCTGGTAGGCGACCGTGAGCAACTCCTGTTGTTTCTCCGTCAGCGCCGGGACACCGTCGGGGCCGTCGTCTGCGACCCGGAGGTACTCGACGGCCACCGAGAGACCCCGGTCCCGACTGTGGTCGTTGAACGAGACGAGCGCCTCCCGGTCCGGAAAGCGAACCTGGAGCTTCCAGCCGTCCCGGGAGCTCGAGACCTCGAGAAGCCGTCCGCCGGCGTCGACGATTCCGCGGTCGAACCGGCGGGCGCGCTCCGTGACAGTGACTCGATAGACGCGACGGTCCGGATACCGATCGACCAGGACGGGGTCCGTGACCGTCGGGTCGATCTCGAGGGCCGTCTCGAAGGCGTCGTAGGCGTCGGCGTAAACCAGGAGAAACGCGACGGTCTGGCCGGTCTCGAGCGTGGTGATGGTGTCGGGTTCGATCGACACGTCGGGAACGCGCCTGAGCGTTCGACGGAGCAGCAGTTTCGGGTGGTCGAGTCGGACCTGTGCGACGATTCCGCCGTCGGCCACCGAGGTGAGCGTGCTCCGTTCGCCCTCGAGGTCGGCGGCGTCGGTGCTCACTGCTGGATCCCCCGTCCGCCGAACGGACGGCCGTAAGCTCGCGTTACCGGGAGCGTCTGCATAAATCTCAGATTCGACCGGACCGAGTTGGTCGTGGGCGCTATATACGGAACTCCCTGCCGGTCAGTGGTCGAATATTGATTCACCCGTCGTTCGTCGTGACGGTTCTGACGTCGAAGAAACGCCGGCTTACTCGCGAGATCGATCGGCCGCCCGACCGATCACGTCCGACCGTCGTCGAAGCGGTCCTCGAAGAGCAACGACAGCAAGTTGCGCTGGGCGCTCCGCAGGTGACGGCTAAAGGTCGGCTGGGAAACGCCGAGAGCCGCTGCGACGTCCTCACCAGTTTGCTCGCGCGGCCACTCGAAGAACCCGCCGTAGTAGGCCGCCTCGAGCGTTCGACGCTGGCGATCTGACAGTTGCGCCTGTACTCGCGTCTCGAGCGGCTGCCAGGACTGTCGCGGTCGATCGCGCTCACGCCTGGCGAGCAGTTCCACACCCGAGTACTCGCGCTCGAGGCGCTCGACGACCGACCGGACCGAGACGGTGGTCGGCACCTCGAGGAGGAGTCGCGCCCGGTCACCGTCGGGGACGACGGCCCGGAGCCGTCCACCGTGGGCCGCGACCGCGTCCGTGACCGGCCGGGTCGACAGCCGAAGCTCGACGCCGACTCGATTCGCTTCGTCGTCCCGCCCGCTTCCGTCGTCGTGGCCTCCCTCACCCGCCGCACCGGCGGGTCCACCGGTCGCCGTCTCGCCCACGTCCCCGGCGTCGCCGAGCCCAGGGCCGCGAGCCGCCGTCACGCCGTCGACGCGATCGACGATTCGCTCGAGGGCGTCGGCGTCGACGTCGGAGAGGACGCCGTAGACCGTCGCACTGCCGTTCGGCCGGGGGACGACTGCGCTGAGGTCGAGTCGCCTGTCGAGTTCGCTCGTGACGGCAGTCAACGGACCGCCGTCCGTGACGGCGACCTCGAGTTCGGTCACGTCGTCCCGGGGGATCGCCCGCCTGAGCGACCCGACCGCGTAGCCGGCGACCGTCGCGAGGTGCCGAAGTCGACGCCGAACCTCGTCGTCGACCGCCGCTGGATCGGCCGCGTAGGCCGTGAGCGTCCCGTACCGGACGCCGTCGTGCTCGACCGGAACGCCGACGGCCCACCGGAGACCGCGCTCGCGGAGCGACCGGTGCCAGCGTGCGACGTCGGCTTCCTCCCGCGCAGGGTCGAACTCGGCGTCTGTATCCTCGGCTGCCGGGGACGCCCCGTCCTCGTCGGAGACGACGCGCTCGAGGTCGACGACGACGGGACCGCCGCCGACCGCTGCCACTCGACTTGCGGGGTCCGACGCATCGGCGTCGACCGGGAACGACTCGACGTCGAGTTCGTCGGTCGCCGTCCCCGCCGAGGCGACGGGGTCGACCGTCCCGGTTCGGTCGTCGAGTCGTCCGACCCAGGCCGCCTCGAGCGAGCGGCTGTCGCCCCTTCCCGCGTCCTCGCTGTCGGTCGCTCCCGCATCACCGCCCTCGATCGCGAGCAGCCCCTCACAGAGACGGTCGTCGAGCGTCTCGAGCGTGTTCGCCGAGAGGAGCGCGCGCTCGACGGCCCGTACTCGGCGTTCGCGGTCGGCAGCCGTTTCGGCCCGCGTCCGCGCCCGGAGACACGTCTGGAGGTCGCGATTCGACTCGAGTCGTTCGCTCGCGAGGGTTGCCCCGCTGGCGAGCGCAGAGAGCGCGGTTCGTTCGACCCGCTCGACGCCGAGCGGATCGGGGCCAGCGACGACGACGAGACCGGCCTCGCCGAGGGAGACGGTCAGGACCCGTTCGGCACGGATCCCGGTCCGCGTCAGCGCCGGCACGAGCGCCGGTTCCTCCGTGACGTCGCCGATCGCGCGGTCGGCGAGGGAAGACCGTAACTCCTCGTCGGGCTCGATGGCTCGGCGGTCTGCGTCACCGTGCTCGCCGGCGGTCTCCAGGGCCAGCGGCTCGAGTCGATCGCCCTCGAGGGCGTACCAGCCGGCCGCGTCGGCGGCTGTCCAGTCGAGAACGGCACGGAGAACGCTCTCCCTGATCGCGGGGTGAGACGGTGCTGCCCAGACCTCGGCGATTGTCCCGTCGAGCATCCGGAGGGCCGATTCCGGCGACCGTCGGCGATCCCGAACGACGCAGAGCGTTCGCTCGGCGGCAGGAAGCGGCGCCACGAACACCTCGACGGCCGGTCGTCGGTCGCCGACAGTGAGCGTCCCGGAGAGCGGATCCATCCACCGGACGACCGTCGAGGCAGCGCGTTCGATGACAGCGGCCGCGAGTTCGGCGTCGAAGAGGTCGTCGATCGACTGACCGACGATCTGGTCACCGTCCGCGAGTCGCGCGACAGTGGCGTTCGCGAACCGCACTCGATCCTCTTCGAGCACGAGGATGCCGTCCTCGAGCGCGTCGACGATCGACTCGAGGAGGTCGCGTTCCTCGCGGTCGCGCTTGAGGACGTCTGCCCCGACGGTACCCTTATCCGATGGCACCACGGGGTCTGCGAAGACGGTGATCGCCTCGTCGGTCGGCACGACGGTTACCTCGAGGTGGCCCTCAGTGGACGGATTGTCCACGCGAACCGCGACCGGTTCGTCGGCCGCTCGCGCTTCGCCTGCGCGCACTTCGAGTTCGTTCCGGATCGCCTCGTGAAGCATCGCCCAGACGACCACTCCGTGCTCCGGTGCCGCCGCGAACAGCGACGTCGCCGCGTCGTTCCAGTTCCGCAGGTCGTCGTCGGGACCGACGGAGAAGACGGCACGCTCGAGACGGTCGAGCGCCGCCGCGACGTCGCCCTCGGCCGTCGCTTTCGTGGACGACACTCGATCGCGGGTGATCGTGAGCACGAGCGCGTCCACGGCCGGGTCACCGAGCCGGTTGACGACTGTCAGGCGGGCGTGGACCCACGCACCGTCGGTCTGGCGCAGTCGAACCGGGATCTCGGACGTCGTCCCCACCGGTCCCGAGGACACGTCGGCGATCGCCGCCGTGAGCCGCGACCGATCCTCCGAGTGAACGAACCGCGAAAGGGGGCGTCCCTCGAGTTCGTCCGGGGTGTGCCCGAACCGCCGTTCGACAGCCGGCGAGATCTCGTCGATCGTCCCGTCGGGCGCGAGGGAACCGACGACGGCAGTCGTGTGCGCGAGGAGCGATTCCGTTCGGTTGGCCTCCGCCGCCGGCTCACTTCGGGACCGATCCCCCCGTCCGGAACCGGCGGCGTTCCGAACGCGGGCGGCCACGACCGCGGGTGACTCGTCGCCGCGGAGGACGTCCGTCGCTCCGACCTCGAGCACCCGGGCAGCATCGTCTCGCCGGTCGCGACGGTTCGACTGGCCTCGACCCCGGTCGTCGGTGTCTCCGAGGACCGCGAGAATGGGCGTCTCTGGGAGCGCAGTCGAGAGTCGAGTGAGCCTCTCGAGGCCCACCTCAGAACCAGTATCGCTGGTCTCCGTTTCCGTCTCTGCACCTGTTTCCGTACCCACGTCACAGACGAGGCAGTCGACGCCCGGCTGAATCGTCTCGAGGCGCGCGAGGGCGTCGTCGGCCGATCGTTCCCGGATCAGCGTCGCCGCGTCGAGCGCCCGGGTCAGGCTGACGGCGACGTCCTCGAGGCGGTCGGTGTCGCCGACGACGAGCACGCGGTCGACGTCGCCGATCGGTCGGGTGGCGCGGTCGCTCATCCGTGGATCACCCCAGAACGGTGCCAGCGGAAGACCTGGTTTCGGACAGCTGAAACGACTGCCGTCGCCCGCGTCGCTGGGCGGTGCTGGTGCTGGTCGTGCACCCGCGATCGCGGATTACTCTCGCTCCCGGACTGTGACGACGGGTGCGGGTGCATTCCGGACGACCTCCTCTGCGACGCTGCCGACGACCAGGTTGTCGAGCCCGGACCGTCCAACCGTCCCGAGGACGAGCAGGTCGATCGGATTCTGCTCGGCGAACGCGACGATCTTCTCCTGGGGGACCCCCTCGAGCACCGTCGTCGTCACCTCGAGGTTGCGCTCCCGGGCGGGTGCTGCGGCCGCTTCGACGGCCTCGGCAGCCTCCGACTCGGGGTCAGAACGCATGCGGTCTCGTTTCTCCGAACTGTGGGGGCCTTCCTCGGCGACCGAGACCACGTGCAGGGTCGCCTCGAGTCGATCGGCGAGTTCGATCGCGTGTTCGGTCGCCCGCCGTGCCCCGTCGCTGCCGTCCGTCGCGAGCAGGCAGTCGTCGTACATGTCGCCCGTGACTTCGGTCACCCGGGGAATACGTCCCGACCTTGCTGTTGCTGGGCGGTCGGGGTGGGCCTCGCTGCCAGATCACCACCGTGGGTTCCCGTCTAGCGGTTGCGAGTACCGACGTAAACGAGTGCCAGCGAGACGGAACACACCCCATTACTCGAGGTAAACAGCCACTTGACATCCTCCTCCGCGTGAACGCGGGAGGAATCCCACGGCACCGAACCGTTGAGTTGGGAATTTCAGGTTCGCAGATCACCAAGCCAACGCACCGTCAGAATCGGTGAGTGGCCGGTCTGTGGGCAGTCTCCTGGGAGTGCCAAGCCCCCGGTACTCCTATCCTCGGTTGGGTTCGACCCTCGTGGTTGTTTGTGCCCGGCGGGGGTCGAATCAACGTTAACGGACTCGGAGTTACTTCTTCGGTCGGGTCGCCCGGTGCTTGTTATTTGATTCCCGCGTGGGCACACCCTGTTTCCAGCGTGGGCGGACACTCGAACCGCCAGTTTCGGGCGCTCGGCTACATTGGGGTCATAGCCAATGTGCCGACACGTATACATACGTCAGTGTGAAACAAAAACGTACGGGAATTCCCGCTGTGACGGCGCGTATCCACGCCGTGAACGACGTGGTATTGCGCCTGCTCCGGGTATAAGAACGTCGAACGGTCGAAATTTACCGAAACCGTCGGATACGACTTCCATAACTATCGGGGAGAATCGATAACGCGACGAGTATGTCTCGATCGAATCGAGGGACGATGACCATCGGCTGTCCCTCCTGCGGTGGCACCGTCTCGACGTCCCTCCCCTCCGGTCCCGGGATCGTCGATCCCGAGTCCGTCGGGCCCGGGGGTGTGGAAGACCAGGAGATGAATCGCCTGCGCGGAACCGAAACGACCTGCCGAAACTGCGGCCACGAACTCGAGTGGTACTACTACTGATCGTCGATACTGGTTCCCGATCCTCGGTTATTCGCTTCCCGTCTCCCACCCGTGCGGTGAGTCGTTCAACCGCTCGACGCCGTCGGCGTCGTCTGTGACCACGACCAGATCCTCGATCCGGATGCCGAACTCCCCCTCGAGGTAGATCCCTGGTTCGACGCTGAAGACCATTCCGGGCTCGAGTTCCCGGTCGTTCCCGGCAACGATGTACGGCGGTTCGTGGACCTCGAGACCGACGCCGTGACCCGTCCGGTGGACGAACGCGTCGCCGTAGCTAGCCGCCTCGATCACCTCGCGGGCGGCCTCGTCGATCGACCCTGCGGTTACACCGGGTTCGACGGCGTCGACCGCAGCGGCCTGGGCCTCCCGGACGACCTCGTGGACGCGCTCGTAGCCGGACGGCGGGTCTCCGGCGACGATCGTACGCGTCTGGTCGCCCGGGTAGCGTCCGGTTCCGGCCGGGAGGTCCGCCTCGACGAACGCGCCGAAGTCGAGCACGATCGGGTCGCCCGCCTCGATCACTCGGTCACCGCTGTGGTGGTGGGGTCTGGCCCCGTTCGGGCCGGACGCGACGATCGTCTCGAATGCCGGTTCGTCGCCGCCTTCGGCCGCGAGCAGCCGTTCGATCTCGCGTGCGAGGTCCGCCTCCGTCCAGCCGACGAGGTCCGTTCCACGGGACCGGATCTCCTGGCTCACCCGGTCTGCAACCCCGGCGGCCCGGCGAAGCGCCTCGAGTTCGACCGGGTCCTTCCGGAGGCGAATCGGCTCGAGTACCGTGCTGGCGAGGCCGAAGTCGGCGTCGGGGAGACAGCCGCGGAGATCCTGCGAGAACGTCTCCCAGAGACGATCGTCCAGCAGGACGGTCGCCGACGCGCCGGTAACCCCCGCACGCTCGAGAACGTGATCGATCGTCTCTGCCGGATCGTCGCCGTCGTCCCAGCACTCGAGCGCGAGGTCGTCGATCGGGACGGCAGCCAGCTGGTCTTCGTACATCCGCGGGGCGACGATCGTCGGTTCGCCCGTCTGCGGGACGAACAGGAGGAGGTGACGCTCCGACGGTAATTCGTCGAATCCGGTACAGTACGTCAGGTTCGGTCCCGGAAAGCAGACGGTGAGGTCGGCGTCGGCGCGTGCCATGTTGCGACGACAGGCCTCGATCCGTTCCGGGAACGGTGTGTCCGCGCTCATAGATCCGTGGTCGCCGCCTCGGCCGAAGTAGGTTCTGGTGGCTCGACGTGAGCCTGCCTCACGTCGAACGCGAGACCGCTCACGGTGGCGGAAATACGGTTTAGGCCGGTGTTACAGCGGACGTCGTCGCCGTCCCGTCTGCCACTCGAGCCAAGACACCCATGCGGTTGCAGGCCGTGAAGCAACCCGTCGGGGGGCTGTGTTCTCGGGGCGAATGGCACCATCCGAGGAGCGACCGGCGGGACAACACTCGAGTGTGGATTCGAGTGAGCGATCACGCGACCGAACGTCGGGACGGCGACGAAGCACGACCGACGCTCGAGACCGAGACGGCGAGGACGGCGGCAGTTCGGCAGACGAGGCCGAAGTCAGCGAGGACGACGAGGACGGTAATCAATCGCCGAACGACAGCTACCCCGACTCGTTGATCGTCGTCTCGAACCGACAGCCCTACCGTCACGAGTACGAGGACGTCGAGGGCGGGTCTGGACCGGGTAACGGCGACGGTGACGACGGTAGTGACGGTACGTCGGCAGACGGCGGTGAGGTCCGCACCGACGGAGACGACCGGGAGATCACCGTCGACGAGCCCGCTGGCGGACTGACCGCCGGCCTCGACCCGGTTCTTCAGGAGGCGAGTGGGACCTGGATCGCCTGGGGCGACGGCGAAGCGGACTTCGCGGTCACCGACGACGACAACCGCGTCTCGGTTCCGCCCGACGACGAATCCTACACCCTCCGGCGGATCGACATCCCGGACGAGGCCGTCGAGGGCTACTACTACGGGTTCAGCAACCGGGTTCTCTGGCCGCTGTGTCACGAGTTTCCCGGACTCGTCGACACCCGGCCGGACGACCTCGAGTGGTATCGACGGGTGAACGAGCGCTTCGCCGACGCGATCGTCGACAGCGCGAGCGCGCAGTCGACTGTCTGGATACAGGACTATCACTTCGCACTCGCCCCGCGACTCGTCCAGGAGTCGACGCCGGAGTCGACGACCGTCGCCCAGTTCTGGCACATTCCCTGGCCCGACCCGGAGACCTTCGAGGTGTGTCCGGCCCACACCGACCTGCTCGAGGGGGTACTCGGGAACGACCTCCTCGGGTTCCACGTCGAGCGCTACGGTCGGCAGTTCCTCGCGTGCGTCGACGAGTATCTCCCCGAGGCGTCGGTCGACCGCGCCCGCCTGCTCGTCGAGTACGAGGGCTCGACGACGCGCGTCGTCGCGACGCCGATGGGTGTCGACGCCGAGACGTACGATCGGTCGGCCAGATCGACCGACCCGACCGCCGTCCACTCGCTGTTCGACGACTGTACCATCGACGACGACACCGTCCTCGGACTGGGCGTCGACCGCCTCGACTACTCGAAGGGGATTCCCGAGCGACTGGCCGGAATCGAGCGGTTCTTCGAGCGAAATCCAGCGTGGCGGGGCGCGTTCACGTTCGTCCAGAAGGCGACGCCCTCGAGAACCGACATTCCGGCCTACGACCGCTACGGCGAACTCGTCAGGGAAGACGTCGCCCGGATCAACGCCCGGTTCGCGACCGGCGACTGGCAGCCGATCGTCTACACCGAGGAGTACTTCTCTCAGGAGGAACTCAGCGCCCTCTACCGCCGGGCGGACGTGATGGTCGTCAGTTCGCTACTCGACGGGATGAACCTCGTCGCCCAGGAGTACGTGGCTGCAACCGTCGACGGCGACGGAACGCTCCTCCTGAGCGACCGTGCCGGTGCCCACGACCGGCTCGGCACTCAGGCGCTCACGATCGACCCGACCGACGCCGACGGGGTGGCAGAGCAGCTCGAGCGAGCCGTCTCGATGCCACGAGCGGAGCGAAAACGGCGAATGCACCGGCTCCGGACGAAGGTGTTCGACGCCGACCTCGAGCGGTGGATGAACGCACAGTTCGACTGGATCGCGCGCGTCCACGGCGACGGTGGCCTCGAGGGAGGTCGGGGACGCTACGGGGATTCGAACCCCGATTCGGACGCGTCGACGTCCGCCGAATCCGCCGATCGGAGCACCGGGGGTCCCGATCGTGACACGCACGAGCGCCCGCCGTCGGTGTGAGCCCGAAGACGCTGATGATCACGAAACCGTGTCCGAACCCGACCCAGGACCCGAACGCACGTCCATGCCTGTAACAGCGACCGACGACATCCCCGACGACGACGCGTTCACACCGCCACTCGAGGAGCGCCGAGACGCACTCAGAGGGCGAATCGCCGAGGCGCGCCACCTGCTCGTCTGTCTCGACTTCGACGGGACGCTGGCCCCCATCGTCGAAGAGCCCGACGAGGCAATGCCGCTTCCGGAGGCCGAGACGGCCGTCGAAGCTCTCACAGACGCCGTAGACGTCACGACGGCGGTCGTCAGTGGCCGCGCGCTCGCAGACGTCCGCGAACGGATCGACGGACCGCGGTTGTACGCCGGGAATCACGGGCTCGAGCTCGCACGAGACGGTCCCGACGACCGTGAGGGACCGACGAGCCACGGTTGCCACGGGGGAGCCAACGGGCGTGAAGCGACCGACGAGCCGGTCGCCGTCCACCCGATCGCTCGGAAACGCGCACGACAGGTCGATGCGGTCTGTACGGCCCTCGAGTCGGCAACGGCGCAGATCCCGAACGTCGGGATCGAGAACAAACGGCTCACCGCTACCGTCCACGTCAGGACCGTACCGCCCGCCTTCCACGGATTTGTCCGTGAAACCACCCACCGGCTGGTCGACCGGTTCGCCGGCGACGCGCTCGAGGTCTCGACCGGCAAACAGATCCTCGAGATCGGGCCGGCGATCCCGTGGGGGAAAGGGAACGCGGTCAGGTTGCTCGCTGCCGACAGTCCACCCGGGACGGTGACCATTTACGTCGGCGACGACGTGACAGACGAGTCGGCCTTCCGGGCGATCCACCCCGACGGGATCGGCGTCTACGTGGGTGAAGACGGCGACACCGCCGCCTCGTGCCGGGTTCCCGACCCCGAAGCTGTCGCCCGATTCCTGCGCTGGCTCGAGGCCATCGCCGTGCTGGATCGACACCCGACCTGACCGACGGCGACCCACCGGGGGTAGCCACGGCCTAGAACGCGTCGTCGGTTCCAGCAGGGTACGTTCACGGTCGAATTATTGGCAAATATCTCTACCTGATACAGCGACCGTCGGCCCGAAAGTATTAGTTACCAGTGGAAATATACCCTCATCACGAGAGTGACCACGAGTGAAACTCCGCCAACCAACTGACTTCCTCATCCTGGAAGCCCTAGAGGACAAAGGACGCAACGTCGCGACGAACCTCGCGGCCCACACCGGCAAGAGCCGCAAGAATATCAACACCCGTCTCCCCGTTCTCGAAGACTACGGCCTCGTTCGCAAAATCGGCCCCGCCGAACGCTCGGGACTCTACGAGATCACCCCCCTCGGCAAGGCTGCACTGGTCTATCAGGACCAGTACGACGAGGCCGACGACTTCGAAGCGCTCATCGAGGGGCCGACCGCTGGCGGTGCCGACGACGCTGCCAATGCACAGGCCAGTTTCGCTCGCGGAGACGACGAATCGGACGACTCGAACGAGTAAGCCTCCCCGGCCGCCGGTCTCGTCTCGCTTTCTGTTCTGAATTACCGGGTCTCAGGAACCCGTTCGTTCCCGACGCACTGACTCTCACGACCGCTTAACTATTGGGTATGTGAACCCGAGCGCCGATGGCCGATCACGTCGACCGAACGATCATGGACACGTCGACGGATCGAGTGGTGCAGACGTTCTGCAGATCGGTGCCGGACGAGAACCCTTCCGAGACGGCGACGTGGGTGGCGTGGGACCACCGTGACGTGGCCGCTGGCTCGAGCGGAGGTGAGTGCGGTGACTGCCGACGAGGCTAACGACGCCGGCGACTCCACCGAAGCGGGGGAGGCGACAGACGGTGCAGACGTCAGCAATCGTCCGTCCCGGGAACCCAAGATCGATTCCGGCGGTGACGTCTCCAGCACCGCCCGTGGCGCACACACTACTGCCGTCGGGGCGCTCTACGCCAGTTCCGACGGCACCCACTACACCGACTGGCAACTCGAGCGGCGACTCGACCGCGGGACCTGGCGGCACTGTCTCAGTCAGCAGCGCCCGGAGCGACACCTGTTCGAGGACGCCGCTGGCCGGCTGGTGTTGGTCGAACGGATCGCCCTCGACGGCGCGCCGCCGTGGCTCGAGATCCGGGTCGACGACGAGCGCGCGTGGGCCGTCGATACACGGCCCCGCCGGCCACGGGAGTGAGACTCGAATCAGGGTAGCGAGCCCCATCTGGGCGTCTACAGCGACTACCGGTACGTCCCACCGCCGTCCTCGAAGAACTCACCGAGGATCGTCTTCAGTCCTTTCCGCAGGTGCTGGTGCATCGTCGGAGCAGAGACGTCCATCGCTTCGGCGATCTCTTCGCCAGTGCTCTGGCGGGGCCACTCGAAGTAGCCGCCGTAGTAGGCAAGCCGGATCGTCGTGAGCTGTCGATCGGTGAGTTCGTCGAGGATGCGTTTGCGCCGTTCGGCGGCCGTCTGCACCGCCCGGTCGACCGTCCGTCTGGCGACGAGTTCCGTGTTTTCGTAGATGCTCCCGAGGGCGTCTGCGATCTCACGGACGTCCGCGTCGGGTGAGACCTCCACGAGGCAGGTCCCAACGCCGCCCTCGACGGAGACGTCCCGAATCGTCACGCCGTGATTCGAGAGCGTCCTGACCCCCGAGCGCTCGAGGCGCATCTCGATCGTACACTGGTCGCCGCCGTCGTGGATCAGTCGACACGTCTCGACCGACTCGTGATCGGCCGCCTCCTCGAGAACCGTCGTTCCGTCCAGTCCTTCGACGGTGACGTACTGGAAGGTCTGGCCGCTGGTCGTCGTTCCCGTCCACTCGAGTGAACACGTACAGTCGTACCGTTCCGTGAGATCGAACGAGAAGGTGTCGCCGCCGTCGATCCGGAACTCCAGTTCGACGATGGAATCTGAAAATAGCAACTGGCGATTCCTGATCGACATGATGGTAAAGCCGATGATCTCGCCGAACAGGGCGAAGGCCTCCTCTTCGTTGTCGGAAAACGCGTCCTCGCGTCCCGACAGCACCGTGAGAACTCCGTAGGTCGTATCCTCGTGTTTGATGGGAACGGAGATCACCGCCCCGACGTCGTCCTCGCGGGCAGCCGACTGGAGGGGATCCGGAAGCGGTTCGGTCTCGAGGACGTGCGTGACCGTCTCGACGTCCGCAGACTGGGCGGCCCATCGGGTGGGACACTCACCGTCGAGCCCCATCTCGCGGATCCGCCCGAGGTAGGTCGTCGCCTCGCCCTCGCCGGTCCGGTAGACGAGTTCGCCGTCCGGGCCGAGTTCGGCGATACAGGAGCCACAGTAGAGCTCAGAGTCGACGAGCTGAGCACAGACGTCGCGTTCGATTGCGTTCTGGCCGGGCATCTCGACGAGGGTCTCGATCACCTGCTGGCCGACCGCGTTGATCCGATTCAGCGTCTCGAGTTCGGTCTGGCGCGAGCGCAACTCGCGTTCGCGCCTGACGCGCTCGGTGATGTCGCGGGCCAGCCAGACGACGGCGCGCCGGCCGTCGATTCGCTCGGCCGTCGGCACGACGCGCGCCTCGAACTGGCGAGTTCCCCCGGTCGTCTCCGCCGCGTACTCGATCGACTGCACCTCGCCAGTCTCGATCGCTCGCTCGAGACACGCCCGGAGTCGGTCGGCCACGTCCTGCGGAAAGGCCTCGGTCAGTCGACTCCCGATCAGTTCGTCGGCACTGACGGTGTAGAGGTCGGCTGACTCGGGTCTGACTTTCGCCTCGAGATAGGTGCCATCTTCGTCGACGACGAACGCTTCGTCCGGCAGTTCGTTCGCGATAATCCGGTGGTAGGAGGGGGCCTCATCGTCGTCACCGTCTTGCTCGGCCGTCGGGTCGACTCCGGTGGCGACGGCGTCACTAACTCGTTCGACGGCGTCCTCGCACTCGAGCGGGGCGTATTCGGTTGCACCACCGCGGAGGGCTGCCGCAGCGACGGCTTCCGATCCCGTCGGTGGTGCGACGACCGTCACCTGAGTGCCGGACTCGTGGATCCGTTCGAGACAATCTCGGACCCGCTCCGGGTGCTCGAGTTCGATCACGACAGCCGTCGGATCACAACGGGCGAGTGCCGACTCGAGTTCGGCGACGGCCGTCTCGGCGACCGACCAGTCCGACTCCTCGATCTGGGGCCGAAGATGGCTCTTCTCGCCCGTCTCGATGATCAACAGGTCCGTCGGGGTGTCACCTTCCATGCGTCTCGAAAGCGCCGGAATACAGTCGCTGGCTGCGTCGGCGTCGTAATCAATCGACTACGCTCCGAAATAAAAGTATAGTGGTTCGTCGACACGACTACCGGCCAGCCAGTCACGAACGAACCCGGTCGTTCTGGGTCGGCAGGACGGCAGTTACCGCTGGCGTAGTTTTGAGTCCGATCGCACACCGCAGTGCGATCGTACGAGAATGACTGTCTGTGACCGGTACAGGGTTCGTTTCGGTTAGATTTCGCCCTGATCTTTAAGGTCTTCGACGACGTCGTCGACGAACGACTCGACGTCGTCGTACGGGAAGTCGCCGCCGGAGGTCTTGGTGTTCAGTTCCATCGCGGTCATCGAGAAGTCACCCGACTCGAACTTCGTTCCGGGACCGTCGGGCAGTGCCGGAACCAGGTCCATCGGACTGGAAATCGGATAGTCGGCTCCCTCGAACGCCTCGATCATCTGCTCTCGGATCTCGTCTTCGTCTGCCATAGCGTCCCACGCTTCGTTCTGGTAAATATTAAATTTGTGGGTAGTTGATGCCCGAGTCCGCACAGCCCGTGGACCGTCAGGACGCGTGGGTTCCCGAAACAGTGATTACTGAAGAGTGAAATATCACTCGGTATGGCTAAAGATACCGTCAGATATCCGGACGAGGTCGTCGAGGAGATCGACGCCCTCGTCCAAGACGGTATGTTCGAGAGCAAATCCGAGTTCTACCGGTTTTCCGCGGAGTACGTCCTCACGCTCGTCAATCCCGATCACGACGTCAAGACATTCAACTTCGACGAGATCAAGAGTGAACTCGACATCTCACGTGCAGATCACGCCAAGGCCCTGGGAACCGACGGTGGAACCTTCTTCCTCGACGCGGTCATCACCGTCCGGAAACACGGCCTCCGGGGCAACTACGAGGCCGCAGAACGGTTCATCGACACCCACTACGACTCAACCGACCAGGAGTGTATCATCCTCGAGGAACTGCTCGGTACCTACCGGAACAACTCGAGTTGACGGCCTGACTCACTTTCTCGCGGACCGGCACAGTCCAGTCGAACGTCAACGGAACGGCTCTCCGAGCGCCGCGAGATCGACGTGCTCGCGAACCAGCGTCGCTGCTCGATCGTACGGCGTCGCACCGTCGAGCCTCCCCGTTCCGTCGACCGAATCGGTAGCAGGTCCGTCGTCTCCGCCATCGACGGGTCCGTCACCCGTACTGTCGGCCGCTGGCGGCCAGTCGACACCAGCGTGTCGGGCGACGGCCGCGAGGAACGCCTCGCGGACGTGCGCTTCGTCGAATACGCCGTGGAGGTAGGTGCCGAGCACGACTCCGCAGGCGGCACTCGAGTCGCCGAGCGGTCGGGTCACGTCGGCCCCGGAAATCGGTCGCGTTCGACCGGCGTGGATCTCGTAGCCCGAGGCCGTTCCCGACGCCCCGGCGAGCAACGGTGAGGCCTCACCGTCGACCGGCACCGTCGCCTGCTCGACGTGCTTGTCGGGTTCGAATTGCGTCTCGACCGGGAGGAGACCCAGTCCCTCGAGTTCGTCCTGCTCGTCTGTTCCCTCGAGTGCGGCGTTCGTGAGGCGCTCGCCGAGTACCTGGTAGCCGCCACAGAGGCCGACGGTCGGCCCGTCGAATCGCTCGAGGGCGTCCTGATAGCCCGCCTCGCGAAGCGCTCGCAGGTCGTCGACAGTGTTCTTCGTGCCCGGGAGGACGACGGCGTCGGCGTCTGCGAGCGGACTCTGACCCTGTGCCGAGACCGGTTTCTCGGGATCGACGGGCAGATAGGCGACCGACACGCCCGGTTCCCCGGCGAGGGCCTCGAGGTCGGTCGCGTTGGAGATACGGGGAAGGCGGGGAACACCGATGCGAATTCGCTGGTCGGCCGGCACGCCGTCGTCGTCGCCGCGGACACCGCGTTCGCTCACGTCCGGGAGGCCGACGCTGTCTTCTTCTGGAAGGCCGGGATCGGCGTAGGGCAGGACGCCGAGGACGGGCACCCCTGTCCTGTCTTCGATCTCGTCGATTCCGGGCTCGAGCAGCGAGGCGTCGCCGCGGAACTTCGTGATCGCGGTGCCGATCACGCGTTCGCGAAGGTGGTCGGGCATGAGTTCGAGCGTCCCGTAGAGGCTGGCGAACGCGCCGCCGCGTTCGATGTCGACGAGCAACAGGATCTCGGCGTCGGCGAACTCGGCTGCCTCGACGTTCGCCAGATCACGGTCGTGGAGGTTGATCTCGCCGATGCTTCCGGCACCTTCGGCGACGATCACGTCGTGGTCGGCCGCGAGTCGCTCGTAAGATTTTTCCGCGGCCTCGCGGGCGCGGTGCCAGTACTCGTCGTAGTAGCTTCCGGCCGACAGGTGCGTGAGCGCCCGGCCCTGGACGACGAGCTGGCTCTCGCCGTCGCCGCGGGGTTTGAGCAAGACGGGATTGCAGTCGGTCGTCGGGGTGGTTCGGGCCGCTCGAGCCTGGACGAACTGGGAGACGCCGATCTCGCCCCACCTGTCTGTGGATGCGTCGGCGCTCTCACTCGCGTCGACGTCATCGTCATCGGCGTCGTCACCTGCGGCGTCGGGCCGAACCACGACGCGCGCGTTATTGCTCATGTTCTGGGCCTTGAACGGGGCGACGGAAACGCCCTGGTCAGCCAGGTGCCGGCAGAGGCCCGCCGCCACGGTCGACTTGCCGACGTGGCTGGCCGTACCGGCGACGAGGATCGTCCGAGTCCGTGTCATTCGATTGTCGACACTCGCTGTGCGTGGGCTATCGTCCTGTCGATTCCTGACGCCGGACCGACGACCACAGAAAGTACTTATTGAACGGCTGTCAGTATCGGATCGAATGAACGTGGACTCGAGGCTGGTGACGGTGTTCGCTGCAGTCGTCTGTCTTCTCCTCGTGGGCAGCCTCGGTCTCCCTGCGTACGTGAGCCCGTACGAAGGGGTCACGCCGACCTACGGCGTCGCCCACGAATCGACGGAGACGTTCGACGAGACGGTCGACCGGGCAGACCTCGAGGCCGACCGCGCGACGGCAGTCGACAGCCTGTCGCCCGAGACCCAGCGAGTCTTCGCCGAGGCGACCGAGGCGGAAGCCGATTCCGGCTGGCAGCGCGTCGACATCGACGTCTGCATCGACGAACTCGTGGTCTGTGACTCGTACGCAGAACGCCCCGATTTCCCCTCACACGGGTTCGACTCGGCCAACTCGAAGTCACCGTCATACGGCGTCGTCGAGGACGACGGCGAACGCTACGTTACGTCGACGCAGAACCTCGGCACGATGTGGGATTTCGGTCCGTTTTTCGAGTTCGTCGCGAAACTCGCCGGGTTGCTACCGTTCACCCTCTACCTCGCGTACACGACGTACCGACGACACCGGGATCAGCCCCGGCGAGTCCTGGGCGTCGCCGCGTACGGACTGGTCTTGGTCGCACTTGGCCTCGCGTGGCCGTATCTCGCGATGGTCACCGACGCCTCGCTCCCGCCCGCGCTGGTCGTCCCGCTCGCGTGGGGTGGAATCGTCGTCGCCGTCGCTTGGAACCGCTACGCCGACGGTGGGCCCTCTCGAGACGCGGCGTCCTAGGTCGAGTTAAAGCCAGAGCAAACAGGATCGATCAGCCAGCCCGATACCGCTCGTCCCAGCGCGGCCCGGCGCGACTCGAGCAGACGTACCCGACTGCGCCGAAGGCAAGTCCCATCGCGGTGAGAGCAGCGGCCGACTCGAGCGAGGGCGGCACGACGACGAAGCCGACGACGAGCGCGGGGACGAGCGCGACGGCGACGCCGACGGTGAACGTGGCGAAGCGAACGACGTCGAAGAGGAACTCGTTGGGATCGAAGCCGGCGACGGAGACGGTGAGGCCGTAGTAGTACAGGCCGAAGCCAGCAAGCAGGATGGCCCCGACGATGGCGTCGAGAACCGTCGCGTCGAACCAGACGACCGCGAGGAGGTAGGGCAGGCCCGCCGCGGGCGTGCCCACGAGGACGAACGCGGTTCGCTTGGCCCGGAAGACGGACGCGACGTCGACCGGGTAGACGAGGTAGGCCTCGAGGGAGTCGAACTGGGTGAGCCAGTTGTAGGTCGTAAAGGCCGTCAGCCCGAGCACGCCGCCGAAGAAGATGCCGGGTGCGGGTTCGGTGCCCGTAATCTCCCCGACGAGACCGACGAGAGCAGCCACGAGTGCGAGCAAGATGGCGGCGGAGACGAAGGGCTTCCAGACGCCGCCCGAGGAGCGCGCGAGGTCGAGCAGCGTCTTCGAGACCAGCGCGTCGTCGCCGACGGGGAGCGCGTCGGCCAGTCGGGCGAACCGATCGGTCGCGGTCCTGTCGGGTCGGGCGTACGTCGGGTCGTAGCGCCACAGCGAGCCGACGGCGACGACGAGCGTCCCGAGTGCCAGTGCAGCGACCGCAGCGGGCGGTGACGTCACCGGGACGACGAACGCGACGAGGACGTGGACCGCCTCGAGCGCCCAGCTACCCACGAGAACCGAGGCGACGAGTCCGGCGAGGGCCCACGGCGGAACGCCGCGGGTTCGCAGGGCGATCAACGCCACTGTCGCGGTCATTCCGGCGACGAAGACGAGCGAGAGCGAGAGCCAGAGCGTCACGAGCGCGCCGGCCGCGGCCGTCGTCGCGAGCGTGCCGATGCCGGTTCCGTCTTCCACACCTGCCAGCGGCACCGCGGCCGTCGCCATCGGCAACACGAACGCGACGGCGTAGAACAGGGCGTCTTTCACGAGGAACGCACCGAGAAGCCACCGACGGGAGAGCGGCAGCACTTCCGGTGTCGAGAGCACCAGCGTGAGGTCGCCGAAGACGTTCTCGAGCAGGTCCGAGCCCGCGAAGCCCGCGGTCCCGCTGTAGAGGCCGAAGCCGAGCGCGAGGACGTGCAGCCCCACCAGAATCGTCTCCGCGGCGGTCCCGGTCTCGAGCAGCGCGGCGGTTGCACCGACGACGAGGGCGGCGATCAGTGCCGGGAAGGCGAGGAAGCGCCAGCCGCCGAACAGGCGGGTGTGGAGTCGCCACTCCTCGCGTGCGAGCGCGACGAATACCGTTACCGCTCGACGCCGTCGAAGTCGACTCACAGCCGTCTCACCGTCGGTCATGGTTCGAGTGACTCGATCTCGGGCGTATCTCTCGCACCCGCCGCACCGACGTGCTCGAGGAACGTCTCGAGCAGCGGTTGCTCGTCGGCCTGTGGGTCGCACTCGGCGACGAGACGGCCGTCGGTGACGATGCCGACGCGGGTGCAGATCTCCTCGGCGACGTCGACGTTGTGCGTCGAGACGAAGACGGCGTTGTCTTCGGCGTACTGGTGGAGGAATCGCTTGACCTGCTCCTGGACGATCGGATCGAGGTTCGCAAGCGGCTCGTCGATCAGGACCACGTCGGGTTCGTGCAGGAACGCCTGCGCGAGCATCACTTTCTGTTGCTGGCCGCGCGAGAGGTCCGTGTGGAGCGTCTCGAGTTTGTTCTCGAAGGCGAGTCGATCGGCCCACTGATCGATCTGGTAGTCGACGACGTCCGGATTCATTTCGCGAATCCGGCCGACGAACGAGAGGAACTCACGCGGGGTGAGGAAACTCGGTGGCGTTCCGCGCTCGGGGAGAATACCGACCCGGCGGCGCGTCTCGAGCGGGTCGGCCACCGGGTCCGTCTCGAGCACCGAGATGGTGCCCGCGTCTGGGCGGATCTGGCCGGTCAGCGCCCGGATCGTGGTGGTCTTTCCGGCCCCGTTCGGTCCGAGGAAGCCGTACAGCTCACCGCGGTCGACGGTGAAGCTCATGCCGTCGACTGCGCGAACGGTGCCGAACGCTTTCGAGAGCCCATCGACTCGTATAGCGGCCATCGATCGACCCAACGTCGTCAGCGATCGGTAATAACGGTGCTGGCACGCCGATAGCAGGTCCTGCTGGACCTCTCGAGCCGTGAGCGGTCAGTACTCCGTTCCACGTCGGGCGCGCTGGCCGTCCTCGATCGGGTGGGCCACCTTGCGGACGTTCGTGACCAGATCCGCGCGATCCTCGAGGTACGCCGGTTCCTCGTGACTCCCCGAGAGCACCAGTTCGAGGCCTTCGGGCTTTGCGTCGAGGAGGTCGAGGACGTCGTCCTCGCCGAGCAGCCCCCGGTCGGCGGCGTACAGCACCTCGTCGAGAATCAGCATGTGCATCCCCGCTTCGGGCGGCGCGTCGAGGTCGATCGGCTCCGCGAGATCCGCCGCCGTGGCCGCCGCGAGCAACTCGTGTGCGCGCTCGAGTCCCGCCGTGGCCTGTGCCTCGTGGTCGGCTTCGTCGCTGCCGTCGGCCATGCCGTGCCAGCCGTAGTGACCGAGGTTCTCGTAGCTCATCCCCGGCAGGGACTCGATCGCGTTGTACTCGCCGCGAACGGCCTCGACGCTCGAGGCACCACCTTTCATGAACTGGAGGACGTGGACGCGGTAGCCGTGGCCGGCCGCACGCATTCCCATGCCGAGGGTGGCCGTCGTCTTGCCTTTGCCGTCGCCCCACCAGACCTGCACGAGGCCGAACTCTTCGGGCGCGTCCGGTTCGATCTGCTGGGCCTCGGGCGTTTTTCCCTTCCCGGGCGTGTTCTCGAGAGCCGCTTCCCGCGGCGGCCGGTCGTCGTCTGTCTCGTTCATATTCGGCTACAGGATTGCCCACGTGATAACGGGTTCCCTCCGATGGCAGCCTGCTGGAGTGATCGATTTCGTGATAGCACGTCGTGGAGGCCCACCGGGGGGTCAACGTCTTAAGGTTCCAGCCCGCACGTGTTCCCATCGTTATGTGGTCCGAACCGTCAGCGGCCGACGAGACCCCCGCCATCGAGTCGGTCGTCGGCGCGCTCGACGACGACGGCTGTCGAGCCATCGTCACCGCACTCGAGACGCCGATGACGGCCGAGGAAATCGCTGTTGAAACGGGACTGCCGCGGTCGACGACCTACCGGAAGCTCGACCAGTTGACCGAGGCGTCGCTGGTGACCGAACTCGAGCCCGTCGCTGCCGGTCACGGGACGGCACGCTACGTCGCGGATTTCGAAAGCGTCGCGATCGACCTCGACGAGCGACGCCGCTTCAGAGTACGGATTCGACGCGCGACGTCGCGGATGCTCGGGATGTGGGCAGCCGTGTCCCAAAAACTGTAACCGCGACGGCGGTGTGAGCGTCACACCGCTGCCGTCTCGTCGACTACCCACGCTGGCGCGCGATCTATCGCGGACCAGCCTGCTGTTCGATCACGTCGGAGGCGTTGCTCAACTCTGCAGCGGTGAGCATCACCAGGTCGTCGAGGGTCACGATGCCCGCCAGTTCTCCATCCTCGACGATCGGCATTCGACGGATTCCCTCGTCGCTCATCATCTCGAGCGCTTCGAAGTGACCGTGGTCGTCCTCGATCGTCACCGGTGAGTCGGTCATCACGTCCCCGGCTGTGATGTCGTCGAGGCTGTCTGCCTCCCTGAGTTCGAGCGCGATCGACCGATCGGTGACGATCCCCTCGATGTCGTCGCCGTCGGTGATGACCACGCTCCCGACCATCTTCTCGTCCATCATCTCGAGCAGTTCTCGAGCGTCTGTGTCCGTACTCGCCGTCACGACGTCTGTCGTTGCGATTTCGGTCAGTGTCATGTCTACTCGGCCCGTGCTACCATCGTCTGATGCTAAAGAAACGGGGGTGAAATCGCCGGGTACGTCGAGTGGGAACTGAGGGCGGGGGCTCACTCGCCGTGGAAGCGCTGCTCGCGCCGGGCGACCGCGCCCTCGAGGGCGTCGCCACGGGTCGCGTAGCCGATTCCGATGGCCGCACACTCGAGGCAGGTCCAGTAGTACTCGCCGTCGAATCCCCGGATGGAGATCACTGCCTCGCAGTCGGGACAGCGTTTCTGCTGGCGTCGTTCACGAACTCGCTCGAGGGCGTCGGTGACGCTCGACTCGTCGTTCATGTCGGGTACACCCGGGCTCAGGAGCCAGCGCCTGTATACTTTTCCTTCCCCGAGTTACAGTTGGGCGTCTCGAGAATGCGGTTGATCGATCCTCGAGTCAGCTCACTCCGGCGTCGCACCGGCGACGTATTCCGCGAAGTGCTCGCGGACTTTCTCAACCTTTGGTGCGGCGTGCATTCGACAGTAGGCGTCCTGTGGATTCTTCTCGAAGTAGTTCTGGTGATAGTCCTCGGCCTCGTGGAAGGTCTCGAGCGGCTCGATCTCGGTGACGATCCGGTCGTAGACGCCCTCTTCTTCGAGTTTCGCGGCGTAGGCCGCGGCCGTCTCGAGCTGGTCGTCGTCGTGAGCGTAGATCGCCGACCGGTACTGCGAGCCGATATCGGGCCCCTCCCGATCCTCGGTGGTCGGATCGTGGGTCGAGAAGAAGACCTCGAGTAAGTCCACGTAGCCGATTTCGTCGGGATCGTACTCGAGCTGGACGACCTCCGCGTGGCCGGTCTCGCCCCGACAGACCGCCTCGTAGGTTGGATCTTCGGTGTGACCGCCAGCGTAGCCGGACGTGACCGATTCGACGCCCTCGAGTTCACAGAAGACGGCCTCGACACACCAGAAACAGCCGCCGCCGAACGTCGCTCGTTCCATACCGGGGGGAAGGCTTGCCCGGCAAAAGGTGTGACGGGTGTTCGAACGGATGACTATTCGGCGATGCGCCAGACGAGCAAGACGCCGTCGTCGACTCGAGCGACCTCCGCCAGCGTGAGCGTCGGGAACTCCTCGACGAACCCTTCGCCGTCGGCGAGCGTCGGGGCGTCCCGTCCACCGATGATTTTCGGTCCGACGAACACCCGGAGTTCGTCGACCAGCCCCGCCTCGAACAGCGAGAAGATAAGTTCGCCGCCACCCTCGACCATGACCTGCTCGAGCCCCTCGCGCTC
Organism: Natrarchaeobaculum aegyptiacum; assembly: GCF_002156705.1. Lineage (NCBI taxonomy): Archaea > Methanobacteriati > Methanobacteriota > Halobacteria > Halobacteriales > Natrialbaceae > Natrarchaeobaculum > Natrarchaeobaculum aegyptiacum. The sequence goes on from NZ_CP019893.1 coordinate 450,760, forward strand.
TAAGGCGGCGAACGCCCGGAGGAGGTCGACGCGCTCCTCGCCGGCGGTGACGAGGTCGGCGCGGTCGGACAGTTCCATCCGTCGGTCGATCGGCGCGCGCTCGCTCAGGCAGACGTAGGTCGCGGCCTCGTCGTCGAGAATCTCGGCCTCGAGGGGCGTCCGTCCCCGGGAGTCGACGACGACGCGGGCGGGATTCGCGGGGTCGCCGCGCTCGAGGCGCTCGTCTCGCAACGACTCGTCTTTGACCGTGAGGCGCGGGTCGTCCGCGAGGACGGTGCCGACGCCGACGACGACCGCGTCGCTGTCGGCACGGAGGCGGTCGACGCGGTCGAAATCGGCGTCGCCGCTGATGGCGATCTGCTCTCGCCGGTGCGAGGAGAGCTTGCCGTCTGCGCTCATTGCGGCGTTGACGACGACGTGCATACGCCTGCTGGGTGACCGACCCTAAAGAACCACCCGGATAGGGTCCTCGGACGTTCGCCACATGTCGCTGTAGGCGACGACGGACCGGCGGGTCGCTTTCGCGGGGCGCGACGGTCTTCGATGGGCTGTCAGGTCGTCCGTCGTGGGTCGTCACTCGAGCCGAGCAGGATTCGGTACACCACGTAGCCGATCAACAACGCGAACGCGAACGTCGCCACCGTCTCTGCGAACCAGATCACGGCATACAGCGCTCGTGTCAGGATTCTGATGACGATCAGGCCGCCGAAGATCGCGACGACGAACGCCAGCCCACCGAGGGCCGCACCGACTCGTTCCATACTCCACTGTCCTGTCCGAGCCGACATGAATGTGAGACGTTCGACGGATCGCGGCAGGACCGCAACCGAATCACGCAACCAGTGCCCGGGTTCAATTCCGCCCCGCTGCGGGAACGCTTTTTAAGCCCCCGGCCGAACGTCCGGTGATGGAACTCGACGATCATGCCGAGGAACTCGCCTCCGACCTCGGTGTCGACAAAGAGGAGGTCAAATCCGACCTGCAGAACCTCGTGGAGTACAGCGTCCCGATCGACGAAGCCAAAGGCAGCCTCCGGCGCAAGTACGGCGACGGCTCGAGCGCCAGCAGCAGTGCGCCGTCAGCCAGAGACGTCGCCGACGTCACTCCCGACGACGGGAACGTGACGGTCACCGGCGTCGTCCTGACCGCGGGCGAGCGGTCGATCCGCTACCAGGGAGACGATCACGTCATCGTCGAAGGTCGACTCGCCGACGAGACCGGCACGATCGACTACACCGCCTGGGAGGACTTCGGCCTCGAGCCAGGGACGACGATCACCGCGGGCAACGCCTCCGTGCGCGAGTGGGACGGCGAACCCGAACTCAACCTCGGGGAGAGCACGTCGATCTCGTTCGAAGACGAGTCGCTCGACCTCCCTGCGGCGTACGCCGACGCCATCGGCGGCGAGGCCACTCTCGCGGACCTCCAGACCGGCGACCGCGCGGTGACCGTGGAAGTGACCGTCCTCGAGTGTGAACGCCGGACGATCGACGGTCGCGACGGCGAGACGGAGATCAAAAGCGGCGTCCTCGGCGACGAGTCAGGCCGACTTCCGTTTACGAACTGGGAGCCGGCACCGGCGCTCGAGGAGGGCAACGTCGTTCGCATCGAGAACGCATACGTCCAGGAATTCCGCGGCGTTCCCGAGGTGAACGTCTCGAAATTCTCGACGGTGGCCGAACTGGACCGCGAAATCGACGTCGGGGCGGATGCCACGACGATGAACGTCCGCGAAGCGATCCGAACCGGCGGCATCTACGACGTCGAACTCGTCGGGAACGTGATCGCGATCCGGGACGGCTCCGGACTCATCCAGCGCTGTCCGGAGTGCTACCGGGTCATCCAGAAGGGACAGTGCCGGACCCACGGCAGCGTCGACGGCGTCGACGACCTTCGGGTGAAGGCGATCCTCGACGACGGTACCGCCGCACTTACCGTCGTCCTCGACGACGAGTTGACAGAACAGGTCTACGGCGGCACCCTAGAGGACGCACTCGAGGCCGCCCGCGAGGCGATGGACCAGTCGGTCGTCGCCGATACGATCCGCGACCGGGTCGTCGGCCGCGAGTACCGCGTCCGCGGACACCTCTCGGTCGACGAGTACGGCGCGAACCTCGACGCCGAGACGTTCGCCGAGAGTGCAGCTGATCCAGAAAAGCGGGCTCGAGCCCTGCTCGAGGACCATGAACTCGACCGTGACGCCGCCGACGCGGAGGTGGAAGCATGAGCACGAACACGAACGCGAGCGACGAAGAGATTCCGAGCCGCGAGGTCGCCTACCGACTGTTCGCCGCCGAGTACGACGACGCCTCGCTCTCTCACACCGAGAGCGACGAGGAGCGCGCCCCGAACTACGTGGTCACGCCAACCGGTGCCCGGACGAACCGCGTGTTCGTCGTCGGGACGCTCACCGAAGTCGCAGACGTCAACGAGGAGATGGTTCGCGCCCGCGTCGTCGACCCGACGGGCGCGTTCGTCGTCTACGCCGGCCAGTACCAGCCCGACGAACTGGCGTTCTTAGAGCAGGTCTCCCCACCGGCGTTCGTCGCGGTCACCGGAAAGGCCCGGACCTTCGAACCCGAGGACGGTGACCGCGTCTACACATCGATCCGTCCGGAGAGCATCGCGACCGTCGACGCCGAGACGCGCGATCGCTGGGTCGTCAGCGCGGCCGAACGGACCCTCGAGCGAATCGGCACCTACGCCAGCGCTGCCACTATCGATGCACGCGGTGACGACCTTGCCGACGCGTTGGCCGAGGCTGGCGTCGACCGCGGACTGGCCGCCGGTATCCCGCTCGCTCAGGACCACTACGGGACGACGCCCGACTACCTCACAGCGCTCCAGGCGTGTGCGCTCGAGGCGGTCGAATCCGTCGCCGGAGATCGGACGGAGGTCACGGCCCCGTCGATCGGTCCAGACGAGTCGAATCCCGCCGGTGACGCGTCGTTCGCGGCGCTGTCGGGGCTCGTGGATCTCGATCTCGACGTCGAAGCAGAACTCGAGGGCGAAGTTCCCGCGGACGAACGCGATGCGATGGAACCAGCCGGCGATGCCGTTGCTGACTCGAGTCCCGAACAGGTGGAAACTCGCGCCGGTTCGGCCGAGCCGTCCGCCGAGACGACGACCGACGATCCAGAACCCGTCGCGACCGACGATCCGGAGCCCGCTGGGGACGACGGCGGACCGGGCGACGTCCCGACCGCCAGCGTCGAGACGCCTGTCGAATCGACCGACAGCGACGAGGTCGCGGCGAGCGACCCGGCGGACGATTCAGTGGGCGACGCGACGGTCTCCGACTCGACCGAGCCGACCGGGACGTCGGAAATCGAGTCGTCGGTCCCAACGGCCGACGAGGGTGCGAGCGCCGACTCCGAGACGATCGAGTTCGACTCAGAGGCGGACGCCGAGGCGGACCCTGACGACGACCTCGAGGACCTCGGTCCCGGAATGTACGAGATGGACGACGAGGAACGCGAACAGCTCGAGGCCGAGTTCGGCGCGGAGTTCACCACCGGAGCCGAAGTCGACGACCCCGGAGACGCCGGACTCGAGACCGAGCCAGCAGCGGAGGCGACGACCGACGACAGCCCTGCGACCAGCGCTGAACCGGCGGACGCCGATCCGCTGGACGCGAGCGCCGACTCGAGCGCGGACGCTGGCGACGACCTCGAGACTGCACCCGAATCGACGCTCGAGGCAGGCGACGCCACGCTCGACTCGGCCCCGGAATCGTCGTTCGAATCCACGGACGAACCCGAGACGGACGACGAAATCGAAGACGACGAACTGGCCGACGCCGAGTCCGATCCCGACGAGACTGCTGACGCCGGCGAGAGCGACGAATCCACGGCCGCCGACGAGGTCGCCGAGGACGTCGACCTCCAGTCGTACGTCGTCGACGCGATGACCGACCTCGACGACGGCAGCGGGGCCGACCGCGACGAACTCGTCGCGTCGGTGGTCGAGAACACCGGCGCCTCGAGCGAGGCCGTCGAGGACGCGATCCAGGACGCGCTGATGGGTGGCCAGTGTTACGAGCCCGACGACGGCGTCCTGAAAGCGATCTGACCGATGGACGACTCGAGTCCGTCTGAGCCGTCCTCCGACTCCCCTCGGGAACCGGATGAACCAGCGACTATCGACGTGGGTGACCGCCCGCTCGTCGAACCGATCCCCGGCGAACCCGCAGCCACGGCACCGATCGGTGGCGATCTGGCACTGCTAATCGCAGACTACCACGCGGGCTACGAGCCGGCACTCCGGTACGAACGGGGCGTCGACGTCCCCAGTCGTGCAACTGATCGCCGCGAACGGTTGCTGGCGTTACTCGAGCGAACTGGTGCCGACAGACTCGTCGTCTGCGGCGATCTGATGCACTCCATCGGTGATCCCGGCGGGACCGAACGCGGCGAACTCGAGGTGCTGTTCGACTCGCTCCCCGCGTCGCTCTCGGTGACCGTCGTCAAGGGCAACCACGACGGCGGTATCGGCGACTGGCTGGCCACGGAGGCCGACATCCCGGCCGAGCGGCTCCCGGAAATCGACGTCGTTCCCGGCGCCGGCGTCGCGCTCGATCGGATCGGCGTCTGTCACGGACACACCTGGCCCGCCGCGGACGCCCTCGAGTGTGACGTTCTCTGTCTCGGCCACGAACACCCGTGCGTCCGGCTCGAGGACGAGGTCGGTGGCAGTCGCGTCGAGCGCGTGTGGCTCCGCGGGCGTGCCGACCCGGGGCCGTTTCGACCGCGACCCGAGTACGAGGCCCTGCCGTGGCTGGCGGGTGAGCGTCCGCCCCGGATCGTCGTGCTCCCGGCGTTCAACGACCTCGTCGGCGGTACCTGGGTGAATTTACCAGAGCAGTCGTTTCTCTCGCCGTTTCTTCCGGCGGGGCTGACCGAAGGTGAGACATATCTGCTCGACGGTACCCGACTGGGTCCGTATCGATCGGTCTGACGGGCGACAACCGCCAGAGAGAAACTATCGTTTTACCGGAATTTTCGAACGAATAGCGTGCGACGTGGAGATTACGTCGTTCGGGTTCGAACCGACTTGACATCCTCCTCCGCGTGAACGCGGGAGGAATCCCACGGCACCGAACCGTTGAGTTGGGAATTTCAGGTTCGCAGATCACCAAGCCAACGCACCGTCAGAATCGGTGAGTGGCCGGTCTGTGGGCAGTCTCCTGGGAGTGCCAAGCCCCCGGTACTCCTATCCTCGGTTGGGTTCGACCCTCGTGGTTGTTTGTGCCCGGCGGGGGTCGAATCAACGGTAACGGACTCGGAGTTACTTCTTCGGTCGGGTCGCCCGGTGCTTGTTATTTGATTCCCGCGTGGGCACACCCTGTTTCCAGCGTGGGCGGACACTCGAACCGCCAGTTTCGGGCGCTCGGCTACATTGGGGTCATAGCCAATGTGCCGACACGCATACATACGTCAGTGTGAAACAAAAACGTACGGGAATTCCCGCTGTGACGGCGCGTATCCACGCCGTGAACGACGTGCTATTGCGCCTGCTCCGGGTATAATTAGCGAGATATTATGGCTCGAATTTTTATATTTTCTCGAGTCACGAGTCCAGGAATTGACCAGTAATGACTTCTTACGCACTCGCGCGTACGATATTACTGACCTGTAGGATAGGCGTATTCTCATAAGCGAGACGATACGAATAACAGAAAGCTTATACCGAAATCTGCGAAAGGGAGGAGTACCCCTACCCGGAAGACCGACGCTGGCAGCAGCCGAGTCAGTCGGTTAGCGAGCTGGAAGCCTCCAGCGTATCGTGAGCCAACCACCCGAAACACGACATTACCACACAACACATGACAAGCGAACCAACGATTCGCGAAAAGGGACGCGCCGTGTTCCTTGCCGCGCTGATGGTCCTCTCCGTGGTCGCCATGTCCGCAGCGTTTGCGGGCGGTGCGGCCGCCTCCGCTGAGGAGACAGAGCTCGACGATGTCGACGCTCTCCACAACAGTGTGCACTGGGAAGGACAGATTCTGAACGTATCGAACGACGATTGGGGCGAAGACCTGCAGCTTCGAGCCGTCGATGATTACGATGGCGGCGAAATTGAAAGCAGCTCCTTCGTCGAAGAACTTACCGCAGACGGTAACTTCGTCGAGATCGACACCGATGGTCTCGAGGGATATTACACCGTCCAGAACGACTCTGGCTACCTCGAGTCCGGCGACGACGACCTCCGCTTCGAGGTCACCTCCCAGTCCCTCTCCGCCGAGTGGGACGAGGACACCGTGACCGAGGCTGACGACGACGTCGAACTCGAGCTCGACAGCAACCGCGCGAGCTACAACGTGACGATCGCGGCAGATGGTCTCGACTACGACCAGCTCAAGGCGCTGTTCGTCCACGACGGTGCCGACGGCATCGAGGCTATCGAAGAGGACGGTGAAGACTACCTCCCACTCGACAAGTTCGACGCTGACGACTTCGACGACCTCGAGAGCGACGACTACCTCACGCTCGACCTGAGCGACTGGGGAACGGACGAACTCATCGGTAACTTCAGCAACCTCGACGACACCGAGGGCATCGACGCTGGTGAGTACGACTTCGAAGTCTACGTGACCGACAGCTCCGCTGAAGCCACCGCGCCGATCGAATTCCGTGAGGAAGACGTCGACGGTGCCTTCAGCCAGGGCGTCTACACGCAGTCCGCCGGTGACCTCGTCGAGATCACCCTCGAGCTCGAGGACACCGACGAAGCGTTCATCCAGATCGGTGACGAAGACGCTGGCTTCGTCGACGTCGTCCACGTCGAAGACGACGACGAAGACGGCGAAGTGAGCTTCTGGGTCAACACCCGAACGCTCGGTGTCACCAGTGAAGAGATCGATAACGTCTACGACGCGGGTGACGACGAGATTAACAGTCTCCTCCACGGAGACCTCGAGAACAGCTCCCAAGGAGCTGAATCCGACTACGTCAACTTCTGGGACGAAGAAGTCGGTAACGACGACGACCTGCTCAACTTCGACCAGTACGTCGATGAGCTTGGTCTCGGTGACGACGCCGAGGACCAGCTGACCCGACCCCTCCAGCCGACCGACTACAGCCTGATCGCTGAGGCCGACGGCAACTTCATCGTCGACGATGGCGAATCCGAGGCCGACAACGAAATCGACCAGGCGACGCTCGACCTGATCGCACCCGAACTCGGCGAAATCACGACTCACGTCGCACCTGAAGACGCCGCCGACGAGGACGACGAACTCGCCGACCTCCTCGACATCGTCACCGAGCGATCCGACGTCGCCGAGGACGACCGCCTGATCATCGAGGCCGAGGCCACCGGTATCTACGGTGCCCTCGCGGCCCACTCCGACAACGGCTTCGACATCGTCGAGGATGGCGTCGAAGCTGAAGCCCTTTACAACGTCATCGGCGACGAGGGTGAGGGCATCACCTTCGAGGTCGAAGCTGACGACGCGATCGGCAATCAGGACCCGACCGCGCTCCAGCTTGACGGCGTTGACGACGAAGACGTCTTCATCCTCGTGGACAACGAGGAAGGTGCCTTCTACGTTGTCGTCGACACCTCCTCGAGTGACGCCTTCGACGGCAGCCTTGAAGACGGCCAGACCTTCGACGTGACGCTCGAGTACGAGACCGACGACGACGAACGCTACGCGTTCGACGACAACCCTGACAACGCCTTCGACGGCGGTGCTGACGGCCAGACCGGCGACGCCGCCTACCCGTACTTCAGCGCTGACTCGACCCAGTCCGTGAGCACCGAGTTCACGATCGTCGAGCCCGAGGCCGCCTTCGACAACCTCGACGCTGACGACAACGTCCAGCTCGAGGCCAGCGACGACGCCGTCGTGACGGGTGAGACGAACGTCGCACCCGGCTCGGAGATCGACATCCGCATCAGCAACGCTGGTGACACGCCGAGCTTCCTGACGACGGTCGACGCTGAAATCGATTCCGACGGCACCTTCGAGTCCGAGGAGATCGACTTCGGCGACCGTAGCGTCGACGACGAGGCCGAACTCACCTTCCGCGTGGGTGGCAGCTCGATCGACGACGCTGACGGAATCTTCGTCGAGGCCATTGAAGACGTCGACGACGCTGACGACGAGGCCGACGACGAAGTTGACGACGACGCCGCTGATGACGAGGCTGACGACGACGCCACTGACGACGAACCCGTCGAAACTGACGACGAACCCGTCGAGACCGACGACGAGCCCGTCGACACTGACGACGACGGCGTCCCCGGATTCGGTCTCGCCATCGCTATCGTCGCGCTCCTCGCCGCCGCGATGCTGGCACTCCGCCGCCAGAACTAACGACCGCTAACTACCGTCCGGACCGGTTTCCGGACGCCCTCGATTGCGGCTTTTCTTTGGGTACTATCCTCGTAGCGGACGCTTTCGACGAGTCACACGTGCGCGTACAAACAAGTATACAGATAGCCCTCGCCCTGTACTACAGTACACGAACAGCCCTCGCCCTGTACTCGACAACCGCCGATTTAGTGACCTACTCGAGTCGAACTGCCGGCTCGTCAGGAACTGGCTGCAAGAAGACGCCGGGTGAAAACTTTGGCCCTACCCGAAAGTTTGGCCCGGCGTTTCACATGACAAGCGTTCGCGAATGGAACGCCGTGTGGGCTAGACCCACACTCGAAGCATCTAGCTCATCCTAAATTAGTATTCCGATCGGACAGATACGCAGACTGATGAGTCCACCTGATCAGCAGACGGACGTCAGTCCGGGTCCGCTGAGCAACCGACGATGGTGGTCGATTCAGAAAGCAACCGCTGGGACGACAGCCGCTCAGAACAGCGAGTCGGGAAGGAACTCGCGCTTGAAGAACGTCGCGAGCATCGGAAGGTCCTCTGCGTGGAGTAACCGAGCAATCGCGAACGGGTCACCGTTGTTCGCCTTCGCCAGCGTGTCCTCGTCGAGCTGGTTGAGGTCGGCCATGAGCTGGTCGTAGCGTTCGTTCTCTGCGAGGTACAGCAGTTTCGTCATCAACAGACGGTTACGCATGTTCGGTGCGACGTCACGGTGCCAGAGGGTCTCGTAGACCTCGAGGTTCTCGGCGCTTGGTTCGACGTGGTCGTGGGTGAGACAGCTATCGGCTGCGGCAGCGGCGACGCGGCCGGACTTCATGCACTGGTGGATCCCTTCGCCCCAGAGCGGGTCGACAGTCGGGACGGTGTCACCGATGGCCATGAATCGGTCGGTGTGCATTTTGCCCGGCATCTGGATATGCGCTGAACCGCGGTGTTGTTTCCCCTCGAGTCGCTCGGCGTTTGCGAGTCGGGGGTCGGTGTCGAGCCAGTGCTCGAGGTAGTCGTCGACCGTGAACCCGTCGCGCGCGTACCGCGTGTGATAGTCGTTCTGGATGTAACAGAGGCCGACTTTCGCGGTGTCCTCGCCCGTGTGGAAGATCCACGAGTAGCCGCCAGGGGCGATCGCGTGGTCGAGGCGGAGCATCATCGCGTCGTGGAGGTCGGCGTATCCCGGCCGGTCGATGTCGATGCCTTCGAACTCGTACTCGATCCCGATTGCGTGGTTCTTCCGCTTGAGGTCGCTGACGCCGAGGGCTTTCGCAAGTGGTGCAGAGGGTCCCGTGGCGTCGATCGTGATCTCTCCGTAGACCTCCTGATCGCCGTTGTACCGGACACCGACGATCTCGCCGTTTTCCATGATCGGTTCGGTCACGCGCGCGCCGAACCGGTACTCGGCACCCTTTTCGCGACTATCTTCGACGAGGAACCGTTTGAAATCGGCGAACTCGAGGACGGCGCCAGTCTGGGATTTGACGTAGTAGTCCGTCGGCGACTCGAGGACGACGCTGTCGGTGTACTGCATCACCACGTCGTCGGGAATTCCGAAGGCAGACATCATCGACGGGAACGTTCCCGCAGTTGACTTGTTGCTCGCGCGCGGGAACTCGTCTTCGGGTTCTGTTTCGAGGACGACGACGTCGTAGCCCCTCGCTGCCAGGTCCCGTGCACACTGCCCGCCTGCTGGACCGGCACCGGCGATCACTACGTCGTAGCGGTCGTTCATGCAATCAGGACTCTTTTCGACCCTAATGAGTTTATTCAGTCGTCGTTCGGTATCGATTTTCTGATGTTTTTGGCTCGAACGGGCCGGGACGCGACGGGGCGAGTGGTCCACACGTCCCGTCGTCGATCGCCTACCTTTTAGTCACACTTGGCCTATCTCACCTGTATGGTCGACGTCCTCGACAATAAACGGGCCGCGACGCGGTTTCGGATCCTCGTTCAGATCGCCGAGCGCCAGCCCGCGGTGAGCCAGGGGGAGATCGCCGAGGAAGTCGGCGTCACGAGCCAGGCCGTCTCCGAGTACATCCGCGAACTCGTCGACGACGGGTTAGTCGAGAAAGAGGGTCGGTCACGGTACCGCGTCACGCCCGAAGGCGTCGACTGGCTGTTCCAGGCCGCCGACGACGTTCGGCGGTTCGCCGACCACGTCACGGGTGACGTCCTGGACGCGATGAGCGAGGCGGCATACATCGCGACCGACGACATCGAAGAGGGTGAAACCGTCACCCTGTTCGTCGAAGACGGCCTGCTCCACGCCCGTCCCGGCGACGAGGGGCCAGCGACCGGCGTCGCGACGACCGACGCCGAGGCGGGCACCGACGTCGGGGTCAACAGTTTCGAGGGCGTCATGGATCTGGAACCGGGTTCGGTCACTGTCCTCCAGGTGCCCGCGGTTCGCAGCGGGGGTAGTCGCACCATCGACTCGAGTCTCGTCACCGACCACTGCGAGGAGGCAGACCTCGTCGTCGCCGCTGGTGTCGAGGCCGTCGTCGCGTGTCGAGCGGCCGGGACCGAGCCCGCAGTCCCGTTCGCAGCCGGCAAAATCGCCGCAGAGGGAGCCGAACGTGGCCTCACAGTGACCGCTCTGGTCACGACCGACGAGGTCGGCCGCGTCACCGACACCCTCAGGGAAGCCGACGTCTCCTACGAAGTTCTCGAGGGATAACCCGGGGACGTTGGTTACCGGAACCGGCCACCTCGCACCGTCGTCCTTGAGTGTTGGGCTACCGGCCACCGTCCCGACGGTAAGTAAACTATTTAGGACGCCGTGGGCAAGTCACGGGAGAGAGAAACGTCGTGTTCGTGACCGAAGAGCGAGTCGCCGACCGTCGCGTGCGTAGGACTACAGACTGGCGACTCGATGATGCGTTCGCGGGCGCGGCAGACCTCAACTTACGATTTAGCGTGATACTATGCAGGGACAAGCCCAACAGCAGGCGTACGACCGCGGCATCACGATCTTCTCACCTGACGGCCGGCTCTACCAGGTCGAGTACGCTCGCGAGGCGGTCAAACGCGGTACAGCGAGTATCGGCATTCGAACCACCGACGGCGTCGTTCTCGCCGTCGACAAACGCGTTCCATCACCGCTTCTCGAGGACTCGAGCGTCGAGAAGATCCACAAGGCCGACGACCACATCGGGATCGCAAGCGCCGGCCACGTCGCCGACGCTCGCCAGCTGATCGACTTCGCCCGACGGCAGGCGCAGGTCAACCAGCTCCGGTACGGTGAACCGGTTGGCGTCGAAACACTTACCAAGCAAGTCACCGACCACATCCAGCAGTACACGCAGGTCGGCGGTGCCCGCCCGTTCGGTGTTGCGCTGATCGTCGGCGGCATCGAGAACGGCGAGCCGCGCCTGTTCGAGACCGACCCCTCGGGGACTCCCTACGAGTGGAAGGCCCTCGCCGTCGGTGCCGACCGGAACGAACTCCAGGAGTACCTCGAAGAGAACTACGACGACGAGGCCGACCTTGACGGTGGCATCGGTCTCGCCCTCGACGCCCTCGCGTCGGTCAACGACGGATCGTTGCTCCCCAGCGAAGTGGGGCTCGCCACCGTCGACGCCGAGACCGAATCGTTCGAACAGTTCGACCAGGACCGTATCGCCGAACACCTCGAGGAGAACGACCTGCTCGAGGAGGAAGGCGAGGAAGACGCGGAATAACATCACTGAAACCGCCGACGCGAACGATCACGCGATCGGGACTCGCCGCGGGCGCTCGGCGAACGCCCGCGCTGTGACTTCAACAACACTCTTTTACCCCGCACGGGTAGGTCACGGTATGATATCACTCGACGAGGCAGTGACGGCGCGACTCGAGTCACACGGGGCCCGCTTCGAGGTGCTCGTCGACCCCGACGCAGCCCTGTCGATCAAACGCGGCGAGTTCGACGGCGACCTGGAAGACGTCATCGCCGCAGAAGACGTCTTCGAGGACGCGTCCCGTGGCGACCGGCCTGCAGAGAACGACCTCGAGACGGTCTTCGACACCACGGACCCACTCGAGATCATCCCCGAGGTTATCAGAGAGGGGGAGATCCAGATCACGGCCGAACAGCGCCGAGAGATGCAAGAACAAAAGCGCAAACAGTTGATCGACACCATCGCGCGCAACGCGATCAACCCCCAGATGGACGACGCCCCCCACCCGCCCGAGCGGATCGAGAACGCCCTCGAGGAGGCGGGCTTTACGGTCGATCCGATGGAGCCGGTCGAGGGGCAAGTCGACGACGCCCTCGACGCGTTGCGGCCCGTGATCCCGATTCGGTTCGAGGAAGTTACCATCGCGGTACAGGTCCCTGCCGAGTACGCGGGTAGCGCCCAGTCCCAGATCCGGCAGTTTGGTGACCTCGAGCGCGAGGAGTGGCAATCCGACGGTTCGTGGATCGGCGTCATTACCTTCCCCGCGGGAATGCAAAACGACTTCTACGACGTGGTCAACGAGTACTCGAGCGGGGAGGCCGAGACGCAACTCGTCAAGGACAAAGACGACATCAAGACGCGCTGACGTCGTCTTCGGCGTCGACCGTGCGCTGTTGACCAGTTCACCGGCTCTCGGCTAGCTGCGTCTCCTCGGGCGATCCTGGTACCGTTCCAACCGTCGACTGATGAGTGAAACCAGTCACTCGCTCTCGGTTTCACTCACCAGTTCAGGCCTGGACCGCCACTGGGACGTGCGTCGTCTGCCAGTAGACGAGCTCGTATCGCACAATCATTCACGTCTGCTGCCGATCAATTCACCAACTTCGAAATAATTTTCAACTGCACGACAGCATACTGGATCGATGGAGCTACCGGATATTGTCGTCGGGATCGGCGGACTCGGTGGGGTGCTCGTTGGACTGTACGCGCTCTCGAGGGCCACTGCCACGGTCGGACGACGTGTCGGTAGGTCGGAACAACGACAGAAGACGCTGACAGTGTACGCGCGGATCGGGGTGCTGGCCGTCGGCATCGCTCTCGCATGGACTCTGTATACGATGTATCCGGTCTTCGAGCCGATCGTCGCTGTGCTTGAGCCCGACGGGTGGTGGATCGGTCGACCGCTCGGTCACGGAGTCGGGCTGGGGGTCGTCGCACTCGCCGCGATCTGGGCCGTCAAGCGCGGTACCGATCCGACGATCGAGGACGTGCTTGACCAGCAGCATACAGTCCCAGCACGGTACCGTCGTCGGCTCTGGACCGCCCACGCACTGTTCGTCGTTGGTACGCCAGTGGTGCTGCTCACGCTGTATGCCGCCGGATTCGGGTCCGTCTGGACCGTCGTGGCGTTTTACGTGCTCGTCCTGTGCTGGTTCGTACTCAGAACGCCGCTCGTGTCGTTCGCGTATCGAACGCGAGATCCGACGGCTGAAGAACGATCGCGACTCGAGCGCTGTTTCGATCGATTCGGTCGCGAGCCACCGACGGTCGTCGTCTTCGACGATCGACACGAGAACCTCGACGTCAAACTCGTCGGTCACAGCGCGTACCGGACCCTGTGGATACAGGAGTCGCTACTCTCGAGTACCGACGAGGCGGAACTCGCGGCGATCCTCGGCGCAGAAGACGAGAAGAATCGCCGATACTTCTACGAACAGTGTTACCTCGCGGTTGCACCCGTGCTGTTCATGGTGACCGCACTGATCCTCATTCTCGGGGAACTGCTGTTCGTGTCGGAGTTCACCGTAGATTCTGCGTCCACCCTCGTCTGGTTCACCAGCATCGGTTTCGCGTTCGTCGGCATCCTCGCTGTGAGCCAGACCTCGAGATGGACGATCTACCGGGCGGATCGGTTCGTGAGCTCACACGTCGATCCCGACGTCGTTCGGCGCGCGTACGACCGATACGCACAGACGATCACGACGATCGATCAGGAGCAGACCCGGAGTGGATTGAGCAAGCGTCTCACCATCGAACCACCGATGGAGCAGCGAATCCGACGGCTCGAACGGGCGAATTCGCTCGAGCCGATGCCCCGGACTGCCCGCGAGCCTGAGTCGAGCGAGGTAGAGACGCCTGCTGAAGCAGCCGGTTCGAACGGAACAGTCGCCTCAGATGACGTGGAACCGACGCCGAACGCGCCGCCGGCGGACTGGGATTCTCGCGAGCACCACCCGATCCAGCAGGCGCTCGCGTCGATAGATCGACGGGAGTTCGCGGACGTCGTTGCGCGACTTCGAGGCGAATTTGGCCGGGAGTGTACGGTAGCCGAGGCAGACGAGTCAGACTGGATCGACGTCGTCGCCCGATCGACAGACGGTACGACTGAATTGCTCCGAACGGTTCACAGACGAACCGACGACCCAGTAACACCCGATGAGATCACCGACGAACGCGGTCGGATCGTCAGTGGCCGATCGGTCGAGACAGTACTGGTGGTCACCAACGGTCGTTTCGACGACCGCGTCGACCGGCTGGCGGCCGACCTGACGCTCGTCGACGGGCAACGACTCACCGAGTTACTCGAGGACAGTGCTCTCGCGGACGAACTGGGCGCATCGGCGGCCGAGTAACTCGAGTCGCCACGGGATTCAAGGTCACCCGCCACCTAGATGAGCGTATGATCGTGATCGAACCAGCGGAGGTGAACGGCCGCCACCCCGAACGTGTCGCGTGAACGACCGACGGGCGCTGTGCCCGCTGACCGGCAGGCCCACACCCCGAACAGTATCGACGCTGTCCCGGACAGCAGTGAGCGGCCACAGTTTCGAGACAGCAGTGATAAGTCCCGAGCGCGAGCGCGCTCACGCGTGGAGATGACGCTATGAGGGCGATCGTCGCGAAACGGGTCGACTCGGGAGAACCAGACACCGAGGAGATCCACGACCTCGCCGCGGCCGCGGGCTACGAGGTCGTCGGCGAAGTAACCCAGACCCGGCGAGCCGATCCCGCGCTCCAGCTGGGTGAGGGGAAGGCGAACGAACTCGCCGAAAAAGTGGCGATGGCCGACGCCACGACCGTGATCTTCGACAATCGGCTCGGTCCCTACCAGACGTACAATCTGGGTCAGCTTCTACCAGAGGGCGTCGAGGTGATCGACCGCTTTACACTTATCCTCGAGATCTTCGGGCAGCGGGCCCAGACGCGCAAGGCCCAGTTGCAGGTCGAACTCGCGGAACTGCGGTACGAACTGCCCCGGGTCGAGGCCAAGACCAGCCTCGCGAAGCGTGACGAACATCCCGGGTTCATGGGGCTCGGTGAGTACGACGAGAGCCGCGAGCAGGACATCAAGGCCCAGATCAGCCGGATCAAGGACGAGCTCGCCCAGATCGAGCAGACCGAGCAACACCGCCGGGAACGCCGCCGGGATTCCGGGTTCGACCTCGTCGCGCTGGCGGGCTACACCAACGCCGGCAAGTCGACTCTCCTGCGGCGGCTCTCGACCGACCTCGAGATCGACGAGAACGAGGACCTGCACCCGGACCTCGAGTCGACTGCAGAATCCGAGGATCGGCTGTTCACGACACTCGGGACGACGACCCGGCGAGCCGATATCGAACCGCGGGACGTGCTGGTGACCGACACCGTCGGGTTCATCAGCGACCTCCCGCACTGGCTCGTCGAGTCGTTCAAGTCCACGCTGGAGTCGGTCTACCGCGCGGATCTCGTGTTGCTCGTCGTCGACGTGAGCGAACCGGTTGCAGACATCCACGAGAAGCTCGTCACCAGTCACGACACGCTCTACGAGCGCAACGAGGCACCGATTGTGACCGTTCTCAACAAGATCGACCGGGTCGACGACGAGGAACTCGCCGAGAAGGAAGCGGCGCTCTCGGCGCTCGCGCCGGATCCAGTGTCAGTCAGTGCGAAAGAAGGGACGAACGTCGACGACCTCCTCGAGCGCATCGACGAGGAGTTACCCGACTGGGAGGACGAACGGCTCGTCCTGCCGATGACCGACGAGACGATGAGCCTGGTCTCGTGGATCCACGACAACGCGAACGTCGAGGACGTCACCTACGGCGACGAGGACGTCCTCGTCTCCTTCGAAGCCAGACCGGCGATCATCTCGAGGGCCCGGTCGCGGGCGAGCGAACTGGCGACCACCGCGGCGGAGTCGGCCGACTGAGGCCGGGAAACCCCTTCTGAGGGATCCAGTTTCGAACGAGCAGCCATCTGTTCTCGGATACGTTCGACTCGTCAAACGGGCAGAAAGATTGTGACGACGACCGCTAAGTATGTTTCTCTCCTGATTGGTGTTCGTGTTGTTTGCAAGCCTGTAACGGGGTGGCACTTACCAACATTTTTAATATGCATGGTTTGGAAACCACGGGTGTGCTTTACACACAACGTGGTGGCCTATGACAGGAAAACACGCAGACACGGGACGCGACAGTGGTACGGTGACGGATGGACTGGACCGACGAACGTTTCTCGGTGCAGCCGGAGCGGGCGCAGTCGCGACGGTCGCTGGATGTCTCGGCGACGATAACGGCGACGTCGTGAGGGTCGGTCACATCGCAAACGTGCAGGCCGACATGGGTGCCGGCTCCGAGAACAGCGGCCAGCTCGCAGTCGACGAACTGAACGACGCCGACGGCATCATGGATCAGGACGTGGAGTTCATCTCCGTCGACTCCCAGTCCGACCCCGGGCACGCGCTGACCGAAGTCGAGGGTCTCGTCGAGCAGGACAACGTCGACGTCGTCATCGGGACGTTCGTTACCGAGGTGATGCAAGGGATCACCGATTACGTCGCGGAGATGGACGTGCCGTTCCTGATCACTGGGTCGGCCGATCCCGTGACCCTGACCGACACCGTCGCCGTCGACTACGACAGATACAGGAACATCTTCCGGTCTGGCCCGATCAACTCGGACTTCCAGGCCGAAGCGTCGGCTGACTACGCAGAGTTCCTGAACGACGAGTACGGTTGGACGGACGTCGCACTCGTCATGGACGACGCCGCCTGGACCGAGCCCTTCTCGGAGATCCTCCCCGGCGAACTCGAGGACCGGGGGTTCGACGTCGTCCTCGAGGATCGGCTGGCACCCGGGACCGACGACTGGGCACCCGTAAACAGCAGTATCGCCGATTCGGGTGCCGATTTCGTCTTGCGATTTTTCGCCCACAACGTCGGCACCGGGATGCTCGTCAACTGGCGAGAAAACGAGTACGAATTCTCGATCGAGGGCATCCACGTCCCCGGAATGTCGCCCGAGTTCTGGGACGACTCGGAGGGTGCAGCGCTGTACGAGACGACCTCTCAGTCTGGTGGCGGTGGTGCTGCCGAAATGACCGAGGAGACGATGCCCTTCGTCGACGCCTACGAGGCCGAGTACGGTGACGATCGACCCAGCCTCCCGATGTACATGGGGTTCAACACGTACGACGCTGTCCACGTCTACAAAGAGGCAGTCGAACGCGCTGGAACCACCGACTACCAGGCGGACATCGACGTGATCGTCGACGAACTCCTCGAGACCGATCACACCGGTGCGGCAGGGGAGATCGAGTTCTACGGGGAGGGCGACGAATACCCACACGACGTCGTCGAGATGCGGACCGACGACGGCGTGATCTCGAACTTCCCGGTAACTCAGTGGCAAGAGGGTGGTGAAATCGAGTGCGTCTACCCACTCGAGTTCGCGAGCGCCGATCACGTCGCCCCCGAATGGATGTAAGCCATGCTTGGCTCAGCCATCTCGATTCTCGTAACGGGGGCAATGATCAGCGCCGTCTACGCCCTGATCGCGATCGGCTTTACGATGATCTTCGGCGTCGGTGGCGTATTGAATCTCGCTCACGGTGCGTTGATCATGCTCGGGGCCTACGGCTACCTCGTCGTCACCTCGTCGTCGACGGTGGAGTTTCTCGCGCTTCCGCCAGTGGTCGGACTGGTCGTCGCGATCGCCGTCGGTGCGATCGGGTCGTACGGCCTCTACAGGGGGCTCGTCGAGTACATCGAGGACAATCCGGTTATCACGTTCCTCGCGACGCTCGTCGTCGCGTTGATCCTCGCAGAACTCGCCGTCGTCGGCTTCTCTGCGAGTCCGCGGAGCCTCGTCAACCTCGCCCCGGGAAGCTACCACCACGAAGGGTTCGGCATTCGCGTCACGTACATCGAACTCGTCGCGTTCGTCGCCTCGTGGGTCTCGATCGGGTTGCTGTGGTACTACGTGACCCGGACCGACGAGGGCCGGTCGATTCTCGCGACGTCGATGAGCGAGCGCGGCGCGCAATTGACCGGCGTCGACCTGCCGTCGGTGAAAGCTCGAACGTGGGTGATCGCTGGTGGCCTCGCCGGTCTCGCTGGCGTCTTCATCGGCACACTCCAGCAGACGAGTCCGGTGATGTGGCTCGATCCGCTGGCACTCGCGTTCATCATCGTCGTCATCGGCGGCATCGGCTCGATCAAAGGCTCGATCATCGCGGCGTACCTGATTGGCTACCTCGAGACGCTGACCGTCGAGTTGCTCGGCTCAGGGTTCCGAGGAACGTTCTCGCTGATCGTGCTCGTGATCGTGTTGCTCGTGATGCCACAGGGACTCTTCGGGAGGGAGTGGGTCCATGAGTAGTGACACGCGTACCGGCGGTCGACTCGGATCGGTCGCAGACGGCTACAACGACCGGTTTGGTCACCTCTTCGGCGAAATGAACGCGTTGCAACTCCTGTTCCTCGCCGCGTCACTCGTCGGGCTGCTCGCTGCGCCGCTTTGGACGTCGCTGCTCGGCGTGGAAGGATTCTTGCGAACGTTCGCCCTCGCGTCGATCTGGGCGATCCTCGCGATGGGATGGGACATCCAGAGTGGCTACACCGGCTACATCAGTTTCGGGCACGCCGTTCTCTCGGGTGGTGCAGCCTACGCGACTGCGCTGTTGCTCACCCACGTGAACCCGGACCTCCCGTTCCTGGTGACCGCACCGATCTCCGTGCTGGTCGCACTGGGAATCGGGCTGGCGATCGCGATCCCGTCGCTCCGACTCAGGGGACCGTACTTCTCGCTGGTCACGTTCGTCGCCGGCCTGATCTTCTACCAGCTTACGTACGCGTTCAGCGGGATCACCGGTGGCGAACTCGGCCAGCGTGTCGGCCGACTCCAGTTCGAGGTCGCCGGCCTCGAGGTGACGACCTTCGACCCGGTCACGCGATACTACGTCATGTTGATCCCGATGCTGGTCATCGCCGTCGCGTTGCTCTACGTGGCTCGATCGAACGTCGGGATGATCCTCATCGCAATCCGGGAAAACGAAGAGGCAGTCGCCGCTGCCGGCATCGACACGACGAAGTTCAAGATCTGGTCGTTCGTGCTGAGTTCGATCCCGATGGGGATCGGTGGCGTGTTGCTCGCGTACTTCTACGGAACGGTCAACCCGGTGAACTTCCTGCTGGTCGACCGGAGCATCGAGATGATCGCGATGGCTGTCGTCGGCGGTATGAGTTCGATCCTCGGACCGGTCGGCGGCGCGTTCCTCGTGATCTTCTTGCGAGAGGAAGTGCTGTACGTCTTCGGGACGACCGGCCGCTGGGTCGCACTCTGGACGGCCGTGTTGCTCGTCCTCGTGTTCGCCCGGGACGGCCTGTTCCGCAAACTGTGGCACAAACTCGGTGACCGGGGCGCAACTGGAGGTGATGACGAATGAGCATGTTCGAACTCGAGGGACTGACCAAGCGATTCGGTGGACTGACCGCCGTCGACGACCTCTCATTTACGGTCGACCGCGGCGAGATCGTCGGATTGATCGGCCCGAACGGGTCTGGCAAGTCGACGGTGTTCAACTGCACGATGGGGCGCTACTCGGTGACCGACGGCTCGATCTACTTCGACGGCGAGGAGATTACGGACGACGACACTCACGAGGTCGTCGAACGCGGACTGTCCCGGGTCTCACAGGAGTCGAACCCGATCGACGCCATGACCGTCGCCGCGAACATCAAACTGTTCACGCTCCCCAACAGCGTCCGGACGATGCGCGGCGGCGGCGACGAGGAAACAATCTTCGAGTACGCCGCCCGCGTCGACATCGAGGACAAGCTCCACGAAGAGCCGGGATCGCTGCCTCACGCGGACGTCCGTCGCCTCGAGATCGCGAAGGCGCTCGCGACCGAGCCGGAGATGCTGTTGCTGGACGAGCCGTTCGCCGGCATGAACCAGCAGGAGATCGACGAACTGGTGACGAAGTTCGAGACGTTCCGCGACGAGGGGATGACGATGATCGTCGTCGACCACAACATGGGCGGACTCATGCGACTCGTCGACCGGGTCGTGGTAATCCACAACGGCGTCAAGATCGCCGAGGGTGATCCCGACGAAATCGCCGAAAACGAGACCGTTCGAAACGCCTACCTCGGCAGTTCGGAGGCGATGTAAATGTCCGGCTCACAGCCTCACCTCGAGATCGACGATCTGCACGTCTACTACGGCAAGGCACACGCCCTGAAAGGCGTTTCCCTCTCGATCGACGAGGGTGAGATATTCGGCGTCATCGGCCCGAATGGCGCAGGCAAGACGACCATGCTGAACGCCATCGCCAATTTCGTCGACTACGAGGGGACGATCCGCTACGGCGGGACGGACCTCACGTCGCATTCGCCGCGAGAGATCGTTCAGGACGGCCTCGTCTACTGTACCGAAGACCGGGACCTGTTCCCGTTCTTCTCGGTCCACGAGAACCTCCTGATGGGGGCGCAGTTCCGCGATGACGACGACGCCGTTCAGGCCGACCTCGAGATGGTCTACGACCTCTTCCCGAAGCTCGACCAGCGGCGCGAGCAGGAAGCCGAGACGATGAGCGGCGGCGAACAGCAGATGCTCGCCATCGGCCGGGCGCTGATGAGCGACCCCGACGTCCTGATGCTCGACGAACCGACGCTCGGGCTCGCGCCGATCATCATCGAAGACATCAACGATGCGATCGAGACGCTGAACGCCGAGGGCCTCACGATCTTGCTGGCCGAGCAGAACTCGACGTTCGCGCTTCGCCACGCCGACCGGCTCGCCTTACTCGAGACCGGCACGATCGAGCTCTCGGGGCCGGCCGACGAGTTCCAGGACAACGACTACATCCAGGAAGCCTATATCGGAATTCACTGACGCCGAACCCGATTCCGTGACCGGTTTTTTCGCGCGAATCTGGCTCTCTCACGCCGAGTCTGATCACAGCCCCGGTCCGATCGGCCGTGGCTCCTCGAGAGTCTGTGTCACTACAGTAGCCACTGAAAACCAGTGCGAACACAATCGCACGACAGCCGTGCGATCGGTGTGCAAACCGCCTCGGTTGTTACCCGTCTCTGGACGGGTCAAACAGCTGGACGCAGCGAGCGCTACGCCGTCACGCTATCCCCTCCTCACACACCAGACACAGAAAACCGGCGACGACGGTTCGGTCAGTCGTCGCTTTCCGGTGCCGCTTCTTCCGGGGCGTCTTCCTCGAGCAACTCGCTTTCCTCGCCCTCGTACAGTTCCCGGAGGTCCTTCTTGGAGAACTTCCCGGTCGCCGTTTTCGGAATCTCGTCGATGAACTCGAAGCCGTCAGGGACCCACCACTTCGGATACTCCTCGACGAGCATCGCTTTGAGTTCGTCGCTCAACTGCTCGTGGTCGGTACCCTCGGGTGTGACGACCATCGCCACGGGTCGTTCCTGCCAGCGCTCGTGTGGCACGCCGATGACTGCTGCCTCGCTCACGTCGTCGTGGGCCATGATCGCGTTCTCGAGTTCCTGTGAGGAGATCCACTCGCCACCGGACTTGATCACGTCGTCTGCGCGGTCGACGATCTCGATGTAGCCGTCCGTATCGACGGTGACGATGTCGCCGGTTCGTAGCCACGAGCCCTCGAAGTCCTCCTCGTTGGCCTCCGGCCGGTTGAAGTACTCGGTCGTCACCCACGGCCCGCGAACGAGGAGTTCACCGAAGTCCTCGCCGTCCCACTCGACTTCGTCGCCGTCGTCGTCGACGACTTTGAACTCGAGACCGGGCACGATCAGTCCCTGCTTCGACTTGACGTTGAACTGCTGGTCCTTCGGCGCGTCCCTGAGATCGTGTTTCAGGTTTGCGACCGTTCCGATCGGCGACATCTCGGTCATCCCCCACGCGTGAACGACTTCCACGTCGAGTTCGTCGAACTGCTCGATGAGCGCCTGTGGGGCCGCCGACCCACCGATGACGACCTGCTCGAGTGAGGAGAGGTCGACGTCGTTGTCTTCCATGTACTCGAGGAGGCCGAGCCAGACCGTCGGGACGCCGGCGGTGAGCGTCACTCCCTCCTCTTCGATGAGTCGCGCGATGTCTGCCGGTTCCGGCGACGGGCCGGGGAAGACCTGTTTGGCCCCGGCTGCAGCCGCGGAAAACGGCATCCCCCACGCGTTGACGTGGAACATCGGAACGACCGGCATCAACACGTCCGAGTCGTCGATTCCAAGCGCCTGCGGGACCATCGTCGCCATCGTGTGGGCGTGAAGCATCTGCTGGGTGTACTCGACGCCCTTCGGCATTCCCGTCGTTCCCGACGTATAGCACATCCCCGCCGGCTGCTCCTCCTCGAGTTCCGGGAATTCGTAGGTCGTCGGCTGGTCGCCGATAAACGACTCGTAGTCGGTGATTGGCTCGAGTGGCAGGTCGGGGACTTCCGAGCCCATGACGACGAACTGGTCGACGCTCTCGAAGGCATCGGGGTCGTACGCCGAGGCGAGCTTTTCGGCCAGTGACGGATCGACGAAGATCACCCTGTCCTCGGCGTCGGAGACGATGTGCTGGATGTGTCCGTCGGGCAACAGCGGGTTGATCGTGTGAAGCTGTGCGCCGACGTTCGGGACCGAAAAGTACGTCTCGAAGTGTCGATCCGTGTTCCAGCAGATCGTTCCGACGCGGTCACCTTGTTCGACGCCGACGTCCTCGAGGGCGTTCGCCAGCTGTCGGACGCGATCACCGTACTCGGCGTAGGTGTATCGCTTCATCCCCTCGTGGGTCCGTGCGACCACTTCTCGCTCCGGGAAGATGTTTTCTGCACGCCACAGGAACGGCTTCAGTGTCTGTTGATACCCAGTCACAGTAGACACATAGTGACACGCCCAGATAGCTTTTTATGATTATTTTTACCGTGGGTCGTCCTCGAAGCTGCTTCCACCAGACGGTTCGACGAGGGGACGGAGAACCGTTCGCCACGATTCCCGATCCGCTGTCGACGAGGACGACCGGATGGGGCGACGCCGGCGAGTGGTCGCCAGCTTCGGCGAATCCACCGGTCGGTCGCCCGCTCGAGGACCCGACATTATATACCACTGATCCAAGTCTGGTAGGATATGGAACGCGTAGCAGTCATCGGCGCATCCATGACCCAGTTCGGCCAGCGCGAGGAGTGGGTCCTCGAGTTGCTGGCCGAGGCTGGCCTCGAGTGTCTCGACGACTCGGGCGTCGACGCCGCAGACGTCGAGCACCTGTACGTCTCGAACATGGCCAGCGGTGAGTTCGAAGGACAGACCGGGATCATGAACGCCCTGGCACACGATCTCGACGCCATCCCGGCGTACACCCAGCGAATCGACCAGACCAGTTCCAGCGGTGGCGCGGGAATCTACGCCGCCTGGCAGTCGGTCGCAAGCGGGGCCAGCGACATGACCCTGCTCGTCGGCGGCGAGAAAATGACCCACAAGACGACCGGCGAAGCGACGGACGTAATCGCGTCGCTGACCCACCCCGTCGAGTACAAGACCGGCGTCACGCTCCCCTCGTTTGCCGGTCTCACGGCTCGACACTACTTAGAGCGTTTCGACGCACCTCGTGACAGCCTCGCGAAGGTCGCCGTCAAGAACCACAAAAACGGCGTCGACAACCCGAACGCCCAGTTCCGCAAGGAGATCGACGAGGAGACCGCCCTCGAGTCGCCGATCGTCGCCGATCCGCTGCGGCTGTACGACTTCTGCCCGATCACCGACGGCTCGGCGGCGCTCATGCTCTGTCCCGAAGACGTCGCAAGGGAGTACACCGACGAGTACGCGGTCATCACGGGCATCGACGGGGCGACCGACACCCACGTCGTCCACGAGCGCGAGGACCCGACCGTCATGGGTGGCGTCGTCGAGAGCGGCGAGGGTGCCTACGAGATGAGCGGCCTCGAGCCCGAGGATATCGACGTCGCGGAACTCCACGACATGTTCACCATTCTCGAGTTCCTCCAGATGGAGGGACTTGGTTTCGCCGAACAGGGTGAGGCGTGGAAACTGGTCGAGGAGGGCTACACCGAGCGCGACACCGGTGAGCTGCCGATCAACACCTCCGGTGGGCTCAAGTCGAAGGGACACCCACTCGGTGCCAGCGGCGTCGCACAGGCAGTCGAGATTTACGAACAGCTCGTCGGCGAGGCCGGCCCGCGACAGGTCGAGGCCGACGTCGGCCTCTGCTGTAACGTCGGCGGGTTCGGAAACTGCGTAATCACTACCATCATGGAGGCAGCACGATGACGATGGAAGCGACTCGATACGAGGACGGTTCGATCACCTACCCCGGACACCCGCGGGGGCCCGGCGGCGCGGAACCAGTAGAGACGATCGATCTGAGCGAGTACACTGCAGAAGTCATCACGTGGACGACCTCGATGGCGACGCCGCCGGGTGTCCGCGAGCCGAACACGCTCGCGATCGTCGAGTTCGACGTCGATGGCGAACCGGTGCGTGCGATCGGTCAGGCGACCACGGGCGAGATCCAAACCGGCGACGAAGTCCGACCCGTCCACGTCGACGAACTGCGCGAACCCGGTGCCGGCATTCGAGAACCGGAGAGTCAGGACTGGGACGGATATCGGTTCGAGCCGGTCTGAGCTGGAATCTGGCGCGAACAGCCCGTGAGCGGCAGGTCCCAACGCGAAGCCGGTTCGGATCAGGGAGGTGCAACGCTCCGACCGTGGTTCGAGCCGGTCTGAGCTGGAATCTGGCGCGAACAGCCCGTGAGCGGCAGGTCCCAACGCGAAGCCGGTTCGGATCAGGGAGGTGCAACGCTCCGACCGTGGTTCGAGCCGGTCTGAGCCGGAATCTGGCGCGAACAGCCCGTGAGCGGCAGGTCCCAACGCGAAGCCGGTTCGGATCAGGGAGGTGCAACGCTCCGACCGTGGTTCGAGCCGGTCTGAGCCGTCTCAACAGGAACCGCAGTTACGTTTCGTCACCGTTCGCCCCGTCAGTGTCGTCGCCGTCAGGTCCGTCGTCATCGGCGTCGTCGGTCCCGTTCGAATCCGAATCGTCGGCGTCGACCTCCTCGCCGTCGGTTGCCGGCGCGGTGTCATCATCTGTATCGATGTCGTCCTGCCCGTACCGATCTTTCAGCGTCTCGAGTTCGGCGTCGACGTCGACGGCCGACTTGTCGTCGGGTTCTGGTTCGGCATCCTGTTCCCCGTCCTGATTGCGGGAGCGGTGATCGATCGAGCCGGACTGCACGTCGATCTGCACGCCGCCCGAGGGTCGATCCCGATCGCTGGATTCGGCCGCTCGTCGCAATCGGTCGTCGACGTCGTCGCGCAAGTCACGGGCCTCCTCCAGTAACTCGCGTGCACGATCGTCTGCTGGAAGGGTTCCCTCGGTGGTCGCACGCTGGAGTTCAGCCAGTACGGTGTCGAGGTGATCGAGGGTCGTTCGTCGGAGATCGGTCGCGCGATCACTGGTCACGTCGGCCGTTTCCGTCACGCGGTCGCGGGCCTCGCGTTCTGTGCGGACGAGTCGAATCGCCCGCTGGAACGCCTCGAGCGTCCGGACGCTGGACTCGAGGGCCGCGAGCAACGCCGGCAGTGCGACCTCGTCGGTGAACGCGAGAAATTCGCGAGGGGTCGGTGGACGGAGCGGGGGGCGGGGCATCGACCCAGTTGGGTCCCGAAGCGGCGACCGCGACCGGTCAGCGCCCAGTTCCTCGCCGACCTCCTCGAGCGTTCGCGTGAGTTCCCTGATCGCCTCGGCGAGGTCGTCGTCCTGGTCGGCCATGGAGTGGGCTACGCGTGCCGGCGGCAAAAGGATACGGTCGAGCGAACGCGGGACGGCCGAACGGACACTCGGCTGACAGCAGCTGCGAGGTCGTCGTAGCGCTGATCGTCACCACGAGTGACCGAATCGGCCGATCTGGCCCTCGAACCTCTGTCTTCCGACCTGTGGAGCCACAATATTTATTTCTGTCGGGTTAATTCTATCGAATAGATGGATCGCGCGATAGGGGATCGGGGGGCGGTGCGCGTCGTCCAGACGCTCGACGCGTTGAAACGAACGGGAAGCAACATCTTGCTGGTCGGATCCAGCGTGACCGGTGCCCACGAAATGGCCTGTCGTCGACTCTGCGGTCACGCCGACGCCGACCGACGGTACCGACTGGTCGTAACCGACGAGCGACGGCCGATGGCGTCCTGTGACCACGACGACCGGGGTAACGTTCGGTCGATCATCTACGACGCCCCGGAAACGACGGCGGCACCGACTGCAGAGCGCGATCCGGCCGAACGTTCCAGTCGGTCGCCCGACCCGCTCGAGGCGCTCGGACTCGAGGTCATCGACGCGATCGACGCAATCGAAAGCGAAGCTGATGGGCTCGGTCCGTCGGAACTGCGGGTCTGCGTCGACTCGCTCGCGACGCTCTTCCAGGAACACGACACGGAAAGCGTCTTCAGGCTCGTCCACGTCGTCAGTTCCCGTATCGAGCAGGCCGGTGGAATGGGACACTACCACCTTCCGGTCGCCGCCGACCACGAGGCCGTCAGATTACTCGAGCCGATGTTCGACGCGACCGTCGAACTCCGCGGTGAGCGCGGTGGATACGAACAGCGGTGGTCACTCGACGATCGGGGCCTCGAGACGGACTGGGTTCCGCTGTGATCGGTCGGTAACGTCCCGCCTCGCTCGTCGAGCACGCAGGTACCGTCTGTCGATCCAAGCGTTTTTGCCGCCTCCACACCCCTGTGAGCGTGTGCGAATCGAGAACAGTTTCATTCCCGTTCGCGGCGTCGGGGAGGTCACCGAACGACGGCTCTGGGAACACGGCATCACCCACTGGGACGAGTTCGACGGCAGCGTCGTCGGTGACACCGTCGCCGAGCGAATCGAACGTTTCATCGACGAGGGGTGGACCCACCTCGAGCGCGGCGATCTCTCGCCGTTCGCGACGGAACTACCGGCGTCGAGTCGGTGGCGGCTCTACGAGAACGTTCGCGAGGATACCTGCTTTCTGGACATCGAGACGACGGGTCTCGACGCGACCCGGAACCGCGTCACGACCGTCAGCGTTCACCGCGGTGGCGAGACGACGACGTTCGTGCACGGGCACGACCTGACTGCCGATCGACTCGCGTCCGAACTCACGGAGGCGTCACTGCTGGTCACGTTCAACGGCCAGCGCTTCGACGTGCCGTTTCTCGAGACCTGTTTCGACCTCGAGATCACACTCCCCCACGTCGACCTCATGTATCCCTGCAAGAAGCTGGGACTCGACGGCGGGCTGAAAGCGATCGAACGCGATCTCGGCATCGAGCGTGACCGACCCGACCTGAGCGGCAGAGACGCCGTTCGGCTCTGGCACGAGTACGAACGCGGCGACGACGGTGCTCTCGAGACGCTCGTCTCGTACAACCGGGCGGACACCCGGAACATGGAACCGCTCATGGACCTCGTAGCAGACGAGCTCCACGACCGCGTCTTCGAGCCGTACTGTCCGGGAGAATAACGGGCTCTTTACTCGAATGCCGTCGCGTCTTCCGGCTCGGCGACGTCGACAGTCCCGTCGCTCGAGACGGTGACGTGGTAGCCACAGAAGAGAAACTCGACCGTTCCGGTCGATCGTGGCGTTCCGTCTTCACGCGGTGCAAAGAGAGAGTCGAGCGCTTCCGGATTGATGACGTCGTACAGCGCCTCGTACGTCGGCGGTTCGATATCCGTCGGGTCGACGCCTTCGCGTTCAGCAATGGCGGCGATCACTTCGAAACTAAGTGACGGTACCGAGTCTGTTTCCGACCGATCGACTGAGAGTAGCATTGAACGCAGTCTTTCTTCGCCTCCACATAAATCCTCTGGCTACAACGACGGGTTGTTGCACACCTTCGTCCGTCAGCCCGCACTTGTAGACATCAGCGCATTATTTTGTGATGCTTTTAATAATAAAATTACTACTGTGGCCGTAATTGAACGGTCTCAAGCGTTGATAGGGACCGGACAAGACTCCCCTGTGAACCGCCTCGGGGTCAAGTGGTTCGAAAGGCCTTCGGCCTTTCGTCATCACGGAAGATCGAAGATCTTCCGAACGACCCCAAGGCACTCGGCCTGCTCCGCCTGTAGAGCCAGAACCAGAGTGTGACTAACTGGCGCGGCGAGACCATCTCTCTAACTCGTTGCCTGATGGGTTCCGTTTACCGAGAAGAAGCCAGGGCGGGGATTTGAACCCCGGAAGTCTCGATTACAAGTCGAGTGCATGAACCGCCCATGCTCCCCTGGCGCAATACCGTCGGTCCGAACGTTTGCACTCACCCTTTGAGTGTGTGTCGTTTTTGCGCCGACAGACCTACTGCTCGCCGTCGTCAGTGGCGATCGATCGACCCATGGTGAGTCGGTGGGGGTCGTACCCGCGCTTGCGGTAAAATCGCCGTGCCGACTCGTTCGCAGCCATGACCTCGAGACGGACGACATCGACTCCGCGTTCAGCGAGTGACGCTTCGACCTCCTCCAGCAGGGCCGTGCCGATGCCCTGATCCCGGTAGTCGGGATCGACGTACAGGTTCGACAGCGTTCCACGGGTTACGTCGAGTTCGAGGGCACCGCGTTCGATCGAAAACGAGGCGAAGCCGACGACGGTCCCGTCGAGACGCGCGACGAGGAGTGCGTCCGCGGCCGCGTGTGCTGCCAGCGTCTCTCGCATGCGCTCACGGTTTTCGTCGGCACGGATCGCCGAATCGTACGCTCGCTGGCCACAAGCGAGCGACACCCACATGTCGGTAACGACCGCTACGTCCGCACTCTGGGCGGGCTCAATCTCGAGGGTCATCCTCGAGTGCCGTCACGGCGGGCAGCGGTTCGGCAGTGAGCATGCGGAGGGCTGCGCCGCCGCCGGTGCTGACGTGTGAGAAGCCGTCGACGCCGAGTCGGCGCAGTGCCGAAGCGGTGTCACCGCCGCCGACGATGCTCGTCGGGACGTCGGTCGCCGTCTCGTACAGTTCGCGTGTGCCACGTTCGAACGCGTCTTCCTCGAAGACGCCGGCGGGCCCGTTCAGGATCACCGTTTCGGCGTCGGCGAGGATCCGACCGTAGTACTCGAGGGTGGACTCGCCGACGTCCATCGCGGCTTCCTCGTTGCGCGGTGGGAGAGCGTTGACGCCGAGTTCGTAGCGGTCGCCGTCGCGTTCTACCGCGACGTCCCTGGGGAGGGCGATCTGGTCGCCGTAGGCGTCGAGCAGGTCTGCAGCGCGGTCGATCTCGTCCCAGTAGCCCTGATCGTAGATAAAGTCGGAACTCGCGTCGCCGAGGTCGACGCCGTCGGCGATGAGAAAGACGTTGCCGACGACGCCGGCTGTGAGGACGTGGTCGGCGAGCCCCTTCTCGAGGACCGACCAGGCGACGTCGATGGAGTCGGAGACCTTGGCGCCGCCGACGACGTAGACGCGCGGGGAGCCGGTCTCCTCGATCGAGCCAAGGACGTCGAGTTCGGCTTCCATCACGCGGCCGGCGTAGCCCGGAACGATCTGGGGGAAGCCGACGAGCGACGGCTGTGAACGGTGGGCGGCGGCGAACGCGTCGTTGACGTAGGCGTCGAGCACCGGTGCCAGCCCCGTGACGAGGTGCGTCCGGGCGGCCCGATCGGGGTCGAACTCCATGTACTCCTCGCTGTAAAAGCGCGTGTTCTCGAGGACGAGACACTCGCCGTCGTCGAGCGACCTGACGGCGTCGCGTGCGGTCTCGCTGAACGTCGCGTCGACGTACTCGACCGGCTGGTCGAGCAGTTCGGCGAGGCGGGCGGCGTGGGGCTCGAGTGAGACGAACTCGTCGCCGCCCGGTCTCCCCTGATGGGCGAGAACGGCAACGCGGCCGCCCCGGTCTGTGAGTTCCGCGAGCGTGTCGACGTGGGCACGCAGTCGGGCGTCGTCGTCGAGGCCGCCGTCGTCGGCGATCGGGCTGTTGACGTCGACGCGGACACCGACGGTGGTCCCTTCGACGTCGAGGTCGTCGAGGGTCTCGATCATTGTCGGGGAGTCCACGGCGGCACCCGAAAGGTCTTTCTATCGGACGGATCAGGGGAGCCGAATGCTGTCACGGCACAGCATTTCGTCTCGAAGAACACGTCAGGGGAGAACGACCTGGTCGACGCTCGCCCCATCACACCGTCCGGCAGTCGGTACAGACGAGTTGTCCGTTGGCGTCCCAGAGGTCGGTTGCGAGCGAGCCGCAGGCTTCACAGACACCCTGAGTCGAGTACTCGTCGCCGCCGTTTGGGACCATTCGGTCGTCGGGAACCTCGTCGACGGGTGCAGTCACGGCCTCCTCGAGGGGCTGGTCCGGGCTGGTCGGTTGCTCACCCGAACCGGCTGACCGGGGTGGCGTTACGGTCGCCCGGAAGGATCCCGCGGCGGCGATCACGTCTCGCTGTGTGACGACGCCGACCACCTCGTCGTCCGTCTCGACGACGACGTTTCGGATGTTCTGGCGGGCCATCGTCGTCGCCACGTCGGCGAGTGAGCGCGTCGGGTCGACGGTGATCACCGGGGTCGTCATGACCGCTCCGACGGTGGTTTCGGCGGGATCGTGTTCGTCGGCCACGAGTCCGAGGACGTCCCACTCGGTGACGATACCGACCGGGTCGCTCCCGCGGACGACGAGGACGCAACTCGACCGTTCCTCACGCATGAGCCTGACGACGCCGAGGACGGTGTCCGATTCGCTGACGCCGACGTAGTCGGCCGTCAGGACGTCCCTGACCGACAGTTCCGATTCCATGTGTGGGTGTTGTTCACAGACGGGCTAAAAGCTACTCCCGCCACCATTAAGCCCGTCGGCGGGGAACTATCCACGTTATACCGGTCGGCTGGTCGACGATGGTCAGTCCTCGAGTTCGACGCGCGTTCCGTCGGCCCGGCAGGTCTCGAGGGCGTGTTTCGCGGCGTAGCCGGCGTCGTGGGCGCTCTCGCCACGGCCGACGCCGACCTGCAGCTGGACGTCGACGGCCTCGTCGACGTGGGCGATCGCCTCCTCGTAGTCGGGTTTCTCGAGGTCGGGGCAGACGACGATGACGTTGTCGCCGCCGACGAAAAACGAGAGGCTGTCGTGGGCGTAGCGCATGTGGCGCATGAGTTCGGCGTAGCCCTGTTCGATCTCGATGAACGTGTCGAAGGCGTTGAGCTGGTCGGTGTAGTTGCCGGTGACGTTCACGACGTCGAAGTGAGCGATCTGAACGTCGTCTGCGGTTCGGTAATCGTCGTCGATGGTCCGGCCCTCGAGACACTCACGGCGGGTCTCGTCCTGTGCGCTGCCGGCGTTCTGGAGTCGCTCGGTTGCGTCGGCGAGCGCCTGGACGGGGCTGGTCCCGGTGGCGACGCCGAGGCTGAGCGTCACCGGGTAGCGGTTGCCGATGGACTCCTGTAGGGTGGCGTGATCGTCCATCGTGAGGCCGTTCGTGACGGCGATCATGTTGTCGAAACGCGTGAAAAAGGTGTAGCCGCCGCGGTTCCCAACGAACTGGGAGATGTCGGCGTAGAGTCGAGATTGCATCGTCTGGAGGTCAGCCTCACGTCGCGGCTCCGGCGTCACCGTCCACGGCCCGTAGTTGTCGATCTGAACGAGCGTCACCTGCGTGTTAGTCACGGTGATCGGACCTTTCGAACGCCGTCGTATAAGTGATACGCAATCCAGATTCGTGACGCTCGACGTAACGCGCGTGCTCACGCCACGACGGGCACGAGAAGAGTGTCTGCGAACCGGCTCAGGCGTGTTTCTTCTCGGGGTTCGCGCCCTTTGGGTGGTAGTCCCAGAAGTCCCCTTCGCGCATGGCCGCTCCGACCGCCTTGTGCATGTCCAGAATCGTCTCGAACTCCTCGTCGTCGATGTACTCGAAGATGTCGCTCATTGCCACGACTTTCTGGTGGTTGATCCGGATTGGATCGTCGCCGTGTTCCTCGACGAATTCGACAACGTCCATCGGAAAGTCTTCCGCTTCGTCGACCTTGTCGGCGATGATCCGCATATCGAACTTGCGCATCCCTTCGCTCCCCTGCTCGCCGTCTGGATCGTGTGGCCAGTCCGAACTCATATGCTGATCTGTGCAGGGGTCTTGCAAAAGGGTTACTCTTGGCCCCCGACGTCGGTCGCCCCGCCCCCACGTGACGACCGTCCCGACGGAACCAGCTCAGAAGTCCAGATACTGTGACTCCCACTCGCGTCTGGCCTCGAGTTCGCGTCGACCTCGGCGCGTCAGCGTGTAGACGTTGGTCCGGCGGTCGCGCGTCCCCTTCTCGACCAGGCCCTTGTCGACGAGCGTGTCGAGGTTCGGGTAGAGTCGGCCGTGGTGAATCTCCGACTCGTAGTACTCCTCGAGTTCTTCCTTGACGGCCAGCCCGTGTGGTTCCTCCTCGCCAGCGATCACCGTCAGCAGGTCTCGTTGAAATCCAGTCAGGTCGTACATTGGAGAGTTCCCAGCCAGTATACGTGTCGAACTCGCATAAGAATACCGGGTTAGTATGGATCATCTCCGCAGTTTCATACTATACAGTGCTGCGATGGCCGGTCCCGAAACTTCGAATGCTGACATAATCTGGGCCGAGCTTTTGAAACTGATGCTACACATCGAACGGGTAAGAGCTCGAACGCGGTGGTCACCCGTCGGAATCCGGGCCGCGGTTCGCCCAGTCGCCGTAGAGGTACGACCGTTCGTATCCGGAACCGGTGACGGCCTCGCCGACGATCACCAGTGCCGAGGCGCGATAGCCGGCCTCCTCGACGCGGTCGGCGATCGTCTCGATCGTCCCGAGGATGACGTCTTCGTCCGGCCACGAGGCGTGATAGACCACGGCGACCGGGAGGTCGGGATCGTGACCGTCCGCGAGCAGGCGGTCCATCGTCTCCCGGACGGCGTGGGTGCCGAGGTAGAGGCAGGTCGTGACGTCCCCCATCCCGACGAACTCTGAGACGTGGTCCTCCTCGGGAGTCAGCGTCTTGCCCTGTGGCCGCGTGAACGCGACGTGATTGGCGAGTTCGTTCAGCGTCAACTGCGTGCGGAGCGTCGCACTCGCGGCGAACGCCGACGTGACGCCGGGGACGAGATAGGTGGGAATACCCTCGTGCTCGAGGGCGTCCATCTGCTCGAGTGCGGCCCCGTAGATCGCTGGGTCGCCGCTGTGGAGGCGAACGACGTTCTGTCCGTCCTCGTAGGCGTCGCGCATGAGCGGGATCAGTTCCTCGAGATCCTTGCCAACCGAATTGACCAGCTCGGCGTGAGCGCAGTAGGCCTCGAGCACCTCGCTGTTGACCAGCGAGCCGGCGTGGACGACCAGATCCGCCTCCTCGAGCAGTTCCTTCCCGGCGACGGTCAGCAGCCGTGGGTTACCCGGCCCGGCACCGACGAAAGGAATTCCCTCCTGATGGTCGCCGGCGCTGTGCTCGAAAATTCGATCGTCGAGATCCTCACGGCGGCGTTCGCCCTGTGCATCGATGGCCGCCTGCGGGTCGCCTGCGGCCTCGTCGGAATCAGTCACGGTAGTACCCTCCACAGTCGCCACCCTCACAGCCCTCCGCTCGCTCGACGTCGAGCAGCTTCCCCCCGTCGGCGAGGGGTCCGTTTTCGGCATCGACCGTCTCAGCATCGCTCGACTCACTCGACCCACTCGAGTCACCCCCGTCCCCGGCCGCTCGCTCGAAGACGGCCGTCGCCGACTCGATCTCGAGGGCTTCCTTCTCGGCGTAGGCGAGCGTGTAGTAGTCGCGTTCCTCGACCTCGGATGGATCGTCGGTCACTACTGTCTCGCCCTGTTCCATGAACAGCCGACGGCCGAAGCGGACCTCGTAGCCCGCCTCGACGAGCCCCTCGTGGGTGGCCGGTGCATCGGTGACCTTGAAGAGGATCATCCGATCGGGGCCGGTCGGACTGGCACCGTCTGCCGCTTCTCGCAGCGCGAGACCGGCACCGGCTTCGACCTCGACGTCCAGTGCCGTCGCGAACGCCGTCATCGCGCTCACGCCGGGGACGATCTCGAGGTCGACGTCCGGGTGAAACGCGCGGAGCGTCCGTCTGAGGTGCCCGAACGTCGAGTAGACGTTCGGATCGCCGAGCGTGACGAACGCGACGTCGCCCTCGCGGGCCCGTGGGGCGACCTCCGCGGCCGCCTCCTTCCATGCTGTCCGCAGTTTCTCCTCGTCTCTGGTCATCGGGAAGTCCAGATCGCCGATCTTCGACTCCGGGACGTGCTCGAGGGCAACGCTCCGGGAGAGGCGACCGGGAGAGTAGACCACGTCTGCCTCCTCGAGCACGCGCTTCCCGCGGACGGTAACGAGGTCCGCCTCGCCGGGGCCGAGACCGACGCCGTAGAGAGTCATCTGGCCACCTCCCCGGCGTCTGCGCGGACCGATTGCTCCGAGGCGCTCCCGACCAGCATATAGACGGGGTTGTCCGAATCGAAACTCGTCGCGCCCGCGAGTTCGTAGCCGTGGCTCACCTGGAACTGGACGACCTCCTCGAGAATCCCGCGCTCGCGGAACGCCGTTGCAGCACGGCCAGCGACCTCGAGTCTCGAGACGTTCATCACGATCCGATCGACGCCGGTCTCGACGGCGTGGTCGAGAACGGCATCGAAGTTGCGGCTCCCCCCGAGAAAGAGTGCGTCGGCGTCGTCGGGCAGTCCATCGGGTGCTTCGGCGTGTCGCACTTCGACGTCGGCCCGGATCGTCTCCTCGTTGGCCGAGAGGTTCTTCTCGGTCGTCTCGAGCCGTTCGGGCTTGCGCTCGACGGCTGTCACCCGCCCTGCTTGCTGGGCGGATTCGATGGTGACAGCACCGGTACAGGATCCGACCTCGACGAAGTGGTCCTCGGCCGTGAGGGCGAGTTTCGACTGGACCACCGCCCGGACCTCCGGTTTCGTCGGCCCGGCCTTCGCATCGTGTGGTAACGCGATCGGCGACATTGTCCGGCCCAACAGCGGCCGCCCCTAAAACAATTTTGTTTGGAATAGGGCAATCAGCCTTGTGTTGGTCGCCGACGGGCCGGCATCAGTAAGCGAAGAGTCGCCAGAACAGCTCTCCGGGACCCGGTGGACCGACTTCCTCGGGTCGCTCGACGTCGACGTCGACCTCGTAGTCCAGCTCGAGGTGTGCGTCGTGAGTCGGTTCGTGGTCGCCATCGGAGTCGTCGCCGGGTGGTTCGTTGCTGGCGTCTGGCTCTCTGTCCGCAGATTCGTCGGTAGCGTCTGGCTGCCTGTCCGTAGACTCGTCGTCGGCCACAGCCGCTGTGACTCCGTCGAACGACGATTCGTTCACCTGTTCTCCGGTCGTGACACCGGTTTCGACGCCGTCAATTTCGTCGGCTGACTCGACCTCGGCCCAGTCGGTCACGGCGAATCGGAACTCCCCGTCGACCAGTACGTTTCGTTCGGTGTCGACCGTCATCGTCACGGACGCCTCGTGAACCTCGGGCTCGTCGAATCTCTCGTCGAGTTCTCCCCCGGCCAGGGCAGCGGAGACGTCGTCCGGGTCCTCGAGTTCGAGCACGAGTTCGTCGTCGGTCGCGTCACGTATCGTCCAGTCGTGTTCGGCAGGGTCGGGTTCGCCCACTCTCGCCGACGACTCGGACCACTGTTCGCTCTCTTCCCACACGAGATAGCCGGGCACTGCGATCGCTTCCGATCCGGAGCCGTCGAACGGACCGCCGAAATTCCCGTAGCTGACGGCGCTGGTGAGGTAGGTCACCGGACCGTCCTCGCCGGAGACGCTCTTCAGCTGGCGATCCGACCGATCGATATGCGTCTCGATCACGGTGCCGCCGTCACCGACGTCGCTGTATCGGTAGACGTGATCGGACCGATCTGTGTTCTCCAGCGCCGTCGCGTAGATCCCGTTCGGATCGTCCGGCAGCGGCTCGGGTTCCGCGTCCACGGGCCGTATCTCACCTGCTCGAACGAGCCCGGCGGTCGTGACGAGGGACGTAACGAGCAGGAAGGCCACAGCTAGCTGTGCGACCGGCACCGACGGCGGTCGCCAGGAGCCTCGTGCGCCCGTCGCGTCGAATCGACCCGCGGCCAGCGCGACCGACGCCGCGAGCCACGCCGCAGAGCCGAACACGAGAACCAGCCCGCTTCCCGCAAGCGGAAGGACGACGCCTTCTATCGACCCGAACTCCGTTCCGTTCGGGACGGTCACCTCGAGCCACACGAATGTACCCACCAGCGTCGCCGCGAGAAACACGACGTACCCGAGGTGCAACGCGAAGGGGCGAGCGAGCGCTCGAGGGGTACCCACCGTCGTCTCGAGGGCCTCGCGTAATCCGGTCCGGGCGCTCGCTCCGTCTGCGACACGGACGACCGCTACTGCGGGGACTGCCCAGGCGACGAGCGTTCCGAACGCCAGTCCCAGAAAGGCCCCGTAGACGACCACGTGCGGAGCGAGCAGGTCGCCGCGTCCGAGCAAGTAGAGCCCGTATCGGATCGGTGTGTCGATTAGCACGAAAAGGGCGACGCCGGCCACGACGGCCAGCGCGTGGCCACCGACGGCGACCGCGAGCAGGGAACGGCCACGGCTCCGAACTTGCTCGAGCCACTCACGTTGGTCCGGCTCGCTGGCTTCGTCGGTGTCGGCCTCGTTGCCGTCGTTTCGCCCGTCACTCTTGCCCGGTCCGTCAGCCGCATTCACCTCCCGCAGTGCGGGGACGACCGCCCCCAGACAAAGGGTAGCGAAAATCGGCGGCACGAGGATCGGAAGGACGTACGACCAGACGGACTCGACGAACGGTCCCACCGCGACGGCAAGCAGGATCCGGCTCAGCCCCTCGAGCAACACGACGATGGCCGCGACGGCGACGAGCCGGTCCGTCCTCGCCGCTGGGAGCGAAAGCGAGAGCCCATCGGGGAGATCCATACCTTCGTCTCGACACACTGGAGCGATAAAATTTGCCGTTCGGGTCCCGGATAGACGGCCAGCAGCGCTGTCGCGACGATCGGGTCAGTCGGCCGCTTGCTTCCCGCTGACCGTCGCGCGCACGTCGCTGTACTCCTCGAACTGTTCGGCACCGATGTAGTCGATCGTGTCCTGCAGGTACTGGATCGTCTGTTTCCCGATTTTCTTTTCGTCGTATCCCTCGAACGGCATCTCCTGCTGGGGCTCGGTCAGCACCCGGTTCTGTACGTACTCGTCGATTCGGGGCTCGTAGACGTCCGCGACGATGTCCGGTTCGGCCTCGACCAGTTTCGACAGCACCCAGCGACCGTTCTCGATGTGGCGGGTCTCGTCCTGCCGAACCTTGCCGATCGCCTCCTGGAACGACTCGAGGACGACGTCCCGGCCCATCTCTTCTGCTTTGAGTTCGATCATCTGGTCGAACGAGAGGTAGCCACTCCGTGCCAGCTGGGCCTCGACGATCCCCATGTAGTTGAGGTAGGCCTCGCCGAGAGCGTACACCAGTTGCTGGCGCTCGCCGCTGGTGATCGCCGCCAGAAGCTCGTCGGCCGTGTCGTACAGGTCGTCGGTACTGTAGCCAGCTTCCTGGTAGCCTCCCTCTCGATACGCCTCGGTATCGTGGGTTCCGAACACTTGCTCGAAGTACCGACTGAAAAGGTCCGTGTGCTTTGCTTCCTCGTAGACCTGCTGGGCCAGGTACATCTGCTCCTGGACGACGTCGAACGGCATCTCCTCGTTCTCGAGGGCATCGAGCGCCATCATGTACGGTGCCAGCGTCCGAGTTACGTCCTCTTCGCCGTCGTAGAACGCTGCACACGACCCGAGGAACCGATGCTGTTCTTGCTCGCTGAACTGTTCCCAGTCTTCCCGGTCCTGTTCGAAGTCGTAGTCGTCCGGGTCCCACGTTCCCTCTCGTTTCCCTTTTCGATACAGTTCGTACGGCTTCTCCCGCTCGCTGTACTCGATCGGCATACAACTGTCACCACACCACATTGTGCATTATTAATGTTCTCGAATCGGAAATCCAGCGGTCGAGAACTGCCGTCGTAATCGCCGTTCGTTCGATCAGTAGGCGAACAGTCGCCAGAAGCGCTCGCCGGGACCGGGCGTGCCGAACTCCTCAGGCCGCTCGACCGTCACGTCGTCGCCAGTTTCGAACTCCGACGGGCGGCCAGGCAACGACGGCGGCGAGGACCCAGAGGGCTCCCCAGTGGGGTTCCATTCCCACCGCGAGCGCCAGCCGAATCGTCCCCTCGAGCAGCACGACGAGCCCCGGGATCAGGAGCAGGCGATACGTGGTCCCCGTCGCTAGGCTGTTCTGTCCGAGGAGAGCCATATCTCAACGAGCATTCGTTTGGAATATAATGAATCCGGTATCGAATCGTGCGTCCAGTCGAGCCACGTGTGGGCGCCTGCGATCGATTCAGCGTGCGACCCGGTCGAGGAACCGATCGAACGCACCGCTTTCGGCGTGGACGTGAACGTAGGTTCCCACGGACTCGTACTCGAGCAGGCCGTCGTGGTCACCGTCGATGCCGTCGCCGCGGACGGTCTCGAAGGCGAAGCGTGCGTCGCCGTCGACGTCCGCGCGCGAGTAGTGGAACTCGTGACCCCGGAGGCGCTCGCCGGCGTCGGCCGTGAGCCCGTCGCAGGTCGCCTCGAGTTCGACGTGGTCGAGCGCCTGATACCGGTCGTGCATCGTCACATCCGCCGGCACGATGGCGGCCATTTCGTGACGGTCGCCGTCGGCCGTGGTCAGCGACTGGCTCATGGCCATCAGACCCCCGCACTCGCCAAGCACGGGGAGTCCGTCGCTCGCCCGCTCGCCAAGTGCAGAGAGGGTGCCGGCGGCCTCGAGTTCGGCGGCGTGGAGTTCCGGGTATCCACCGGGGAGATAGACGCCGTCACAGTCGGGGACCGGATCGCCCGCAACGGGTGAGAACGACACCACCTCGGCGCGCTCGCGGAGCCGCTCGATCGTCGCCGGGTACCGGAAACAGAACGCCGAGTCGCTGGCGACGGCGACGCGGCCAGTAGTCCGTCCCGATGCCGGCCCCGGTTCGGCCGCTGTGGACGGCGGCGCTGCTTCGCGCGCCACTGCAGCCAGTTGCTCGGCTGCGAGCGTCTCGGCTGCCTCTCGCAGGGCCGCCGTCGGGAGTTCGGCCTCCTCACCCATGTGCAGGCCGAGGTGCCGGTCGGGAATCTCGAGGTCGGGGTTCGGTGGAATCCGCCCAAAGTATGCGAGGTCCTCGGGGAGGGCGTCGCGGATGCCCTGCTCGTGGCGGCCGCCGTGGGCGCGCTGGGCGACGATGCCTGCCACCTCGACGTCGCGGCCGATCGCGTCGGCGTACTCGCGAAAGCCGAGTGCGGTCGCCGCGACGCTCTCCATGCCCGCCTTGGCGTCGACGACGAGCACCACGGGCAGACCGAGGGCCTCGGCGACCATCGCCGTGCTCGAGCCGTCGCCGTCGTACAGTCCCATCACGCCCTCGACGACGCAGACGTCGCCCTCGCCGCGATGGTAGTTGCGCCGGAGGCCGTCTTCGCCGCAGAGCCACAGGTCGAGCGTCCGCGAGGGCCGGCCCGCGACCGCCTCGTGGTGGCTCGGGTCGATGAAGTCCGGGCCCGCCTTGGCGGGCTGGACGTCGTAGCCCGCGTCTTCGAGCGCACGGACGATCGCGAGCGTCGCGACGGTCTTGCCGACGCCGGAACTGACGCCGCCGAGGACGAACCCCTTCATCGGTCGGTCCCCGTCCGGTCGGTCGATCTCGGACGCGTCTCGTGTTCGGCAGGCGGTTCCACGGGCTGGCGCTGGTGGTCACACATCGTCGGTCGTCACCTCGAGTAGTCACACCGGGGCAATCAAGCTTGGTGGTCTCGCGCCAAATCCACTTGTTCGCGTCCGTCGGGTCGAACGCAGCGTCGACGAGGTGTCCGATGTCTAGCGGCGAGGATCAGGACCATTATCCACTCGCCGCGAGGAGTGTCGGGTGATCACGATCATGCCTTCATCGCTCAGCGGCCACCACGTCGGACTCACCGTATCGGACCTCGAGACGACCGTCGCGTTCTATCGCGACGTCCTCGGCCTCGAGGTGCTCGACCGATTCGAGGTCTCGGGACAGGCGTTCGAAACCGTCACCGAACTCGAGGGTTCGAGCGGCCGGTTCGTCCACCTCGACGCCGGCGACGTTCGCCTGGAACTCGTCGAGTACGAGCCAGCCGGGGCGGCACTCGAGGATAGCGACCTGAACCAGCCCGGTGCTGCCCACGTCGGCCTCGCCGTCGACGACCTCGAGTCGGTCTACGCCGGGCTTCCCGAGGACGTCGAAACGCTCAGCGACCCCCAGACGACCGCGAGCGGTACGACGCTGTGTTTTCTCCGGGATCCGGAAGGGAACCTCGTGGAGTTGCTCGAGGCCTGACGCCGCTCTTTCCGTCGAACCCGCGCGAGGATGGCAACCTTTTCGACTGTCGCCGCGTCACTCGCGTGCATGAACTTCTTCGACCGGTTGCACGACCGCATTCGGACGGTCGACAGTGTCGTCAGCGTCGGCCTCGACCCGGACCCATCTCGGATCCCCGACCACCTCGCAGACTACGACCTCCCGAGATGGGCGTTCAACCGCCGGATCATCGACGCCACGCACGAACACGCCGCCGTCTACAAACCAAACGCCGCCTTCTACGAGGACCCCGACGGCTGGGCCGCACTCGAGGAGACCATCGCCTACGCCCACGGCAAGGACGTTCCCGTCCTGCTCGACGCCAAACGCGCCGACATCGGCAACACGACCCGCCAGTACGCGCAGGTCCTCGAGAAAGTCGACGCGATCACCGTCAACCCCTACATGGGCCGCGATTCACTCCAGCCGTTTCTGGCCGACGAGGAGTCGGGCGTCTTTATCCTCTGTCGAACCTCGAATCCGGGAGGTGCAGACCTGCAGGACCTCGAACTCGAGACCGGCGAACCCGTCTACCAGCGCGTCGCCGCGCTCGCGGACCTCTGGAACGAAAACGACAACGTGGGGCTGGTCGTCGGCGCGACGAAACCCGAAGAACTCGAGGAGTTGCGTGAACAGGTTCCCGACC
Organism: Natrarchaeobaculum aegyptiacum; assembly: GCF_002156705.1. Taxonomy (NCBI): domain Archaea; kingdom Methanobacteriati; phylum Methanobacteriota; class Halobacteria; order Halobacteriales; family Natrialbaceae; genus Natrarchaeobaculum; species Natrarchaeobaculum aegyptiacum. The sequence continues at coordinate 492,209 of NZ_CP019893.1, forward strand.
TCCCGTTCCTCGTCCCCGGTGTCGGCGCGCAAGGCGGTGATGCCGAGGCGGCGGTCGAGTACGGCCTCGCCAACGGTGTCGGCCTCGTCAACTCCTCGCGCGGGATCATCTTCGCGGGAGAAAACCAGGGAGAAGGGTTCGCGAAAGCGAGTGACCGGGCTGCAAAACAGCTCAAAGACCGTCTCAATCAGTACCGGGAGTGAGCGACCGATCGCCGGTCGGACGTCTCGTTACGCGTCAGTCTCGTCTCGCAACCGCTCGAGCACTTCCTCGGCGTTCTCCACGGCCTGTTCTTTCTTCGCGGGGTAGGCCTCGACCTTCCCGCGGAAGGTGATGCCGTCGCCGAGGCGAACGTCGCCACCGAACGCGGCCTGCTTGTCGAGTCGCAAGAACAGTTCCGTGTTCTCCGTGACCCGCTCGTCGAGTTCGTCGATCAGGGTCTCGAAGTCCTCGAGGTCGGCGAGTCTGGAGAGCACGTACCGGACGTCGTCTGCGTTTTCGACGCGCGCGGAGAGCACGAGGATGCGGTCGCCGTAGTGACCCTCGGTCTCGACGCGCTCGATCTCGAACGGTTCGTCGTCCTCGTCGGCTTCGTCACTACCCGGCAGGAACGTTCGAAGCGCCTCCTCGACGCGTTTTTCGTCCTCGGTGGCGTAACAGAACGTCCGGAGATCGACGTAGTGAAGCGGTATCTGTGGCATCTGCGTAGGTTCGGATCCGGTCAGCTGTGCGAGCGGCCGTCGGCGAGTGACCTTACTCGTCGTCTTCGTCCTCGTCGTCAGCAGCCTCGAGTGCGTCCTCGGGGACGCCGGCTTCCTGCCCGTCCTCGAAGCTGATCGTGTAGGTGACGTCGCCGAACATCGACTCCATCGTCTGGGTGACGGTACCGGTTTCGCCGTCGAACTCGCTGTGCTCGTCGTTCAGGACGACGCGGTCGTCTTCCTCGAAGCTCATAGTGGTCGTTCCCCGTCGTCGCCTAAAAAGGGACTGATTCTGTCGGTTCAGGTCACCGGACAGTCCGCTGGGATCGCCTCGTTCAGTTGGGAAAGCTATATGTTCGGCAGACGACAACGTGACCATATGTTCGGAGTCCTGTTTCTCTTGCTCCCGATCGTCGGCGCGTACGCAGTCTACGTCGATGCCACCGACCGCGAGACGGAGGGTCCGGTCTGGTGGGCGCTGTTAACGATCGTCGTCGGCTACGGGATCGGCCCCATCGCGATGGGCGTTTTCCTCGTACTCTACCTGCTGGTCCACCTGCTCGAAGAGTGGTGGACCGCCGACGGTGGCACGGATACTCGCGCCCAGGAACGATCCCCGTGGTGACGGGAAGCGAAAGTGGATCAGCAGTTGGGAGAGAGTCGAGACAGGTCCAGTCACAGCATACTCTCGAGTGAGCAGACGGTGTCGGACATCAGCCAGGCGTCGTCGTCGTCGGGATCTTCGATACTGAGTGCGTAGAACGACTCGCGCCCGTCGTCGACGGTAATCCGGTAGCTACGGCTCTGCAACGCATCGATTCGATCTGGTCGGGACGGTTCGGCAGGGACCACACACGTCTTCGGGAATCGGCGGGTATAACTCAGTCGGTCCGGACCTCGAGATCGGTCGCTCGAGGGCGTTAGTCGCCGATCCCCACGCCTTCGCGCGATTTACCGGTCGAGTACCGGTCGCAGACGCTCGGCTTCCGTGATCGCGTGAAAGTGTTCGTCACAGAGCCGTGGTGCGGTTCCGTCCTCGATTTCCGATTCAACGACCACCGTCTCGCCGACCTGTCGCTCGACGGGCACGAACCGCGGGAGTTCGATCTGTCCGTCGCGCTCACAGAGTACACACTCGTCGTCTCCTCGCGTGCTGTACTCGAGGACGTTTCCGAACTCCTCTCGTTCGCAGTTCATACACAGGTGCCCGATCTTGGCACCGCTGAACCGGTCGATCACCGCCCGGTTGTAGCCGGACTCGTGACCACAGCGTACGCAATTCATCTCGTCATCCCCTCCGATTTCGCTGCCATATTCATCACGTGCCATCCCAGCTCGCGGATCGATTTCCTGCAGCTCACCACGCACCCCTCGCGCGGCGGTGTCTGTTCCCCATCCATCCGCTGGGAATCGGTGGTAAGTACCCATTATATAAAAAGTCGGACACCACAGTGGAATTGAACGAACGTATCAGTAATAATATGTCCGGGGGTTGAATCCGTAAGCGAACTACACCTGGTGGTTTTCGTGTCCGTTTCGAGTGGATCACGTCCACTCGAGGACACAATTTACTTATGGATAGTGGTAGCTCTCCACCCCACTGTTCAGGTGGAAACCGACGCCGTCCGGTGGTTTTCGACCCCGGGTCCACCTGAACGAACGGTCGACCCCGGTACCGGGTGTGAAATAATCCCACGAGTCCGCCCCCTCGACTTCTGCTGAGTCAGCCGGGAATCAACGGTAGCGCCGACCGACCCGTTCGTCCACTCGCGTCGACACGGCGGAGCCAAAACCGCGGGCGAAATATCTGATTGTGTAATGTGCAGGCCCAAAACCTCGCGCTTCAGCTCGGGGAGCATGTCAGGACTCTTCCTCGAGGTTCAGCGCGTCGAAAAACCGGTTGGTCAGTCGCGTCCTGACGAACTCGAGGAGCGCCGCGTCGTCGTCGGCGTCGTCGGCGAACAGCCCGAGTTCGATGTGACCACCGGCCATGTCGTGGTGGCCCCCTGCCGGGCCAAGTTCACCGTAGGCGTCCTCGAGCGTCCGGCCGATGTGAACGCGGGGGTCGTACGACCGGCCGCTCAATCGAATCGCGTCGTCGACGATTCCGTAGACGAGAACGGTGTCGACCCCCTCGAGGTTGAGGAGGTAATCAGCGGCCTGCGGGAGTGCGTCGGTCTCGCTCGTAACGCCGACGCTCGCCGCCAGCGAGGAGCCGCGACGTTCCCGGGTGTCGATCGCGCGCCCGATCGCGTCGAGGGTGCCCGGCGTGAACGCGCTGCCGTATAGCTGGTCGAGAACCTCGAGATCGGCCGCCGGGTAGACCTCGAGTGCGGCCTCGTACTCGCGGCGGGTGGGTCCTCTGACGTAATCGAGTCGCTCGCGGTGGAGCGCAAAGAGCAGCGCCGAGGCGAGTCGTTCGGTGACGTCGGTCTCGAGGTCGACGAGGTACTCGACGAGGAGCGTCGCGGTCGCGCCGACGTCCGGTCGAACGTCGACGAACGTCGCGTCGACCGGGCCGTCGGGGTGGTGATCGACGACGACGTCCGGTTCGACGGTGGCGTCGAGCTGCGTCGTCGTTCCGGGCCGGCTGTGGTCGACGAAGGCGACGCAGTCGTAATCGTCGACGTCGACGGCGTCGACGTGCTCGAGGTCGATGTCGAGCATCGTGACGAACGCTCGGTTTTGCTGGTGGGAGAGTTCGCCGCCGTACCCGATCGTCACGTCGTCGACGCCCTGGTCCCGGGCGATCGTCTCGAGGGCGATCGCGCTCGCGAGACAGTCCGGGTCCGGGTTGTCGTGACAGACGATGACGAGCGACGCGACCGTCTCGAGGGCGGACGCGAGGGCTGCCGCACGGGACATACGAGTACGGGTCCTACGTGACCGAACGGCTTGAATCCCCAGTGACAGTTTCACCCGGGTGGGGCGGAGACTGGACGGGCCCGACGAGTCGAGGTGCCCGGTCCGGTCGCGTCGCGAACGACGGACTCGGTACGTCTTTGAGCCAGCCGACCCTTCGTTCGTGCATGGTCGACCCCGTCGCAGTCGTGGCGCTCGTCCTGCTCGTCGGTGGCGTCCTCGCGACGCTGATCCCACTCGTCCCCGGCGGTGCGTTCTCGCTCACCGGCCTGCTGCTGTACTGGTGGCGGTCGGGATTCGACGAACCCGGCACCGTGGCTCTCGTCGTCCTCGTCTCCCTCGCCGTCCTCACGCTCGTGATCGAGCTCTTCGGAAGTCCCGCCGCAACTCGCGCCAGCGGAGGGTCGTGGACGACGACCGCAGCCGCGACCGTCGTCGGAATCGTCCTCATGCTCGTCACCGGGCCAGCCGGACTGCTCGTCGGCCTCTTCGGGACCGTGCTCGTACTCGAGTTCGTCCGTAACGGCGACCTCGAACACAGCGCCCGGACGGCCCTCTGGTCGACCGTCGGGACGCTCGCCTCCACGGCGGTGCAGGTGCTGTTGACCCTCTCGATTTTACTCGGCTTCCTCGTTGCCGTCTACGTCCTGTAAGCAGTCGCCGTGGGGAAACGGGACCGGCCCGCCGAACTGTCGGCGACCGCAACGCTCATGCTATGGTTCGTGGTAACATTCCTGTGGACTGTTCGGAACCAGACTGCGACCGCCCGGCAGCCGTCGAACTTCACATCCCGTGGGCGGAGAACCGGCTGGTCTGTGCACCTCACGCCCGCGTTCTCGGCCGCCGAGACGGGATCGTCGCGGACCCGCTGCCAGACCGGGCGGACGAACTCCTCGAGTGACCGGCGATCTGCGATCTGTCGCTACGGGTGGGTGTAGTAGACGACGGTTTCGTCGCCGTCGTGGGCGTCGATCCTGGCGAAGCCGACGCGTTCGAACTGGACCAGTTCGTCGGGCTCGAGGTTCGCGACTCCGGGTTCGGCGCGCCCGGTCACGTCGCCATCCATGGTTCGCATGCGAACGGGGACGCTCTCGTCGACCGGCACCCAGTGGACGACGTCGACGTCACCCTCGCGGACGACGTCGATGTCCTCGCCGGTGTACTGGAGCACGTCGCGCGTGTACTGGAAACAGCCCAGTCCCTTGAGCCAGATCCGTTCCTCTCGGCCGGGAAGGTCCGCTGACTCGAGCAAGACCGCGTCGCCGACGGGAATCTCACGGACGCCACGGTCCTCGTGGTTGGGATGCAACGGCGGGTTGGCCTCCCCGGGTGGGCTGCCGCCGAGGGGGAGTTCGGTACCGTCGCGGACGAGGAACCGGCGGTCGGTCTCGTCGTCGATCAACTCGCGGTTGTTGGCGTAGACGGTGCTCATCGCGAGGTCGACGTCGGTCGTCGAGGTGCCGAGGCCGACCATCGCGTCGACGATGGCCTCGCCCCGGATGCCCCGTCGGCGAAGGCTCTGGAGCGTCGGCGCGCGCGGGTCGTCCCAGCCGTCGAGGTCGCCACCATCGATCAACTCACCGATTCTCGAGGTACTCATCTTCACGTCGTAGGCGTCGATCTGGACGTGGCCCCAGTGGACCACCTCGGGGTACTCCCAGTCGAAGTAGTCGTAGACGAACTGCTGGCGTTTGGCCGAGTCCTGGAGGTCGATTCCGCGAATGATGTGGGTGATGCCGACCAGGTGATCGTCGACGCCGGACTGGAAGTCGAGCATCGGCCAGCAGCGGTATTCGCTCGCCTCCTCGCGCGGGTGGGGCGTGTCGATCATCCGGAACGCGACCCAGTCGCGCAGGGCGGGGTTCTTGTGCTCGATGTCCGTCTTTACGCGCAGAACCATCTCGCCGCTCTCGTACTCGCCGTCGACCATCGCCTCGAACTCCTCGAGGACGGTCTCGACGTCCTTGTCGCGGTGCGGACAGGGTTCACCCGAGTTCTTCAGTTCCGAGAACTCCTCGCCCGAACACGAGCAGGTGTAGGCCCCGCCGAGTTCGATCAGTTCGCGAGCGTGGTCGTAGTAGGTCTCGAGTCGATCACTCGCCCGGAAGACGTCGTCTGGCTCGAATCCCAGATAGTCGAGGTCCTCGATGATGGCGTCGTAGGCCTCGAGATCCGGGCGCTTTGTCTCGGGATCGGTGTCGTCGAAGCGGACACAGAACCAGCCGTCGTAGCGGTCGCGGTAGGTGCCGATGACCGCGGGCATCCGGGCGTGACCGACGTGCCACGGGCCGTTCGGGTTCGGCGCACAGCGCATTCGAATCTCGTCGTACTCGTCGGCGCTGGGGAGGTCGGGCAGGTCGTGTTCGTCTTCTTCGTCTTCGGCCTCGAGTTCGGCCAGTTCCTCCGGTGCGAGATCCTCGAGTCGCTCGCGCTTTTCCTCGTAGGATAGATCGTTGACCTGACCGATGACTCCGCCGATGACCCCCGGAATTTCGTTACCGTATTCCCGGAAGTCGGCGTTCTCACCCATCAGGGGACCCATGATAGCACCCACGTCGGCGTCGCTCTCGTGTTTGACGGCGTTCAACAGCGCGTGCTTCTCGGCTTCGCGCTCGACGCGCTCGCGTAGATCGTCGTCCATTGGGCAGCGATTGGCCTGCCCGGACCAAAACCTCCGCGGTGTCGACTCGCCAGTCCGTACTCAGTTGCACAGACCTGCGTGGCAGGGAACCGCGTCGCCCGCCTCGCCAGCGGACGCTACTGGTCGCCGCTGCGACTGACGATCAGGACGAGCGCAGCGAGTCCGATGACGGCCACACCGATCGCGAACAGGAGCGCCAGCAAAAACAGGATGATCAACAGTTCCGGCCCACCGGGAGCCCCGGGAACGAATAGCGGAGTCATACCCACCGATTTCGGTCCCGGGATATAGTGATATCGACACTGAGAACGAAAGGCGAGCGTTCTCGTCCCCGCCCTACCACGAGTCCTCACTCGCCAGGAGTTCGTCTTCGTCGGTGCGACTGGCGAGGAAAACGAAGACAACGAGTCCGATCGAGCCGACCGCAAACAGTGCCGTGAGAGCGAGCAGAAGTACCACTGGATGGAGTAACTCGTAGATCAGGAGAACTCCCGGGTTCATAGAGAGTGGTCGAACCCATCGGACAAAGTGGTTTCTGACATCCTGTTCAGTCGTCACCAGCGCCTCGAGGCTGTGTCTCCAGTGACCGCCTGCAGAGAATGGATCGGACGGGGTCGGTCTAGTACCCGCGTTCGATCAGGTAATCGGCGAGTTCGATCAGCAGGGTACGGGCCTCGTTGTCGGGCAGGACCTCGAGTCTGTCTTTGCCCTGTTCGACGAGGTCACGTGCTTTCTGGTTCGCGTACTCGATCGAGCCCGACTCCTCGAGTGCTGCGACGGCGTCGTCGATCTCGGCTTCGGTCACTGCCTCGACGTCGTCGGTGTCGACGAGGTCGGCGACGTCGACGCCACGCTCGCGCGCGTGGACGGTGATCAGCGTCTGTTTGTTCTCGACGAGGTCGCTCCCGCGCTGTTTCCCGAGTTTGTCGCTCGGAACGGTCAGATCGAGGACGTCGTCCTGGATCTGGAACGCCCGGCCGACGTCGAGGCCGTAGCCGTAGAGCTGGTCGATCGTCTCCCGGTCTGCGCCCATGAGCACGGCCGGCAGCGAGGCCGACGCCGCGAAGAGGACGGCCGTCTTCTGTTCGACCATCTCGAGGTACTCCTCGGGAAGGACGTCGTCTCGGGCTTCGAACTCGACGTCGCGGGCCTGCCCCTCACAGATCTGCGTGCAGGTGTGAGCGAGGACGTCGAGCGCTTCGACGGTTCGATCCGGCGTCGCGCCGACCTCGAGCATGATCTCGAAGGCCTTCGAGTAGAGCGTGTCGCCGGCCAGGATCGCGGTCTCGACGTCGTATTCGCGATGCACCGCGGGGACTCCACGGCGGAGGTCGTCGTCGTCCATGATGTCGTCGTGGATCAGCGTGAACGACTGGATGACCTCGACGCTCACTGCGGCACCCATGAGGTCGATCGTCTCTGGACCGGCCCGGTCGGCGTCGCCGGCGGCGAGTGTGGGAAACGACCGGTAGTCGGTCGAGAGCGGGTCGACGTCGGCGAGTGATTCGGCGACCGAAAGCAGGACCGTCGGTCGCAGTCGTTTTCCGCCGGCGTCGAGCAGGTACCGGGACGCCTCGTAGAGTCGCGTCGGCTCGTCGATCGGGAGTTCCTCGGGGATCGCGTCGTTGACGTGCTCGCGACGCTGCCGGACGGCCTCGAGGACGACTTCTTCACGTGCCTCTGTCGTCGTCATGTCAGTCGACGAGCTGGATGAGGTTGCCGTTTCGCGAGACGTGGACGTCGCGGTCCATCTTGTAGCCCTCGCTCTCACAGAGGTTGACGTAGCCCGACAGTCCCTTCAGGTCCTGGTGAGCGGGGATGACGTGCTGGGGCTGGAGTGCGTCTAACATCTCGTAGTGACCCTCCTGGTTGAGGTGGCCGGAGACGTGGATGTCGTCGTAGACGCGGGCACCCTGCATGGAGAGCAGTTTCTCGGCCTGGTAGCGCTGGCCCTCGTTGGTCGGCTCCGGGATGACGCGAGCGGAGAAGACGACCTTGTCGCCGTCGTCCAGTTCGTACGGCGTCTCGCCGCGGGCCATGCGGGTGAGCATCGCACGCGGTTCGCCCTGGTGGCCGGTGACGACGGGCAGGTAGTCCTCTTTGCCCTCGTTCATGATCCGCTTGAACGTGCGGTCGACGGACTTGCGGTGACCGAACATCCCGAGGTCAGAGGGGAAGTCGACGAAGTCCAGTCGCTCTGCGGTGCCGGAGTACTTCTCCATCGATCGGCCGAGCAAGACGGGCTGACGGCCGATGTCTTCGGCGAATTCGACGAGGCTGGTCACACGCGAGATGTGACTCGAGAACGTCGTGGCGACGATCCCGCCGTCGTAGTCTTCCATGCTGTAGAGGACGTCCCGGAGGTGTTCGCGCGCGACGCGCTCACTTGGGGTGCGGCCTTTCTTGTTCGCATTGGTACAGTCCTCGATGTAACACAGCACGCCTTCGTCCTCGCGACCGATCTCACGGAACCGCTTCATGTCGATCGGGTCGCCGAGCACTGGTGAGTGGTCCATGCGCTTGTCCAGTCCGTAGACGATGGCACCCTCGGGCGTGTGGAGGACGGGGTTGATCGCGTCGATGATCGAGTGGGTAACGTTGACGAACTCGAGTTCGACGCCGTGGTCGCCGATGGTCATCGAGTCGCCGGCGTCCATCTTGATCAGATCGTTTTCGACGCCGAACTTCTGTTCACCCTCGATCTGCTGTTTGACGAGTTCGATGGTAAAGGGCGTCGCGACGATGGGTGCGTTGTACCGGTGGGCCAGTTTCGAGATGGCACCGATGTGATCCAGGTGACCGTGGGTCGGGACGATCGCCTGCACGTCGCCCTCGAGGTCGGACATGACCCGGTCGTCGGGGATCGCGCCCATGTCGATCAGGTCGAGGCTGTGCATTCGCTCGGTCTCGACGTTGTCGTGGATGAGAACCTGCGAGAGGTTCAGACCCATGTCGAAGATGACGACGTCGTTCCCGGCGCGGACGGCAGTCATCTGCCGTCCAACTTCTTCGTAACCGCCGATGGTTGCAATTTCAATCTCCATGGTTCGTTGTACTGAAAGCCGTGTGCGTGACTCTCATCGAAACGGTCCGCGGACTCCCGGTCGTGCGGCCCCGGCGTCTTACAGCGCGTCGGCCACTCTATCCCGCTATGCGTTCGGCACCGAGTCGAGGCGAATCGGCCGTCCGAGACGGTCTCGACCCCGAACGCACTTGCCCGCGGGTTTCGCTAATCGTCTCTACACGCCCAGGTGTTAAAAACTCAGTGGGTTAGCCCGTCGGTCGAACCGGTGGTGATCGGACCGCCGTTGGAACCCGTCGTCGAGAAGCTGGACGCTCGTTTTGCCGCTTTCTCGGTCGTCACACTGTCACCGTAGCGCACCGAACCACAGATACCACGTGTCTCGAGGACTACCCTGTCCGATCGACCACTTCTACAGATTTTTTCTGGGTTATTTTAAATTACCTTTGTGGAAAGATCACACTCGGTTCCGAAATGCGAAGCTTTCTTAACTTCCGTTCGAAATGGGCTGGTGATGGCGAAGGATCTCGAGCGCGACCTGGGGCTTTTTGCGGTGATCGCGATCAGTATGGGTGCGATGATCGGGAGCGGCATCTTCATCCTCCCCGGCATCGCGATGGCCGAGGCGGGGCCAGCGGTGATCCTCGCGTTCGTCATCGCGGCGGTCCTCGTGATCCCCGCGGCGCTGTCGATCGCCGAACTGGGGACCGCGATGCCCGAGGCCGGCGGCGACTACATCTTCATCGAACGGGGGCTCGGCCCCTCGTTCGGAACGATCGCCGGGCTCGGTACCTGGCTCATGCTGATGCTCAAAGGTTCACTCGCGCTCTACGGCGGCATGTTCTACATCAATTTCATATACACGCTCCCGACCTGGGATCTCGCCGTTCCGTTTCTCGAGGCGACCATCGCAATTCCCGGTGTTCGCGCACTCGGCATCACCTTCGCACTGATCTTCATCGCGATCAACCTCATCGGCGTCAAACAGACTGGCGGCATCCAGCTCGTGATGGTTATCGTCATGCTCGTGATCCTCGGCGTCTTCGTCGCCGTCACCATCGTACAGGTCGACGGTGCGAACTACGATCCGTTCTTCGACGAGGGAATCGACGGCGTGCTCACGGCGACCGCGCTCGTGCTCGTCTCCTACGCGGGCGTGACGAAGGTCGCGGCGGTCGCAGAAGAGATCGAAAACCCCGGCCGAAACCTCCCACTCGGGCTGCTCGTCTCGCTCATCGTCACGGCATTTCTGTACGCACTGCTCGTGTTCGTCCTCGTCGGCGTGATGGAAGCCGAGGACCTGGCCGACTCGGAAGAGCCGATGGCCCTCGCGACGGAACTGCTGTTCGGTGATGCCGTCCTCGGTGGCGTTCCCGTCGGCACGCTCGCCGTCGCCGGTATCATCCTCGCGGCCGTCCTCGCGCTCGTGAGTACCGCGAACGCCGGCATCCTGACCGCCTCGCGGTACCCGCTCGCGCTCAGCCGCGACGACCTCTTCCTGAAGAAGTTCGAGTACATCCACCCGCGGTTCAACACGCCGACGATCGCGATCCTCTCGACCGGTGCGATCATCATCTTCATCGTCGCCACCCAGGAGGTCGACGAAATCGCGAAGATGGCCGGCGCGTTCCAGATCCTCGTCTACATCCTCGTCTGTGGTGCCCTGATCGCCTTCCGGGAACGCGACCTCGAGTGGTACGATCCGGACTTCCACACGCCCGGCTATCCGTGGGTCCAGCTGTTCGGCATCGTCTCTGGTATCTTCATCATCACACAGATGGAAACCCGCGAAATCGCCGGCTCTGTCGCCATCGTGATCCTCGGGTTCATCTGGTTTCGCCTGTACGCCTCGAAACGGGTCGATCGCGAGGGCGTCGCCAAGGACCTCGCCCGCAGGCAGACCGGGAAACAGTACGTTCAGGAGACCGAAGACCAGCTCGACCGAAGCGACGAATACGAGATCCTGATCCCGATCCGGCAGGACCTCACGCGCGAGCAGGAAGACGCACTGATCCAGATGGCCGCACCGATCGTCAACAAACGCGGCGGCCACATCCGGATCGTTCGCTTCGAGGAAGTGCCGGATCAGATCCCGCTCGACACCGCGGCCGCGGAACTGACCGAGGCCGACGTCGAGTTCGAGAACCGGACCGACGAACTCGTCCAGTATCTGGAGGCCCCCGTCGAGGTCGGCGAGATCGTCAGTCACGACACCCGTCACGCGGTCGTCAACTTCGCCGACCGGACCGGGGCCGACCTGATCCTCGCCCGGCAGAAAGCGACCAGCCGACTCGACACCCTGCTCGGTCGGGACAGCGACTGGATCCTAGAACACGCTCCGTGTGACGTCGTCTTCGTCCAGCACGAACGGCGCGCGATGATCGACGAGATCGCCATCGTCACCGACCAGAGCCCGTTCAACGACCCGCTCAAGGTCGAACTCGCCGACGCGATGGCCGACGTCGTCGGCGCACGGGTTCGGTTCATCTTCGCGGTTCCCGAGAGTTCGGGCGAGGAGTTCGTCGAGACCATCGAGGACTACCACGACGAACTCGACGCGCTCTGTTCGGTCCCCGTCGAGTCGACGATCGTTCGAGGCGACGACGTCGCAGCCCTGTCGGCGGAACTCGAGTCCGCCGACGTCGTGATGCTCAGTACGATGACCCACCGTCGCCTGCCGGACCTGATCGTCGAACAGCGCAGCGACCGGATCGCCGCTGCGATCGAACAGCCGGTCATGCTCGTCCACTCGAAAGAGAGTCGCCGGGGAACGTTCCTGCGACCGATCGTCGAGCGACTCCTGTTCGATTGACCTCGACGATCGGTTGCTGTTCCGTGCTGTCGTTATGCCCCCGATCCCGCGAACGTCCCGAGCGTCGCGACGATCCCGCTTTCGAGATGGTACTGGAACGACAGGACGACGTCGTCGGGGAGGTTGCCGACGATGAACTGGTTGCCCGGCTCGAGCGTGTCCGTCTCGAGACCGAGGTCGATACTCGTCTCCCCGTCGACGCTGAGTCGGAGCCGAGAACTGTCGACTGGATCGCCCGCACGATGGGTTACGGTCGCGACCTGCTCGTCGGCGTCGTACTCGAACCCGATGGACACCCGCGGCGGGACGGCAGTCTCCACGTCGCCAACAGGGTCGTCCTCACCGGTGACGACGCCCTCGAGCGCGTCATCGCCCGTCGTGACCGTCGCTTCTCCCTGCCAGGCCTCCTCGAGGGAGGCCGCGAGGTCGTCTGCGAACTCCTCGCCAGCGTGTCCGTCGGGGAGAACGACCGCCGCGCGGCGGGCGTAACCGTCGTCGGTCGCGTCGGCGGCCGTCCCCCAGGTACTCCCCTCGGGGAACCACTCGAGTGGCGCTCGTGGGAGCGTCGTCTGGATCCCCCGTCCCAGCTGGTCGGTCAACCGGGCGAATCCGTCTTCGACATCGTAGCGCCGGTCGCGTTCGCCGGCACCGACTGCGAGTACGCGCTCGACCCGTTCGAGGCCGTCGACGACGGCCTCGTCGGATCGTCCCGGTAGTTCCGCCTGGACGATTGCCGAGGGCGTGACCCCGACGACTCGTGGCTGGTCCTCTCGGACGAATGCCTCCCACTCCTCGCCCGTCGCGAGGGGCTCGTATCCCGAGTCACCCAGCGCATCTGCAGCGCTCGAGGTGTCGAACTCGCCGAGGAATGTCAGCGTCGGCGGGCTGCCGCCGTAGACGAGCATCCCCTCGAGGGCCTCGACGTCGTGACCGAACCAGTCACCGAGGCCCCAGAACTCGAACGCGGTGGCTGCCAGGGTGACCCGCAACGTGTCGCCGCGCTCGAGCGCTCGCGGCACGTCGACGTATCGAACGGCGTCCGCGCCGATCGACTCGTCGTCCGTCGGTGCAGGGACCCACTCGCGGTAGGTCGGCCCACCGGAATCGGCCCGGTCTCGACTTCGGGGGGCGGCACACCCGGCGACGCCCACCAGTCCCACTGCAGCACCCGTTCGGAGCATCCGTCGCCTCGAGTACATGTGCGAGGAGATTCGCCCGGACCGTCAAACACTTCCCGATTCTCCGACGGCCGGTCTCGGTCACACGGACCAGTTCAGTCGACGGCCGACGCGCCGTCGATCGTCGTCCCCGGCTGGTCGCCAGCGAGGAACGCCTCGAGGTCGTCGAGTCCGAAGATGGTCGCCGGCGACTCGAGGTCGAGGAGCGCGCGCACCTTCGCGGCCATCCCGCCGGTCACGTCGGTCGCGTCGCTCGCGCCGAGGACCGGTTCGACGTCGTCGTAACTCGAGATGTAGCCGATCACCGCGTCGTCATCGTCGAGAACGCCGGGGACGGTCGAACAGAGGCCGACCGCGTCCGCCTCGAGGTCGCGGGCGAGACCTGCGACCAGTTCGTCGCCGCTGACGATCGTCACGCCCTCGCCAGCGTGGGAGACGACGTCGCCGTGGAGCACGGGGACGAATCCCTCCGCGACGATCGTCGCGACCTGTCCGGTCGGGAGTACCAGATCGCCGCCCTCCTCACGGTGGGCCGTCGAGAACGGGTGCACCGGCACGGCCGGCACGTCCCGCTCGAGCAGTCGCTCGAGGACGAACGCGTTCAGCGTCTTCATCGCCCGGTGGACGTCCATCGCCGCCGTCACGTCGCGGCTTCCGCTGGTTCGAGTCAGCCCGTGTTCGCTCGCGTGGTGGTGACCGAAGCTGCCACCACCGTGGACGATCACGAGGCCATTCTCGACGCCGTCACCGTCGAGTGCCGCCGCGATGGCGTCGCTCGCGCGCTCGAGGGCCGGTCCGTCCAGCGTCTCGGGACGGGACTTGTCGGTGATCGCGCTGCCGCCGAGTTTCAGGACGATCATTCGATCCGTTTCACCCCTTCCTCGGTGAGCGCGGCGCGGAAGGCGTCCTCACAGCCCGGCGTGAACGACAGCGCCGTCTCGGTTTCGGGCGTCGGATCGAGAGCGACGATACAGCCGCCGCCACCCGCGCCCGTCAGTTTCGCCCCCATCGCCCCGGCGTCACGGGCCGCCCAGACCATCGTATCGAGCGACCGTGAGGAGACGCCGAGCGCAGACAACAGCCCGTGGTTGAAGTTCATCAGCCGGCCGATCTCCTCGAGATCACCCGCCGAGAGGGCCTCTTCGCCGTTCCTGACGACGTCGCCGATCGCCGCGACCGTATCGGCCGCGAAGTCGTACTCCTCGCGCAGGTTCCTGACGCCGGCGACCAGCTGGCCGGTGTCACCGGCACCCCCGTCGAACCCGATCACGATCGGCAGGTCGGGTGCCTCGATCGATCGACAGTCCTCACCCTCGACGCGGACCGCGCCGCCGGTCGCCGAGCAGAACGTGTCGGCTCGCGACGCCTGCCCGTCCTGAACCTCGTGTTCCGTCCGGTAGGCGCGGTCGGCGAGTTCCTCGGTCGAAAGCGTGGTCCCGAGTTCGCGCGTCGCCGCGTCGATCGCCGCGACGACGACCGCCGCGGAGGAACCCAACCCTGCCCCCAGCGGAATGTCGCTGTCGATCGTGACGTCGAAGCCGACGTCGTCGTTTCCGGTCACGTCCCGGACCTGTTCGATCGCACCGTCGACGTACCCCATTGCCGCCGTGACGAGTGACTCCGAGACGTCGATGTCCGGTCGCTCGTCAGGGCTCACGCCGTACTCGACGGTAAAGCCGTCCAGCGTGAGATCGTCGGAGTGAACGCTGAGTTTGCCGTCCTCGCGACGGCTAACCTCGACCCGTGCCCGCCGCTCGATCGCACACGGCACCGCCGGCTCGCCGTATACCACCGCGTGCTCCCCGAACAGATAGACCTTCCCGGGAGCGCTCGAGATAGCCATGCGCGGGCCTTCGCACGAGGGCAGGTAAAACCTATCTTCTCTGGCTCGGGGACTGCTCGAGCGTGCTCGAGTAACCGCCAGATCAGGATGCGCCGTTTGTCCAGTTCAGTGAACACTGCAGTGGGTAATAGTGGGCAACACTTATTCGAGAGCAGAATCTAGTTGGGAACATGACGAAAGTAGATGTACGGGAACTCCAGACCAACGAGACCGACGATCGCGGCCGAATCTATCTCGGGACGGAGTATGCGAACAAACGTGTAACCGTCGCAGTCGTCGAAGTGGAAGCAGACCGTCCAGACGAGGACGAACTGGCTGCCGCATATCGCGAAGCGTCTGAGAGTGCAGAAGATCTCACAGAGGAGTGGGACGACGCGTCGGACGAGGCATGGAGCGGGCTGAATAAATGAGCGAGGACGTGGCAATTCGCCGCGGCGATGTCGTTATCGTTCGGTTCGATCCTGCAGAAGGGCACGAAATGAAGAAAACCCGGCCTGCCGTAGTCGTTCAGAACGACGTGGGGAACAGCAATGCAAGTACAACTATCGTTGCACCCGTGACTGGAACGTACCGCGGATATCCGTTCGAGGTCCTCGTCGAAGCCGCGGAGTCGCCGTTCGAGAAGGATTCCTCGATCCGTCTCGACCAGATTCGTGTCGTTTCTATCGAACAGCGGATTCACTCCGTAGTTGGGTGTCTCGACCCGGAGACAGTGAAGCGTATCGACGACGCGCTGAAATTGAGTCTCGGCCTCGAGTAAGCTAGCGATTCTCCCGCTGGTACTCCTTGTTCAGATCTTAGACTGATGTTACAGATTTCGCCTACTTTACCGGTTTCTGGTATATCTACAGGAAAGACAGGCCGAGTGCCTCGGGGCTTGACCCCGAGGGTGAAGGCCGTAAGCTCCGCTAAACGTGTTCCGTTCGCTCAATATACTGTTCAATCGTCTCGCTCGACACTGTGCCTGCCGTCCCGACATAGTATGACTGCTCCCAGAATCCACCACCCCACAAATACTGTTCCAGAAACGGTTCGTGTTGCCCCCACATCTCTCGCGCTGTGATGCTCTTAATCGTCCGTACAATCCTGCTCGGCGCGTGTTTCGGATGCGCGGACAGGAACACGTGTACGTGGTCAGGAGAGATATGCAACGATTGTAGGTCATAACCGTACTCATCGCATACTTTCTGGAAACACTCGTCCAACGAATCCTCGATTGACTCCAGTATCACGTGGCGGTACTTCGGACACCACACGAAGTGATAGTTGACGTTATACACCGTGTGATTTGACCGTTTCTCCCCCATATTGGACACACCACACCGATATACATAAGTATATCCAAGGGATATACACAAGTATGGCGAATCGCTTTGAAATCGACGGCGAAGAAGTTCTCGACGGAGAGGTCAAACCGTTCGGGAACAGCGCCCACGTCACCGTCCCAAAACGCTGGCGTGGCGCGGACGTGAAAGTCGTTCGTACCTCAGAACCCACCGAACAAGACGAAGAATGAATGGTGAAACTAACGGTTCTGCACGAACCGAATCACTCGTTCGAACACTCTGTGACGCAGAAGAGCGTGATGTGGTGTTCCGATTCAATGACCAGATGTCCGCCCCTACGTCGAAATACAATGGGTCATCCTATCGCAGCGAGACGCTACCCAAGGCAACGCTAAACGCGACCATCTGGAATGCCAGTGTCGAAGACGCAGGCGAGACGCTCATGTGCTTCGCCAAAATCGATATGGAGGAACTTGACCGTGTAGGAATTGACCCTTCGGTTGTATACACTGAACCAGTTGACAGGACGCCTGAATACTGTGTAGTTGATGTTAACGCATCACGACAATGGTGGTTAGATGAGTTCTCTGAACTCACCAGAGAGGAAGCAGAACAGGCAATCGAAGACGGTCGTGAGGAAGACGTGCTTCCGCCGTGGGATGGACTCCCCACCGTCACGGTAAACGTCGAACGAACAGAAAAGTGCCTTGAGAGGTCGTATAACTCAGGATTTCATATCCAGTATGACCCTCCGACGCACGAAATTGGGGAAATAATCGACGTTCGAATCAAATGACTGGGGCGTCTCTCGTGAAAACGCTGGACTTCCAACTCGACATCCAGAGTGACAACGAGAGTCTGCTCAAAGACGCCACCCTCGAAGCCCGCTGGGTGTACAACGAAACCATCCGCCTCGCCAAAGAAGGCGTGGACTGGGACGATATTTCTCCTCGCCTCGAAGACGAGGCCGACCTCATCAAGAACACGACTCAACGCATCGTCGCCAAAGCGTTGGAAGCGATGGAGAATTACTACGACTACGACGACTACAACATTCCCAGCCACACCAAAGATGGCGCGTACCCACTTCGAGCCAACTACGAAGAAGGCTACAACCTGTCGCTCACTGATGATGGTGAAGTGGCGTTTCGCATCAGCGCGAAACCCTACAACCACGTCAAAGGCATCCTCAAAGGTAGTGACGCCCACCTTGATGTGCTCAAGAACGCACTGACGAGCGACGAGTGGAAAGTCACGACCAGTGAAGCCCTGTGGCGCGAGGGAGAACCTGAACTTCACGTCAATATTCGCAACACCGAACGTATTGTTCGAGACAGGCAGGACTCTCAGACGGTTATCGGTGTCGATGTGAACGAGGACAACGTGGCCCTCACTGCACTCTCCGAGGATGGCGTCGAGGATACGTTGGTTATCGACTTCCCCGAAATCAAGTTCGAGCGCCACCGCTATTTCACGATGCGGAAGCGCGTTCAGAATGTGGGGAAGGACAGCATACACGACACGCTGGAAGGTCGTGAGGAACGGTTCGTCCGCGACCGACTCCACAAAGTGAGCCGTCATATCGTGGAGTGGAGCCGTCAGTTCGAGAAGCCGTGCATCGTCTTTGAAGACCTCAAAGAGATGCGCGACAGTATCGACTACGGCACGCGGATGAACCGACGCTTGCACCACCTCCCGTTCCGCGCCCTCCAGTTCTATACGTCGTACAAGGCGTCGTTCGAGGGAATCCCCTCAGATTCGATTGATCCGTACAAGACGAGCCAGCGGTGCCCGTTGTGTGGGCACGCTGAACGGGCGAATCGGCGGAAGAAGCGATTCAAATGTAAGGACTGTGGTCATCAAGACCACAGCGACCGTGGTGCAAGCGTCAACATCGCCGTGAAAGGCATCGAGAAGTATATGGATTGGAATGTGCCTGCTCTCAACAGCCTTCCCGTTGTTCGGAAGGTGCGACGGCAGGCATCGGGGCTTGTGGACAGCCCGACCGTGACCCACCCGACCGTTCGAGGCTATCAGGCCGATGGTCAAGTGGGAGTATCTGATTAAACCACGGGAAGAAGCCTCGGGGCTTGACCCCGAGGCGGTTCACTCAGTCGTCGTCAGCGGTATACGCGCCTCCACGACGTTTGATTCGAGCAACAACCATTCGGTACTCGTCTTGATCGAACGTGACCGCGAGGCGGAACTCACCGATACGCACTTTACGGCGTGGACTGTTCTGGAGCGGTTCGCCATAGTCCGGTGGGTCTCGCCACGGAGAATCGACGATTTCGTCGAGTTTGTCGATGATGCGCTGTTGCTCAGTTGGGTTGAGCGCAGCGAGGTCGTCCTGTGCTTTCGATGCAAGTTCCCACGCCCACCCGTCGTCACTCATTCGTGTCGCTAGTGCCGAATCGTTCGCGTGCTTCTTCGGCGCTCATCGTCCGTTCTTCACGAACGTCCTCTTCAGCTTTGAGGAGCGCAACGAGTTCATCACGGTCGAACGCAGGGTGTTCAACGGCATCACGTAAGGTATACCGAATAAATTCGCTCCGACTGTTGAATCCTCGTCCTTGCCACGTGTCTTCGATCTCGTTGAGAAACGACCGTGTGACTTTGAAGTTTACCGTGACGATCTCGTCGTCGCCGTCGTTTGTGGCCGCTTCGGACATACGTCTGTATTACCTACGTGTTACTGTAGGTGTTTCGGCGTCTGAACGCTGAAGCTATTGGCGAGGAGAAACAGTAGTAGATCCGCGAAATTAGTGTTGTTTGCTAGCGATTCTCCCGCTGGTACTCCTTGTTCAACTCGATTAGCTCCCGGAAGACCGCTTTGACGCGACTCTCGTCGACGTCGAACCGCGCGGCGTTGTCTGCTGCCCGCTCCATGACCTGCTGTTCTTGCTGCTCGTCGGTCGTCGGCAGTCCCTCGTCGGCTTTCACCTGAGCGATCGCGTCGGCGACGTACGTTCGCTGGGCGATCAACTCGACGATTTCGCGGTCGATCGACCTGATCTCCTCGCGCAGTTCCTCGAGGCTCATCTCCCCGGGTTCCCGGTCGTCCGTCGATCCGCCGTCTGTCGATTGTTCCTGTGTCATAGCTCCATCTCAGTTAGGCCGTGTTCGTTCCGTCGGTCCTCGTTGCCACCAGTCGCGTCGTCCCGTCGCGGTCGTCCCACCGATCGCGTACCGCCTCGAGCGTCGCCCGCTCGTCGACGGCGACGTAACTCGGGCCGGAACCCGACAGCGTCACGCCGGCGACGTCAGGCATCACCTCGAGCATCGGTTCCGTCGAGAACCCGAGGGCGGCGCAGTAGGCGAAGCCGTTGACGGTCATCGCTTCGCCGTAACGACTGTCGAGGGCGAGTTCTTCGACCAGTTCGGCCATCGGGGCGATCCGCCGGCAGGCGTCCATGTCGGTCTCGCCGCTGTAGGCCCGTTCCGGTGGCGTGTAGATCAGAGCGTGCCAGTCGACTTCCTCGCGCTGGAGGAGTTCGTCGCTGCCGTTGTCGGTGATCGTGACGCCGCCGAGCATGCTCGCGCTGGCGTCGTCGAACGCCCCGGTCGTGGTCACGCCGACGTCGCGTGCGGCCGTGACGCCGAGGCGACAGGCGTCGACCCGGTCGACCGCGTCGGCGATCTCGAGCGCGTCGAGGGTCGCGAGAACCGTCGCGTTGGCCGCGGCGCTCGAGCTGGTCAGCCCGGCTGCCATCGGAATGTCGCTCTCGGTCACGACGCGTGCGCCGACGTCCTCGGCCTCGAGACCGGCGTCCTCGGCGTACCGGCTGACGGTCAACTCGGTGCAGCGCTCGATGAGACTGGTATCCTCACCGGGGCGGTCGTCGATCTCCCCGACGAACGCACCGTCGCTCGTGAGTTCGACCGTCGCCGTCGTCTCGAGGTCGACGGCGAACGCCGAACCGATTCCGGTCGCGAACGCGGTGAGGATCGATCCGGCTGCAGGGGCAACGGCTCGGCCGTCCATACCGGTACAGTCTCAGACGGTGTATTTACGGCTGACGGTCTCTCGGAACGGTTCGATCGCCCACCACCAACCGACCTCGCTGGCATGGTGCCCGATTGTTGGACGTTCGACGACCAGCGGCGCTGGGTGGCCAACTGAAGTTTATAACTCGTCCGACAGGGCGTGTGGATACCGTTGCTCACCTGAAACCGGTTAGTGGATACTACCATACTATAGTAACAACTGCAACGATTCACACACTGATCGCCGATCAGTCTGGCGATCAGGTGTGTACTGACGTGCAGTGGCTACTATAGTCACTGACTCCCGAGACCGCCAGCGGAATAATCGGCGCTGGTTCCGTTACTGTCACGGGTTCGACAGCCCGCAGTGCTTTTATCCGTGTCGGAAAAAGGTTCTTACAGGACCATGCCCGAGGACACGTTGAGCGACGTCGGTCCGCGTGACATTGCGTTGCTTCAGGCACGAATCGCAAATCCGACCGCCTCGAGCCGTGAGCTGAGCGATATTCTCTACGAAGAGTATGGTATCTCGCTTTCACACAACCACGTCAATACACTCTTACGAGAGATGGAAGACGATGACCTGTTTCGGCGAACTGTCGTCCCGAGGCGGTCACTCTTCCAGCACTACCTCTTTCGAATCGGTTTTCACTACCCGAACTTCGACGAGCACTGGCGGGCCTGTCACGAAACACTCACTAGCGACCCGCACGTATTGATGTTCTTCAACGCTGATAGCAAGTACCGTTGGCAGCTGATCACCCAGTTCAGGTCTACTGCTCAGATGGACGACTGGGTAACGTCGTTTTTCGAACGCCACGGACAGGTCATCGATGAGTTCGAAACGACGGCGATTCACAATCTCCATAAATTCAAGACGGATGCCAAGATTTTCGACGATATGCTCTCGGAAACCGACGAGGGGCGAACGTACTTGGAACGACGGGGCGACCTCGAGACGACCGACGACACCGCGGAGTAGATTACAGTCGATCGAGGATCTGTTCTGCGGCGCTGTCGTTCGAGAGAGTAGGGTTCGAACTTGCCGACGTCGACGTCTCGTCGACCTCGTCGTTCCACGACGTCTCGGGGCGGCTCTGAAGCACGTAGAACTCTTTTCCGTCGCCGGTCTCTTCGATTGCCCACTCGATGTCCTGTGGCTCCCCGTAGTATTGTTCGATCTTCTTTGCGATGATGGTCAGCTGGATTATCTCGTCGGCAGTGACTGACGGGACGTCCCGTCGGTCGTCGCTGACGGTCACTTCTGCTGTCCCGTCGCCTGTCGAAATCGTCATCTCGTCTTTCGACTGGATCGACCGATCGACGATCTTGAACACTGGCTTGTCGACCAGGAAACTGTCGGGTGTCACAGTCCCGCTAACCACCGCCTCACCGAGGCCCCAGTTCGACTCGATCCGGACCTTCGAGCGATCGCCGTTGGCCGGGTTCAGGGTAAACATCACACCCGAACTCCGCGCATCGACCATCTTCTGAATCCCAACGCTGATCAGTACGTCGTCGTGATCGAACCCATGTTGTTCGCGATACGTGATTGCTCTCGGCGTGAACAGACTCGACATGCACTCTTTTGTTCTCAGGGTGACTTCCTCGAAGTCCCTGACGTTGAGAAATGTATCCTGTTGGCCCGCGAAACTTGCGTCTGGCAGGTCTTCTGCCGTCGCCGATGATCGAACGGCGACGCGAAGATCGTCACCAGTCCGTTGCTCGAGCCGTTCCCATCCCCCCTCGAGTTCGTCAATCAGATTCGTGGGCAAGGGTTCGTCCTCGATGTGACTTCTGATATCCTCACTCGCGTCGGCAACCGCGTTGTCGTCGTCGAAATCGACGGTTGCGAGTCGATCGGTGATGTAGGCGTCGATCGATCGTTCCTCGAGGAAGGTTTCGTAGAACGTAGTCGTCACCGCGAAGCCCGGCGGCACCTGAACGTCCTCGCCGGCGTCCATCAGTTCACCGAGTGAGGCGTTTTTCCCACCGACGAGTGCGATCTGTTCGTTGTTACAGCAATCTGCAGCGAAATCGACCGTGTACGGCGATTCAATCATGGTGTGGTGTAACGTTTCGGTCTTCGCGACACAGGGTTATTCTGGTTTCGAGGCCTTCTCGACGATTTCGACGACGCCCGCTTGACCGTCGACGCGGACGCGGTCACCGGTTTCGATGAGTTTGGTCGCGTGTCCCGTCCCCGTCACGGCGGGCAGTCCGTACTCACGACAGACGATCGCCGCGTGACTCGTGATACCGCCGTCGTCCGTTACGGCACCTTCAGCACGGGGAAAGACCGGTGCCCACGCTGGATTCGTTAGCGGAGCAACGAGGATCTCACCTTCTTCTAGTTCGTCGATCGCCGTGGTGTTGTCGACCACCCGAGCCGGCCCTTCGACCCGGCCGGAGGAGGAGCCAAAGCCCTCGAGCGTGTCGGTATCGGTCGGTTCTGACTCGATGTTTAGCCAGTTTTCGACCTTTTCGGTCGTGATCCCCCAGAGCATCTGCATCAGCGGGTCGGTGACTTCCTCGGGTGGTTCACCGAGTGCCGGAGACGGGTCCCACTGCTTGGCTGCCTCGAAGATGCCGCGGCGTTTGGTGGCGCGATCTTTCCACCGACCCGAGACGAATGCTCCCTTCCCGAGTGCCCAGGTCGAACACGCCTCTTCGAGCAGCTCTGCCACCTCGAACCGAGTAAACAGGAAGACGTCTTCGGCGTCGTCGAGGAGTTCTTCGTTTTCGAGCAATCGACCGAACTCCCGCATCTTCCGGAAGACTATCGTGTGGAGCCAGTTTTCGATCCAGAACTGGTGGTTCTCCGCGTACTCGTAGACAGTCATACACGTCTCGTAGGCGTCGTCGAACAGCTGGCGTTCTTCGGCACTCAGGTACTGACGATATTCGTCGACGACGGCTTCCCGTTCCGACTGGAGTTCCTCGAAGTCACGCCCCAGCGACTCACCATCCTCGAGTCGCTCGATTTTCGATCGCAGGTGATCGAACGGTGCCTCCAGATCTTCGATCCAGGATCCCTCGTAACTGTGGAACCCGTCTCCGTAGGTCATGTAGAACCAGGGGTCTTTCACCTCATCGAACAGGCTCATGAACTCCTGACCCTTCCCGTCAGCCCGGAGCTGCTTTATCTTCTCGTCCGGATCACGATCGGACTTGAGAATCTCGGGGACGGAACCACCGAGTTCGAGGGCCTCCTCCGCAAGCGCGTTGAGCTCTTGGTCCGGGCGGAACACGTCAGCTTCGACCGCAGAAACCATTTTGCCGATGGCGTCGTCGGAGATGTCCGGGAAAAGTTCGCGGCTCGTCTCGGTAAACTGCATGTACGCGAGATACGCGAGGTAGAGAAACTCGAAGTGTCGTTGCCACCCCTCGAGTGCGAGTTCGGTCAGCCGATTGTAATTTCGAAGTACCGTCAACGTATCCTGGCTCTGTCCTTTCCCTTCGATGACGGCTTCTTCGGGTGTGTACTCGGGGAGCTCCGGTGGTACCTCGAGATCGTCGATCTCCTCGCCGATGCGTTTTACTTCTGGCAGCCAGGTACCGTTGTACAGTGCGTCGTAGTTTTCGTAGTAGTAGTCGCTCCGTTCCGTAAACAGTTCCGCGCGCTCGTTCAGGAGGTCCTCGTCTTCGACGTTGATACCAGTGAAATAGGCGTAGCCGGCTATCACCCGAATGTCGACGGACATAGACGGTGGAATCGCGAACACGCGGCTGGTGTTCTGGGCCATCGCGATCTGCCACGCCTGAGCGCTGATCGTCATGTCCCACGGCATGAGCGGCTCCGTCGTGTCTTTCTTGTCCCAGAACCAGAATCGACCGCGCTCGTACTCGGTTCGTTCTTCGGTCAACTCGAACTGGAAGTACTCCGGGTACATCTCCTCCCAGCCCTGAAGTTCGTCAGGTAACTCTAGCTCACCGGCGAATGGAAACCGCTCGCGGATCTCGCTCGGCGAATCGTCGTCCTCGGGTGTAGCTGTCACGTCCTGATCCGTACCCATGTGAATAGTCACCTCACCACAGGTATTTAAAACCACCGGTAGTTAGATTACTTTGTAATATATGAGGGGCAATTAAGAGCATATTGTACCCTTTAGAGCCAGCATTCTGGCCCAAGGTTCGGCAGAATTACGAAGATTGATTGCAATACACGCTGAAAGGCTGGTATGAAAGTCGGTCTCATCAGCGACGTACACGCGAACAAACCAGCACTCGACGCTGTACTCGCGGATATGCCTTCCGTCGACGAGATCCTCCACGCTGGTGACGTGGTTGGCTACGGCACACATCCCAGCGCGGTCATCGAGACGTTTCACGCCCACGACGTAACGTCGATCCAGGGAAACCACGATCGGGCAGTCCTCGGTGAGTTCCACGACAACTTCCATCGTATCCCGAAATCGGTCGCTCTCTGGACGACCGATCGGCTCGAGAAGAGCGAACTGTCTTACCTCGAGTCTCTTCCGCTCGAGCTCGAACGGTACGACGGATGCGTGAAAGTCGTCCACGGAGCACCGAATAAACCAAACACCTACACGTACCCGGAGGAATTCGATGCCGACCTCCCCGGTGACGAGTCCGTCCTCGTGCTCGGGCACACGCACATGCAGGCGAAAGCGGAGTTCGACGAGGGAGTCGTCGTCAACCCCGGAAGCGTTGGATTGCCTCGCGACGGCGACTGGCGGGCAGCGTACGCGGTACTCGACGTGGAAACCGGGCAGGTTGAACTCCACCGCGTCGAGTACCCAAAAGAGGTGGCGCAGGAGCGACTCCGTGAGTTCGAACTCCCCGAGGAACTCGTCGAGGGTCTCGAACACGGGGAGCTATTGTTCGGCCGGACGAAACGATCGGTGAACGACTCGGTGGAGTAGCAGTAGGCAGCACCGGACGACGGGCCTCATCGGATAGTCGCAGTCTCCGTTGGCCACGAACGGGAGGCTTTGGTGACGACTGATAGCGGGAGTTAGAACGGATACTCCCGCGGTTCGTGCTGGATCGATGTCCACTTCGGCTCCGTGAACTCGTCGATGATCCACTCGCTATTGTATCGGCCCATTCCCGAAGCTTTCATTCCGCCGAACGGAACGTGGGGCTCGTTGTTGATCGGCTGGTCGTTGATGTGCACCATGCCAGCGTCGATCGCGTCGGCGACAGTCCGCGCCCGTCGAATCTCTCTCGAGTGGACCGACGCGGCGAGGCCGTACTCGGTCGCGTTCGCGAGTTCGACAGCCTCCTCGTCGTCCGCGAATGGAACGATCGGGGCAACCGGTCCGAAGTGCTCGTTACACGCCGCAGCCATGTCGTTGGTCATTCCCGAGAGGACGGTCGGTTCGACGAACAGCCCGTCTCCAGACCCTCCCAGTTCGACGGTGGCTCCTTGCTCGACCGAGCGTTCCACATACTCGAGGACCGTGTCACGTTCGTCCTCGTTGATGATCGGGCCGACGATGGTCTCCTCGTCGAGCGGATCGCCCACCGGGAGCGACGCCGCCCGGTCGACGAACTGGGTGACGTACTCGTCGTAGATCGATTCGTGGACGAGGTGTCGGTTGATCGAGATGCAGATCTGTCCCTGGTGCATGAACGAGCCGAAGATTCCGGCGTCGACGGCACGCTCGATGTCCGCGTCCTCGAGGACGACGTGTGGGTTGTTCCCACCGAGTTCCATCGCGGGAATGGCAAGTTGTCGCGCGGCGTTTTCTGCGACCCGCTGGCCGACCTCGGTCGACCCAGTGAACGCGACGGCGTCCATCTCGGGATGGCCTGCGACCCGGTCGCCGATCTCGGACCCGTGTCCCGGGACGACGTTCAACACGCCGTCCGGGAGGCCGGCCGCTTCGAAGAGGCGCGCGATCAGGAGACCACCGGTGATCGGCGTTTCAGTCGCCGGCTTGAGCACCACAGTGTTGCCTAGCGCGATTGCCGGTGCCACCGCGCGAAGCGAGAGTTGGAACGGAAAATTCCACGGCGAGATGACGCTGACGACGCCGACGGGCTCACGTTTGACGATATTCTCCTTGCCGCTGATTTTCGACTGGCTGTGTCCGCCGGTCATTCGGAAGGGATAGGTGACGACGTCGTCCAGCATCTCCCCCGTCGAAGTAAACTCACGGGATGCCTTCGGCCGGGCGCTGCCGGATTCGATTGCCAGTAGTTCGGTCAGTTCGTCGTGGTGCTCCTCGATGAGTTCCTGTACGTGCCGGACGTACTCACCCCGTTCCTGCGGGAGGGCCTCCCCCCACGTCTCCTGAGCTGCCGCCGCTGCCTCGAAGGCCGCGTCGACGTCGCCGACGGTTCCAGCCGGCACCTGGGAGACGCGTTCCCGTGATGTGGGGGAGTAGATAGGAATCGACTCTCGGTCATTCGGTCGGTACCACTCGCCGTCGACGAACAGTCCGTTCCAGTCGGCGTCGATCGTGAAGTCAGTACGTTGCGTGTCGGTCTGTCGTGTCATGATTGGTGGTCGAATAGTCGTGAAGGTCCTGTCACAGACTCTGGCCGCTATCCTCAGTGTGCGTGTCCGCCGGGTCCATGGGGGGTCTCGAGGAACTCGGAGAAAATGCTGGTCTCCTGTGCGGCAAGTCCCGCGAGTCCCACGGGCGTGAGACGGAGGCTGAACTGTTTTTTCGGTGCCTCGACGACGAGTTGCTCACCGGCAGCCGTTTCGAGCTTTCGGACGAGCACGTCGGCGTACTCGTTGCTGATTGCAAATTCACAGCTCACCTCGCCGTCGTCGTCGGCCGGCTCCACGCGACCGGCGACCTCGGCGTCGTCGACGAACGCCTCGATGATCTCCTGGTCCTGCCACGAGAGGCTCTCGAGGCCCAGCGCGTCGATCCGGATCGAGTCGTCAGGCGACCTGACTTCTATCCGTTCGCCTTTGGGTGTCAGAATCCGTCGGACGGTGACGGTCAGCTGTTCATCGTCTACGGTGGTCTCCTCGGCGATGTCGATGTAGTGGTCCGTCGAGCTGTCACCTGTCATAAAAAGATCGAGACGTTGTCGGTGCTCAGGATTGTCTGGTTCAGTCTGATCTCCCGATCGGTGATCTCGAAGGAGCCGTCCTCACGCCGTCGGAGCGTATCGTAACGCCGCCCCGAGTAGAACGTGGCGTCGGCGCTATCTCCGCGGCTCAGGTACACGAGCAGACAGCTCTCGACGTCGAGTTCGTCACCCCGATCCTCGTGGACGACCACGTTCGAGACGTATCGTCCAGTCCGCGTCGGGGGTCGTTCCGACCACGCGTACTCCGAGTCGAACCGCTTGACCCGAGTCGTCAGCGAGCCGTAATCCTCGTCGAAGTAATAACTCTCCTCGCTGTACGTATCGGCCGTATTCTCCCGCATCAGTCGTCGAGGCATCCGGTAACTGATGTCCTCAGCGATGTGATCGAGCCACTCGTGCAGCTTTCGGTTATCGAGCAGTTTGGCCTCGTAGTAGAGGAACTGACGGACCTCGCGTTCGACGAGCAGGGCCTCGAGTTCGGCGTCTCGATCCTGGTTCGGTAGCTGGTCAGGCTCGGAGTCCTGTCGGCTCATTTGTCCTCACTCTCCTGAATGTTGATCGGGGACCCAAGCGCGTTCTCGCGCGGATTCTCGGCCAGCAGTTCGTACCACTGTTCGTGGAACAGTCGCATGCCACCTTCCTCGAGGTTTTCCGAGTACGCGAAGCCCGGTCCGGGCCAGTTCTCGTCGATGTCCATTTCGCTCATCCAGTCGAGTCCCATCTGGTAGTTGAGCTGGAAGTCACTCGTTTTTGCGAACTGTCCCTTCGCACCGTCGGTGATTCCCTTCCAGATCGGGACGTCGTCTTGCTCGAAGTTCCCTGTCGGTCCGAAGTTCGCTGTGTACATCTTGTACATCCGCTGTTTGAACTCCTCGGGCGCGTTCTTGGGTGCGAGTCCCCAACTCCAGAGTTCCATCTTGTCCGGCGCGAGTGGTCGCCACTTGCGGATGGTGAAAAACGGCGCAACGTCCTTGTCCGGGTCGTCCGTGGTGTCGCCGAAGTGAAGGAACCCGAAGTTGGGGAAGATGGCACCGGTGAACGAAAGCGCCTGTCGCGCGACCTGCCACTGGTCCTCGGACAATCCGTCTCTCGAAAAGACATCCTCGACGACCTCCTCGGGGTAGGTCATGAAGACGTCCTCGTCCTCGAAACCCCGCATACTCGTCGTGTGGCCGTCACAGTGGATGTGTCGGTCCATACTGTCGCCAGTTCCGGCGTGGCCAACCGTCTCCTCTCCACCGAGTTCCAGGTCAAGCACGGAGCCGTGGGCCCACGCGGTGTGGTAACTATCTCCGTTGAAGTTGTCGGCAATCGTCTTCCAGTTGGCGTCGATGACCCAGCGGTGTGGCTCCCCGATGACCTCCATGCCGCCGTCCGGGAGTTTCATGTGGATGTCGAAGTACCACTTGAAGTCCCCGAGCCACTCCTCGAGCGACGGCCCCTCGTCGCTGATCGAGGCGAACACGAGTCCCTCGTAGGTCTCCAGCCGCGGAACGTGCGCAAGCCCATGTTCCTCCCGATCGAGATTCTTGAAAGCCTTCGATTTCTGCGGGATACCGGCTGCCTCGCCGTCGTTCTTGTACGTCCAGCCGTGGTACGGACAGCGAAAGTGAGTCGTGTTGCCCTGCTCCGCTCGACAAACCCTCGCGCCACGGTGGCGACAACTGTCGAAGAGGAGGTTTACCTCGCCGCTCTCGTCGCGGACGAAGATGAACGTGTCGTCGCCGATGTACCGCCGGGCGTAATCACCCGGCTCGGGGATCTCCGATTCGTGGCCGATGAACACCCACGCCGTCCCGAAGATCCGTTCCATCTCCAGTTGGTGGAGTTGTTCGTCGTGAAAGAACTCGAGCGGGAAGAGCCCCTCGTCGAGGGCGTCACGAGCGTCGGCCAGCGTTCGTTCCGTCCAGTCACCGGTGTCATCGATTGCCATGCGTATACCCACCGTTCAGTTGGCGGTGACTTAAATATGGCGCATTTGAGGCATATCTGTAATCCAATAATTGAATATAGGGATAGATCGTATTCCAATACACCAAAATTATATTACGACAGTGGCCCGATTGGGGTCGTATGTGTCGAGATGAACCAGCGGTAGTCGGCCGTCGGATCCCTGCTGTCGGGAATCAGGTGATCTCGAATGCGTGAGATCTCGGCTGCAGTCGTGCGTGAGCCGAACGCGGTCTCGGTCGAGACCGTCGACCTCGAGGGCCCACGACGGGGTGAAGTACTGGTCGACGTCCGTGCGACGGGAGTCTGTCATACCGATTATCACGCGTATACGAGTGCGGACCTGGCAACTCCGATCGTTCTCGGTCACGAAGGCGCGGGGGTCGTAGAAGCCGTCGGTGAGGGGGTCTCGACGGTGTCCCCCGGGGACCGCGTCGTTCTCTGGGTGCTTCCGTCCTGTGGCGAGTGTACCCACTGTCGAGACGGGAAGCCGTATCTCTGTCAGGTTCGCCGTGATCTCGACGGCGGGTTGATGGACGGAACGCGACGACTTCGTGCCGACGATGGGCCGATCAACCATTTCTACGCCCAGTCGTCGTTCGCCAGTATGGCCGTCGTCCCCGAACGACAGGTCGTCCCGATCGACGAGGACGTTCCACACGAAGTCGCGGCGCTGCTGGGCTGTGGGGTCACGACCGGGCTCGGCGGCGTGTTGAACGTCGCAGACGTCGACAGCGGCGACTCGGTGGCTGTCTTCGGTTGCGGTGGTGTCGGTGCCGGCGCGATCCTCGCGGCCGCCGCCGTCAGCGCCGGGACGATCGTCGCCGTCGACGTGGACGAGGATACCCTCGAGGCAATGGCCGAGATCGGGGCGACACACACCGTCGACGCCGCGTCGACGGATCCGGTCGAGGCGATTCACGACCGCGTCGGCGACGTCGACCACGCCATCGAGTGCCTCGGTGCCCCCGAGACTGTCCGACAGGCTGTCGAGACACTCGCGCCCGGCGGAACCGCCGTTATCACCGGAACGAGCGACACGGATCCTGCCGAGATCGACCTCGGCCTCTTCACACGTGGAATCTCGGTCGTCGGGAATATCGTCGGGTTCACCCGGCCACACGTCGACATCCCGCGATACGCGACGATGTACCGGAACGGCGACCTCGGGTTAGAGCGCCTTCTCACCCATCGACACGAACTCTCGGATCTCGACGCCGCGTTTTCCGGGTTCGAGTCGGGTGTCGGCATCCGGCGCGTCGTGAAGTTCGGCGCTGGACCATAGGTCGGCCCCCTTCGACGACGTCTCGCTGGTGTCGGACTACAGGAACGAGGACGCGTACAGGACAGCAAACGCCGTCCGGGTGTCGGTGATCGCGCCGTCGCAGACTGCGTCCCGGAGGGCCGCGAGCGATCGCGTGTCGACGCGAATCTGTTCGTCTACGTCCGGATCGGGCTCGTCGGTCTGCTGACAGTCGTGGGCGGCGAAATAGTAGATGCGTGTGGTGAGGAGGCTGTTCAACGGCTCGAACGCACCGAGCGATTCGAGACTCCCGGCTTCGTAGCCGGTCTCTTCACGAAGTTCCCGACGGGCTGCGTCGGCAGGGCCGTCGTCTCCCGGCTCGAGTTGGCCTCCCGGGAGCCCACAGTCGGTTCGCCCGACGCTGTATCGCCACTCCTCGAGAACGAGGACCTCGCCGTCAGTCGTGAACGCCAGCACGGTGACGGCATCCGCAGTATCGAGATATTCGACCGAGAAATCCGTGTCGTCGGTTCGGTACACGTCTCGTCGAACGTCGAAAGCATCTCCAGCGTAGGGGATCGACTGCTGCACGCAATCGAACTGCATACCGTCGTTTTCCATGGGGTGGTGTCCCTCTCGTAAGCGCATGGATATCAGCCACGAAAAGTACTCGTCTTCGTCAGTCACATCTGGGCGGATAGCCGTGGATGGCCACCAAACAAGTTGTATACTGACCGTCCGTCGGACCGTGAACTATTCCTGCCGACTCACTGGGGGCAATACCTGCTGGTTCCTCGAGGCAGGGTGTTCCTGATTTGCCGGTGGGCTTTGCAGCACCCTCAGACCTGACGCGGACCGAACGCCAGAACACACCGCTTTTCCCCGATCCACCCGAACGAGTGGGTATGAGTACGCGGAGCAACGTCGCGCCGAGCACGATCGGCGTCGACTTCGTCGAGGGTGGGGTGGTCGTCCAGTACCTGGACGGACGCGAGGTCTTCTATCACGGCCCGCCGAAACCCGTCACGGAGTCGATCACGACGCCACCGGGAAAGAACGTCCACGTCCTCGTCACCGACCCCGACGGCATCGAGGGTGTCATGACCTACGTCAACGACCGGGACACCCACGACGGCATCCTGGAGAAGACCGGCGTCGGCCGCGTGATGCTCGAGGCGACGGACGAGGAGGAACTGTTTCCCGGTGTCACCGTCGCCACCGAGGCCTACTCGGTGCGCGTCGAGGCCGACCTCGAGGTGGTCGACGGCCGGGTGTTCGTCTTCGCGGAAGACGAATTGAGCGAGCACGCCTACGAACTGGTCGGTCCGGACTACGACGGCTCGAGTGGCGATTCTCGGGAGGGAGAAGACGGACAGGACACCCATCAGGAGGTCTGACCGGGATGCCGCTGCAGAAGCCATGGCGCGACCTCGATCGTGAAACGGTCGGCGGTGCACCTGACCGCCCGGGCGTCTACGAACTCGGGGACGACGACGGAACCGTCCTCGCGGTCGACCACGGCGTCCTACGGGACGAACTGAAGACCGCGCTCGCCTACGGCGACGGCGACCGCGTCAGGTACGCGGAGACCCACACCCTCGAGCGAGCCCGAGAACTCGCGGCCACCCATCGGAACCGACTCGAGTGAGTACGCAGCTCCTCGAGTGTGGTCGTCGCAGTCGAGTTAATCGATGACGGGACGGGGACGGAACATGGGCATGGGCAGGACCGGAAGCAGGGCCAAAAAGAGGGGCAGGGGTCGCCGTCAGGGGACACAGAACCTGCCGATCAGGCCTCGAGATTCGTCAGTTCGTCGACGTCCGGGATCTGTTCGCTCGCGGTGGTAATCTGTTGCATCCGCTGCTGGTGCTTGGTGAGCGCGTACTCGGCGAGGTCGCTCGGACTCGGTCCGGGCCCCGACTCAGAACTCGCACCGCCGTCACCGGTCAGGCTCTCCTGGACCAGCGGAACCAGTTCGTCGACGGTCTCGCGGAGCAAGTCAGCGCCGACCTCGCCGTCCATCACGAGCCCCCGGAGCTTCGCCATGCCGAAGCCGACGTGGCGGCCTTCGTCGCTGCGAACGAGTTTGAGTCCCTCGACGAGCCCCGGCAGGTCCGGCAGGTCGGGTTCCTGCTCGCCGTAGGCGAGAGTGAGTCCGTAGTACCCCGTCTGGGCCAGAATTCCCTCGATCGTGAGGTGGTAGTGACAGTGTGCTTTCGCGCGGTTTTCGGGCGTATCCTCCTCTAGCAGCCGTGCCATCGCCCGCTCGTTGCGCTCGAACAGTTCGTCGTAGGGGTCGTTGAACCACTTCTCGTCGGTGGGCGAGGACGGGTCTTGCCCCCGGCGTTCCTCTTCGGGGTGGACGACCTCGCGCCAGTAGCGGTCGAAGAAGTCCGTGTGCTTTGCCTCCTCGTACAGCTGCGTGGTGATGAACAGCTGGTCTTCGACGCCCTCGAGGACGACCGCCAGCGGTGCCAGATCCTCCGTCACTGACTCCTCGCCGGCACCGAATAGCGCGAGCGACTGTTTCAGTCCCTCGAACGCCGGATCCGGAAGCTCGGCGACGCCTTCCCGGTCCGCCTCGAGGTCGATCTCGTGTGGGTCCCAGTGTTTCTCGACTGCGTTCCGGTAGTAGTTGTGCGACCGAACGCCGGTCTCGAGTTGCATCTCGGGGAGCGACTGACTGTCGGATGCCATCTGTACCCGACGTATCGGGTGAACTTACATGAATGTGTATCTCATGGAGTAGGGTCTTTATATCGGGGTATCGAACGCGACCTATGGGACTCATCGCGGAGTTTCGCCTCTCGTCGGCCGACCTCCCGTTGACCAGCGCCGTTTCGACCGTTCCGTCGGTCACCGTCTACATTCAGCGCATCCTCGTCGCCGATCCCGAGCGGCCGGTGATGGTCTGTCGGGTCGTCGACGAGCGTGAGAGCGATGGCGCTGGCGAGGTGGGGAAATTTGCCGCGGCCCTCGCGGACGATCCGACGGTGGCTACCGCCGACTCGGTCGGCGAAACCGATGCCGGGGCGCTCTACCGAATCGAACTACGTGATCCACCCGTCCCCATCTATCGGAAGTACGTCGAACTCGGCACGACGCCGCTTGGCGGTATCGTCACCGTCGACGGCTGGTGGGGACGGGCCCGGTTCCCCGACCGCGAGGCGCTGGCCCAGTACCGCCAGTTCTGTCTCGACCGCGGTGCACGATTCACCCTCGAGCAACTCACGCGGGAATCGAGTGCCGACGACCCACCGTTCGGCCTCACGAACGAGCAGTACGAGGCCCTCGTCGCCGCTCGTGATGCCGGCTACTTCACCGTCCCTCGGCAGGTCTCGACCGAGGAGGTCGGACGAGAACTGGGTATCTCGGGCCCGTCGGCATCCGAGCGGATTCGTCGCGGCATCGACCGCTTGCTCGAGAACGCGCTCTAGCGCTCGAGCCTCGAGGGCATCAATCGTCCAGCAGGTGGGCAGTACGCTTAACCGACTGGTTTCGAATGTCCCTCGTATGCGAAATGGGTTGGGGCCCGTGAGGACAGGCGATTTCGACGTGGAGGTATCCGATGACTGACTACCGGGGTCACTTCGGTCAGGGGGCACTCAACGAACGCGTCGACGCCGATCAGTTGACCGACCGGATCGGTCTCGACGCGGCAGAGATCGCCTGGCGCAAGGACTTCATCGACTTCGGCGAGGACGACCGCGAGCGCCTCGAGCAGTACGAGGATCTCTTCGAGGAGAACGCGGACGTGATCGCCGACAGCTTCTACAATCATCTGGTGGAATTTTCGGAGACGGGCGAAATCTTCGACCGGTCACCGAAGTCCGTCGAACAACTCAAGTACACCCAGCGGGCGTACCTGACGACGCTCGCCTCGGGGACCTACGACGAGAGGTATTTTCGCAACCGCGCCCGGATCGGCAAGCTCCACGATCTGCTCGGAATGCCGATGAAACACTACCTCGGCCAGTACAACGTCTACTACGGCCTGCTGTTCTCGCTGGTCTCCGATCGACTTCACGATCGGATCGGGGCCACCGTCGAGGACGAACTCGAGCGATCGGGGATAGACGGGGAATCGGCGGCCGTGGACACCGACCAGTTGGCCCGTCGACTCCACGCCGAGGTCGAAGACGGTCTCGACGACCTCCACTCGATCCTGAAGATTCTCAACCTCGACATTCAGGTCGCAGTCGACACGTACATGCAGTCTCAAATCGACGCCGTCGAGACCGAGCGGGACCGGTTCGCGGCGCTGTTCGAGAACGTTCCAACGCCCGTCGTCATCGTCCGGTTCGTCGAGGATCAGGAACGAGTCGAAGCGGTCAACGACGCGTTCGAAGAACTGTTCGGATACACGGCCGAGGAGTTCGAAGATGAATCCTTCGAATCGGTCCTTCGACCGCCGGGCGAAGAGCCCCGGCCGATCGAGGGCCAGTCACTCCTCTCCGAGGTCGCGACCGATCCCGATCGAAATATCGACGAAGCCGAGGTCGCTCTCGAGACGATGTTCGGCCGACGGGAGTTCGTTCGCGTCTCGGCGCCAATCGATCGCGCCGGACTCGACGACCTCGAGTACGCCTTCTACATCGACGTGACCGACCAGAAGCAACGTCAGGAACGGCTGCAGGTCCTCTCGCGGGTGCTCCGACACGACATTCGGACCCAGATGAACATCGTCAAAGGCTACGCCTCGACCCTCGGCGACGAAACCGTGGTCGGTCCGGAGGAGCGACGCACGGGGGCAACCGAGATCGAAGAGGCGGCAGACGACTTGCTCGCGATGACCGACCGCATCCGCGGAATCGAAAAGGTCGTCGCAGGTCAGGCCGATCGACACCCGATCGCCGTCGATCGGCTCCTCACGGATGCTCTCACGGACGTCGAGGCTCGCTATCCGGACTGTGAGTTCGTCCGTTCGGACGTCGAGGATCTGTGGGTTCGGGGCACCGAAACGGTCGAGGAGGCCCTCGTACACGTCATCGAAAACGGGGCCGAACACAACGACGCCGACGAACCGTGGGTCGAGATCAGCGCCGTCGAGAGCCTCACCGGCGACCACGTAACGATCCGCGTGACCGACAACGGACCCGGCATCCCGCCCGCGGAGTACGAGGTCCTCACCGGGGAGCGCGACCGCACGCAGATCGACCACTCGAGCGGGCTGGGCCTCTGGACGGTCAACTGGGTCGTCACCAAGATCGGTGGCTCGCTCGAGTTCGACGCCAACGCCCCGCGCGGGTCGATCGTGACGGTTCGACTGCCACGTGCCGACCCACCAGCCGACCAGTCGCAGTCCTCGAGCTAACACGAACAGCGCATAGTTCGGCCGCCGTGATGGGGCAATTCTCAAGACGCCAGCCACGAAAGCAACGAGCATGACCGAGTCGGACGCCGACGGCGTGACCCTCTCCGTCCAGGCCGCAGAGAAGCGTGACGCCGGCCGCGGCGTCGCCCGAATTCCGGAGCAGGCTCGACGTCGACTGGGCGTCCT
Source organism: Natrarchaeobaculum aegyptiacum (assembly GCF_002156705.1). Taxonomy (NCBI): domain Archaea; kingdom Methanobacteriati; phylum Methanobacteriota; class Halobacteria; order Halobacteriales; family Natrialbaceae; genus Natrarchaeobaculum; species Natrarchaeobaculum aegyptiacum. The sequence continues at coordinate 528,254 of NZ_CP019893.1, forward strand.
CAGCGGCGACACCGTCGTCATCGAGGGGGACGAACAGACGGTCGCCAAACTGTGGCCGGCCGATCCGTCGATCCCCGACAACGCGATCCAGATCGACGCCGACACGCGCGCGAACGCGGGCGTCCACGTCGGCGATCCCGTCACCGTTCGACCGAAAGACACCGCGACGATCCGCGACGCCGAGCGTGTCACCCTCATCGCTCCGGCGTCGATCGGCAACGGCGAGGAACGGCTGGGGACCCGCGAGGCGACGAAAAAACTGCGAAATCGTCCGGTCAGGGTCGGCGAGCAGATCCGTCTCGAGGGCGTCAGCACCGAGCCGTTCCGCGTCGTCGACACCGAACCCGGCGGCGACGTCCGGATTACGACCGCGACCACGATTCGCGTCGTCGAACGGGAGTCGGGTGGCTCGAGCGACGACGCCACCGGCCAGTCGACGGCGGAGCCGTCGTCGACGACCACGACGGCCGAACACGAGCCGAGTTCCGGCGTCACCTACGAGGATATCGGCGGGCTGGACGAGGAACTCGAGTTAGTCCGAGAGATGATCGAACTCCCGCTGTCGGAGCCCGAGCTCTTCCAGCGACTGGGCGTCGAGCCGCCGTCGGGCGTGTTGATGTACGGTCCGCCGGGCACCGGCAAGACGCTGATCGCCCGCGCCGTCGCGAACGAGGTCGACGCCAACTTCGAGACGATCTCGGGGCCGGAGATCATGTCGAAGTACAAAGGTGAGTCCGAAGAGCGCCTCCGGGAGGTGTTCGACCGTGCAGAGGAGAACGCTCCGACGATCGTGTTCTTCGACGAGATCGACTCCATCGCGGGCCAGCGTGACGACGACGGCGACGCCGAGAACCGCATCGTCGGTCAGCTCCTGACCCTGATGGACGGTCTCGACGCCCGCGGCGAGGTGATCGTCATCGGCGCGACCAACCGCGTCGACACGATCGATCCCGCGCTCCGCCGTGGCGGCCGATTCGACCGCGAAATCCAGATCGGGGTCCCCGACGAAGACGGTCGCCGCGAGATCCTGCAGGTCCACACCCGCGGCATGCCGCTTGCCGACGACGTCAGCGTCGAGACCGTCGCCCGGCGCACCCACGGCTTCGTCGGTGCCGACCTCGAGGCGGTCGCCAGCGAGGCTGCCATGGCCGCGATCCGTGACCGGCCGACCGAGGCCGACGAGCGCGCCGAGTGGAACAGCGATCCCCTCGTCCACAGACGTCACTTCGACGAGGCGCTCGCGTCGGTCGAGCCCTCCGCGATGCGCGAGTACGTCGCCGAATCCCCGACCACCGACTTCACCGACGTCGGTGGACTCGAGGACGCCAAGGGGACGCTCCGTGAATCCGTAGAGTGGCCCCTGACCTACGATCGGCTCTTCGAGGAGACGAACACGCAGCCGCCGTCGGGCGTCCTGCTGTACGGGCCACCCGGGACCGGAAAGACGCTTCTCGCGCGTGCGCTCGCGGGAGAGACGGACGTTAACTTCGTCCGGGTCGACGGTCCGGAGATCGTCGACCGGTACGTCGGCGAGAGCGAGAAGGCGATCCGCGAGGTGTTCGAACGCGCCCGCCAGTCTGCGCCGTCGATCGTCTTCTTCGACGAGATCGACGCGATCACGAGCGCTCGCGGGGAGAGCCACGAGGTCACCGAACGCGTCGTCTCACAGCTGTTGACCGAACTCGACGGGATGCGCGAAAACCCGAACCTCGTCGTGCTCGCCGCTACCAATCGAAAAGACCAGATCGACCCCGCCCTCTTGCGCCCCGGTCGCCTCGACACCCACGTCTACGTCGGCGAACCCGACCAGGAGGCCCGCGAGAAAATCCTCGAGGTCCACACCCGTGGCAAACCCCTCTCGGAGGACGTCGACGTCGAGTCACTCGCCGAGGGCCTCACGGGCTACACCGGTGCAGACCTCGAGGCACTGGTCAGGGATGCATCGATGAAGGCGATCCGGGAGGTCGCGACCGCCTACGATCCCGAGGACGCAAACGAGAAAGCCGACGAGGTCGAAATCGAGCGCCGCCATCTCGAGGCGGCCCGCGAGCGGTTCGAAGACTGAGTCTGTATCGGGTCAGAAACCGGAACCGGAGTCGGCGTCGAACGGACGGCGTCGCTGCTCGAGGACGACCGACTCGCCGGCGGTCGCACTGTCGCCGGGGGTGACCGTGACGGCACCGCGGTCGACCGATTCCGGGAAGCACACGTCGACCCGGCTGCCGAATGCGATGTGACCGATTCGATCGCCACGCTCGAGTTCGTCGCCGGGTTCGACGTACGGGAAGATCCGACGCGCGAACGCACCTGCGATGAGCGTGACACGGGCGTCTTCGGGCCCGTCGTCGCCGTCACCGTCGTCGTTCCCGCCGAAGGCGTCGGTCTCGAGGTGAAGGTGAACCCGTTCGTTACGATCCGAGTCCTTCGAGAACGCGGGCCGGTGTGCACCGGGGACGTGTTCGACGTCGCGCACGCGAGCGTCGAAGGGAGCCCGGACGACGTGGACGTGCCAGACGTTCATGAACACCCCGAGTCGAACCTGTTCGCCCTCCGTTCGGAGCACGGAGACGGTTCCGTCGGCGGGCGAGACGACGCCGGTCGGCGGCGGCGTGCGCTCCGGGTCGCGAAAGAACGCGAGCGCGCCCAGCCCGAGCAGGGCCGAGACGACGCCGACGGCGACGCTGTAGATGAACGCGAACGGCGCCGCGAGCAGTGGGAGGAGCGCGTACTTCCAGGTGCCGGGCGCGAACTTCATGGCTCGAGTGAGGGGGGCCGCACGCTTTGCCGTTTCGGAACGTCGCGAAACTGACACGCGAGGAGCTCTCTCGAGTCCAGAGACGACCCGGGTTCGTATTTTCCCCACTCGCCTGTGTGATTACAATAGTGAATATATTTACTTTAGGACACTCATGGTTGTCGCTAATGCGAATTACAACGGGCGTGCCGGGATTCGATGCGCTGGTCGACGGCGGAATCCTGAAAGACCGCCTCTACGTCATCAGCGGCCCACCCGGGAGCGGGAAGACGACCTTCTGTAGCCAGTTCGTCACGCAGGGGGCGATCGACGGCGAGACGACGCTCTTTCTGACCCTTCACGAGTCCGAAGACGAAATCGTCTCTGACATGGGCAACTACGAGTTCGGCTTCGACAGGGCCGTCGAATCGGGCCACGTCAAGGTGCTGAACGTCTTCGACAGCGAGGCCCAGCGACTCCTCTCTTCGTCCTCGCGGAGCAGCGGCGAGTTCCTCTCGAACGTCGACAACCTCGCGAACCAGCTCGTCGCGTTCGTCGAATCACGCGGGGTCGACCGCCTCGTCATCGACTCGACGATGCTACTCGAGTACTACTTCTCCGACGACCTGAACGCGCTCGTGAAGTTCCTCACGAAGCTCAAACGTGCCAACGCCACCGTTCTCCTGATCTCGGAGATGACCGATCCCACGTCGTACACGGACGGTCACTACCTCGCCCACGGCGTGATCTTCATGCACAACTACCTCGAGTCGGGTGGGATGACCCGCGGCGTCCAGATCATCAAGATGCGTGGGACCCAGATCGACTGTGACATCCGGCCGGTCGAGTTCACCGAGACGGGGCTCCGGGTCGATCCGGACGACAAGGTCCAGGTCTGAGATGTACGAAGCTACCTTCGGCACCGACTGGGAGCGCATCGACGACCGCGACGAGGTCGTCTTCCGGGCCTACGCCATCGGCGTGGCGACGCGACTGGGCGAACCCCAGCCCGACGAACTCGAGGCGCTGCTCACACAGGTCGAGTCGGCATACGACCGCAGTTTCGTTCTGCTCGCGTTCCGCAAGGGCCGCGACGAGGCCGCAGCCGCCGATACCGACGACGACGAGACGATCTGGGAACAACTCGTCGAGGCCAAAAGCGGCATCGACCCGCTCGAGTGGGAGGAGATGACCGAGGCCGAGTGGAACGAACCCGATCCACTCCAGGACACAACGATTCCCGACGCACTCGACCGGTTCGACGTCGACTTCCTCCCGGCGGACAGCACCGCTGCCGTTCGCCGACCGTCGTTTCTCGAGCGCGAGAGCGGAGCATCCCCGTTCGGCGACAGCGAACGGTCTGTCTTCGGCCGACCGGTCGATGACCTCGCCGACGGGACGTCGACCTCGAACGACACGGCGTCCGGTCACGACGTCGCTGATCCGGACGCTGCCGACGCCCGCAACGGTGTAGACGGGGCGTCACCGCCAGACTCCGACGGAGCGACCGGCTCGAGTTCGGGTGCACGACCGGACGCGAGCGATGGGTCCGACCCGGGGGCGACGAACGGGTCGAACGCCGACGCTCGCTCGCGAAACGGCGGGCGTGATAGCGAGGGCTCGAGCGACAGCTGACGGGATCAGACGGTGCGCAATGTCGGAGAGTGGCTTTCTGTACTACTGATCACCGCATGACTCCGCTTGAGGGATCTGCGTACCGATCGCTGACGAGAAGTACCGATCACTGACGAGAGATCCTGTTCGATTCCAGAAGCCACCGTCGAACGTTCGAACAGGCGATTCTGCGATTCAGGCGAACTGCTGAGTCTGCGATACCAGTCGCGAACGCCCGGCCCTAGAGCGTGTCGACGTCGAGGATCATCACGACCTCACCCTCGCCGAGGACGGAGGCTCCGCTGATCCCCGGCGCGCCACTGAGGACGCCCTCGAACGGCTTGATGACGACCTCTTCCTGACCGACGACGTCCGTACACCGGAGACAGACCTGCCTGACGTCGTCTTTGATCCGGACGACCATGTCGTCTGCTGCGGGCTCGGTGTCTGGCACGTCGAGACGGTCGGCCAGCGAGAGCATCGGGTAGACCTTGCCGTCGTGGGTGACCGTCTGGCGGCCCTCGACCCGCTCGACGGTGACGTCCTCGAGCTCGGAGATTTCGTCGATGTTCTTGATCGGGACGCCGTACTTCTCGTCGCCGGCGGTGACGAACAGGACGCGAACGATGGCGACGCTCACCGGGAGCATCAGGGTGACGCTCGTGCCCGCGTTGGGTTCGCTCTCGACGTTGATCGAGCCGTCGACGCCGCGGACGACCTGGTTGACGACGTCCATCCCGACGCCGCGGCCGCTGACCTCCGTCACTTCCTCGGTCGTCGAGAATCCGGGGTGGAAGATCAGGTCGTACACCTCCGAATCGTCGAGGACGCGCCCTTCCTCCTCGGTGATGACGCCCTGATCGATCGCCTTCTGGCGGATCTCGTCGACGTCGAGGCCGCGACCGTCGTCCTGGACGGTCACGGACACGCGGTCGCGTTCGCGTTCGCCGATGAGCCTGATCGTCCCCTCGCGGGGCTTGCCCTTCTCCTCGCGTTCTTCCGGGGGCTCGATGCCGTGGTCGACCGCGTTCCGGATCAGGTGCATCAGGGGATCGCCCAGTTCGTTCAGGATCGAGCGATCCATCTCGATGTCGACGCCCTCCATCCGGAAGTCGATCTCCTTACCCTGCTTGCGCGAGATGTCCCTGACGACCCGCGGAAAGTTTCCGACGATCTTCTTCAGGGGCACCAGTCGGATCTCCAGCACCGTATCCTGCAGGCTGGCCGTGATCTTGCCGTGTTCCTCGAGTTCGTCTTCGGCCTCGACGAGGTCGTTTTCCTCGATGATCTTCCGGAGTTTGATCCGGCTGGTGACCATCTCCTCGACCTGATTGTACAGCTGGTCGACTTGCTCGACGTCGACGCGGATCGACTCGACCTCCTGGCTCGCCCGGGTCATCGCGGAGTCGGAACCGCCGCCGTCGTCGCTGGTTGCGTCCTCGTCGCTCCCGTCGTCCTCGTCTTCGGCTGCTGCGGCCACGACGTCGTCGGTGACGAGGCTGGCGCTCGCGTCTTCCAGGTACCGGTTTTCCCGGAAGAAACCGGCGACGTCGTCGGCGGTTGCCCCCTCGTCGGTGACGACGTAGACGTCGAACGCCCCGTCGAACTCGCCGGCCTCGATCGCCTCGTTATCCGGGTCCGTTCGAAGCAAATCGTACTCGTCGGTCGTCGAATCGAGGACGAACATCGCGTCGACGTGCTCCGAGCCGGAGGCTTCGAACACGAGCGTGGCCTGGACGACCTCGCGGTCTCCGAGTTCCGCGTCCACGTCGTCGGCGTCGACCTCGAGCGTCTCTGTGGCGTCCTCGAGGAGTTCTGCGGGCGCAATGTCGGGGCCAGCGGACTCGGTTTCGGCCGCTGGGCTCCCGTCTGCGTCGCCAGCATCGCCGTCGGCTGCATCCTCGCCGGCCTCGATCGACGACCGGATCTCTTCGATCGTCGCGCTCGGGTCGGTCTCGGTTTCACCGTCGTCGGAAATTTCTCTCACCATCTGGTCGAGCAGGTCGACGCCGCTAAAGATGAGGTCCATCCGCTCGCCGGTCACCGAGAGTTCCCCGTCGCGGATGCAATCGAGGAGGTCCTCGACGGCGTGGGCCATGTTGCTCGCGTCCGTGTAACCCATGACACCGAAGTTCCCCTTCAGGTTGTGGGCGACCCGAAACACCGTCTCGATCGCCTCGGAGTTTTCGGGATCGTCGGCGTCCTCGAGTTCCAGTAGCGCGTTGTTTAGGCTCTGGATGTCCTCCTGACTCTCCTGGACGAAGGTGCTGGTCGGATCGCTCATCCGGACCACCCCCGGAACGCGTTCGTGATCCCTTCGGCGAGTCGGTCTTTGGGCAAGACCATGTCGAGGTCGACCTGTTCGGCGGCGACCTTCGGCATCCCGTAGACGCGCGAGGTCGCTTCGTCCTGCGCGATGGCCTTCCCACCGGCTGCTTTGATCGCCGCGAGGCCGTCGGCCCCGTCGGCCCCCATGCCGGTCATGACGACGCCGAGGAGGTTACCGTCGACGCGTTCGGCCGCTGTCTCCATCGTGACGTCGATCGCGGGTTTCACGTTGTGTCGCTTCGGGCCGTCGTCGTGGTCGACGACGACCGAACCGTTCCGGAAACCGGTAACCGCGAGGTGGGTGCCGCCTTTCGCGAGCACGGCCTCACCGGGACCGATCCGTTCACGGCCCGACGATTCTCGAAGTTCGTAATCTGTACGGTCGTTGAGACGCGATGCAAATCGTCCCGTGTAATGGTCTGCCATGTGTTGTACCACCAGAATTCGCAACCCCGCTCGTTTGGGGAGCTCCGCCAGGACTCGTTCGACGACCCGCGGGCCGCCGGTCGAAGCGCCGATGATCACCGTCGGATCGTTCGGGAACTCGTCGTCGACGTCGATCGTCGGCGTCTGGGCGGTGCGAGTGCGTCGCCCCGTCGGTTCGGATTCCTCTCTCGAGACGTCCGCCCCGGCGACCGCGCAAACGCGCTCGACGATTTCGTCCTGTTGACTCCAGATGTCGACGGAGTTGTCTCCGGAGGGCTTGGCGATGAAGTCGACGGCCCCCTTCTCGAGGGCCTCGAAGGTCGCGTCGGCGTTCCGGGTCGTGTGGGAGCTGATGACGAGCATCGGCGTTGGATTCTCTGCCATCACCTCCTCGATGACCTCGTGACCGGTCTTGCGAGGCATCTGGATGTCGATCGTCGCGACGTCCGGTTCGAGCCGGTCGATCGCCTCGACTGCCTCGACACCGTCTTTCGCTCGGCCGACGACCTCGATACCCCCGTCTTCGAGGATCCTGCCGAGCGTTTCGCGCATGACCGCCGAGTCGTCCGCGATGACTGCTCGAACCATCAGGACGCAGCTTCGTTTCGCGGGTTCCTCGTCGGCCGACGCACACCGACCCCTGCCCTCGAGCCGTCGACGTCCGCCGTCCGGCGGACGGTGCCGACGACCGATTCGCTGACTGCCATGGCGATGGATTGTGATGATCCCTGCATAAAGAATGCGGCCAACACCGTGGCACTCGAGGTCCGGTTGCCCGAGGTACCCTCAGTACGACGGCCCCCTCGTCGCGCAGGCGCGTTCACGTCACGTTCCGAGAGGGTCTGTTGGCCGTGTGAGTTATGTAGGCAGAATCGAAACGATCCACGCAGATGGCGGGATCTGCACGGCTCTGTGTGACGAATCAAAAGGGAGGCGTCGGGAAGACGACCGTGGCGATCAACCTCGCCGGAGGCCTGAACGAACGCGGTCACGACGTGCTCTTCGTCGACCTTGACCCACAGGGTAACGCGACGGAAGGGCTCGGCCTGCTCGAGGCCTACGACGCGGAACCGCCGACGCTTCTCGACGCGCTCGTAGAGCCGTCGGCCGTCTCCCCGTCGGAACTCGTCTACGACCACCCCGAGATGGACGTCGTCCCGAGTAACATCGACATGAACGCCGCCGAGTCAGCGCTGGGCGGCGAATCGGACGGCGAGACCAGACTCGAGCCGCTGCTCGAGAGCCTGGAGGAAGACGGTGACTACGACGTCGTCGTGGTCGACTGTCCGCCCTACCTCGGGCTCGTCACCGACAACGCGTTGCTCGCGACCGAGAACGTGGTCGTTCCGGCGCTGGCCGAACCGACGAGCAAGCGCTCGCTCGAACTCCTGTTCGACTACGTCGGCGCACTCGAGATGGATCACGACGTGCAGATCGAACCCCGCGTCCTCGTCGCCAACCGCGTCGAGAACACCAAGGAAGCTGATCACATGATCGACTGGTTCGAAGAGGCTCTGCCTGACGTCCCGCTGTATCGCATTCGAAAGCGCGTCGCGCTCCAGCGGGCGTTCGCCGACGGCCGGTCGATCTTCGGCGTCGAGGAGGAGACCGACATGCAGTCGGTCTTCCTCGAGATAGCCGCGACGATCGAAGAGACGGTCTTCGAGGCCACGGAGGTGCCAGCGTGACCGACGATCGCGCACGCCGAATCCGGAACCTGCGAAAGCGGACGGGCGGTCGCGGTGACGACGACGCAGCCTCCGGGGACGACGACGGAACGGACGGACCTGACGCTGGCGACGAGGAAACGGCCGAGTCGCCGGGCGACGAGCCCGTGAAGACCGACGGAAACGGCGAGGACGTGGCTGGCGACGAGTCAGATGACGGTGGCGACGGGACCGACGACGAGTCGTCGAGACCTGAGGACACCGACGATTCGTCGACGTCCGTTCCCGAAGACGACGTCGAACTCGAGTACTCGAGCGACGCTGCGGCGGACGCCGACTCCGGCGGAGACTCGGACGGTTCAGTCGCGACTGAGCACGACGTGGACCACGCCGACGGGGCCGAGGGGAGCGAGGCGTCGGCAGGCACCGGGTCAGCCGGGACGACAGTCGCCGCGGCAGCCGAGACGGCGGCAGTGGCGAGTCCGGGTGCCAGTACGTCCGTCGGCGACGGACTGAAACCGATGGTCGAGACGGCCGACGCTTCCGACTCGCCGTTCGGTGGCGCGATCGCCAGCGAGGACGTCCTTTCTGACTTCGTCGACGACGTCGGCACCGGCGAAACGGACGCCATCGGTGGCGGGGCCAGCGGCCAAAGCGCGTCCGTCTTCGACCGCGACGACAGCCTCGTCGCCACGACCCACGAGGACGACACGATCCAGATGCTCGAGTTCTACCTGAACGACGATCGCTACGCGATCGAAATCGAGCGGATCAGCGCCATCGTCGAGATGAAGCGGATCACGCGGTTCCCACGTGGACCCGAGGCGATCGACGGCGTCACTGACCTTCGCGGTGAGATCACCGCCGTCCTCGATCCGACGGCGATGCTCGACGTCGACCGCAGCGAACTCTCCGACGATCACTACATCGTCGTCCTGGAGCGCGACGACGACAAGCAGAAACTCGGCATTCGCGTCACCGACGTCCTGCAGGCAGTCACCTACCGGGAGTCACAGATCGACGAGACGGCCAGCGTAATGGACGCCGCCGGCGATCACGCCCACGAGTTCGTAAACGGCATCGTCAAGAAAACGACCGACGGGCGGACCGAACTCGTCACGTGGCTCGACGTCGACTCGATCATCGAGAACACGGAATAGGTCCCCGACCAGACACATATCCCACGCCATGGCAACTACGAACCCGAACCAGACCGCGACAGCCAGCACGCACGTTCTCGAGTTCGATCTCGGGGACAACCGCTACTGCGTCGACATCGGCTACATCGCAGAGATCGTCAACACCGACGAACTGACGCCGATCCCGAACACACCACCGCACATCGAGGGCGTGATGGACCTCCGCGGAGAGACGACGAAGATCGTCAACCTCCGCAAGATCTTCGACGATCAGACCGACCGGGAGGAACTCGGTGACCGCATCGTCGTCTTCAAACGCCGGCGCGACTCGAGCGAGCGGATCGGCTGGCTCGCCGACGAGGTCCACCAGGTCCGCGAACTGCAGACCGACCTCGTCGACACGTCCGTCGAGGGGTCCCAGATCGCAGGGATCGTGCGCCGGGACGACCGGTTCGTCCTCTGGATCGATCCGACAGCGGTCCGCGTCTAGAACGGTTCAGTAGTGTGAGACACTGGCGTGGGTTCGTCCACCCGCGTGGCGAGCACTGATTTTGGATTGACCGAGACGTGCCGAGGTAGGGTCGCTAGGTGGTTCCCGTTCGGAACCGTGATGAACGTGCGATAGTGTTCGGTCTGGGCCAGCAGATATTTACAAAAACCCCCGCATTAATTGCTCAATGAGTCGCGGTTCCCCGACGGCCAAAATTACTGATACGAATCGACAACAGGTAGACGGCGAGACGCTCACCGACGAACTGGGCATCGATCGGCGAGAGATCGACTGGCGAAAGGAGTTCGCCCGGTTCGACGAGTCAGACGCAGCCCGACTCGAGTCGATGTCGCCCCTCTTCGACGACATCGCCGAGGACCTCGTCGACGAGTTCTACGATCACCTCGAGTCGACGGCGGAATCGGCTGCGATCATCGAGTCCTCCTCGAAGCAAGTCAACCAGCTCAAACGGACCCAGCACCAGTACCTGACCGACCTCGGCAACGGCGAGTACGGCCAGTCGTACTTCGACCAGCGAGCACGCATCGGAAAGATCCACGACATGCTCGATCTAGGGCCGAAATTCTATCTCGGGGCCTACACGCTCTACTACGAGGGGATTCTTGACGCGGTCTGTGAGGACGCGATGGACCAGCTGGCCGAGCGGGCGATCGACCACGGACAGGAGTCGGCCGACGGGGACGTCGGAGACGCTGCTGCTGAATCCGGAACCGCGGGCGAGGAGATGGTCTCGCTGGAGGACGCTCGAGCGGTCGTCGACGAGGGAATGGCTGACGTTCTCGCCGTGTTGAAACTGCTCTCGCTCGACCAGCAGATCGCGATGGACACCTACATCCACTCCTACGCGGACGTCGAGGCCGAACTCGAGCGTCGGACCGAAGTCGCGGAGAACGTGACCGACTCCATCGGCGAGGTTCGCGACCGCTCGCTGGACGTTGAGGAGCGCTCGAGCGAGATCAGCGCGCTCGCGAGCGAGCAGTCCGACTCGATGACGGAGGTCGCATCGGAGGTGTCGAACCTGTCGGCGACGGTCGAGGAGATCGCTTCCAACGCCGAGACGGTCAGCGACACGAGCGAACGCGCCGAGTCGATCGCCAACGAGACGACGGAGACGGCGGAGACGGCGATCGAGAAGATGGAGAGCGTCGAGGCGGCCGCCAACGACGTCACCGAGGACGTCGAGGACCTCCGGGAGGGCGTCGGGCAGATCGAAGACGTCGTCGACGTGATCAACGACATCGCCGACCAGACGAACCTGCTCGCGCTGAACGCCTCGATCGAGGCCGCGACGGCGGGTGAAGCCGGGGCTGGCTTCGCGGTCGTCGCCGACGAGGTGAAATCACTCGCCGAGGAGTCCCAGGAGGAGGCCGCGACGATCGAGCGCCTCGTCGACGACATCCGGGAGGACACACGCGAGACCGTTGAGAGCCTCGAGGAAGCCAACGAGGAGATATCGGAGGGCGTCGAGCGCGTCGAGGAGACCGTCGAGAACCTCTCGCGGATCGAGGGGACGATCGCCGACGCCAACGCGGGGATCCAGGAGGTGGCGATCGCGACCGACGATCAGGCCGCCAGCACCGAAGAGGTCGCCAGCGTGACCGACGACGCGATGAGCAAGGCCCAGACGGTCGCCGAGGACGTCGCCAAGATCGCCCGGGCGAACGAGGAACTTCGGGAGGCGATCACCGAGATCGAATCCGAGGTCACGCGCCTGACCGACCGTGCCGACGACGCCCAGTGACGACAAGCCCACGGCCCCCGATACGTCACCGGGCCATCGTCACCTCGCCGACTCGAGTGCTGTTCTGGAGATACGTTATTCGTCGTGAACTGACCGACGGGTAGTGATGGAGCACGCTCGAGTGACGCCACGCCGGAACGATCGGGATTTTGTACTCCGGTGTCGGGGATATAATGAGTATTGGTAAAGAGATATATACGTTCAGTTCACACTGTTGGATAACCAGTAGCGGTGTGCGTCTCGCCCCACACGGCACCGTCTCGAGGGGAGTGTATGACCGAGGATATCGTCGCCGACTTCACGAGCAGGTTCTTCCTGAACAGTGGCGACGACGGCGATGGGGCACCGACGAACGGGCGCGTCGTAATGACGCGGAAACGGCTCGTCCTCGCGACGACCGACGACAAGACGACCATCGCGCTCTCGAACGTCGTCGACGTCAACGTTGGCTCGGTTCCCGCTCACGTCAAACAGTTCTTCGACGATACGGTGACGATCGGTTTCAAAGGGCCAACCGGGATCCAGAGTGCCGTCATCGAGAGCGAGGGGGACACTCTGGAGACGTTCGTCGCGATCCTGTTCCGGTGCCTGCTGAACGGGCGAACGGTGGCCGTCAAACACCCGGCACGGGTCGGTGGGCGGGTCAAGAACACGTCCGTTCGGAAGGGCAAACTCCGGATCAAGAAGCGCTCGATCGAGGTGACGACGGCCGGTTCGGACGATCCCGTGTCGATCGACGTCGAGAGCGTGATGAACATCGGCCGGTCGAACAGACTCGGTGACGACGATCGCGTCACTCTCGTCGTCAAGTGGATCGACGACGGTGGCCTCACGTCGACGACCCTGATCGCCCCGGCGAAGAGTCAATACGTGAATCTGCTCGCCCGGTTCCTCCGCCTCGAGTTCGACGACTTGCGGGAGGAAGTCGAGGACGTCGAGCTATCGGACCCAGAAAAGCGGGTGCTCGTCAGCGTTCACGCGACCGGTGGCGACATCGACTTCACGAACCTCCTCGACGGCGATCCGGCCTACGTCACCAACGTCCTCAACTCGGTGAAGAACAAGGACCTCATCGTCGAGAACGGCGACGGCATCTCGCTGACCGCGAAGGGACGAATCATCGTGAGCCAGCGCATCGAAGACGTCAACGTTTGATACGATTCCTATCACGCTGTAGAGAACGTTTCCAGAACGGCGACGAATTTCGACGAACGCAGTCTCGAGTGGCCGTCCACGATCGACCTTTCGACTGTCACCTTTTTGGTCAACATCATTAAGTCATCCCGGTGTATTCACCCGCCTATGGATGTGCTGATCACAGACGATTCTGGGTTTATGCGTGATCTCCTCCGGGAAATTCTCGAGGAAGAACACACCGTCGTCGGCGAGGCTGAAAACGGCGTGGAAGCGGTCGAACTGTACCAGGAGAAACAGCCCGACATCGTCTTCATGGATATCGTGATGCCGATCAAAGACGGTATCGAGGCGACCGGCGAGATCACCGACATGGATCCGGACGCGACGGTCGTGATGTGTACGAGCGTCGAGCAGGCCGAGCAGATGAAAGAGTCGATCAAAGCCGGCGCCGAGGGATACATCACGAAGCCGTTCCAGAAGGAGAGTGTCCTAGAAGAGATAAACAGCATCGCAGCCGACTGAGCCTTCCCATGGAAATCGATATCCGCGAGCTCGAGACCTACCAGACGCTCGCCCACGACGGTGCACAGTCGGCCGCCCAGTCACTCTCACAGCTTACCGGGATCAGTACGCACGTCCAGGTCACCGACGTGTCCCTGATGTCTCCATCGAGTCTGAGCTACGAGTTCATCGGCGACGAGTTCGCCGGCGTCAACATCGATCTGACCGGCGAGATCGCCGGCGAGGTCGTCCTCGCGTTCGACGAGCAGGGACGACGGGCGATCACCGAGACGCTCGTCCCGGCCGACGACCCCGAGAAGCAAAAGAGTTCGATCAAGGAGGTCGGCAACATCATGACCAGCGGCTTCGTCGACGGCTGGGCGAACTACCTCGAGGCCAAGATCAAGAGTTCGCCACCGACCTACATCGAAGGGACGGGAAGCGACATCCTCCCGACGTCCGCGAGCGAGGGCGACACCCACCTGTTCGTCTTCCGCAGTCGCGTCGAAGCCTCCAAGGACTCGAGCACCGATCCGATCGACTTCCGGATCCTCCTCGTCCCGGATTCGGCATCACTCGAGCGGTCGCTCCAGCCAAAGACGGAAAACATCGTCTCGCTGGAAAAGCTCGAGGTATTCAACGAGATGACCAAGGAAGGTGCCGAGAAGTCGGCCCAGAACATCTCCTCGATGACAGGGATCGAAACCACGGTCAACGTGAGTCGGCTGAGCCTGGTGCCGATCGAGGACATCCCCAACCGGGTCGGGAGCAAGCGGTTCGTCGGCACCGTCATGGAGTTCCGAGGGAAACTCGGCGGCTTCCTCGTGATCCTGTTCGACCAGCCCTCGGGACGTGCCGTCGTGGACTCGCTCGTGCCGATGGAGACCGACGGCGACTGGGGCGAGATGGAACAGGGTGCCCTGCGAGAACTCGGCAACATCATGACCAGCGGCTTCGTCGACGGCTGGGCGAACGTTCTCAACGCCGAGATCAAACACTCGCCCCCGGAGTTCGTCGCTGACACTGGTGCCTCGGTCCTGCGACCGATCACGGCCCAGATCGCCGAGACCGACGACCACGCGTTCATGCTGGACTCGAACATCCAGACCGACTCCGACCAGGTGTTCACCTGCCAGATGCTCGCGCTCCCACGCCGGGACGAACTCGAGGACGCCCTCGACGACCTGCTGCTCGAGAACGCAGAGAACACGGAAGTCAACCCAGAAGACCTCTTCTGAGCATTTTCGACCACTCACTGACTCTCCTCCTCTCCCGACCGGCAGTGTCCTGCACTCCTCGACCAGTATTCGACCCGAACGACCGTCGGGTTCAAAAGGGAAGGCGCGGCCAGTGGCGGCATGATCGCCATCGCCGGCTCCAAAGGGAGGTGTGGAACCCCCACGGTGACCCTCGGCATCGCCGAGGCACTCGGCCGCACAGACACGCCCGTCGTGGCCATCGACGCCGACAGACAGCTGCCGAACCTCCACGTCCTGACCGACTGCGACCGCTCGCCGACGGCCGCCGACCGCGTGGACGGTGCGGACGTGACGACTGTCGCCCAGCGCCATCCCCGCGACGCTCACGTCGGGGTCGTCCCCGCGCCGCGCCCCGGGGAAGCGTTCGACTTCGGCGCGCTCCCAGCGGCCACACCCGATGGCATCCAGGTGCTGGTCGACTGCCCGTCCGGTGCCGGACCAGACGTCGTCGACCCGCTCGAGTCCGCACGCGGGATGATCGCCGTCACGACGCCCACGGAACGCGGCCTCGAGGCCGCCGAGACGACCCTCGAGATGGCCCGACGGCTACGGGTTCCCGTCTACGGCGTCGTCTGTAACCGGTGTACGGATCCGCCCGGGAGAGTCACACGATGGGACGGCGTGGCGGTTCTCGGCTGCGTGCCCGAACGGACCTCGACGCTCGAAAGCGAGGACGTCGCGGCGGCGTTCGACGACGCCTCGAGCGGGAGTTCGGACGGGTCGTGATCGACTGCCCCGTCGGACTGGCTCGCGACGTCGGGGTGGTGCTCGCGTGTAGCGACCTCGCAGTCCTCGTAACGGTTCCCGAACGTCCGGCGCTGGTCGACGGACTCCGGACCGGACGGCTCGCCACGGAACTCGGAAGCCCGGTCGCGGCCATCGCACTCAACCTGGTCACCCGGGATTGCGACGACCGGTTCGCCGAGTGGCTCACAGCGCACGTGGGAAGCGACGTGACGACGATCGAGCGCGACGACGCCGTCGCGCAGTCCCGGTGGCTGCCAGTTGCCGAGGTCGACTCGAGCGTTCGCGCTGTCGAGGCCTACCGATCGATCGCCGAACGCCTTCGACGGACCCACGATCGGTTCGCGAATCGACGCGGTGTGATACAGACCGATAGCGCATACCTCCGTCTTCAGGCGCGGGAGGAGGTCAGGGGTCCATCCTGCAGTAGTCGGTGAAACGAGTTACTCACCGCTCGCACTCGAGCGGGAGTGCACTGACGTTCGACGACTGCGATACCCACGTCGAGGTGACTCCAGCCCCCGCGTCTCGAGGCGTCTGAATACCCGGAACACCTTTTGCCCTCACGGGAATCCACTCGAGTATGATCGACGAGACGGTCGAGGAGATATCGGAGATGCAGACCCACAGCTCCTCGGTGGTCGCGGTCACCGCCACCCGTGCCCTAGAGGAGTTACTCGAGCGGGAGTTCGCGACGCTCGAGGAGTATTTGCGGTCGCTCGAACGGAACGGGTCCGTGCTTCGGCGAGCGAATCCCTCGCACGCCGCACTCCAGAACGCCGTCAGGGAGGTTGTCTCCGAGGTAACGGAGGCCGACCCCGCCGACGTCGCCGAAGCGAAAGCACTCACGCAAGAGCGGATCGACGCGGTCGTCTCCCGCGTCGAGTCCGGCAAGACGCTCGCCGCGGAGAACGCTGCGGCGATGCTGGCAGATGGCGAGACGTTGCTGACCCACGACTACTCTTCGACCGTCCTCGAGGCGATCGAGCAGGCGACGGCGGAGGGAAAACGCTTCGAGGTGTACGTCACCGAGGCCCGGCCCCGATTCATCGGCCGGAAGACCGCCCGCGCGCTGGCCGACGTCGAGGGCGTCGAGGCGACGCTCATCACCGACAGCGCCAACGGCGTCTATCTCGAGGAGTGCGACCGGGTCGTCGTCGGCATGGACTGCATCGTCGACGACACGCTTTACAATCGGGTCGGGACCTTCCCCATCGCATCGACGGCGGCCCAGCTCGACGTCCCGGTGACCGTCGTCGGGTCGGCCGCCAAGATCGTCAGCGAAGGGTTCGTCTTCGAACCCGACTACCGCTCCGGAAGCGAGGTAATGCTCGAGCCAAGCGAGGGCTTCGACGTCGAAAACCCGGCGTACGACGCGACGCCGGTCTCCTTGCTCGAGAGCGTCGTGACCGACGAGGGACGGGTCGAGTTCTGAGCATCTGTCCTGAATCTCGAGGAGACATTCACCGTCTGGATACTTTTGGGCCGTAATTGAAGGAAAAACTGTCATATTGCTCGCCTGTACAGATTATTCGTTCATAACGCTTATTTCGACTCCCGACTGGGTACCTCCATGGAACCAGGTTCTCACACGCAACTGACCACGGACTCGTGTCTCTCCTGTCGATCAGGGCGTTCGCTTCCGGCTCTCGAGGGTGGTTCTCGGTGATCGGTTCGGACGCCGCGTCCGCTCGTGGCTACGACGTCGGCATCGGAATCATCGGACTCGGGGGGATGGGAAGCCTTCACGCGAGCACGCTCGAGCAACTCGGGGCCGACGTGGTCGCGGGGGCGGACCTCGTCGAGCGTCAACGAACGCGATTCGCCGCCGAGTACGACGCTCGAACCTACGAGACCCACGATGGATTACTCACGGACGACGCCGTCGACGCCGTCGTCGTCACGACGCCCAACCGGTTCCACGAACCCATCGCCGTGGCCGCCCTCGAGACGGGCCGTGACGTTCTCGTCGAGAAACCGCTCGCTCACTCTCTCGAGAGCGCAGAGCGGATCGCCGCGGCCGCGGCCGACTCTGCGGGCACACTGATGGTCGGCTTTCACAACCGCTATGCGGCCTCCATGCTGCTGTTCCAGCAGTACCGCAAACGTGGACGGTTCGGGGACCTGACACACGTCGAGGCCAACTACGTTCGCCGACGTGGCGTTCCGGGGCCGGGCTCGTGGTTCACCGACCCGGACCTCGCTGGCGGCGGCGCGCTGCTCGACATCGGCGTCCACGCATTGGATCTGGCCCTCTACGCGCTCGACTTTCCGGAGGTCACCGAGGTGACGGGCGTCACCCGGACGACGTTCGGTTCGAAACCCGATTACGCCGACCCGGACGGGTTCGGAACCGACTGGGATGGCCAGAACGAAACCTACGAGGTCGACGACTCGGTCAGCGCCTTCCTCCGGACGGCCGACGGACAGACGATCACCCTCGAGGCCGCCTGGGCGACTAATCGCGAAGAGAGCATGGACGTTCGCATCCGGGGGACCGACGCCGGCGCGCAGTTCGACGTCGGTGACACGAACCTGACGATCCTCGAGGCCGGAACCGTCGGCACCGACCACTACGCCGATGCCGAACTCACGGGCGATCCGACGGCGACCGGCTACGAAGACCAGGACCGGGCGTTCCTCGAGGCCATCCGAACGGGGAGCGAGCCGGAGACCAACACGCTCGAGGAGGCGCTGCTCGTCCAGCGGGTCATCGACGCCATCTACCGCTCGAGCGAACTCGGCCGGGCCGTCGAGGTCCCGCCCGCTCGTGACGCCGCTACAGCGGAGCCCGCTTCGGCCGCAGGTTCGACGACCGAGACCGACGCCCACTCCAGTTCGGCTGCGGAAACGGACGGCGACGGCGAAGCAGACGTAGACGAGTGTCCGGCGGTCGACTGACAGTAGTCATCGGTTCGGCGTCTCGGCACGACCGAAATCGGGACGGGACGTTCGATTCGGAATCGTAGCGACGCGACTCGAGCGACGCGCAGTTCAGGACGACTGGACACGCGACCCGGGGGTGGCGTGTTTACGGTGGGAGCCGTTTTGCAGGAGACAGCCGCTGCTTCCGTGGTGAGTAGTGGTCAAAACCGAGAGACGGCACCCGCACGGCAGGCGACCAGCGAGCCCGTTAGATGACTTCTTCGAAGTCGTTGTGGCCGTGGATCTCGACGCCCTCGTCGGTGATCTCACAGAGGAAGACGCCGTTGCCGGAGCCGGTGTCGCGCTCGGCGGCGGACTTGATGCCGCGGGCGGCGATGGTCATCGCCTCGTCGTTCGAGAGGTCGTCCTCGTAGGCCTGCTCCAGGTGACCGTAGGCCAGTTGCATCCCGCTGCCGGTGACGGTGTAGTCGTCTTCCATGACGCCGCCGGCGGGGTCGATACTGTAGACGTGGCTTCCCTCGTCGTCGACGCCACCGAGGATGGGGTGGATCGCGAAGAACGGGCCGCCGCGAGCGAAGTTACCCGCGAGTGTCGCGAGCGCGTTGATGCTCATGTGTTCGCCGCGACGGGATTCGAAGAGGTTGACCTCCGCGCGCAGGCTCGAGATGAACGACTGGGCACCGCCGACGCTGCCGACCATCGTGAGTGCGCCGGTGGGGTGGATCTGCTCGACCTTCTGGACGTTCTTGTTCGAGACGAACCGGCCGCCGAGGCTGGCGCGCATGTCCGTCGCGATGACGACGCCGTCGTCGGTCGTGATGCCGATCGTCGTCGTCCCCGTCTTGTTGACGGTGTCGAGGTCCGTCCGCGAGACGTCGTTCCGGGGGAGCGACCCGAGTTCCGGTTCGTACGGACTCGGCTCGTCGGCCAGCTGGTCGACCGTCCGGGAGAACTCCGAGTTGTGATGCGGTGTGCGCATTGACAGACCGTTACGACCGGAATGGTATAAAAGGCCGGCGTTCACACCGGGCGTTTCCGGTTCCGGGACGGGAACGGGTCCGCTCGAGCCACCACCGGGATGGCGGAGCCGGCGCTCGAACGGGAACGATACAGTCGAACGAATCGAAAACGGGCGTCGGTGTCAGGTCATCAGGGCTGGCTGGCTTCGTAGGCCTCCTCCAGGTTGGCGAGGACGCGGTGGATCGGCAGGGTGATCCCGGCCTGGCGGGCGGTGATGGCGAGTGGCATCGCGACGATGCCGGCCACGATGGCGAACTGGTACAGTGCGAACACAGTCGCGCGGTGCACGCGGGATATCATCAGCGTTCAGGCGAGGCTCAGACGCAGGTCGTACATAAGCTTTCTTGCTCGAACCATCACGTCGTCTCCCTGACGGCAGAAGCAGGTCGACGCAGTCTTGCGATTCAACTCAAGTTGCAGTCACCGCAACTGGTGGTTCACTCGAGGCGAAATCGGCATATGCAGGCAGCAATCGACGTGGACAATTCTCGTAACTTATGCGGATAATGCGGTTGTCGTCCGCGTCTGTGGCGTGACTTTCCCGTGATACTAGTTGTCGTGTCCTGTGCCCACACGATTGCACACCAGGAACTGTCCACCTCGACGGTCTGTCGCGTTCGTCGGTCTGCTGACCAGTCTGGAGCCGACGACGAACCGCAAAGCAGGAAACCCCCCGTACCGACGATCACGTATGGGAAATTATCTCGTCGCGATGGAAGCCGCGTGGCTCGTTCGTGACGTCGATGCGATCGACGACGCCATCGGCGTCGCCGTCAGCGAAGCCGGCAAGCGACTCAACAACAAGGACATGGACTACGTCGAGGTCGAAGTCGGTGCGACGGGCTGTCCCGCTTGCGGGGAGCCGTTCGACTCCGCGTTCATCGCCGCCGACACCGCTCTCGTTGGACTGGGTCTCGAGATGGACGTCTACAACGCCGACAGCGAGGAACACGCCTCCCGGATCGCCAAGAGCGAGGTCGGCGGGGCACTGCGGGACGTGCCGCTCTCGGTCGTCGAGATCATCGAACGCCCCGAGGACGAGTAGGCATCGCCGACGGTGATCGCCGGTCGACCGACGTTCCGGCAGATTCGGTGGCACCCACCATACTTTTGATAACCCGCGGTTATGGTCCAGTATGGAACTCCCGACGCCCGCGGACCTGCGTCAGCGCCGGACCGACCTCGGGTTGACCCAGAGCGAACTCGCAGAGAAAGCCGACGTCTCCCAGCCGCTGATCGCCCGCATCGAAGGCGGCGACGTCGACCCGCGCCTATCGACGCTCCGTCGGATCGTCAACGCCCTCGAGAAGGCAGAGAGCGACGTCGTCCGTGCGGAGGACCTCATGAACGAAGCCGTCGTGAGCGTCTCGCCGGACGAACCGGTCAGCGCCGCCGCTCGAGAGATGGAAGAGGAAGCCTACTCCCAGCTGGCGGTCATTCAGGACGGCATCCCGGTCGGCTCGATCAGTCAGGGCGACCTCGTTCACCTCGACGCCGAGGCGCGAGACGAACCCGTCGAGGAACACATGAGCGAGAGTTTCCCGACGGTCTCGAAGGACGCCACGCTCGACGAGATCGGCAACTTACTCGAGCACTACAAGGCCGTGATGATCACCGAAGCCGGCGAGACGGTCGGCATCATTACGGAAGCCGACGTCGCGGCCAGACTCTCCTGAACGGCTGCCCGACCGACGCGCGAAAACGAGTGTGACTCGATCGCCTCAGACGGCGAGGTACTCCGTGACGGCCTCGCGTGACTGGAGCCGGTCGGCGTCGAGTTCGTCGACGATCGTTCCCTTGTCGATGGCGTAACACCGTTCGGCCAGGTTCTGGACCACGTGCAGGTTCTGTTCGACGAACAGGATCGTCGTTCCCAGGTCCCGGTTGACGCGCTCGAGATCCCGCGTGATGTCCTGGACGATCGACGGCTGGACGCCCTCGGAGGGTTCGTCGAGCAACAGCAGGTCGGGATTGCCGATCAGTGCCCGCCCGATCGCGAGCATCTGTTGCTGGCCGCCCGAGAGCGTTCCCGCTTTCTGTGTGGACCGCTCCTCGAGGATCGGGAAGTACTCGTAGACGTCGTCGTAGCGGAAGTCCGAATCGTCCTCGTTGATCGTCTCCCCCATCCGCAGATTTTCCCTGACGGTGAGTTCGGGAAAGACGTCCCGGCCCTGCGGGATGTAGCCCATCCCCCGTCTCGCGCGTTCGTCCGCACCGACCCACGTGCCGGCTGGCGTGGACGTTCCCAGTGCGTCTGCAATTCGGCCGCCGAGGCCGCCGCGATCGGCGTCGGTCGTCGCCGCCTCGGTCGCGTCGACGACGACGTCGCCGTCGAAGACGATTCGGCCGTCGGCTGCCTCGAGCAGGCCCATGATAGCTTTCACGAGCGTGGTCTTGCCGACGCCGTTTTTCCCCATGATACCGACGATCTCTCCCTCTTCGACGGTCACGTCGACGTCCCGGAGGATCGGCGTCTTGCCGTAGGAGACGGCGAGGTCGTCGATCTCGAGCATCGCCGCGTCGCTCGGCGTTGCTCCGGATTCCTGTCCTCCGACAGCGGTATCGGCGCTGGTTTCGGTCATTGTTCTTCACCCAGGTAAATTCGCTTGACGTCCGGATCGTCTCGAACCTCGTCGATCGTCCCTTCGGTGAAGATGGCTCCCTGGTGGAGCACGGTCACCCGGTCGGCGATCGTCTCGACGAAGTCGATGTCGTGTTCGATCACGATGAACGCGACGTCGTCCTCGTCGTTGATCGTCCGTAACAGCTCGGCGATCTCGCGGGTCTCCTCGACGGAGAGGCCAGCGACGGGTTCGTCGAGCAACATCAGCTTCGGCTCGAGGGTCATTGCCATGGCAATCTCGAGTCGCTGTTGCTGGCCGTGTGAGAGGTTCGACGCCGTCTCGTCGGCCGTCTCCGCGAGGTGGAATCGGTCGAGGATTTCGGCCGTTCGGCGGTCGAATTCCGACGGTTGTTCGACCCGCTGGAGCGGGATTCGCAGGTTCTCACGGACGCTCAGGTCCGGGTAGATACTCGGAACCTGGAACTTGATACTGATCCCGCGTGAGACCCGTTCGTGGGACGCCAGGTCCGTGATCTCCTCGCCGTCGTAGTAGATCGTTCCGGCGGTCGGCTCGAGGCGGCCGGTGAGCAGTTTGAGGAACGTGCTCTTGCCGGCACCGTTCGGCCCGATCAGACAGCGGAGTTCGCCTTCTTCGATGCCGAAATCGACGTCGTCGGTCGCGGTGAGGCCGCCGAATTGCTTGCGCAGGTCCCGCGTCTGGAGGATCGTGTCCGTCCCGACGCCGGTCTCGGCGACCGCGGGTGACTCCTTGACGGTCGGATCGCTCGTCGCCATCAGTCGCTCACCTCCTCGGTTGCGGTCGGTGGCTCTGCGGGCTCACCGCCCCCGCGGTTTCGCAGGTAATCGACGGCGTCGCCGACCCGCGGCGCGATGCCATCCGGCATCGCGAGGATCACGATCACGAGCAGCGAGCCGACGACGACGAGCGCCCACTCGCCGGTGAGCCCGATCTGGATCCGCTGGATGACGACGGCGGCAGCGATCGTGCCGACGAACGACTCGCGGCCGCCGATGCTGGCCCAGATGACCGGCATCGCCGCGGCGGTGATCGCGAACTCGCTGGGGTCGATGTAGTTCCCCCAGGTGACGAACAGGACACCGCTGAGTCCGGCGAGCGCACCACCGATCGTGAACGTGGCGAACTTGATGAACGTCGTGTTGTAGCCGAACATCTCGGTGCGGGCTTCGTCCTCGCGAGTGGCGACCATCGCGTAGCCGAACTGGCTGTTGACCAGCGCGCGAAGGCCGAGGACGGTCGCGACGAGCACGAGCAGCGTCACGTAGTAGTGCATCGCGCCGGCGAACTCGAGCCCGGCCGTCCCGAACCCGATCGCGAGATCGGGAACGCCGACCATCCCGTTGAAGCCGCCGAGGGCAGCCTCGCCGATCGCCCACTGGCTTCCGGCCGTCTGGCCCATGAAGGTGTGCAACACGAGCGCGACGACGAGCGTGATGATCGTCACGTAGACGTCGCGAACGCCGCCGTAGAACATGAAGTATCCCAGCAGGGCGGCGAGCAGCGTCGCCACGGCGACGCCGGTGAGAACGCCGAGGGTCGCTCCCGTGTACGAGGCGAGGTTGATCGAAACGATTCCGAACGCGTAGCCGGCGACGCCGAAGAACGCGACCTGGCCGAAACTGAGGATTCCACAGAACCCCCAGATGAACGCCAGACTCACCCCCAGCAGCCCGTAGACGAGGTACACCGACGTGGACTCGGCGGCGTAGGCACCGAACAACACGGGGTAGACCGCGAGCAGGGCGGTTCCCAGTACGAAACTCAGCCAGAACCGTCGCGAGTTGCCGATCGTGTTCGGCCCCTCGAACGGCCCGCGAAGTCTCGCCTCGAGTGACGGTTTCTCGCTCATTCTGCTCGCCTCCACTTTTCACGCAGGTCCTCGAGCAGGCCGGTGATTCCGTCGGGCAGGACGCGAATGGCGACGATCGCCGTCAGGAGCAGGAACACGGTTCCGATGAACTGCCCGCCGAGGTTGGTGAATACGGCGTCGACCAGCCCGAGCAGGCCGCCAGCGAGCGGCGTGCCGAGGATGACCGACGGCCCGCCGACGACGACCGCGACGAACGCTTCGACGAGGAAACCCGTGCCGAGCTCCGGCGACATCGTGATCGTCGGCGCGTACAGCGCGCCGGTGAGGCCGGCCAGCGCCGAGCCGATCGCGAACGTCGAGAGGTACATCCGGTCGGTGTCGACGCCCATGCTGCGTGCGGTTTCTTCGTCCTGGATCGTTGCCCGTGCCCGAACCCCGAAGTCGGTTCGAGTGAACAGCACGTAGAGCCCGACGAGCGTGGCGATCGCACACGTCGCGAGGACGACGCTTCGGTAGGTCGAGTACGAGTACGGCCCGTAGCTGATACCCCCGAAAGGCGTCCCGATCTGCTCCAGCGAGTTCCCGAAGACGATCCGGGTGAGCTGAATCACCACGAGGCTGATCCCGAAGGTGACGACCATCGAGTCGAGCAACCGACCGTACAGCCGGTGGATGATGGTCCGCTCGAGGACGATCCCGAAGATGGTCGTCGCGACGACGCCGGCGACCATCGCGAGCGGTAACGGCAACCCGGCGTGAAACGACAGCGTCGTCGCGTAGGCCCCGACGAGAATGAACTCACCGTGGGCGAGGTTGATGATTCCCATCATCCCGAAGATGATGGCCAGCCCCGCTGTCGCGAGCACGATGAACGCGAAGCTATCGAGGAACTGGAAGCCGAGGTTCAGTAGTTCGTAGATGGCCATGTTAGATCTCGTCGTAGAACTCTTCGGGCGTGTACTGGGTTTGCTCGGGCTCGCTCGTCAGGTCACAGCCGACCTCGTGGAGGAAGGTTGGTTCGATGTACTGTTCCTCGTCGAAGGTAAGCTCGTGGTTCTCGTCGGCGTGGCCGATTCGCATGTGGTGGGTCATATGGTGGGTTGCCGGATCGAGTTCGATCGTTCCCTCGGGGGCGTCGACCTCCATCCCGCTCTCGAGTTCGGCGATGACCTCCTCCTGGTCGAACGTCCCGGCCGCTTCGACGGCCTCGGCCCACATGTGGACCGAGAAGTAGTTGTTCTGGGCCTCCTGGTTGAGGTAGGGGGCATCCGGGAACATCTCGTAGAAGTCGTCGACGAACGCCTGTGCTGGGTCGGTCTCGAGTTCCTCCATGAAGTTGACGCCGACGTACATGTCCTCGAGTGCGGGCGGGTCGAGACGGAGGTGCTCGTACCCCTGGGCCATCGTCGTCGAGGAGGCCATCGGGACGTCGAGTCCGGTGTCGGCACGCTGCTGGTAGAAGTTCGTGTGGGCGTCCCCGACCAGCATCGAGGCGACGAAATCGGGGTCTTCGCCCTGAATGTTGTTGATCGTCGACCCGAAGTCGGTCTCCCCGAGCGGGATGTACTCTTCGCCGAGCACCTCGGCGTCGTTCTCTTCGGCCAGCATCCGTACCCACTGACCGGAGATCTGCCCGAAGTTGTAGTCGGCGGCGATGGTGTAGATCCGCGGGCCGTACTCCTCGATCATGTACGGGATCACGGCACCGAGTTGCTGGCGTGCGGTCGCCCCCATCGCGAACGTCGTCCGGTCACAGACGCCGCCCTCGTACTGGGTCGTGTAGAAGTACAGCTGCTCTTCGTCGTTGACGATCGGCCGAATCGCCTCGCGAGTCGCGCTCGAGTAGCCAGCCCAGAGGGCGTCGACGTTCTCGCTGTTGATCGCCTCGCGAGTGAGTTCCTGGTAGCGCTGGTTGTCGGATTGCGGATCGGGATCGTACACCTCGATCTCTTCCCCCAGCACCCCGCCGGCTTCGTTGAGCTCTTCGATGGCGAGCAACGACGCCTGCCACTTCGACTCGCCGACCAGCGCGAACTCGCCCGAGCGATCCTCGAGCACGCCGATCGTCACTGCGCCGTCGTCGTCGCCGTCGCCGACGACCCCTCCTTCGGAGAGACAGCCCGCGAACGCCGTGATGGCCGCCCCACCACTGGCCGCGAGGACGCCCCTGCGAGAGACAGTCGGTCGCGTCATTGCGCCCCACCACTGACGAAAGAACAATCTTCGTGTTTGTCAGCCATTTCCCCGGAATAGATCGATGTTTGTCCGTTCATCGGCTACAGCATTCGAAAAGAGAGTAGATATAAAAGGGTTGCTTCAAGGAAATTCATTCTATTGGGGGCTCTACAGGGGAGAATAATCGAAGATTATGACGGTATATTCGATTTAATTCTGGTCGTTCGTCGAATCCTAGGGGGTGTGGCCGTCCACCAGCCATCGTCTCCGGGTGACCTTCCCAGCACGATGGCCCGAGTGAGGCCCCCTCTCGGGGAATCAGACGTTGCGGGGCCGACGAGAATCTCGTTTCGAGTCGAGGGATATCCCCACGTACGGGAATCATCGACGTTCGTATCCAGCTTCGTCCCGCTCTCGAACGTGCGCGGCGATTGGACATACAACCATTCATTCGACGTATGGGTAACGATATGGCTGTTGATGTCCGGTATCGTAGAGCGATTGCTGCCAGTAACGAAGCATATATTGGACGGGCAAGGTACACTCGAGACGATGACACTCACGCGACGACGGATTCTTCTCGGAACCGGCGGCCTCGCCGCCGGCCTCGCCGGCTGTCTCGACGACCGTGGACAGGGAGGTGCTGAGACCTGGGCGACTGCGTCCTTTTTCACGCTCTCTGAGTTCACGCGGGCCGTCACCGGCGACCTGCATACAGTCGAGAACGCGGTCCCGTCAGGCGAGCACGGCCACGAGTGGGAGCCGCCGATCGACATGCTCCCGCGGGTCGTCGAATCGGACGTCTTCGTCTACATCGGAACCGAGGGATTCCAGCCGTGGGTCGACGACGCCCTCGACCAGATCGAGACCTACTACGCAGACGACGTCAGCCTGGTCGACGCCGCCAAAGGGATCGAACTGCTCGAGTACGATGGGGACGGCCACGGTCACGACCACGACCACGGTCACACGCACGACCACGACCACGGTCACACGCACGACCACGACCACGGCGATGCGGAACCGTCGCTCGAGGTCCGCAACATCGAGCTAATCGACCGCTCGGCGGGCCAGCCGGTCGTCGACGCCCACGCGGACCACTGGCACGGCGAGCCGCTCGTGATCCCCACGGAGGGAACGCTCTCCATCGGAGCGGCCGCGGAAACGGACGACGGCCCGGTCGAGATCGGTCCGCCGGGCTACGCCCTCGAGGCGCGAATCGTCGACGGTCCCGACGGACTCGAGATCGACGCTCACGGCGACCACCTGCACGTCTCCGGAGACGAGGCCGGCGACGGGGCAGTGATCGTCCAGCTAGTCGACGACGACGCGGTCGTCTGGGAAGCGCCACCGCTCGAGGTGGTAGTCGGGGACGGCGACGAGGAGGCTGGTTCCGACGATGGTCACGGTCACGGGGACGATCACGAACACGAAGACGACGGTCACGGCCACTCCCACGGGGAGTACGACGCCAAGTTCTTCTCGGACCCCATCCTGGCACAGGAGGGCGTCAGGAACATCCGTGACGACCTGATAGCGATCGACCCGGACAACGCGGCCGCCTACGAGGAGAACGCGGCCGCCTACGTCGAGGAACTCGAGGCCCTCCACGAGGAGTTCGCGTCGGCGCTCGAAGACCGTGAGCACGACCACGTCGTCCTCGCGGGCCACGACTCGTTCCAGTACCTCGCAGAACGGTACGGGCTCGAAATCCACACGCCGGTCGGCCTCTCGCCCGACGATACCCCGAGCGGCCGTGACGTCGCAGCTACAGTGGACTTCGTCGAGGAACACGGCCTCGAGTACGTCCTCTGGGATTACTTCGACGGTCCGGACGTCGCCGAACAGATCGCCGCGGAGGCCGACACCGTGACCGACACGATCATGGTCTCGCCCGCGGAAAGCGTCGTCGAAGAATGGGTCGAGGCGGGCCACGGCGACTTCATCGGCCAGCTCCGCGAAATCACTCTCCCCGCGTTCGAGACGGCCCTCGGCGCGCGGTGACCCGGGGTAGTCGCGTCGCTCGTCTCACTCGACCTGCTCGAGTCGGACCGACGACGATCGGCCGGGATCGTCGTGGACCGTCCCGGTCGCAGGAGGGACGATGAGGCGTCCGTTTCGGCTCGTCGTCAGGGGGATCCTCGCGTTGACGGCCGCGGCCGTCGCAGTCTTCTTCCTGCCGTACTCGTTCGGGCTGTTGCCCGAGCGCGCGTTCGATGCGGGGTGTACCGCGGGCCGGGCGCTCGGCACGGAACTGGCCTGTTACCGGTTCATGTGGAACACCGTCACCGTCGGGGTCTTCATCGGCATTATCGGACCGCTCATCGGGGTGTTCCTCGTGCACCGCGAGATGGCACTCATCGGGGAGACGCTCGCACACACCGCCTTTGCCGGGGTCGCGTTCGGGACGCTGCTGTTCGCCGCCTCCGGCTGGGACGCCCGGTTGTTGCTCGTCGCACTCGCTGCGGCGGTGATCGGCGCGCTCGCGGTGCAGGAACTCGCGGATCGAACGGGTTCCTACGGCGACGTCCCGGTCGCGATCATGTTGACTGGAAGTTTCGCCCTCGGAACGCTGTTCATCGATCTCGGCGGCGGATTCGCGTTCGTCGACGTCAACAGCTACCTCTTCGGGAACATCTCGATCACCGACGAGCGGAGCGTCGCCCTGATGGCCATTCTCAGTTTGAGCGTCGTCGCCGCTGTTGGGCTCTGCTACAAACAGCTGTTGTTCATCACCTTCGACGAACAGGCTGCGAGGGTCGCCGGGTTGGCGGTCTCGCGGTACACCGTCTTGCTCGTCGTCCTCACCGCGCTGGTCATCGTCGGCGCGATGCAGATCCTCGGGGTCATCCTCGTGGCGGCGATGCTCGTCGTTCCCGTGGCCGCCGCCTCGCTCGTCGCGGGTAGCTTCCGGGAGACGCTCCTCGTCGCGGTGGTCGTCGGCGAACTCTCCGTCCTCGGTGGAATCGCCCTCTCCTGGACGGCAGGGCTCCGCCCGGGAGCGACGATCGTCGTGATCGCGATCGGCTGGTACCTCGTGGCCGTCGTTCGATCCTGACCGCCACTTCGCGCCCGGAGCTCGAGGTCCTGCTGGATGTCGGCGCCCGAATCATCTCGGCGTCTCACGCGAGCTCAGGCGGTCGTTTCGCCAGATGCTGTTCGTCTGATGATAGGTACCGTTCGATCCTAGTACGGATAGAAAGACGTTATATTCCGACCCGAATGGAAACTTACGTTCAAACACCAATATCCAAATTCAGTGGGCAAATATTGTGTTGTAGGGCCGACTTTACGTCGGTCGTATTCTAATCGCGGGGCGTGATGAGACAACGTTTCGGAACAGAACGAGATTCGGTACTCGAGGGTGGTCGACCGTGTCTGAACTGATACCCGGTGAACTGCTCCCAGCCGAGGAACCGGTTACGATCAACGAGGGTCGAGAGACGGCGACGGTAACCGTCGAGAACACGGGTGACCGGCCGGTACAGGTCGGCTCGCACTTTCACTTCTTCGAGGTTAATCCCGGGCTCGCGTTCGACCGAGAGGCAGCCTACGGGATGCGACTGAACATTCCTGCAGGAACGGCCGTCAGGTTCGAACCCGGCGTCGAACGCGAGGTCGACCTCGTCGCGATCGGTGGCGACCGCATCGTGCACGGGATGGGCGGCCTCGTCCAGGGTGACCTCGACGACGACGGCGCGAAAGAACGGGCGCTCGAGCGGGCTCGAACCGAGGGCTACCTCCAGGAGGACACCGAATGAGTCGGGACCTGTCCCGGCGGGAGTACACCGACCTGTTCGGACCGACGGCGGGGGACCGACTCCGTCTCGGCGACACGAATCTGCTCGCGAAGATCGAGACGGACCACACGGTTCCCGGCGAGGAGGCGGTCTTCGGCGGCGGGAAGACGATGCGCGACGGCATGGGGATGCAGTCGGGGACGACCCAGGCCGAGGGAACGCTCGACTGGGCCTTTACGAACGTCGTGATTCTCGATCCAGTCCTCGGCGTCCGAAAGGGAGATATCGGTGTGCGAAACGGCCACATCGTCGGCGTCGGGAAGGCGGGCAACCCCGACACGATGGACGACGTCGACATGGTGATCGGCTCGAGTACGGACACGGTTCCCGGTGACGGGCTGATCGCCACGGCCGGGGCGCTCGACATTCACGTCCACTTCAACAGTCCGCAGCTGGTCGATCACGCGCTCGCCTCGGGCGTGACGACGATGCTCGGGGGCGGGTTTGGCGGCGGGGCGACGACCTGTACGCCGGGCCCGGAGAACATCAAACGACTCTTGCAGGCCGCAGAAGAGTGGCCGGTCAACGTCGGCGTCTACGGCAAAGGCAACAGCAGCGGCCCCGAGGCAATCTACGAACAGATCGAGGCCGGTGCCTGCGGGCTCAAACTCCACGAGGACTGGGGCTCGACGCCCGCGGCGATCGACACCTGCCTCGAGGTCGCCGACGAGGAGGACGTCCAGGTCTGCATCCACACGGACACGCTCAACGAGTCGGGTTTCGTCGAGCATACCTTCGACGCCATCGACGGCCGGACGATCCACACCTTCCACATCGAGGGTGCCGGCGGCGGTCACGCCCCGGACGTCCTCGAGTTGATCGGCCACGAGCACATGCTGCCCTCGTCGACGAACCCGTCGATGCCCTACACGGAGAACACGTTCGACGAACATCTGGACATGGTGATGGTCTGTCACCACCTGAACCCGGACGTGCCGGAGGACGTCGCCTTCGCCGAGTCGCGCATCCGCGCGGAGACCATCGGCGCGGAGGACGTCCTTCACGACACGGGAGCCATCTCGATGATGACCTCCGATTCGCAGGCGATGGGACGGATGGCCGAGGTCATCTGCCGGACGTGGCAGACTGCCCACAAGATGAAGGCCCAGCGCGGCCCGCTGCCGGCGGACGAGGGCACCGGCGCGGACAACGCCCGCATCGAACGCTACGTCGCGAAGTACACGATCAACCCGGCGATCACCGCGGGCATCGACGACGACGTCGGTTCGCTCGAGCCCGGCAAACTCGCCGACGTCGTCCTCTGGAAGCCCGCGTTCTTCGGGATCAAGCCGGAGGTCGTGATCAAGGGTGGCTTCCCGGTCTACTCCCAGATGGGCGAGGCCAACGGCTCGCTGATGACCTGCGAGCCGGTGATGGCCAGAGAGCGCGCTGGTGCCCAGGGGCGGGCAAAGCACGACCTCTCGGTCACGTTCGTCAGCGAGGCAGCCCACGAAGACGACGTCGGCGAACGCTACGACCTGAAGACGCCGGTACGCCCGGTCCGGGACACTCGAGCGATCGAGAAGTCCGATATGTTACACAACGATCACTGCCCGGACGACATCGAGATCGACCCACAGACGTTCGAGGTGCAGGTCGGCGAGGAGCGAAGCTCCTCGAGCACTCGGACGCAGTCCGATGACGACGGCGAGCACGTCACCTGCGACCCGGCCGACGAAATCCCGCTCGCACAGCGATACCTGTTATGACACGAGAACTCTCATCCGACGAGTACGCTGGACTGTACGGTCCCACGGCGGGCGACCGACTGCGGCTCGCGGACACGTCGCTCGTCGCCGAAATCGAGGACGACCGAATCACCCGCGGCGACGAGGCCGTCTTCGGTGGCGGGAAGACACTCCGAGACGGTCAGGGGCTCGAGCCCGGTCTCACCGCCGAAGACGGGGCTCTCGACTGGGTGCTGACGAACCTCACGGTTCTCGATCCCGTTCTCGGCGTCCTGAAAGCCGATATCGGGATCAAGGATGGATTCATCGCCGGCGTCGGTAACGCCGGTAACCCTGAGACGATGGACGGCGTCGACGACGACCTGATCGTCAGCGCGAACACGGAGGTGATCTCTGCGGAGGGGATGATCGCCACCGCCGGGGGGATCGACGCCCACGTCCACTTCAACTCAGCCCAGTTGCCGACCCACGCCATCGCCTCGGGCGTGACGACGATGCTCGGCGGCGGCGTCGGTCCGTCGACGGTGGGCATCATCACCAGCGGCGAGCGCAACCTCCAACTGATGATGCAGGCGGCGGACGCCTGGCCGATCAACTTCGGCTTCTACGGCAAGGGCAACTCCTCCCGGCCGGCCGTCATCCACGAGCAGGTCGAGGCCGGCGCGATCGCACTGAAGATCCACGAGGACTGGGGCGCGACGCCCGCCGTGATCGACACCTGCCTCGAGGTGGCCGACGAGACCGGCGTGCAGGTGGCGATCCACACGGACACGCTCAACGAGTCGGGGTTCGTCGAGAACACCTTCGACGCCATCGACGGCCGGACGATCCACGCCTTCCACATCGAGGGCGCGGGTGGCGGCCACGCCCCCGACGTCCTCGAGCTCGTCGGCAAGACGCACATGTTACCGTCGTCGACGAACCCGTCGATGCCCTACACGGAGAACACGTTCGACGAACATCTGGACATGGTGATGGTCTGTCACCACCTCAACCCGGACGTGCCGGAGGACGTTTCCTTCGCCGAATCCCGCATCCGCGCCGAGACCATCGCCGCCGAGGACGTCCTCCACGACGAGGGAGCCATCGCGATGATGACGACCGACTCCCAGGCGATGGGCCGGATGGGCGAACTGATCGCCCGCACCTGGCAGACCGCGGACAAGATGAAGCGCCAGAGGGGGCCGCTTCCGGAGGATGCGGATGGGGGCAACGATCGGGACGGCAACAGCAACGACAACCACCGGATCAAACGCTACCTCGCCAAGTACACGATCAACCCGGCGATCACGGCGGGCATCGACGACTACGTCGGCTCGCTCGAGCCCGGAAAGCTCGCCGACGTCGTCCTCTGGAAGCCCGCGTTCTTCGGGATCAAGCCGGAGGTCGTGATCAAGGGCGGCTTCCCGGCGTACTCCTCGATGGGCGAGGCCAACGCCTCGCTGATGACCTGCGAGCCGGTGATGCAGCGACCCCAGTACGGGGCCTTCGGCGGTGCGAAACACACCACGAGCCTGCAGTTCGTCAGTCAGCAGGCCTACGACCGGGACGTCGGCGAGAGATACGGCCTCGAAACCCCGACGGCTCCCGTCGCCGACACCCGGTCGATCACGACCGACGACTTCGTCTGCAACACGTACAGCCCGTCCGTCGACGTCGACGCCCAGACGTTCGAGGTGTCGATCGACGGCGAACCAGTCACCTGCGATCCAGCAGACGAGATCGCACTCACCCAGCGGTACCTCCTATGAACCTCTCACCGAAAGAATCCGAACGACTCACGATCTTCATGGCAGCAGAGCTCGCCCGCCGGCGGAAGGCCCGCGGCGTGAAACTCAACCACCCCGAGACGGTCGCGTACATCTCCGACTGGGCATGCGAGGCCGCTCGAGACGGCAAGTCCGTCTCCCGAATCCGTGCGGAGGCGACCCAGCTCCTCACCCGCGAGGACGTCATGGACGGCGTTCCCGAGATGGTCGGCATGATCCAGGTCGAGCCCGTCTTCCCCGACGGCACCAAGCTCGTCACCGTCCACGACCCAATCCGGGCTGACAGTCGCGATCAGCTCGAGGGCGAGCCGCCGTCGCCGGACCCGAACCCGACGGCTCGAGCGGTCGATGGTGCCGGTCGTGTCGACGACCCCTCGGGCGTTGCCAGCGCCACGAATGACGATGCCGCGGAGGGTGATTCCTGATGGGGTACCGTGACGTCGCGAAGGTCGGCCTCGGTGGCCCCGTCGGCTCCGGGAAGACGGCCCTCGTCAGGCGACTCGTGCCGAAACTCGTCGAGGAAGGATACGAGGTCGGCGTCATCGCAAACGACATCATGACGCAGGAGGACGCCGACGTCTTCCGCGAGTCCTTCGCCGATCTCATCCCCGAGGACCTCGTCGAGGGCGTCGAAACCGGGGCCTGCCCGCACACGGGCATCCGCGAGGACCCCTCGATGAACCTCGCCGCCATCGACGAGTTCACCGAGCGTCACCCCGACCTCGACGTGGTCCTGATCGAGAGCGGCGGCGACAACCTCGCGGCCACCTTCAACCCCGAACTGGCCGATTACTTCCTGTTCATCATCAGCGTCGCCGAGGGCGAGGACATCCCCCGCAAGCGCGGGCCCGGTGTCACGCAAGCTGACCTCCTCGTGGTCAACAAGACCGACCTCGCCCCCTACGTCGACGCCGACCTCGAGGTGATCGACCGGGACGCGACCGCAGTCCGGGACGGAGAGCCGTTCGTCTTCACCGACTGCAAATCGGGCGAGGGAATCGACGCGGTTCTCGAACACGTCGAGCGGGAGGTGCTGTTCGCGTGAGCACCGCCGAGGCGGTCGACCCCGACGCGAACCGTCTGCCGCCCGCGTTCGAGGCCTACGCCGAGGAACCCCTCGAGCAGGCCCCTGCGATGGGACCGGGAAAGAACGGGCTGCTCGAGGCGACCCTCGCCCGCTCGGGCGACGCGCCAACGCGACTCGTCCGCGATCACGTCAAGGTGCCCTACCACCTCACCGGAACACTCGAGACCGATCCCGCCCCCGGCCTGACGACGCTCGTCACCCAGGAGCCTACGGGCGGCGTCGCCCAGGGTGACTGCCACCGGATGGTGATCGACGCGACCGCCGGGTCGCGCGCTCACGTGACGACCCAGAGCGCGACAAAGGTCCACAGCATGCAGGCGAACTACGCCCACCTCGACGCCTCGCTCACCGTCGAATCCGGCGCGTACCTCGAGTACATGCCCGGCTCGACCATCGTCAACGAGGACGCCCGCTGTCTCCAGACGGTGGGCCTCGACCTCGAGCCCGGATCGGTCGCCGTCGTCTCGGACGTGCTCGTCCCGGACGGACTCAGCGACCACGAGCCGTTCGGGTTCGATCACTACCACGCACGAGTCGAGGCGACCTGCGACGGGACGCTCGTCTGTGCGGACGCGGTCGACCTTCGGCCAGCCGAACGCGACCCGCGGGACCCCGCGAGCGTCGGCGAGTACGGCGTCGTCGGTTCGCTGTACGTGTTCGCTCCCACAGGCGACGAGGGAAGCCTCGTCGAGGATGCCCCGACACCACCCCTCGAGTCCCTGACCGAAGCCATCGCCGACCGACTCGACGACCTCGCGGCCGTCCACGCGGGCGTCTCGACCCTGCCTGCAGATTCGGGAACGATCGTCCGCGTGCTCGGCCATCAGGAACGGGCGGTCACCGCGGCGATTCGGACGGCGTGGGACGAGACGAGACAGCAGACGCTTGGCGTCGGCACACCAGCCGACCGTCGGTACTGACCCATGGAGCGAATCGATACCGTCCTCGGCAACGTCCACGCCGACGACGACCTGGCGGTTGCACGCGACGACCACGACCGTGCCGGCACGCTCGAGCGGCTGGTGATCGACGCCGACCGTCGTCGCCGCTCGCGCTTCCGGACGACGACCGACGCGGGGACCGACGTCGGCGTGGTCCTCGAGCGGGCGGCGCTCTCGGCAGGGGACGTCCTCCTGTGTGAGGACGACCGGATGATCGTCGTCGCCTTCGAACCGCTGGAGGCCTTCGCCGTCGACTTGCCCGAGCCCTCGCCAGCGACGCTCGAGGCCGCGGTCGAACTCGGTCACCGTGTCGGGAACCAGCACTGGGATCTCGCGGTCGAAGCGGGGACGGTCTACGTCCCGCTCGAGGCCGATCGCCACATCGTCGAGCGCGTCGTCGCGGACGTGGTGCCGGGCTCCGAGATCCGGGAGGTGACCGTCGAGGCGGATCTGTTCGTGACCGACGTGGATGCCGAACCGTCGGAGCACGATCACCACCATCACGACTCGAGTCACGAACACGAACACGGCCATACGCACGACCACGGACACAGTGACGGTGATCAGCACCACAGTCACGCGCGCTGCCACGACGACGGCGACGCTCACCACCATCACCACGGCCACGACCACACCCACGACCATGACCACTGATTCCGCTGCCTTCCTCGCCGCGCTCAGACTCGGGGACTCGTTCCTCCCCGTCGGCGGCTACACCGCCTCCTACGGCCTCGAGCAGTACGTCAACGAAGGCCGCGTCGAGACCGCTACCGACTTGCGGAAACTCCTCGAGGCCTACCTCCGGCGGGTCGTCGGTCCCTGCGAGACCGTCGCACTCGCGAACGCCCACGCGGCGAGTGCAGCGGGTGAGCTCGAGACCCTGCTGGCCGTCGACGAACGGCTCCACGCCGTCACGATGCCTCGAGAGTTCCGCGAGAGTTCGACGAAAGCCGGCGCGAAACTCGCCGAACTGTTGCTCGAAGAGGGGTCAGCCGCGGCTGACGGCGGGGCTGACGTCGCAGTGGCTGCCGATGGACGACTCGAGGATGGCGACGCAGCTACGGGATTCGCCGCGGCGATCGCTGCCGACGAGACGCCCGGCAACTATCCTGTCGCCTTCGGCGTCGTCGCCCAGTCGCGAGGGATCTCACGGCTCGAGGCCTGTCTGGCGCACGCGCACGCGTTCGTGACCGGGTTACTGGGAGCGGCCCAGCGACTCGGCCGGTTCGGCCACACCGAGATTCAGGAGGTGCTCGAGGACCTGCGACCGGTGCTGGTCGAGGTCTGTGAACACCACGTCGACGACGATCCGGCGGCGATGGCCGCGTTCGCTCCGTTCGCGGAAATCATGGGAATGCGCCACGAGCGCGCTGGACGGCGGCTCTTCGTCAGTTGAGTGGTGCGAGCGGGCCGCACCGCCAGCTCACGCTGCCTCGATCGAGTCCCGGGACTCGAGTGCGAGTTCGAGTAGCTCCTGATACCGGTTCCTGATGGTGACCTCGCTGACGTCGGTCGCCGCCGAGACGTCCTCCTGGGTCAGGTATTCGTCGGTGATCCGGGACGCTGCGTAGAGGGCTGCTGCGGCGAGGCCGACCGGGTGTTTGCCGCTGTGAACTCCGGCTTCCATCCCGACCTCGAGGACCTCGCGGGCGGTCCGTTCGGTCTCGTTCGAGAGGTCGAGCGTGGAGGCGTACCGGGGAACGTACTCGAGTGGATCCGGCGGTGCCATCGGGAGTTCGAGTTCCCGCAGGAGGTATCGGTAGGCTCGCGTCGCCTCGAGGTAATCGATCCGGCTCACGGTCGCGAGTTCGTCGATCGATCGCGGGATGCCGGCCTGCCTGATCGCCGCGTAGAGGGCTGCCGTGGCCATTCCCTCGATCGAGCGGCCCGGTAGCAGGTCCGCCCCGAGAGCTCGCCGGTAGATGACACTGGCAGTTTCACAGGTGTCGTCAGGAATCCCGAGGGCACTCCCCATCCGCTCTATCTCCCCGAGTGCGTGTTGCAGGTTCCGATCGGTCGCGTCTTTCGTGCGAAACCGCTGGTCCCATCGGCGGAGCCGCTGGAACTGCCGTCGTCGATCGTTCGACAGTGCCTCGCCGTAGCCGTCTCTGTCCCGCCAGTCGATCGTCGTCGAGAGCCCGCGGTCGTGGAGCATCGTCGTGGTTGGTGCCCCGACGCGGGATTTTCGGTCCCGTTCGTTCGCGTCGAAGGCTCGCCACTCCGGACCACGGTCGATCCGGTCATCCGAGACGACGAGGCCGCAGGATTCACAGAACGTTTGCTCCTCGTCGCGTCGGAGCCGACTGTCACACTCGGGACACTCGTCGGCTCCGTTCGTTCGCTCCGATCGCGTCGTGCGGTTCCTCGCGTCCGTCCGCCGTCGTGACTCGGTTTTCGTCGTCGGCATTGTCCATGGTCGTCCCGGCGCGTCTCCGCTGGCCCGCATCCTCGTCGGCCAGTCAGGAGGTCGGTGACTATCGGTGCTTGTGAACGAAGTGTAATTACTGTTTCCCCAAATAGTGTTCTGCCGAAACCACTCATAGTTACGTTCCGGCAAAATATATCTATCAGGAAATCCACCACGTTTCCGCTCGGCAACTGTGCAGGCCCCACTACCAGTGTGGGCTGTTGCCACACCGTTCACTCGAGGTCGGGTCGCGGCGCGTTCTCGTACCGGACCATCTTCTCGGGTTTGTCCTCGATCGTCCCGTAGAGGGCCTCGAGGGTCTCTTCGGCAGCGAGCAGGTTGTGTCGCTCGAGGAACTCCCGACCCTCGTCGCTCGCTCGATAGAATTTCCACGGGTAGCCTTGCTGGCGCTGCTCCTCGGGGAGCGTGACGGCCTCGAGGACGCCCGCGTCGACCAGTTTCTGGACGTGTTTGTAGACGGTGGCCTCGCTCACGCTCGGATTCAACTGCTCGAGTTCGTACATCGACGGCATCCCCTCGGGGTGGCCGAGGACGTTCGCCAGCAGGGAAAAGCGGGTCTCCTGGGTCAAAAAATGCAGCAATTCGCGGGTTTCGGTCCCCTCGCCGGCGTCGAACCGAGTGCTCATGTGGGCAAGTACGAGTGCAAGGGCCATGTAGTTTACCTTCGAGTAAATCACCCTAGAGTAACCGAGCGCGGGTCGACTCTCGAACGAGCCGTTTTCGGAAACAGAATCGGAAACGGAAACGACCCGGAAAGGATTATTTTCTATCCTCGTGAACGTCGAAGCATGACCGACGAGTCGTCGCCTGATCGGGACCCCGCCGCGACTGCGAGCGACCGACTCGAGTCGTCTTCGATCACGCTCGCAGACCACGAGGGGCTGTTAGGTGAGGTCAGCGAGCTGACGGGACTCTTCGCCCACGAGCGGTCGTACTTCGTGCTGGGGAACTACGACCGGGAGCCGATTCGTCGGCTAAATCTCGTAGTCGACCGGCTCAACCGCCGCCCCGACGCCTACGCGTTCCGGATGGTCGACGTCCGCGGCGACTGGGACAACGGCGTCCAGAAGTTCTGCCTGCTCGCCGATCTGGTCACCCACGTCGTCGGCGTCGCCGAACGCGAGCCCAGCGACTTCCTCGTCGAACAGGGATTGCTGCTGGGCAGCGAGGAGTACGCCGCAAAGAGCTACGTCCTGAAGCGCGAGTATTCCGACGCCGACCACCCCTACGGCTGGATGCAGGACGGCGTCTTCGACCTGCTCGAGCGAGAGGATCGACTCTATCGCTGGGAGACCGAGGCCGACCTGGTCGAGGCGACGGATCGAATTCCCTGACCGGCCACGCCGGACCGGAACGCAACCGCCGACCCACTTCCAGCGTCAGCGGTGTCCCGACACCTCGACCGGCTCGTACGGTTCCTCGAGATAGGCCATGTCCGATGCGGAGAGGTCGATCTCGAGGGCTTCGACGGCCTGTTCTAGGTGTTCGACGCTCGTCGTGCCGACGATGGGTGCGTCGACCCAGTCTTTGTGGAGCAGCCACGCGAGCGCGATCTGAGCCATCGTGACACCCTTGTCCGCGGCCAGTTCGGCGACGCGCTCGTTGATCTCCTGCCCACCGCCGTCGCGGTACGGGTGCTCGTACATGTGCTCTTCTGTCTCGCCGCGAGTCGTCGCGTCGATTTCTTCGTGTGGACGGGTGAGGTAGCCCCGAGCCAGCGGCGACCACGGCACGACTCCAACCTCTTCTTTCTCACACAGCGGCAGCATCTCGCGTTCTTCCTCGCGATAGACGAGGTTGTAGTGATTCTGCATCGTGACGAACCGCTCGAGGCCGAGGTGGTCACTCGTGTGTAGCGCCTCGGCGAACTGGTGGGCCCACATCGAGGAGGCACCGACGTACCGGACCTGTCCGCGACGAACGGCGTCGTCGAGCGCCCGCATCGTCGTCTCGATCGGGGTCTTGCGGTCCCAGCGGTGGGTCTGGTAGAGGTCGACCGTGTCCATCCCGAGTCGATCGAGACTCGCCTCGAGTTCCTGTTCGATCGTCTTCCGGGAGAGTCCACCCGAGTTCGGATCGGCCTCGCGCATCTGGAGGAACACTTTCGTGGCGACGACGGCCTCCTCGCGCCGACCTTCGAGCGCTTCGCCGAGGATGCGTTCCGATTCACCCAGCGAGTAGACGTTCGCCGTATCGAAGAAGTTGATTCCGAGGTCGATCGCCCGGTCGATGATCTCCTTGCTCTCCTCGTCCTCGAGTACCCACTCGCGCCAGTCGCTCGAGCCGAAGCTCATACAGCCGAGGCAGATCCGACTCACCGTCGTTCCCGTGGTACCGAGTGTCGTGTACTCCATAGAACGGGACTCGAGGGCGAGCGTCAAAACTGTGGGTGGCCCGGCACGGTCGCATCCGCACGCGACGGGATTCGAAGACCTATCTGAACACACATTCGATTCTATGTCGAACGACCGGACGTCGAGACTGGTATTCGCACTGGTTATTCTACTGTGGATGACTGTCCACCACTTTTTTGGTAGATCGTTGCCTTACTCCCACGTGGCTATGGCGGACAATCAGAACGACCGAACTCGCGACGGTAACGACGACGATGGTATCGTCTCGCGAATCAAGAGCGTAATCAGTCGCGACTGAGCCGTTCGATCGGCCGTTCTCGAGCCGTTACCGCGATTTTTCTCGCGCTGTGTACCGCCGGGCCCTCGAGCGGACGGTCCCGCCTCCACGTCAGTCATTCGATCCCCCGAATCAACGATCCCAGGACAGGGAGTCCAAGCGCGCTCGCGACTGCGAGCCAGACGATCGGCGTCATCTCGAGCGTCGGCCCCAGCGCACCTCCCAGCGTCAGCGCGAAGGCGATCAGGACGACCAGCCCCACGACGAACCCGCCAGCGATCGCCCGCCACAGCGAGGGGGAGACGAGCCCCACGAGCGCGCCGGCGAGGACGAGTCCAAGCCAGTGAATCCAGGCGAGTGCGACCCCCACCAGAACGACGACGGCGAACGCGGCCGCATGGCTCGTCCGGTCAGTTCGAACGCGCTCGAGGGCCCCGCGCAGGCCACGTGCCTCGTCGGTCATCCGTCTTCCTCCTCGAGGAAGGTGACGTCGGGGTCGTCCCCGCTTGCGTCTCCGTCGTCGACCGTTCGATTCATCGGCTTCAACTCGCCGTCGAGCCACGGCTGGAACTGGTCGGCGTAGTGGTCGCTGAAGTAGTTGCCCGAGTTTCCGCCGGGGAGGATCGCTCGAGCGCGCCCGCCCGGTTCGGCGACCATCCGCCAGCTCGCTCCGACCGCCGAGTCGACCCGGTAGTTCTTGACCGTCGCCAGCGACCCGTCGGCGGGTCGCTCCTCGTAATTCAGGAACGGAGCTTCGACTCCGAAGGGGTGTTCGATCACCCGCGTCGAATTCCAGTCGCCGTAGGTCGCCCACCCCTCCCTCTCGATCTCCTCGAGTGCCCCGGCGAGCGCCTCCACCATCGCGTCGGCTCGCGATCGGTCCTCGAAGAGTTCGTGATCGGCCTCGAGTCTGGCGAGAACCCAGTCGTTCGGGTAGTAGGAGTCGTCGAGGCCGGTGTCCTCGAACGTGGGCTCGAAGACGGCCCGTCGGTAGTGTTCGAGCCAGCGGGCGAATACCAGTGCGCCGCGGGAGTCGCGGTCCATGCGATGATCCCAGTCCTCGAGGGTCACTGCGGCGCGCTCGAGGTCTGCGGTAGCGACGTCGATTGCGTCGTCGAGACGATCTCCGTCGGCACGGTCTGCGATGGCCTCGAGCAGGTCAGGGAGCAACTCCGGGGCGCGGCCGTCAAACACGTCGTTCTGGAGGTCCCGATGGAACTCGAGGTCGGTCGGGTCGCCGGAATCGACGCGTTCTTCGAGTCGGTCGTAGATCCGCGCGCCGCGGTAGGGAGTCGCGTAAGCGACGCCGACGTAGTGGTCGGGGTCGTCGACGACCCGCTGATTGGCAGTCGCCAGCACGTCGGCGTCGATCGCGTGGGGTTTCTCCTCGAAGGGGACGAAGCCGCCCTCCTCCCACGAGGATTCGCCGAAGGGGGTGAAACCCTCCCACTCGCCGTCGCCCGCTGAGCCGTCGAAGAGTCGATTTCCGGAGACGACCTCGCCGTCGACCTCTCGGATCGGAAGCTTCCCAGTGGCGTAGTAGAGGGTCCGACCGTCGGCGTCGGCGTAGACGAGGTTCTGGGTCGGCAGATCGAACATCCGGGTCGCCTCGAGGACGTCTTCGATCCCCTCGCTGCGCTCGTACTCGAAGATCGCCTCGGTCGTTCGCGTCGCGCTGTGACCCGTCCACGCGACCCCGACCGTCTGGCCCTCTCGCTCGAGTAGGGGTCCGTGGACGGTCTTGCGAACCGTGACGCCCCGGTTCTCGCCACCGGAGACGGCGATTTCACGCTCCTCACGGTCGAACTCGCGCCACTCGCCGTCGTAGCGGTAGCGCTCGTTTTCCTCGTCGATCTCGTAGGTGTAGCAGTCGAGGACGTCCGCGCCAACGTTGGTGAACGACCAGACGCCGGCGTCGTTCGCCCCCGTGATGACGAACGGGACGCCGGGGAAGGTTGCACCGCGGACCGAGGTTTCTGGAGTCTCGACGTGCTGTTCGTACCAGAGCGCCGGCGTCATCAGCGCCAGGTGAGGGTCGTAGGCCACGATCGGCGCGCCGCTGTCGGTGTACTCGCCAGAGACCACCCAGCTGTTCGAGCCGACGCCCGTCGGCGATTCGAACCGGGAGAGCCACGCGGTCAGTGCCGGCCCGACTCGAGGTGTCTCCGGATCGTCGCCTTCGTCACCATCGGTGCCGGACTCCTCCGTGGACGCGTCGTCGGCCGTTACATTGTCACGCCCCTCGGCAGTCTCGTCTTCCTCGAGCCCGTTCGACAGGTCGATCCCGTCGGCCGACTCGAGCGTGTCGTACGCGAGGTCCTCGAACAGGATCGGCACGTCGTGGTCCATCCGCTCGGGAAACAGCGCCTCGAGGAGCTCCTCGCCCAGTCGGTCCCGGATGACCGCCCGGCGCAGTTCCCCGAAATTCCCCGTCAGGTCCCACGAGATCTGTTTTTCCATCAGCATCGAGTCGACGGGCGTCCACGGGTCGGGCTCGTAGCCCAGCAACTGGAACTCGAGCGGGAGCGGTTGCTCGTCGATCACCGCGTTGACGCCGTCGGCGTAGGCCTCGACCAGCGGGCCGGCCGGCGTGTCGACGATCAGGTCCCACGTCGCCTCGGCCGCGCCCGCGAAGTCCATCTGGACGTGGAACTCGTCGTCCTCAAGAGTCGCCTCACCGGCCAGTTCAGAAACCTCCCCGCGCATAACCCGGCGCTGGAGGTCGAGCTGGAACAGCCGGTCGTAGCCCTGCACCCAGCCGACTGCGTAGTAGGCTGGGGCCTCCCCGTCGGCTTCGATGGTGGGGACGCCGTACTCGTCGTACCGAACGGTCGCCTCACCGTATTGGCTCTCGACCCGGTCGGGACGTGGTCGGTCGGCCGCCCGCCAGGCGTCCCCCGACAGCGGGGCGAACGACTCGAGGAGGCCTCGAGCGTCGGTCAGTGTCAGGCCGCCGACGCCCGCGGCAAGGACGGCGGCCAGCACACCACGCCTCGTGGTATCTCTTCGCACAGCCAGTCCTTTCGCTGCACTGGACTTAACCGCCGCGAAGTAAACGATTCGCCACGGCAACCGAGTTTGGACCCCGGTTGCCAGTGCTCCCGTTGAAGGCTAGAGCGTTTCACCGTCGAGTCGACCGACGTGCCAGCGGAGGCAGGCGACGGCGACGACCGCGAGCAGACAGGAGGTCGCGAGCAACAGCCACGTCGTCGCCGTCGCGTTCCCGATCGCGAATTTGGCGACGCTGTTTGCGGGATGTTCCGGCAACAGCGTCGAGACGACGAGCGCACCAACGATCACCACGGAGTACAGCAACTGGGCCTGCCGCCGATCGGGGGCAGCGAGCGCCAGTGCGGCTCCGACGGCCACGACCAGCACCGCGAGGGCGGTCACGAGAACGATCAGCGCGACGGGACTGGCGATGGCGGTCCCGTTGACCGCCAGCAGCGCCAGCCACGCGATCGCCTGAATCGGTGCCAGTGCCGCCGTCGCGAGGACCTTCGCGTCGACCACGTCGACGAGCGAGGGGGGTGCCACCCGGAGCAACTCGAGGGTCCCGCGCTCGCGTTC
The DNA here is from genome assembly GCF_002156705.1 of Natrarchaeobaculum aegyptiacum. Taxonomy (NCBI): domain Archaea; kingdom Methanobacteriati; phylum Methanobacteriota; class Halobacteria; order Halobacteriales; family Natrialbaceae; genus Natrarchaeobaculum; species Natrarchaeobaculum aegyptiacum. The sequence continues at coordinate 572,463 of NZ_CP019893.1, forward strand.
TTCGACCAGCGAGTCGACGACGATCGAGCCGCTGATGAACGCCGGCAGGAACAGCAGCAGCGGCAGCAAGATGGTGTAGGTGAATCCGACATACGGACTCGCGTCGATGGCGTCGGGGATCGACAGCGGTTCGCTCTCGAGCCGGTCGACGTTCTCGAGGCGCTCGGCGTGTTCGACGGCCTCGAGCGTCTCCCGGAGCTGGACGACGAGTAGCGTCGAGACCAGTCCCTCGTCGGGGACCGTCGCCCTGACGACGAGCCGGTCGTCGTCGGTTCGCGTGGCGTCGACGATGGCGGCGACCCGGCCCTCGTCGAAGGCATCGTACGCGGTTCCGGGATCGTCGTACTCCGTGGCCGAGAGGCCGTCCTGCTGGCTCGCCGCGGCGAGCAGTTCGTCGACGTCCGTACCAGTGACGGCGATCTCCGTCTCGGGCCCGTCGACGGCGTTCGGATCGTACATCGAGACGAGACCGACGACGAGGAACGACGAGAACGCCGCGATGAACAGCTGGATGGCGATCGCGAGCAGGATCGTCTTCTCGGATCGGAGCGAGCGGAGCTCCCGACGGGTGATGGCCCAGCGGGCGTTCCATCCCGACCTCGAGTCGTCGCTGCCCGACGCAGGTGGGTTCGGCCCGCGTGGCCCGCGCTCGTCGTCCCGGTCACGCCAGTCGTGGCGATCAGGCGACAAGGCCGATCACCCCCACGTTGTAGCCAGCGTGAACGAGGGTTGCGAGGCCCACCGCGGCCACGTAGGTGGATCGTCCTCGCGTCGCGCCGACGGCAGCGATAGCGGCCGTCACGACGTGGAGGACCAGCGGCGCGAGCAATATCGCCACGAGGACCAGTGGATCACTCGAGAGGGCCGGCCCGAAGGCGGCCACGCCGACCGACAGGTCGGGCAATCCGACGAGCTGGACGGCGTGGGTGACCTTCTCGGCGACGAAGAACCCGATTCCCGAGACGACGCCGAGGACGATTCCCGTTCCGATGGTGGCCTCGAAGCGCGAGCGGGCGTACCCGGCGTAGATGTGGACGCTCTTTGCGACCTCTTCGACGGCCGCGGCAAGCAGGAACGTGATCGGGACTGCGATCGACGCCGGGACGGCGAACAGCAAGGCGACGACGAGCAACTGGGCACCGAAGACGAACGGGACGAACAGGGCCGAGAGGACGGCCGGAGTCGCGTACGGGTGGCTTCGACTCGAGATGGCGTCGATCTGGCTGACGATGGCGTCGAGGGCCTTCCCGGGGACCGGCTTCTGGTCGAACATGTCCTCCTCGCGGTAGATGCCGAGTCCCAGCAGGGCACAGACCAGCGAACCGAGGTAGAACGGTCCGGTCGAAAAGAGGTACTCGGCGAGTGCGACGCTCTCGCCCTGGAGATCGAGGACGACGAGCGTGAGCGGCGAGATCAGGGCGATCGGCGTCACGTCGCTGAAGATCGCCGGCACGAACACGTAGGTAGTGAGCACGACGCTGATCGTGACGGTGACGAAGGTGAGTTCCTTGAACGACCGTGCGAACATCGCGCCCGTGAACGTCGCCGCCAGAAACGCCAGCCCGATGGGGAGGGCACCGGCGACTGCGAGGATGCCACCGCCGATGGCGTAGACGATCCCGACGACGATCGCGAGGAGTCCGAGGAGATAGGGAAGCGTCTTCCCGGCGACGATCTCGAGCGGCGACGCCGGCGAGACGAGCAGGAGTTCGCCCCGGCGTCCGATGCGCTCGTCCATGATCGTACTCCCGTAGGCCTGAATCACGAGGTTCATCGGCACGATGAGCAAGAACGCGAGTACGAGCGACTGGAACGGGAACGGCGGCGCGAGACTCCCCGGGGTCCCCGGTGCGGTCTGGGCCTCCCCTGCCGATCCGACGTCGGGGACGGCCAGTCGGCCGTCGTCTGCCTCGAGTGACGGCTCGAGATCACCTGCAGCCAGATCGTCTTCACCGGTGTCGTTCTCGGCACCTGCGTCGGCCCCGTCGTCCCGAACTGTCTCGTCGGCTGTCAGGTCGTCGTCGGCCACGTCTGCAGTTCCGTCGACTTCCTGACCGGTCACCCCACCGAACGATCGGTCCTCGTAATCGAGCGTGACCAGCACCGGAAAGGCCGCGCCCTCGTCCGGTTCCGCGGCCATCTGACGTTCGGTATAGGCAGCGACGGCGTCCCGGAACGCGTCGTAGGCGGCCCCACCGTGGTCGCCGACGGTCTCGATCTGCCCGCCGGGGAGTATCACGAGGTCGACGTTCCCATCACCGTCCTCGACGTGGACCTCCTCGAGTGGGATCGACCGGAACTGGTTGCTCTCGAGGGCCACGTCGTGGTATGGGTCGTCGCTGTCGACCCCGACGACGTAGATTTCGTCGTCGAGTCCGAGCCCGTCTTCGGCGGTCGAGAGGCCGACGACGCCGACGACGGCGAGCACCGCGAGGACGACCAGAACGGTCTCGCGGTCGACGGTTCCGGTACTGCGGCTGAGTTCCCAGCGGGCGATCCGGACCGTCCGTCCGAGCCGTTCGGAGAGACCGTCTGCAGCGTCGTCGGGAGCCCCTCGAGCGCCGTCCGGTCGAGGCTGGTCGCCCTCGGTCACACCTCACCCTCCAGTCGGTCCTCACGAACCCGTCGATCCCGGTCGTCACGATCAGCCGGTACGTCTTCTGCAGGCTGCGGACTACCGTTCGCTCCAGCATCAGCAGCGTCACCGGCGGCGATCTCGAGGAAGATGTCCTCGAGACTCGGCGTTTCCGTCTGGATGTCGATGACCTGCCCACCATGGGCGTCGACGACCTCCCGGATCGCCTCGACGTGAGCCATCGACTCGACGACGTGTTCGACGTAGTCGTCGTAGCTGGTCGTCTCGAGGCGTGGGTCGGGCTCGAGGGCCGCGAGCGCGTCGCTGCAGTCGACGGTCGTGGTGACGTGGTACTCGGTGGTGCCGTGGGCCTCGCGAATCTCTTCGACGGTGCCACGAGCGACGATTCGACCGTCGTTCATCACGGCGACTCGGTCACAGATGCGCTCGACGTGATAGAGGTTGTGCGCGCTGAAGACGATCGTCTTGCCCGTCTCGCGCAACTCCTCGACGAACTCGATGATGTAGTTGGTCGTCAGCGGATCGAGTCCGGACGCGGGTTCGTCGAAGATCAGGACGTCCGGATCGTTCACCAGTGCGCGGGTGATCGCCACCTTGCGTTTCATCCCCTTCGAGACGTTCCCGAGGGGTCGATCCCGGTGGGTCAACTCGAGGCGGTCGAGCGTGCGTTCGATCCGCCCGTCGGCGACGTCCCCCGGAACGCCGTAGAGGTCGGCGAAAAACGAGAGGTACTCGCGGGCAGTCATGTCCTCGTACAGCGGCGACTCTTCGGGGAGGAAGCCGAGCCGACGCTGCATCGCTGGCTCGCCGGGCTCGTGACCGGCGACGACCGCGGTGCCAGCAGTCGGTTCGATCAACCCGGCGAGCATCTTCAGCGTCGTCGTCTTGCCAGCACCGTTGGGCCCGACTACGCCGAAGACCTCTCCCCGGTCGATCGAGAACGTACTTCCCTCGACTGCGGCGAACGCGCCGTACTCCTTGCGAAGCCCATCGACCTCGACGATTGCCATTCGTTCCGGACAGTGTCTCGAGCCGAAGTAAATGTAGCGGGCACGTTCGAACCGACGGAAATGTAGCGGACACGATGGTTCCTGGCTGATCTCCCGGCGACCCTGCCCCGCCCCTCAGAAACCGACCAGCGAACCCCGTGTGAGTTATACTCTCTCACGACAGAGTCGGGGCCGATGACCGATACGTCCGGGATCGCCGTCGAACGCGTCGATCCGACCGACAGGGCCCGCGCGATCGATACGATCGTCCTCGCGTTCGGAGCCGATCCGCTGATCCGGTGGCTCTTCTCGACACCGCAGGAGTACCTCGAGGAGTTTCCGTCGTTCGTGGAGCGATACGCAGGTGCCGCGTTCGACGCCGACGGTGCCTATCACGTTCACGACTTCGCGGGTGTCGCACTCTGGGAACCGCCGGGAACCAGTTCTGCGGAGGGACGAACCGCCGAATTCCTGTCCGAACGACTCGAGGAAACTGCCTTCGTCGATCTCGGGACGGCGTTCGAACAGGTGAACCGATCCTACCCGGACGATCGGCGCTGGCACCTCCCGTTCGTCGGCGTCGATCCGATCCACCAGAGATCGGGATACGGGTCGCGGCTCCTCGAGCACGTCCTGACGAGATGCGATCAGGAGAACGTCGTCGCGACACTCGAGTCGACGAACCCGCGAAACCTGTCGCTGTACGCTCGACACGGGTTCGAGCTCTGTGAGACGATCCAGATAGGAGACGTGCCACCGATCTATCCGATGGTCCGGACGCCGCGGTCCCACGAGGACGCCACCAGTCGGTGATCGTTCCGGACACCGCCAGTGTCGGAAGGATAGCTGGTTCGTATCCGAACCACTATACCTGTGGGGGGCGAACACGACGTATCCATGTCATCGACGCCATCCCAGGCTGCCGAAACCGCCGCCGACGCCTGCCCCGTCATTCAGTCGCTCGAGCAGATCGGCTCCCAGTGGCGACTGGCCGTTCTTCACGAACTCCAGCAGGGCGAACAGCGGTTCAACGAACTCAAGCGGTCGACAGGGGCCAACGCCCGGACGCTCTCGCGCGTCCTCGACGACCTCGGCGAGATGGGGTTCGTCGACCGGCGCATCGAAGAGGACGCGCCGATCGCGACCTACTACAGCCTGACCGAGAAGGGAGAGTCACTCGAACCCGTCTTCGACGAAATCGAGTGCTGGGCCGGCACCTGGCTCGAGGGCGACCTCGAGTAGCCACTGACTGCCAGTGCACACCCGATCGCCCGACAGCTGTGCGATCGGTGTGGAAACCGTTTCAGTTGTAACTACACCACTGCAGTCCCGGTTTTCGATCACTCGGTCTCTGACTTCGCCGCCTCGAGACTCGCGAAAAACCCGAAGTAGGCGACGATCCCGGCCAGCATGAGCATGTAGTAGGCGTAAGTCGGCCCCTCGATGATGCGAAACAGCACGTCGACCATCGTCACCCAGATGATCGCGAACAGGAGGTCGACGAACAGTCCCCACCGTTCGGCGCGGGCGGTTTCGATCCACTCGCGAATTCCACCGCCGTCACGTCCGGCGGTCCCATCCTCGTCGTTCATCGGCCGATCGACCTCCCACACTCGAGCCTGGCCATTGGCTTCACAGAGGGCGAGCGGGTGAAAAAGCCTGTCGGCGGGTCGCACCGGCGAACGGCAAAAGCGAAACCCCCTAACCGCGTCCGCGAGAGTACTCGAGCATGCACGACGAACCCGAAGTCGCCGTCCTCCGGCTCGGCCACCGGCCCGGACGCGACGAGCGGATGACGACCCACGTCGGCCTGACTGCGCGAGCGCTCGGAGCCGACCGGGTCACGTTCCCCGACAACGCCGGCCAGTCCAGGGAGACCGTCGAGGACATCACTGAGCGGTTCGGCGGCCCGTTCGAGGTGTCACTCACCGACTCACCGAAAGCGATCGTCCGAGACTGGGAAGGTCGGGTCGTCCACCTCACGATGTACGGCGAGCGCATTCAGGACGTCGAAGCCGACGTTCGCGAGGCCCACCAGAGCGGAGCCCCACTGTTGCTCGTCGTCGGCTCCGAGAAGGTCACCTTCGACGTCTACGAGGCGGCCGACTGGAACGTCGGCGTCACGAATCAGCCCCACTCCGAAGTCGCCGGCCTCGCCGTCTTCCTCGACCGGCTCTTCGAGGGCCGCGAGCTCGAGCGCGAGTGGGAAGACGCAGACCGGCGGGTCGTTCCGATGGAAACCGGCAAGCGCGTGGTACCGACCGACGACGGCTGAGAGTGGGCGATACTCCTCGTTCTGGCCGTGTTCGCCGGTCGACGGCCCTCGATCCTCGATCGGAGGGTGAATCGACGCCACTGCGAGCCGGATCGAGCGCGAAGGGGCAGTTTTTCGATCCTCGGGGGAGGAGGTCGCGTATGACCGAGGGTCAGGTGCTTCCGGGAACGGCGATCGAGTGGTACGCCTTCGGCGCGTTGCTCGTCGTCGGGAACATCGTGATTCGCGTACTGACCGGACACACGCTCGCGGCATCGTTCGCCATGGGGCTGTTCTACGGGCTCGCGATGGCCATGCTCGCGGTGATACTCGTCGCCGCGTGGGTCACGCTTACCGGCGACGACGACGGGGAGACCGAGTGAGCGACCCCTGACAGTTCGCCGCCAACGTACTTCCGTCAGGTCGTGGGAGTGTGCCCATGGCCGAAACCACGGCTCACGACCAAGACGTCGAACGCGAACACGCTGCCGACCTCTTACAGGAACTGGCGCGCGAACTCCGCGGAGAAGACACCGCAAACGTGCAGGTCGGAAACAAAACGTTGACGCTCACCCCCGCATCGACCGTCGAGTACGGGATCAGCGTCGAGGAACGATCCCCGATGTTCGGCGGCGATCGCGAGGAGATTACGGTCACACTCGAGTGGAAGGTGCCGAAACCGGAGAGCTGAGAACGGAACACCGCTGCCTGTGCGTAGCGCTTACATCGTTCGATGACATCCTCCCCGTGGTGAACGACGGGGTTTCCTCTCCGACGTGGGGGTCTCAGCCGGTCTAGGACTCCCCGGAGGCAACATTCCCATCACGGTGGACGGTACTCGGGTCCGTGCGCTGTTCGTTGGGACTTTCCCTCGCGGGAGAGCGTGGTGACTCCGACCATTCATGATCGTCCCACTTGAACCGCACGGGCCGTGCCATCGGCCTGACTTCTTGCTCTGTGTGCCGTTGACGAGACACGTCGTGTCTCGTTCGCCAATCAGAACTCCCCGAGTTCTGATGACGCTTCAGGAACGTTTTTGACGCCGTGAGGTCGGCGTGTCCTTCAAACCCACACGGACAGGTGAGTGTGTCCTGATCCCGTGTTGTCCGATCTGCTGAACCGCACTGCGGACACTCTTGACTGGTCCACGCTTCCGACCGAACCTCGACCGAGATATCGTATTCCTCGGCCGTGCAGGCCAATCGCTCGGTGAACTGCTTGAACGCCCAGAAGTTGTGCGTCTTCGCATTCGTTTCGACCGACCAGTGTGTTTCCAGCACGTCGGTCAAGCCACCGATATACACGGTATCCACACCTTCGTCGTACAACCGTTCGATTAGGTCACGACACAGGGCTTCTTGTGCGTGATCCCGTCGACGGGTTCGCTTGCGGTACAGTCGCCGGATACGCTTGCTACTGTATCGCCCCTCCTCGAGTTTGGACTGTAGCCGGGCGATCTCTGCGGTCGTTTCACGGAATCGCTGGAACAGCTTGCGACCTTCGTACAGATATTGCTCGCCGGTCGTTGTAGTACAGGCAACGAGATTGTTCGCACCAATGTCCAGAGCGGCCGTCTCGTCGGCCAGTGGAGTTGCCTGATCATCTGGAGAAACCGTCACAGGCTGCGATGCTCTAAACGTGCTATCAATCTCGTCATACCACAATTCTAACCGGCCTTGATCATCGTAGTTAGGCCAGTTCGGGTCGCCAACGATTTCTAGACGGAGACGGCTTTTCGGGCTATTGTGGCTGTCCCGGAGTTGTTCTCCGACGACCATCTCAACTCGAGAGCGGTCACCCCATTCGACGGTGTATGCGTCCTTTCGGACGACGCCTTTGAGCACACGTCCGTCGTCTTCGTTGCCACGGAAGCCTGGGGGTTCTGGGTGTTTCGTAACTGACGTATTCGACTCATCGTAGTACGCTTTCTTGTTCTCGAAGAACCCGCGCCACGCTTCACTGTTAGCCCGGCGGACAGTCTGAGCAGTGGACGCGGCGAGAACGGCTTTGTATTTCCCTTCGAGAGCGCCAGTATTGGCGTCCCACACGCCTCCCTCAAAGCCGTCTTCGTCGTTGTAGCGCATAAGGCGCTGATAATTGATCTCGTTCCAGAGAGCAGCGGAAGCGTCCAACAGATCCCGTAGCACTCGCTCATCGTCGTCGGTGAGCGGTCGCACGGTGAACGTATTGGTACGCTTCATCAGCCACTCCAGTATACATTCGCTTCGGTCTTGAACGTCAGCCATCCACGGTGAAAGTGAAACTCATCGCCTGCCTCGTTGGAGACTCACGACCAGCAGTAACACGAAAGTTTCTCACCAGAGCGTACGCGATTCACTCCCGCCCTGCTCAGTCCTCGGTTCCGACTGAGCGTCGGAACCCTCGTCCTTCGCGGGAAGGGCGGGATTCTCTCGCTGAATCAAGATAGTACCGCACACCGTCGTCGACCTCGTAGGTCACCGCACCGCGTCGCTCGAGCGTGCCGAGTGCTCCCATCGTATCCAGCACCGGGGCGATGTACCTGACGGTGTCGACCCGCTCTGTCGCGATCGACAGCGGTGTCGCGGGTTCGACCGCAGCGACGGCCTCGAGGGTTCCTGCGACCAGTTCGTCGAGCCGATCGCGGGTGAGTTTGACCGTTCCCTGTGGGTCTTCGAAGACCTGACCGTGGCCGGGGTAGGCCCGGACCGCGTCCGTTCCCTCGAGTCGGTCCATCGCCTCGTAGTAGGCGTCGACGGCGTCGTACGCGCCGGGTGCGATCCCGACGTGGAACGCGCCCGCCCGAAAGGACTCGATGAGCGCGTCTCCGGAGAACAGCACTCGCTCGCCGTCGAGGTCGGTCTCGAAACACAGGTGATCGGCCTCGTGGCCCGGCGTCTCGATCGACCGAAACTCCCGGCCGCCGATCTCGAGCGGCTGGCCGGCCTCGAGTTCCTGCGTCTCCTCGTGGGCGACGAGTCGGCGATCTCGCTCGAACGACTCGAGTTCCTCGCTGACGACTTCCTCGAGTTTGTCGCCGTCGTAGCCCGCCGACCGGGCGACGCGCTCGAACCCCTCGCGGAGCACCGAGTCGTCGACCTCGAGGCGCTCGAGGGCCGCCGCCGGGACGTGGATCGTCGCTCCCGCCTCGCGGAGGGCGTCGACCTGACCGATGTGGTCGCTGTGGACGTGCGTTATCAGGACGTGGGCGACGTCCGCGAGTCCGTATCCGACCTGTTCGAGTTCCTCCCTGAGAGTGGTTTCGGCGTCTGAATCGTACCCGCCGGCGTCGACGAGGATCGGTTCTGACCCCTCGATGAGGTACGCCGCGACGTGTTTCGGCGGCCACGGCACGTCGAACTCGAGGCGGTGAACTGCCGATCCGGCCGACTGCTCGCGACCCACCCCACAGGTAGCGTCGATGTCCATCGGCTGCTATACGGCGACCTGCGTACGTGAATGTTACTCTCTGTCTCGCTCCCGGTTTGCTCCAGTCGGAAACGCGACCCCTCTCACGACGCCCGCCGCGGCTCAAAAGACTTAATGGCGACATACCGTTACACGTAGGTAATGGCTTTTGAGGACCTCCTCGAGGACCCGGTTATCCAGAAGTACTTACACGAGCTGGTCGGTCCGAAGGGGATGCCCGTCGCGGCGGCACCCCCGGACGGCGAAGTGACTGACGAGGAACTCGCCGAGGAGCTGGACCTCGAGTTGAACGACGTTCGCCGGGCGCTGTTCATCCTGTACGAGAACGATCTCGCGAGCTACCGACGGCTGCGCGACGAGGATTCGGGCTGGCTGACCTACCTCTGGACGTTCGAATACGAGAACATCCCGGAGAATCTCGAGTCGGAGATGTACCGACTCCACGACGCGCTCGAACAGCGCGAGGAGTACGAGCGCAACCACGAGTTCTACCTCTGTGAGATCTGCTCGATTCGCTTCGAGTTCGGCGAGGCGATGGACTTCGGCTTCGAGTGTCCCGAATGCGGCTCACCGCTCGACTCGATGGACAACCAGCGGCTGGTCAACGCGATGCACGAGCGGATCGACGCGCTCAGAGACGAACTCAACGTCGATGCAGACGCCTGATGGCAGGAACAGAATACGTCACCCTCGCGACCAAACTGTACGTCGACGGCGACGCTCGTCAGCGCGCCACCGACTCTCTGCGATCGCTGATCAACAACGAAATCGGCGACCTCGAGGTCTCGGTCGATCTCTCGATTCGCGACGACGACTTCCCCGACGTCACCCTCGAAGGCGAGGACCGGGTCGTCGCGGCCAACGTCCTCCGCGAGGAGTTCGGCGAGATTCCCGACGATCTCGAGCGCGGCGAGACCTACGTCGGCACGCTCGAATCGTGGGACGAAGACGGCTTCGTCCTCGATGCAGGCCAGCCGGTTCGCATTCCGGCCGATGAACTCGGCCTCGGACCGGGCACGCCGGAGCAGATCCGCGATCGGTTCGGACTGGTCCAGCATATGCCCCTGCGGTTCGTCTACGGCGACGAGGATGTAGCCGGCGACGCCGAGGAAGACGGCGACGCGCCGGCCGTCTCTCGGCTGGCCGACGACGAACGCGATCGGCTTTACGACTGGACCCGCGGTGACGGCCGACTCACCGTCAACAGCGCCACGCGCGCTGAGGTTCGTGCGACGCTGAACCGCGCTGGCCACGCTCAGGACTACGTCACCGTCGAGCGACTCGGCCTCCTGGAACAGAGTGTCGTCTGCACCGAAGACACCGACCCGCCGGGACTGCTCGCGAGCGTCGGACAGTACCTCCCGGCCGAACTGCGCTGTGTCGTCCCCTGACCACAGATCAGTCCGAACCACGAGCTAACCCGACCCTGACCACCGATCAAAACCTGACCACATGAACCGACGGCTCCTCCTCGCAACGATCGCGGTCCTCCTCCTGATCGGCCTCGCAGGCTGTGCGGCGATCTTCGGCGGCATCTCCGACGAGGACCTCGACCGCGACCAGGACTACGAGGACCTCAAAGACCGCGACGCCGACGTCGCCGTCGACATCGGCGAGAGCGGGATCATCACCGACGGCGAGTTCCGCGCCGTCTACGATCTGAACGGCACCGAGGAACTCTCGCTCTATCGATCGACGTTCTACACAGATCACGCCCTCGACATCCACAGCGTCCGCTACTGGTACCCCAACGGCACCGAGGTCACCGGCTCCGATCTGTACGTCGATCAGGGGCGCTCGAGCACCGAGGTCCGGGTCCCCGACGGCAACGGCACGCTCGCGTTCACCGGGAGCGCGGGCAGTCACACCTTCCAGCTCCCGGCCTACACACACGGCTCCTACGAGGTGACCACGCCCGCGGGCTATCGCACCTCGAACTTCCTGTTCGGGAACGTCGCCCCGGGTGGCTACGACCGCGAGGTGGTCGACGACCAGGAACGGCTGACCTGGGACCACGTCGACAGCACGATCTCGTTGCGCTACTACAACGAGCGGAACATCCCACTGTTCCTCGGCCTCGTCGGGGTGGTCATCCTGCTCGGCGGCGCCGGGATCGGCTACTACTACCGGGAAGTCAATCGCCTTCAGGAACAACGTGAGGAGATGGGGCTGGACGTCGACATCGACGACGACGACGATCGCGGTCCCCCGCCCGGCTTCGGCTAGCGAACGCCGCCGGGGCCTACTTTCGAACGTGCATCACTCGCTCGTCGAGTACCATCGCCCGCCCGGACTCGAGTACGACCTGTCCGCGAATCACTCGTGCACTGGTTCGAACGGGCTGGATGGTGGCTGGATCCACCGTCTCGGTGACGCCAACGTCGTCGACCAGCCAGCCGTACCGCTGGCTCGAACTCTCTGCAGCTGTGCCAGTCGCGTCGCTCCCGACGGCGTCGGCCGTCAGCACGACGAGCGCCGGATCGTCGACACGCTCGACTGTGCCGGCAGAGAAAACTCGCGGCAGATCCACGACGCGGACCGGCGTTCCGTCGACGGTGACGGTCCCGGCGTTCCACGGGTCGGGGGCCGACTCGAGCGGGTCGGCCTCGGTGACGCCGACGACGGCATCGACAGCCGAAAGCGAAATACAGTAGCGGTCGGCTCCGACCGTGAACGCGAGAACCGTCCACCGGTCGCCAGTCGGAGAGTTGTCAGATTCGTCCGCAGGACCAGACGTCGGACGGCTCGTCATCTCGTCTGCGACTTCGATTGGCATTCCGTATACGTGTATCGGCTCTCGTAATACCCGATTGACATCTATATCCGGTCGAGCCCGAACTGCGAGGTTCATTCGGTGGCGGACCCCCGATTTCGCTGGTCGGTCGACGCGTGAACGGTATCAGCTGGTTGCTACAGCAGACCGCGGCTCTCGAGGTGATAGTCCAGAATCGGATCGAACGCCTCGAGGTACGTCTCGAGATCGACCGACTCCACGCCGTCGGTGTGGGAAGCGGCCGCGTCGTACTCGGCGTGCCAGCGTTCGAGAAAGTGCGTTTCCGCGTGACTGTCACGAATCGTGTCGACGACCGGCTCGACGGTCTCGGGGGTCGGATCGGCCTGTACTGCGCGGAGTTGGTCGAACGAAACGACGCCAGTCTCGAGTGCGTGGACGACGACGCCCGAGACCGGGTCGCCCTCCTCGAGTTCGCGTTCCCAGGTGACGAGCCAGTTACAGATGCGCGCCAGCCGCTGGGCGTGAGCGACCACCCGCCGAAGCCCCGCGAGTTCGGTCGCGTCGAACGCGGAGGCGTTGCAGAGGTCCACGGTCGCGTAAAAGCAGATCATCATGTTGTGGACGTCGTAGCGCCAGAGGTCGTCCATCGAGACGATCCCGAGGTGATCGTCGGCCAGCCCCGCGTAGGTCATCGCGGCAACGATTTGCTCGAGGTCGAACCGGAGAAGGTCGGAAAACTCCTCGTACCGGGGGCTCTCGGCCAGCCGTTCCTCGGCGGCTTCCCAGACCGACTCGAGGTACCGGATCACGTCGGCATCGACGCCCGCTCGATTCGGATCGGCTGTCGCGTGGTCGAACGGAATCTTCGTGGCCTCACGGAAGGTCGCCTCGTCGCCGTGACGTTCGGCGAGGTCGTCGATGGTCGTGACGAACAGCGAGGCGAGTAATTTCGCTTCCTGGGTCCGTTCTCGTCGACCGTCGTCGACGCAGGAGAGCGTAAACGTCGGAAAGAGGTGAGCGAGCCACTGCCAGAGGTACGGATCGCGATCTCCGACGGTGGTTTCGTACTCGGCGAGTAGCGGCTGGATCGATTCGGGCAACGATTCCTCGCGGACGATCTCGACGAGGTCGGCACCTTCGTCGACGTCGAACTGTTGATGTCGGCTCACTGCCGTAACGATTACCGATGGTAACATTACTTTTCGCGTGAAACAATTAGGCCGATAAAAATATGCACAGATCGGGACACGGTTGGCTGACGGGCGACACGGACACGCCTCGAGCCGAGATCACCCAGAGCTATCACGGTGTATCGAGAATCCAACGTCCATGTCCGAGACTGAACGAGCGAACGTTCACGCACTCCCGATCTCGATCGAGTACGGCGGACGACCGCTCACGATCACCCCGGTCGTCCTCGAGACAGATCGCGGCCTCGTCCTCGTCGACGTCGGGCCGGAGGGAGCTATCGATGCCATCGCGAGCCACGTCGAAGACCTCGGTTACGACCTCCAGGACGTCTGGCTGGTGCTCTGTACCCACCACGACGGCGATCACGTGGCCGGACTCGCCGAACTGCTCGAGCGAACTGACGCGATCGTCGCCGCTCACGAGGCGGAGGCACCCTACGTTCGTGGCGACGAGGAGCCGATCAAAGGGGACGGGGACCGCTATTCACCCGTCCGCGTGGACCTCGAGCTCGCCGACGGCGTCCGGATTCCGACGCTGGACGGCCCGGTCGAACTGGTCGAGACGCCGGGACACTCCCCCGGCCACGTCTCGCTATACAAACCCTCGTCGTCACTCCTGATCGCCGGCGACGCCCTCGTCGCTGACGGCGACGAACCGCTGTCGGGACCGAAACCGGAGTATACGCCCGACGAGGAACGAGCACTCGAGTCGGTCGGGAGACTGGCCGACCTCGAGATCGATCAGGTCGTCTGTTATCACGGCGGCCACGTCGAGGCCGGGAGCGACCGCATTCGCGAGATTGCGGCGACTCGAGACTGACGGTCGCTGGCTGAAGACGAGAGCGAACGCCCTCTCATACGGATTCCTGTACCGATGTCCCGGCGCAACCGCGGCACGGGTCGCGGGTATGCCGGAACTGACGGACAGGAAACCGTATCAGAGGTAGGAAGCGTCCCAGCGGGTCGCCTTCCGCTCGTTCCCACAGGCGTTACAGACGATCCGTCCCATCGAGTCCATCGCGTTGTCCAGCGAGTCACACTGCCCGCAGAACCAGCCGTACAGTTCCTCGCGATCCTCGGTCGCGTAGGTCCGGTAGAACGGCGCCGATTCGCCGCGGGCAGCCTCGCCGTAACTCACGAAGACCGTCTCGCCTTCGACCTCGAGTTCGTCGATCGCGGCCCAGCCTTCGTCCTCGAGCGTTCCCTCGACGTAGACGTTCTCGGTGAACGTCTCCTCGCCGATTTCGACCTCGCGAGTGTCGGCCCGTTCGAATCCGTGGTTCTGGTAGAAGGTGTTGCCGCCGTCGTTGTCCGCGAGAACGAGCCCCTGGACCTGTTCGGCACCCTCCTCGAGGAGAGTCTCGCGGGTGCGCACGAGTAATCTGACGCCGGTCCCGCCACCGCGGTGGTCGGGATCGACGTGGAGCCAGAGGATGCGCCCGGTCTTGTGAACGTCACCGATCAGGTCACAGTGGGCGAAACCGGCGGGTTCGCCGTCGCGTTCGACCAGCAGGGCGATCGTCTCGTCGGCAGCGAGTTCGTCGGCGAACTCGTCGTCGTACCACTGGTCGATCGCGCTCTCGATCGTCTCCTCGTCGAGAAAATCCGTGTACGAAGAGTCGAGTGAGTTCCTGGCGATCGAGCGGACGGCCTCGAGATCTCCCGGCGTGGCTTCACGAATTTCCATACCCCATCTACCATCCCCTCCTACAAAACGTATGCCCACGTGGCACCATTCGCGACGCCCGTCCAGTTCGACGACGAGATGCACACGAATCGTCGGAACGTACGGACGTCGGTGGCTGGAACTGCCGATAGCCCGGGGGATAAGATTCACGTCGCTGTCGCGGGACGTACGGGTATGACCGACGACGCTGCCGAGCCGCCCGACGGAAGCGACCCGCCCGACGGCGTACAGGATCTCGAGTACGACAACGAACCGTTCACCTACGACGGGGGACGGGTCGATCCCGGCGAGTCGGCGAACATCCGCTACGGAATCAGCGAGACCTATCTCGGCGATCCCGTCCGGATCCCGGTGACGATCGTCAACGGCCCGTACCCCGGTCCGACCGTCTTCCTCTCTGCGGCGGCCCACGGCGACGAATTAAACGGCATCGAGGTCGTCCGGGAAGTCGCACACGACTGGGACCACACCGACCTCCACGGGACGCTGGTCTGTCTCCCCGTGTTGAACGTCCCGGGGTTTCTGGCACAGGAACGCTACCTCCCGATCTACGACCGGGACCTCAACCGCTCGTTTCCCGGGCGAGAGGGATCGACCAGCGCCCGACGGATGGCCCATCGCATCTTCAGGAACTTCGTCGCCCCCTGCGACCTCGGAATCGACTTTCACACCTCGACCCGCGGCCGGACCAACATGCTCCACGTGCGGGCGAACGTCAATAATTTTACCGTGAACCGCCTCGCGCGGGCGTTCAGTTCGAACGTCGTGATCGGGGGCGAAGGACCCTCGGGAACGCTTCGTCGCGAGGCGACCGACGCCGGCGTCCCGACGATCACCGTCGAGATGGGCGAGGCTCACCGCTTCCAGCGCCGACTGATAGACCGCGCGCTGACCGGCGTCGCGAGCGTCCTCGCGGAATTTGGCTGTCACCCGGATTCGTCGGTCCACTGGCCCGGCTGGCGAACCGTCATCGACGCCGACGACGAGAAAACCTGGCTTCGCGCGGATGCCGGTGGAATCGTCGACATGAAACGCGGTCGGGGTGCCCTCGTCGAGGAAGGCGAGGTCATCTGTACGATCACCAACCCGTTCAAAGAAGAAGACGAGGTCGTCACCGTCGAGGCCCCCTTCACGGGACTGATCGTCGGTGTCCTCGAGAACCCCGTCGTCTACCCCGGAAACCCGCTGTGTCACCTCGTCGGCCTCTCGGCTGACACCAGGATCGCACTCGAGCGCGAACAGACGACCGAGCGCTCTCGAAGCGAACTCTAGGGACCAGTAAATCACCGTTCGCGGCTCCGAACACGTCGGCCGTCGCGTGACCCGGAACATCGATCGTTACTGTCCGAGGTCTCGAGGCGTCAAAGGTAAGTTCTATACCCTCACGGTCGAACGTCCACACGAGCGCATGAGTCAGTCTTACAATCGCGGCCTCGTCGAGGACTTCGGTCGCTGGAAGGAGTTCTCGGCCGGGATGTGGGCCTGGATCTTCCACAAGTTCACTGGGTGGATCCTCATCGGCTACCTGTTTACCCACATCGCGGTGTTGAGCACGGCCGTTGGTGGTGTACAGGGCGAAACGGTCGAAGTGGACACTGCGGCGTTACCGAACGTCGAGAACATCGGCGTCGCAGACGTCGACATCTACACGGCCACGCTGGGTGGACTCGAGAGTCTCCTCATCATCCGGATTCTCGAAGTCGGCCTCCTCGCCGTTGCCGTCTTCCACATTCTCAACGGCCTCCGGCTGTTGCTGGTCGACCTCGGGATCGGTCTGGACTCCCAGGACAAGAGTTTCTACGCGTCGCTGATCCTCACGGGGATCATCACCGTCGCGTCCGTTCCGACGTTCACCACGGGGGTGGGCTTCTAATGGCCGAACGACACTCCTCGTTCGTCCCCGGGGGTACCGCCTGGTTCCTCCAGCGCGTGACGGCGGCGTTCCTGATCGTCGTGCTGGCGATGCACTTTTTCCTGTTGCACTTCGTCAACCACGCCTACGCTGTCACCCTCGACGACACGGTTGCTCGCATGGAGAACGTGGGCTACTTCCTGACGATGGTGTTGTTCCTCTGGGCCGGCGCGTTCCACGGTATCAACGGCGTCTACAACGCACTCGTCAACCAGGGACTCAGCGGCACCCCGAAGAAGGTAGTGCTTGCAGTCCTTACACTGGCAGGCCTCGCACTCGTCGCACAGGGCACCTACGTTGCACTCGTCATGGCGGGGTGGATGTAACATGAGCACGCAACAACAAGAACCCGAATCGCAGGAAGCACCGGCAGACCCCGAGATGAAGGGGACGCAGTCGCCCCAGGAGCGGCGACTCGAGGAGAAAGAAGCGGGACTCGACGCCCAGGCCGAAGCGGATGCGGAAGCCGAGGGCGAGACGGTCCACATCAAGGTCTTCCGATACGACCCCGAAGTCGAAGCCAAGCAGGAACCGCGCTTCGACGACTTCCACGTCCCCTTCGAGAAGGGGATGACTGTCCTCGACGCGGTCATGTACGCCCGCGACGAGTTCGACTCCTCGCTTACGTTCCGCCACTCCTGTCGGCAGGCCGTCTGTGGCTCCGACGCCTTCTTCGTCAACGGCCGGCAGAAACTCGGCTGCAAGACCCAGCTCGCCGATCTCGAGCAGCCGATTCGTATCGAACCGCTACCCCACCAGGAGGTCGTCAAGGACCTGGTCGTCGACATGGACCACTTCTACGACCAGATGCACGCCGTCGAGCCGTACTTCCAGGACGAAGATACGCCGGATCCGGCCGACCTCGAAGAACAGCGCCAGAGTCCCGAGAACCGCGAGAAGATCAAGATGTCCTCGCGCTGTATCTGGTGTGGCGCGTGTATGTCCTCGTGTAACATCGCTGCCGGTGACAACGAGTACCTCGGTCCCGCGGCGATCAACAAGGCCTACAAGTTCGCGATGGACGACCGCGAAAGCGAGGAGATCAAAGAGCATCGGCTCCGCATCTTAGAGCAGGAACACGGCGTCTGGCGTTGCCAGACCCAGTTCTCCTGTACCGAGGTGTGTCCGAAAGACATCCCGCTCACCGAGCACATTCAGGAGCTCAAACGGGAAGCTGTGAAGAAGAACCTGAAGTTCTGGTAATATGTACGAACACGACGTCATCGTGGTCGGCGCCGGCGGCGCCGGCCTCCGGGCCGCAATCGCAGCGCACGAGGCGGGAGCCGACACGGCGCTCGTCACGAAACTCCACCCGGTCCGCAGCCACACCGGTGCCGCGGAAGGTGGGATCAACGCCGCCCTCCAGGAGGGCGACGACTGGGAACTCCACGCCTACGACACGATGAAGGGTTCCGACTACCTGGGCGACGCCCCGGCAGTCGAGACCCTCGCACAGGACTCCCCCGAGGACACGATGCGACTCGAGCACTGGGGGATGCCCTTCTCGCGCGAAGAGGACGGGACAGTCTCCCAGCGGCCGTTCGGTGGTCTCTCGTACCCACGAACGACGTTCGCTGGCGCCGAGACCGGTCACCACCTGCTGCACACGATGTACGAGCAGGTCGTCAAGCGAGGCATTCAGGTCTACGACGAGTGGTACGTGATGAACCTCGCGGTCACCGACGAGGACGACCCCAACGATCGGACCTGCCACGGCGTCGTCGCCTACGACGTCCAGACCGGTCAGATCGAGGGCTTCAAGGCCAACAGCGGTGTCATCCTCGCGACCGGTGGCCCCGGTCAGGCGTTCGACCACACCACCAACGCCGTCTCCTGTACCGGTGACGGTCACGCGATCGCCTACCGCGCCGGCGCGCCGCTCGAGGACATGGAGTTCATCCAGTTCCACCCGACTTCGCTGCCGTCGACGGGCGTCCTGATCTCCGAGGGTGTCCGTGGCGAAGGTGGCATCCTCTACAACAACGAGGGCGAACGGTTCATGTTCGAGTACGGCTACGCGAACAACTCCGGCGAACTCGCCTCTCGCGACGTCGTCGCCCGTGCCGAACTCACCGAGGTTGCCGAAGGCCGGGGCGTCAACGACGAGTACGTCCACCTCGACATGCGCCACCTCGGTGAAGAGCGCATCCTGGACCGCCTCGAGAACATCCTCCACCTCGCAGAGGACTTCGAAGGCGTCGACGGGCTCGTCGAACCGATGCCGGTCAAACCCGGCCAGCACTACGCGATGGGTGGGATCGACGTCGACGAGAACGGTCAGACCTGCATCAACGGCCTCTATGCCGCTGGCGAGGCTGCCTGTGTCTCCGTCCACGGCGGTAACCGACTCGGCGGCAACGCGTTACCCGAACTGATCGTCTTCGGCAAGCGCGCCGGTCGCCACGCCGCCGGTGAGGACCTTGGCGAACCCCAGATCCAGACCGGCTACGGCGACGACGTCGAAGACGAAACCGACGCGGACCTCCCAGTCCAGCCCGGCGAAGCCGGCCTCGAGACCGCGGGTGGCGTCGCCGCAGACGGTGGCGTTGCAGCCGACGCCGAGGGCATTCTGGAGCGGACCGTCGAGCGCGAACGCGAACGCGTCGACCGCCTGATGGATCGCAACGAGGGCATCCAGCACGCCGAGATCCGTCAGAAGCTCCAGAAGGCGATGACCGACCACGTCAACGTCTTCCGTACCGAAGAGGGCATCAAGAAGGCGCTCCGGGTTATCCGCGAGTGCCGCGAGCAGTATCAGGACGTCTACGTCGACGACCCCTCGCGCACGTTCAACACCGATCTCCAGCAGACCTACGAGACACGCAACTTGATCGACGTCGCCGAGACGATCGCACTCGGCGCGCTCGTGCGCAACGAGTTCCGTGGTGCCCACTGGCGACAGGAGAATCAAGAACGCGACGACGAGAACTGGCTCAAACACACGCTCATCTCCTGGAACGGCGGCGAGCCCAGGATCTTCTACCGCCCGGTGATCCTCGAGGGCGAAGAGAAGACCTACGAGCCGAAAGAGCGCAGTTACTGAGCCACCGCTCACCCGGTAGATTCAGCCGGATTTCCGTTTCTCTTCCCGTTCGATTCGAATCAGCTATCGGCGATTCAGCCGCTCACAACCCGTCACGTACCGGCCAGTCGACACCAGCAGGCCTATCCGTGCGTGCCCCCGAGTTCGAGACGATGAGCCTCGAGCGATTCGTCAAAGCCAATCTCCTGGTCTTGCCTATCGTTCTCGTCGTCGGCTACTTCTACCTCGCTTCGCTCCCGGTGATCGTACTTCCGATCGGCGTGGCGTACGTCACTGCCTCCGTGCTACTCACGTTCGCGTGGATCATGTCGCGGCTCTCCTTGCGGCTGTGGTAACCGACGTGAGAGTCTCGACGACGACCGAGTGGGAAGTTCTCACTTCGTCCGCGTTCACCCGGAACTGCTGCTCTCACAATCCGAGGGCATCGAGGAGGTCGACGCCGATGTCCGCGTAGTCGATCAGTTTGTATCCGATGAAGATTCCGACGATCCCCATGATGCCGGGGAGTTCCGGCGGCGCCGGGATTGGGACATTGAGAAACCGGAACAGGGCACCGGTGAGCAATCCGGTGAGTAGCGCGAGGACAGTAATCTGCGTCGACATCCCTTCTCACTCTGGCGGGAGGACACAAAAACGGCACGTCCATCCTCTCTCGGTCGGACATTAGCCCCGACGCCGCTCGAGTCGCTCGTTAGCCGGTGGAGTACCACGACCAGCGATAGCCGTCTCGTCGATTGGTACAAATTCCGGACTGTCCGATTGTAGTGGCCTGAAGACGTGATGGATGAAATTTCGACGACGGGATGCTGACGATACCGGCAAGTGAACTCGGCGGGGAGCAATGATTTCGACGATCGTTGAAATAGGGATTTATTATCGTCGAAAGACATCGTCCGACTATGCAACCGAATCCACCGGAACCGATCGACACCGACCTCGATCTCTCCGTGCCGCCGGCCCTCGAGTCACCACGAGCCAAGCTGATCTACCTGTACGTGAGCGCTCGCGACGGTGCCACAGTCGAACAGCTACAGGTGGACCTCGCGATCAAGAAAGGGACGGCGCTGTCGATCGCCAGCACGCTCCGAAAGCGAGGATTCCTCGAGCGAACCGACGATGGATTCGATATCTGTGGCCAGTAGCGTCTAGAGTTCGATCCGTTCGACGAGTTGTTCCCGGTTTTCGTTCGTGTTGACCGCGACGATCCTGATCTGGTCCTCGAGGCCGGATCCACTGAGTTTCGCCTTCAGAAGGTTGTCCACCTGGTAGACACCCGCGGCGTTGGTCATCGCGATCTCGACCATCACCGGACGTGTGTCACCTTCGTACAGCGAGACGCGTTCGATCGCCTGACTCGAGAGGGTGTTGATGCCCCGCCCGCCGTGTTCGTAGGGGATGCGCGATCGCCCGCGTTCCATGTCGAGGGCGTCAGCGACGCGGATGACGCCTGCTTCCGTCGTCAGCGGCGTCTCGGCGCGGTGGTGACAGAGGATCGCGTGGAGGACCTCTCCTTTCACCCGGACTCGTCCGGCGACGTCGTAGAACTCCGGGAGGATGCGATCCAGAATGTCAGCTGCGAGCGGGATCGAGTAGTAGGCGTGGTCGTCGCGGTGGACGACGTGGCCGACGTCGTGGAGCATCGCAGCCAGCGCGATGATCACCGACTCGTCTTCTTCGGCCAGATCCTGTTCGCGGGCCCCGTTGAAGTCGACGTCGCTCGCCTTGAGCAGGTCGTACAGACAGAGCGCGCGGTTGCGGACGATCTCGATGTGTTTCGGACCGTGGTCGTTGTAGCGCATCCGGTCGACCGCGTTGACGTTCTGGGCCTCGAGATAGGTCTGAATTTCCTCGTCGTCGTCGACCACCTCGAGGACGGCGTTGAGCTTCTCGTCGGGGAAGTTGTGACTGTCGTCGGGGTCGTACACCCGGCGGGACCCCTCGTCGGCGGCGCGTTCGCTCATAGAGGTACGTCCGTGGCTGGTAGCAAAAGGGCTGCGGCGACCACGTCTTGGTGCAGGTTTGACATCCTCCCGCGCCTAAACAGTAGTTGCTGAAGTGACCAAGTGACGATTGCCGTCGCGGTCGTTGTCTCGATATGGTCGAGACAACTGAGGCAACGCAGGTGACTCGTGCAGCGTCGTCGATGCTGTTTCCAGAACTTGAGTTCGGGATCGCTGCGAACGGCACCTATCCGAGCGAGGACTTCCAGCAAGTCCTCGCTCGGATCGCATTCGACAATGAATTCGCCAATACTGGTGCGAAAGCCTATCAGCTCGCCCGTGGCGACGATATCGCCATTGACGCAACCGCTCGAAATCCGCTCGCACGAGCGCTCCTCTACCATCTACGTGGACTCGACGCGGACGCGGTCGACGATCAGTTCGACCGCGTCCGCGACGCAATCCTCGACGAAGCCGCTCGCAACCGCGTGTTTACCAGGCCAGTAGACGTCGCAATCGACGTTCACGACTGGCTCTATTACGGGGACAAAGAGACTCCTCACGTCTGTACAACGAATCCAGCGCAGGGCACCGATCGCGCGTACAAGTTCGCTACCGTCTGTATCGTCGATCCGAGCGTCCGTTTCACGCTTGGATCGGTAGCCTTGGAGGGCAGCGATACCGACGAGTTGGCGGATGCACTCCGCCAACTCGTCTCAGACGTCCGCGAGTATGTCGAAATCAACCGCCTTTATCTCGATCGTGGCTTCTATCGTGTTCACCTCGCCCTAGCGCTCGAAGAACTCGACGTTGAGTTCCTCATGCGTGCGCCGCAAACACAAAAGGTACAGCAATTTATTGATGACCACGACAGCGACACGTTCATTGCAGAGTACGAGATGGCTCGGTCGAATCCGCCGACGGGCCGAACGACAGTCCGGCTCGTCGTCGTTCCGCATCGAACACGAAATGACGACCACTTCTGTCTGGTTACCAACCGCGATCTCGACGTCGGCACTGACGTCGAGATCGCCCGGCCACTGGCTGAAGCATATCGCCGTCGTTGGGGAATCGAAACGTCCTATCGCAAGATTACGGAGTTTCTCCCGAGAACGTCGTCACCGACGTTCTCAGTACGGCTCTTTTACTTCCTGTTCGCCGTCGCGCTGTACAATCTGTGGGTGTTGACGAACCTGCTCGTGACGTCCCGCCGGGCGGTCGGGACGGATCCAGTCGTCCCGACCGCCCTGTTTCGCGCGTTTCTCGGGCAAATACCGTACGGGTAGCGGTTATCTCGGCGACTGACTCGGGCTGAGCAGCCCGAGTCAGTACGCCCCTCAGTACTGGTAAGACTGGAAGAACAAGGCTGAGGAAACGCTTCGACAGCTGTTACGCTCTCTGGACAGCACTGAGAACGGTTTCACGAAGCCGGAGTTGAGAACGACACTCCAATCCTTGCGGCTTTCCTGATCGAATCAGCAACTACTGTAAAGTCGCGGGAATCCACGACGTGGATATTCAGGTTGCGCGTTTCCTCGGGGTTCAAGTACGCTTTCGCGTGACCCGTCGACGGTCGCCGTCCAGTTGTGACCACGGACGTGCTTTCCAGCGCGTACAGCCCTGTCAATGGGGCCTTCCTCCCCGCATACAGCGAGTATCGAAGATAGCTGGCTATTCAACCAGCGAGGTAGCACGGTTCGCCTCAGCCGAACTGTTAGGCCGTGCATGGTTCTCCCTCCCGTTGTGCAATGTTCTCCGAAGCGTTCAGGTCGGCGTGGCGTCCTCGACCGCACTCCGAACACGAAAAGTGGTCGCCATCACGGGTTCCCATCGAACCACACGCCGAACACCGTTGGCTGGTATGGTAGGCATCAACTTTCTCGACGCGGATACCAGCGCGTTCGGCTTTGTACGTGATGAACTGTTGGAGTTGGTGGAAATGCCACGAGTGAACACCTGACCACGAACTATTCTCACGGACACCTTCGAGGTCTTCCATCCGAATGACGGGGTTCTCGAACTGTTCCGCGAACGCGATGAGGCGACGGGAGAGTTTGTGGTTCAAGTCTGTGATTCGACGCTGTTCTTTGTTACCAACGCGGTTGCGTGCGCGAAGCGCACCCGCTTCCGAAAGCGAATCGCGTAGGGAACGATAGTTGCGTCGAACGTACTTCGCCTCACCACCCGACACCAACATCGACTCACCATCACCGTATGCGGTCACGGCGAGGATGTGCCGTTCACCAATGTCGACGCCGATTGGCGTTTCGCCCGACGTGTCGGCGTCGTACTCGATATTGAACGTACAGAACCAATCGTCACTACGGCGGTACACTTGTAGCCGTGTCTTCTTTGCGTCACCCTCGACCAGTCGGTCTACAGGGTCGGCAATGTCGTCATACACTTCGATAGGCGTGTACCACCATTGAGAGACGCACGGGAAGCCGACGACGACCGTGCCGTTCTCAGTTGTGTCGATTTCCCAGTTCTGGTTGTTGACGGCGAACGGCTGACTCTCTCGGTAGCGAACATCTCCGTCCTTGTTGTGGTCTGATTTCGCCTCTCGGATGGCCTGGTTCTGGATGGCCGAATAGAGATCGTTGTCGATGCTGGCCGTGGTCACGGACTTGTCGAAGTCGCCGTTTTTCCATCCGTCGATGCAGAACTGCTTGGTATCACGGTAGAGTCCAGAGGCGTGTTGCCACTCTTTCCGCCGTGAGAGGGACGGGTTGTGGAACTTCGCGGTGACAGTCACCGTGACCATTATAATTGTAATTAGTTACGATTGTTTGAATATCTGTTGGAATATCTGACTGTGCTATCGTCGGCGGGTTGCGTCACTAAGTGACGGCGCGTATCCACGGCCTAAAGACCGTGGCATTGCGCCTGTTCAACCTGTAAACCGTATCAGACCGCGTCGACGACCGCTTCCATCGTCGTGCGCTTTTCTCCTTCGCTCATCTCGTTGACGAACCCGACACGAATCGCGTCGACACCCTCGAGGCTGGCGTACTCTTCGACCCACTCGCTGACCTCCTCGGGCGTCCCCGCGGGAGCGAGCGCGTCGAGCACTTCGTCGGGCAGCGCGGCGGCCATCGCTTCCGTATCTCGTTCGCCCCACGCCTCGCGGACGTCCTCGACCACGTCGGGGTAGCCCTGTTCTGCGACCGAGTTCCCGTAGTAGGGGCCGTACGCACCGAGCATGAACGCGATCGTTCCCCGGGCTTTCGCCCGTGCCGTCTCGCGATCCTCGCTCGCGATGCCACGGACGATGGGCGCGACCCGGAGGTCATCGAGGTCCTTCCCCGCGAGGTCTGCCCCCCGCTCGAGGTCCTCGAGTCGCTCCTCGAGGCCGTCCCTGGTGAACATCTGTGGTGCCCAGCCGTCGCCGAAGCGGCCGGCCATCTCGGTGGCTTTGGGGCCGAGCGTTGCGACGTCGATCGGCGGCGGGTTCTCGGGCGTCTCGCGTTCGTAGTTGAGACCGGCAATGTCGAATATTTCGCCCTCGTAGGCTGGACTTCCGTTTTCGTAGACCGACCGGACGATCTCGATCGTCTCGCGAGTACGACGCAATGGTCGATCGAACTCGAGACCGTGCCAGCGTTCGGTGATCGCGGGCGAGCTGGGGCCAATACCGAGGCGGAATCGGCCGTCGGCGGCCGCGTGCAGCGCCAGTGCGGTCTGGGCCAGCATCGCGGGTGATCGTCCAAACGGCGAGACGACGTCGTTCGAGATGCCAAGCTCGTCGGTGCGGTCGGCCGCGAGCGTCAGCGCCGGGACGATGTTCCACCCGGTCGTCTCGCCGACGGTGATCCGGTCGAAGCCGAGTTCCTCTGCCTCGCCAGCGCGGTCGCCGACCTCCTGTGGACTGTCGTAGTCGCCCAGCCTGATCAGCAGGTCGCGTTCGGCGGTCACGCTGCTCCCCTCCGGGTCGGTTCGTACGTCTCTGGCGTGTGCGTCATCATCGTTCGTCCACAACCCCGTCACGAATTCACATAAAGTTCAGCGTTTCCGACAGACTCGAGCGCGCCGCTGTCGGGCCGTTCCTGGCCGGAGCCGACGCCGGTTCAGGACTCGAGGAGGTCCGTACACTCTCGTCGTGCCGCCGCGAGGTGCTGATCGGCCTCGTCGTGGCCCGTCTCTTCGACTTCCGCGAGGAGGCCGCTGATCTTGCTGACTCGCCGGGCGACCGTCTCTCGATCGAGGTCGCTCGTCGCCAGGTCGCGCGCGATGCTCTCTGCCTCCCCGAGCCAGCGGTTGGACCGACGATCGATCGGCAGTTCGCCGGTGGCCTCGAGGTGGTAGCGTAGCCGGGCGAGTCGCTCCTCCAGGGCGTGCTCGTCGATCGCGTTGGTGATCGTTGGGTCTCGGTTCTCGCCCACGGCTGTGTGTTCGACTCCCGTTCCTGTAATCCTGTGCCAGAACTGGCCGGCCGACGGTCGACCAGTACGGATGACCGGACCCACGCCCACGTGGAAACGTTGATACGGATTCTGACCAACGTGAGCGTATGACACACGATTGCGCGTTCCTCACGGATCTCGCGCTCGCAGACGACCAGGTCTCGTTCGACGAGGGCCGTCGTGACTCTCACGCCGCAGACTGGGGGACCGAAGGGTCGCCCGACCGAACGCTCCCCGACGCCGTCGTCTGGCCGGAGTCGACCGACGACGTGTCGACTGTGCTCGCCGCGGCGACCGATCACGGGGTGCCGGTCACCCCCTACGCCGCGGGGACGGGCCTCGAGGGTGGTTCACTGCCGGCTCACGGCGGGATCAGTCTGGACCTGACCCGGATGGACGACGTCTACGAGTATCGACCGGAGGACTTCCAGATCGACGTCGGCCCCGGAATCATCGGCTCCGACGTGGAGGGGTACGTCGCCGACGACGGCCTCTTCTTCCCGCCGTTGCCCTCCTCGGGCGACATCTCGACGATCGGCGGCATGATCGCCACCGACGCCAGCGGCATGCAGACCGTCAAGTACGGCGAGATCCACGACTGGGTGCTCGGCCTCGAGGCCGTCCTCGCCGACGGCACGGTGATCGAGACCGGTTCGCGGGCGATCAAGACCTCGAGCGGCTACAACCTGACCGATCTGCTGGTCGGCAGCGAGGGAACTCTCGCTGTCGTCACCCGCGCCACGCTGCAACTGGCGGGCCGCCCCGAACAGATCCGCGGCGGGCGGGCGATCTTCGACTCGCTCGACGACGCAACGGCGGCGATCCAGGAGGCGATCCGCACCGAAGTCGACGTCGCCCGGATCGAACTGCTCGACAGCCTGAGCGCTCGCATGGCCAACGCCTACCTCGACACCGGCCTGCCGGACGCCCCGATGGTCTTCCTCGAGTTCCACGCCAACCACGGCGTCGAGGAGGAAGTCGACCTCTGCCGGGCGATCTTCGAGGCCCACGGCGTCGAGCGCTTCGAACTGAGCGACGACGAGCGCGAGATGGAAGCCCTCTGGCGGGCCCGCCGGGAACTCGCCTACGCCACGCGCCAGTGGGACCCAGACCTCGAGCCCCAGCACCCCGGCGACGTGACGGTGCCGATCAGCGCCTACGGGGACGTCGTTCGCGAAGCAAAGCGCCTCGGCGAGGAGTACGACGTGCTCGTTCCCTGTTTCGGCCACGCGGGGGACGGCAACGTCCACTACAGCGTACTCGCCGATCCCGAGGACCCGGACCACGTCGAGCGCGCGCACACGGTCTATCGAGAGATCGTCGACCTCGCCATCGACCACGGCGGCACCGCAACGGGCGAACACGGCATCGCACTGGGCAAGCGCAAATTCCTCGAGCGCGAACACGGGTCGGGCGCAGTCGACGCGATGCGCGCGGTCAAACGTGCGCTCGATCCGACCGATACGCTGAACCCGGGCAAACTGTTCCCCGAGACGCTCGAGGGCGAGCGGGTTCGGGAGGAGTGATCTGGGCGAGTTACCCGATGGCCGGTGGTCATCTCAAACTGGTCACAGCCAGTCGTCGGGTAATTCGTCGGCGTGGTTCTGCAGCAACTCGAGCAGTGGTTGAATCTCGTCGAATTGAGGCCCCTTCTGTATTGAGTTTGTGTCCCGATCCCACTCGATGAATTCTGATTCTTCCAGCTTGGGAAGGTGCTTATGCCATGTGTGAATAGTGAGCGTTTCCAAGTTCTCAGTCGCGGATTCAGTGTCTGAAGAAATCTGTGGGTTGTCGGCAACCTGTGGATTGTGTTCCAGCAGCGCGACGAGCAGGCGACGGCGATATCGTTTTTCCAGGACGTTTAAAACGGTATCCATAGACGGTGGCGGACTCTCTTCTTCAGTTGCCATACTTTCGATCCCCGTTGATGTGACCCCTGGCTCTCACGGTACCGTCGGCCGCAAGCAATGGGCGATCCGATGCGACCCGTGCTATAATTTTGTCGCCGGAAACCTGTTCGTCTTGTTTCGAGAGCTGGAACGTAATTCGCCGGTTGTTTCGGTCACTCAGCCTACTGAGCATTTCCGATAGCGCTGATGGTACATTCGTGTTGGATGATAGTTCCCTCGGTTCGTGTTCAGTATAACTGCGTATCTCTTGATTGCAAGTCACACCCTCAATTGGGGCGGGACCATCGAAAGAACAGTCTCGGTAAACTACGACAGGACTCGACGCTCAATCGCACTATTGCGAAAGTGGGCTGGTCTCAGCCACAGGTACTGTCTTCCGGATACTTCTGAAACTCCACCAGTTCCGATGTAAAGGAATATGTAGGGGTGATGGGTGAGCGAAAAAGAGAATACAGAACGCAATAATGAGATAAATGGCAACTGGTGTTCAACTACGCCTGTGGTTCGTAGTCGAACACCATCGTCAGGAGTTCCCGTTCGCCCCCTCTGAGGTGATAATTGAACGTCGACTGTGAGAGATCCAGCGCATCGGAGAGTTCCTTGCCCGTTTGGACGCGGGGCGACTCGAAGTACCCACTCCGGTAGGCCAGTTGGAGGATCTCCTGTTGACGAGGTGTAAGACGCTGTTCGAATGCAGTTTGGAGTCGCTGTTCAGTGTCGGGCGGCCTGGTTCGAGACCGGCGAGCGAGCAAGTCGAGATCTGGAATATCACCCCTCACACCCTCGACGAACTCGCGAACGTCGACTGCCTCCGACAACTCTACGACGGCAGTAGCCGTCCCCGCGTCGATGTTTAGCGAGCGGATCGTTACGTCCCGCTCGAGGAATTTGCCGACGAGCGTTGAATTTGGCAGCCGTGCTTTGAACAGGGAAGCCGAATCACGTTCAGCCAACAAAGATAAGTTCTTGATGGTGAGTGATTGCTCGCTTGCAGTCAGTGCCTCGTCGGGAGACACGTCCCTCCCAGTGAAGAACACTGTCATGTCCCCATCGTCTCTGGGCACTGCTCCGGTAAAGTCGATCGTACAGTCGGCCTCCTGGGCGAGGCGAACGAGTGGCATCTCTGCCGTCGTTTGGAGCGTGAGTTCGACGGTACTATCTGATTGATGGGTGATCCTGGTTTCGACTGCATGAATCGCGTGGGCAATCGTCTCTCCGAGTTCCGAAAGGACGTCCACGTTCTGCTCGTTGGGTTGTGGCGTCCTGCCGTACACCACCAAGACACCGTAGATAGACTCCTCGTAGACGAGTGGAATACAAAAACACGACCGTCCACCAGCTCTCAGCGCGGCTTCGCGCCACGGCGTTGCCCGTGGATCCGTTGCAGTGTCAGTGACGACTTCAGCCTCACCCGTTCGGACTGCGGTGACGACCGGCCGCTCACCGAGGACAGACTCCTCGTCCGTAGTGAGTTGCTCTAGAGAGGTACTATCGATCCCCGACCACTCTCGTGGGGCAATCGTGCCGACGGTGACGTCGAACTCGCCGACCCAGGCGAACTCGAACAGGGGTGACTCGGCCAAGTGTTCGCAGACGGCTTCATCGATAGCTCCGACCGTCTGTGCCTGAACGAGCGCTTGATCGATCTCCCTGATCAACATGTTGAGCTGATCGAGCCGAACTAACTCCGTGTTCTGCTGCTCCAACTTCGCTTTGCTGTTGGCACGGTCCCACGCGGTCTCGACCGTGGTGGCGACCGTCTCTACGAGGTCAACTAACCTATCGTCGAACGTGTCGGCCCGCGTCGAGCCGGCACAGATGACACCATGTCTCCCCAGTGGGGCGAAGACATAACTTCGCAGTGGTGAGGCCCCCGCTTCGCTCTCACCAACCTCGACGTCGTTTTCGACGTTCACATCGTCACCGACGAATGTCTGCCAGACTTGCCCGGAAAGGTGAGCTGGCAGGTGAACTGAATCAGGTTCGATTTCGGGGCTCGTTCGACTGGCGTATTCGTCGAGCTCGCCGCTCGTCTCGTCGTATTTCCAAAGCGCGGCGTACTCGATGTCGAGGACCGATTGGACGATGTCGGCGGTCCGGATCGGTATATTCTCGGGATCAGCGTCGATCAGTTCCTGGGTTGCGACGTTGAGCCGTTCGAGCGCCGCCTCGTTCTCACGAATGCGTTTTTCTGCGCGCTTGCGCCCGGTGATGTCGCGTGAGAGTGCGAGGACGTATGCACGATCCAGTTGATCCAGCTCGATGTACGAGACGTTAACTTCAACCGGGAATGTGGAGCCGTCCTTCCGCTGATGCGTCCCGTTAAATGTGGTGTGCCCATCGGATTTGAGGGCCGTCACGAACGCCCGGTAGTCCTCCAGCGTAGGGAGGTCGGTATCGATGTCGGGCACCGTTAAGTCCAGTAGTTCCTCGCGAGAGTAGCCAAGCTGTCGGGTAGCGGTGTCGTTCACAGTGAGAATCTCACCGGTTCCGGGATCTTCGACGAAGACGGCGTCGGTGGAGTAATCGAGTAGCGTGCGGAACAGTTCGCGGTCGCGTTCGCGCTCACGCTGCTCGGTTACGTCCTGAAAATAGAGTGATAGACCGGATGTAGACGGATAGGCGTGAACCTCGAACCAGCTGTCGAGTGGTGGGTAGTACTCCTCAAATGAAGTGGGCTCCTGGGTGGTAACCACCTTACAGTATTGCTCCTCAAACGTCGTTCCGAGCGCCGGCTCGAACACGTCCCACAGGTTCCTGCCTACAGGTCCTTCGCCGTCGAAACCAATCAGCTCCGCTCCACGCTCGTTGATATATGTAATGGTCCAATCGGCATCCATTCCGATGAATCCATCAGTGATGCGATTGAGCGTCTCTTTGAGCTCACTTTCCCTTTCGTGATACTGTTTCTTCAATCCCACTTCTACAATCGCTGACGAAAGCACGTTTGCAATGCTCTGAATGAAGTTCACGTCGTGGCCGGTGAACTCGCGGTGCTCAGCCGTGTGTACTCCAAGAGCGCCCCATGGTTCCTCTACAGAGCCTATGATAACGCTGACACCACTGACGACGTTATGGTTGGTGAGCAGTTCAGGCCCGGAAAACCGTTCATCAGTCCGAAGGTCATTCACGATGGTCGGTTCCTCTGAAAGCAAGGTGTAGCCCGCTTGAGAGTCAACCTCCGTCGGCACCGTTGTGTCGCCCACGAGGCCATCGCGCCAGCCGAAACCCTGTCGGAGGATCATTTCGTCCCTATCAGGGAGCAATTCCAGCACCTTGGCGTAATCACTATCGAGTATCTCGGCAATAGCAACCGTAGCGTCGTGCATCAACTGGTCGAGATTGTCGGTTTCGAGCGCTTGTTGGCCGAGCTCAGCGACGACTTCCTGCTGCCGGACTCTGGTGTGCAACTCGGTATTCTGTCCGACAGTCGAATCCATGTTGAGGTCTGTACGGCGGGAAGATGGGTAAACTTCTCGATATTAATTCACACCGTAATAAATCAGATTAATAGAACGGTTCTAACAGGCACTGTTTCCACCCGGACGTGAATATACACGTCTATTTTAACATATCTGTCTCAGTCACACTGGGAAGTGTGCGAATCTACGCTGCTCCTGATCAGTCCTGCACCAGCACGTCGAGCACGTCGACGCCGTCGTTCTCGAGCGCTTCCTCGAGTGCGTCCTCGATCTCGTCAGGCGTTTCGACCAGCTGGGCGTTTGCGCCGTGGCTCTCGGCGTTTTTCACGAGGTCGACGGGCGGGTCGAAGTCCATCCCGACGAACGCGTAGTCGTCTTCCTCGCCGCCCATCAGGTCGAGCGTGTTGTCCTTGAGGATGCGGTAGTTGCGGTTGTCGGAGATGACGACGGTGAGGTCGAGATCGTGGCGAGCGGCGCTGTAGATCGAGTGGGGGTAGTACTGGTAGGAGCCGTCACCGATGAATCCGATCACCTCGCGTGGATCCTCGCGCTGGCCCTCCGCCACGGCGGCACCGACGGCCGCCGGCAGGCCGTAGCCGAGCCCACCACCTTTGTTCGAGATGTACTGTTCGGCGTCCATCTCCCAGCGGGTAAGCATCGCGTACTTCGAGGTGATCCCCTCGTCGACGACGTACGGATCGCTCACGACGCGCTCGATCGTATCGACCAGCTGGGCCTTCGACGCCCGCGGATCGTCGTCGCCTGATCCCTCGCCGATGCTCGAGAGTCGAGCCCCGACCATCTCCTTGACCCCCGCAACGTTCTCGAGGCGGGACTCGAGGGTCTCCTCGTCGACCCGGTCACCGACGCGGTCTGCGAGATTCTGCAGGACGAGACCGGGGTCGCCGAGGACGGCGCAGTCTGCGTGTTCGTTCTTGCCGAGTTGCCAGGCGTCGTGGCCGAGGTGGACGATGGTCGCGTCGGTGTTGTACAGCGACCCCTCGTGGCGGGTCAGCGTCGTGTGGGTCGAACAGCCGGCGAACACCAGGGTGTCGGTGTCCTGCAGCATCGAGGCGAGTTCCTGGTTCGGCGGCACGTGAGAGACCCACTGGTCGTGGTCCGTCGGGAACGCGACCTCACTCGAGAGGATCTCGCCGTGGACTCGCGCGCCCGAGGCTTCCGCGAAGTCGACGGCTGCGTCGACGGCGTCGGCTCCGGCGCGGGCGACGTGATCGCCGACGACCATCACGGGACTGTCGGCCGCCGCGACGATGTCGGCCGCCAGCTCGAGCTGGGCAGGGTCACCGCGACCAGCGTTCGGAATCGGGCCCAGGGGTTCGGGATCGGCCTCGGTTTCCTCCATGACGACGTCGAGGGGGAGCCCGAGGAAGACGGGACCCGTCGGCGGCGTCATGGCGACCCGAAACGCCCGCCGGAGCATCGTCGGGAGCGCCGCGACGTCGAGGACCTCGTCGGACCACTTGCAGAACTGGTCGGCGAGGTCGACGAGGTCGCCCGAGAGTATCGGTTCTTCGTGTCGGAAGTCCGTGCTGTGGTTGCCCGCGGTGACCACGAGCGGCGCGCCAGTGATCTTCGCAGCGTAGAGGTTCCCCAGCCCGTGGGCCAGCCCCGGTGCGATGTGCAGGTTCGCGACCCCGACGGGTAACACGGAGTCGTCGTGGTGGCTGTGATACCGCCGGGTCTGAGCATAGCCACCGGCCATCCCCACTGCGATATCCTCGTGCAGCCCGAGGACGTACTCGAGGTCGCTCTGCCCGATGGCCTCGACGATCGGAAGTTCCGTCGTCCCGGGATTCCCGAAGACGTAGTCGACGCCGTAGGACTCGAGTGCGTCGACGAACAGGTCGGCACCCGTGTACGCGTCTGTCATGGTCGTTCGTGAGTTGAGCCGGAACATCAAAGTGCGTGTTTCGGAACTCGAGGCCGGCTTCCACTCGCTCGCTTTTCGGAAGTTCGATCGTTCCTGTCCCACCGACCGCCGCTGGGACAGGAACTATGGCGTCGTTCGTTGGGGCTAGGGTATGTCCCTGCTGCGACACGATCGCGGTGTCGGTGGCGTCGCTCGAGCCTACTGGTCGCAGGTGCATCCGGTGTTCATGCTGCCGCCGGTCGCGGCCTCGCTGTTCGGTGCGATTCTCGCGGGCGACGGCGCTGGCACTGCGACGACGACTGCCACTGCAGTCCACGCGGTCGCGATCTTCGCTGCGGTCTACACGGCTCACCTCAAAGACGGCTACGTCGATTTCCACGTCCGCGGCGAGGACGACGACCACCCGCTGACCGAACGCGGCTGTCGCGTCGGTCTGGTCGCCTCGAGTGCGCTCTTCGCACTCTGTTGTCTGCTCCTGTGGGAACTCGCCGGCTGGCTCGCAGTCGCGCTCACCGTACCAACGTGGGGTATCGCGTACCTTCACGCCCCGCAACTCGACACGAACCCGCTGACCGCCACCACGGGGTACCCCCTCGGCATCGCGCTGGCGATCCTCGGCGGGTACGCCGTCCAGACAGGCACCGTGAGCGGCGTCGCCCTCGGCTTCGCACTCGTCTTCCTCGTCTTGCTCACGGGGATCAAGGTGGTCGACGACGCCCAGGACTACGACTACGACCGCTCGATCGACAAGATCACCGTCGCCGTCCGGGTCGGGCCGGCGCGGGCACACCGCGTCGCCTACGGGCTCATGGCGACCGCACTGGTTGTGGTCGTCGCACTCGCAGTCAGTCAGATCTTCCCGCCGACTGCCGTCCTCGCCGCGCTCGCGTTCGCTGCCGTGGCCCTCGTTGCTCGACGGGCCGAACCGGAACTGGCGACCATGCTCCTCGTACGCGGCTCGTACGTCTTCCTCGCCGTGCTGGTTGCCGCCGTCTGGTTTCAACCGCTCTCGAGGCTCGGCATCTGAGTATCCGCCCGCCGCTGCCCGCGTATGCAGCCGAGAACGAACCGCCCGGATCAGCCGCCGATGTAGCCAAGCTGGAGAAGGGCGATCGTCAGCATCGACAGCGAGAAACTCGCCAGCCCGATTCCAGCGAAGACCAGACCGAACCAGCGACGGTGCATCACCGTCATCAGCCTGTAGCCGCTGTAGGCGGCGACGATGCCGACGAACGGGAGCAACAGCGAGACCACTGCCGAGATGATCGCCAGCCACAGGTGTACCATGTGCTGCTGGCTGGCGATTTCGACGTCTTCCATCAGGGTTCGCGTGGGTTCGGGCATCGGTCGTCGTGTCGGTGTGATCTGGGTCGGCAGTACCACGTCTGCGCGAATACACGCGCGACAGTTCCACTCGAGTGAGCCCGCGAGTGAGCCGGTCAGAAGAGTCCGAGGAGCACCCGAATCGGGATACCGACCGCGAAGATGGCGATCAGTGCTGCCGCCGCCAGTAGCACGACCGTCGGGAGTTCCTCTTCTTCGAACTCGAATAGCCACTCCATGGAGACGCGTTGGGAGGGTTCGCACGTAATCCTGTCGTTCGTCGGTTCGACGTCGGTCGAGAGCGAGTCGGTACCAGTTCGGGTCTCGTCCCCTCTCGAGTCGGACACTTTTCACCTTCCTCTGAGCAGTGCAACCGCTCTCGAGTCGGATCGCCTGTGAAAACACGTCGTCGTCTCGAGTCCGTCGATCGGGTCTCGTTCCGGCCCGAAATCGTCCGTCCCGAACGTAAAAACGGTTCAGACCACGCTCTCGAAGTCCTCGAGCGAGTACGACGGCTCTGCGCCGCGGCGGTCGAGGACTTCGTTCGCGAGCAACCAGTAGACGACCGAGAGAGCCTTGCGACCCTTGTTGTTCGTCGGGACGACGAGGTCGACGTTGCTGACCTGGTTGTTCGAGTCACACATCGCGATAACCGGGATACCCACGGTGATGGCCTCCTTGACGGCCTGAGCGTCACCGATCGGGTCCGTGACGACGACCACGTCGGGTTCGATGTAGCCGTCGTACTTGGGGTTCGTCAGCGTGCCGGGGATGAACCGGCCCGTTCGCGCTCGAGCGCCGACCGCTTCGGCGAACTTCTCTGCCGGGAAGCGACCGTACTGGCGGCTCGAGGTGACGAGGATCTGTTCGGGTGCGTAGTTGGCGAGGAAGTCCGCAGCCGTGCGGATGCGGCCGTCGGTCTTCGCGACGTCGAGCACGTAGAGCCCGTCGGTGCGGACGCGGTGGATGAACCGCTCCATGTCCGCGGTCTTCTGCTGGGTACCGATGTGGACACCGGCACCGAGGTAGTCCTCGACGGGGATGAGGAGGTCGGCTTCCTCGTCGCCCATGACGTCGTCGTCGAGAGCCGGCCCGGCGTCTTCCGGTTCGGCTTCGACGTCGTCGTCAGCGGCTGCTTCTGCGTCGGCCTCGTCGTCGGCCTCGGCGGACTGTTCGTCGACTGGCTCGACGTCCTCTGCGGGGTCGGCAGCGGGACCGGCACCTTCGGCCGGCTCCTCGTCTACCTCGTCCGCGGCGGCGTCGAGCCCTTCCTGGGTCGCGTCGTTTTCTGTCATGTCGCGTCGTCTGCGATTCTGATGAGTTCGTTGAGTTTGGCGGTTCGCTCGCCCCCGACGGCGCCCGTCTTAACGTACGGAACGTCCGTCGCGACGGCGAGGTGTGCGATCGTCGCGTCTTCGGTCTCACCCGAGCGATGGGAGACGACCGACTCGTAGCCGTTCGCGCCCGCAAGTTCGATCGCGTCGAAGGCGTCGGTGAGCGTCCCGATCTGGTTTGGCTTGATCAGGATGCTGTTTGCGGCGCCGCGATCGATCCCCTCCTGGAGGCGCTCGGTGTTGGTGACGAACAGGTCGTCGCCGCAGACGAGCGTCTCCTCGTCCACTTCGTCAGTGAGGTCGGCGAAGGCGTCGTAGTCGTTCTCGTCGAGCGGGTCCTCGACGTAGACGAGGTCGTACTCGGAAACGAGGTCGGCGATGTAGGCGATCTGCTCGGCCGTATCGCGGCTTTCGCCGGCGGATTCGTACTCGTACGTTTCCGAATCCGCGTCGTACATCTCCGCAGCGGCGACGTCGAGTCCGAACCGGACCTCGAAGCCAACCTCGTCTTCGACGCGCGAGACTGCCTCCTCGACGATCTCGAACGCCTCGCTGTCGTCGATCGAGGGTGCCCACGCCCCTTCGTCGCCCTTGCCCGAGGGAACGTCTCGCTCCTCGAGCAGGTCGGCGACGGCGGCGTGTGCGGCGGCGTTGGCGAAGACGGCGTCTTCGACGCTCGGTGCGCCGACGGGTGCGACGAGGAACTCCTGGATGTCGGTCGCGTCGGCGGCGTGTTCGCCCCCGCCCACGACGTTCCCCAGCGGAACCGGGAAGTTCTGGCCGCGGAAGGTGCCACCGAGGTGCTGGAACAGCGGCGCTCCGAGCACGTCGGCGCCGGCTTTCGCGGCGGCCATCGAGATGGCAACGGCGCTGTTTGCG
Source organism: Natrarchaeobaculum aegyptiacum (assembly GCF_002156705.1). NCBI lineage: Archaea > Methanobacteriati > Methanobacteriota > Halobacteria > Halobacteriales > Natrialbaceae > Natrarchaeobaculum > Natrarchaeobaculum aegyptiacum. The sequence continues at coordinate 609,378 of NZ_CP019893.1, forward strand.
CCGATTTCCGAGAAGTCGTCGGTGCCGTCTGCGGCGTGCAGGATGGCGTCGACCTCTCGTTGATTGCCCGCGTAGGCCTCACCGACGAGTCGCGGCACGGCGTGTTCGCGGGCCGCGGCGATCGCCTCGGTCGGCGGTCGTTCGACGGCCTCGTACTCGCCGGTGCTGGCACCGCTCGGTGCGGCCGCCCGACCGAACCCGCCGCTCTCGGTGAGAACGTCGGCCTCGACCGTGGGGTTGCCACGTGAATCGAGGATCCGCCGCAGGCGGACGTCGGTGATCAGCGTCATTTCCGATCCTTCCCCCGCTTGACCGTGAAGGGCAACGCGCCCGCATCGTACTCTTCGGCAGCGATCAGGATCGGCTGGGTCTGGTCGGTCTCGACCAGCACCGGTGCCCCGTAGGAAACCTGCAGGGCTCGAGCGCCGAGGATTCGTGCCTTCTCGTAGCGGTTGTGACGTTGCTGTTGCATAGTTTACTGGTACGGAGAGACGATGTCGACGAGGTCCTGGTGGGAGACGAGCATCCGCCGGCAGCAGTAGCGCTCGACGCCGAGTTCGTCGAGGACCTCCTGTGGGTCTTCGTCTCCCTCGTTGGCTCGCTCGTCGAACTCTTCCCAGTGTTCGCCGACGACGTTGCCGCAGGTGAAACACCGAACCGGTACCATCATACCTGCATCACCTTAGCGGTACGATTTCTGGTAGCGTGCCCGAGCGCCCGGGCCGCCCCACTTCTTCGGTTCGGACTGGCGAACGTCGTTGACCAGCAGCGAGCGATCGAACTCCATGAACGCGTCGCGAAGTTCGGCGTCGTTGGTGTGCTGGACGATCCCGCGGGCGATGGCCGTGCGGACGGCGTCTGCCTGCCCGCTGATGCCACCACCGTCGACGCGAACGTCGATGTCCATCTCGCTTCGCAGGTCGTCGCCGACGATGCGGAACGGTTCGAGCATCTTGAGCCGCGACATCTCGGGCTCGACGAGCTCGACCGGCTGGGAGTTGATTCGCACGCGGCCTTCCCCCTCGCGCACGGTGGCGCGGGCGACGGCCGTCTTCTTCTTGCCACTCGTGTTCGTTACCATGTGACGTTAGCACCGAGTTGGTCTGCGACTTCGCCCAGATGGACGAAGCGGATGTTCGACAGGCGGTCCAGCGACGTGTCCTCGAGAATCTCGGCCTCGCGGTCGTCGTCGTCCTCGTAGGGGTTGCCCACGTAGACGCGGACGTTCGAGAGTGCCTCGCGACCGCGGGGCTTCTTGTACGGCAGCATGCCGCGGATCGATCGCTTGAAGATCGTGTCCGGTCGGCGCGGATAGGCCGGCCCCTGGTCGGAGCCGAGGCCGATCCGGGTACGGTAGGTCTCGAAGACGTCTTCCTTGTCGCCGGTGATGACGGCGTCTTCGGCGTTGACGACGGCGACGCGCTCGCCGTCGAGGGCGCGCTGGGCGACCTCGCTGGCGACACGGCCGAGGATGCAGTCACGGGCGTCGACGACGACGTCCGCGTCGAATTCGGCGACGCTCATGCGATCACCCGCACGTTGGATCCGTCTGGATTCTCTTCGAGCAGTTGCTCGAGCGATACTGGCTCGCCGACCTGGTCGATCTTCGTCTCGGCGGACGAGGAGAAGTCGACCGCGGCGACGGTCACCGACTTCTGCAGCGCGCCGGATCCCAGCACTTTGCCGGGGACGACGACGGTCTCTTCTTCGCGTGCGTATCGGTCGATCCGACCCAGGTTCACCTCTGCGTGGTTCGCCCGGGGCTTTTCGAGTCGATCCGCGACGTCTCGCCAGACGTCGGCGTCCGCGTCGTGGGACGCAGACTTCAGCTCGGCGATGAGGTCGTTGAGCCTCGGATTGGTCTTGCTACTCATTGGTTTCCTCCAAATGCTGTCGGTGGCAAAACGTCGGAGCGTTCTGCCGATCGCGATGCTGGAATCGAACGCGACGCCGTGGCGGCGTCGTCGTGTCGACTCGACCGAGTGGGTGCCGGTCGTCCGCGACGGACGTGGCTTCGTCGATCAGTCGACAGGTCAGAAGTGGAGTGCAGGGAGCAGGATTTGAACCTGCGGACTCCTACGAGACAGCGCCCTGAACGCTGCGCCGTTGGCCAGACTTGGCTATCCCTGCTCGCACTTCTTCGTAACCGTCGCCCCTTCAAACCCCTTTCGATTCCAGCGGACGAACCGAAGCCGGTCTCGTCGCTCACGGCGTCGGCGTTCGGTTCGCGGGTGGGTCGGGGGCGTCGGATCATGTCTACAGCTGTACTGCGTCCTCGAGTTCGGTCGCACGCGCTTCGATCGAGTCTGCGGCGCGGGTGACCAGTTCCTCGACGGTGAACGAGCCGTCGGTCTCGACGTGGAAGACGAAGGCGTTCGGGACGTCCTCGACGGCGACCTCTTTTCCGGGATAGCGCTCGGAGAGGTCGTGGCCGAACTCACTCGTCGAAACGAGTTCGTCGCCGTCCTGAATGACGCCGCGAACGATCTGCGGTTCCTCGTCTTCGAACTCCGGCAGGTCGCCGACGACCTCCACGCGCTGGAGGTGTCGGTATCCCACGGCGACGCCACCCTGGTGTTTGGCGTGGTCTTTGCCACGGCCGAGGGTCGCGTCGGCTTCGGCCTCGAGTCGCTGGCCGTCTTTGAGTTCGATGATCGGAACGTTCTCGTCGGCGGGCTGGACGAGGTCGTCGCTCGAGACGAGGTCGCCCGAGTAGGCCGTTCCTGGCCCTTCGACGTCGATCGAGAGCGTAACGACGTCGTCTTCGGCGAACTCGCCTTCGGGTGGGGTCGTCAGTGGGACGAGGCCCAGCCGGAGGGCGAGTTGCTCGTCGAACATGACCGACGAGTTCTCGACGAACCGGACGGTATCGATCGCCATCGTCGGCACGTCGGCGAGCATGGCTCGCCGGATGCCGTTGGCGAAGGCGGGCGTGACGCCCCGAACGAGGAACCGTGCGTTACGATCCTCGCGTTCGACGAACTCGACGTCGTACTCCTCTGTCATGGTCTAGTAGCCGCCCTTGCCTTTGGGTGCGCGCGATCCGTCGTGGGGGATCGGCGTGACGTCCTCGATGCGTCCGATCTCGATGCCCGAGCGGGCGAGCGCGCGGATCGTCGCCTGCGCGCCGGGACCGGGGGACTTCTGGAGGTTCCCGCCGGGGCCACGAACGCGGACGTGAAGCCCGGTGATGCCTGCGGCTTTGACCTCCTCGGCGACGGACTCGGCCATCTGCATGGCCGCGTACGGCGACGCCTCGTCACGGTTCTGCTTGACCGCGGTCCCACCGGAGGACTTGGCGATCGTTTCGGCGCCCGTGAGGTCGGTCACGGTCATGACGGTGTTGTTGAACGATGCGTGCACGTGGGCGATGCCCCACTTGTCGTCGTCTGCCATGTTATTGACCCTCCGCTCGTTCCGGGTGGAGTTCGTCCGCGAGTGGACTGTTCTCGTCGAACGCGACGAGGTCCTCCTCGTCGACGTCGACGACGTACGACGGGACGCGGTGGCGCTGTTCTCCGATCACGACGTGACCGTGGGTGATGAACTGGCGGGCCTGCTGTGGCGTGTTCGCCAGTCCCTTTCGGTAGGCGACGGTCTGGAGACGGCGCTCGAGAACGTCTTCGATCTCGAGAGAGAGGACGTCGCCGAGTTCGTCCGTCTCGTCGAGGACGCCGACGCGCTTGAGTCGGCCGAGGAACTCGTCGGTTCGGCGGATAACGGCGGCTTCGTCCTGGGGCTGGGCCAGCAGGTCGCGGGCCTCGCGCCGGTAGGATCGAAGCTCCGACTGTGCACGCCAGAGTTCCTCTTTGTTCCTCAGGCCGTAGCGGTCGAGCAGCGAGTGTTCGCTGGCGATTCGCTCACCCTGGTAGGGGTGATTCGGAGTTTCGTACTGCTTGGTCTTCGTTCCGATTGGCATTATTCGTCACCCTCGTCGGCGGCTTCTTCGGCCGCTTCTTCGCGGATCTCCTCGACGTTGACTCCGATGGTGCCTTCGGTACGGCCGGTGGACTTGGTCCGCTGGCCGCGTACCTTCTGGCCTTTCTTGTGGCGAACGCCACGGTAGGAGTCGATCATCTTCATCCGGTTGATGTCGTGCTGACGGGTCAACTGGAGATCGTTGCTGATCTCGTGGGTGGTCTCGCCGGTGTAGAAGTCCTTCTGGCGGTTGTTGAGCCAGTCTGGAACTTCCTCGGCGTAGTTCTCTACGATCTCGACGACCTCGTCGATGACCTCTTCCTCGAGCGCACCGAACGTGGCCGTTCGGTCGACGCCCGCTTCCTCGGCGATGATCCGGGCGGTGCGTCGGCCGACCCCGTTCAGTTCCGAGAGCGAGCGCTCGACGGATTTGGTCCCGTCCAGGTCGGTCTGGCCGATCCGGACGAAGTACTGCAGGTCGTCGTCCTGTTGTTCTTCGGGTGCTTCCTCGCTCATGTATTGGGTATGTGTGTCTGGTCTGCGCGCGGTGCACGGTGACTGACGGAAAACGTCAGTCCTCCCGTCGAACGGTACGATGGTCGACCGATCGGTTCCGAACGGTCGCCATCGGGTCGTCCGACAGCAGTGGTTCCGACGTCGTGGCGGGGATTCGAACCCCGGAGGCTTGACGCCACATGGTTAGCAACCATGCGCCTTGGGCCGCTTGGCTACCACGACACCGTGTGTCTTGTATCGTCGCCCTCTCGGACTCGGGGACCGTCTCCCCTACACGTATCGCAGGAGAAGCTACCAGTGTCGACTACTTAAGCGCAACGAAAGCCCCCGACCCGAACCTCCGCCCGCACCCGCCACGGTGGCGCCTTCGGGAACCTTCTTGGCGATCGATCCACATCGTCCATCGAGTGTCACGGTCGATCAACCCCACGCGGTTGCTTGCCGCCCTCTGCGGAATCACCGCCGTCGCCCTCGCCGCAGCCACGCTTCCCTCACCACTCGAGACCGGCGGCGAGGGTGGCGACCTCGGAACCGGCGACGGCGGCGACGCCGAGCGACGGCCACCCGGGACCGTGCTCGAGCCGGAGGCCAGCGAGGGGGTCCCGCCGGTACTCGAGTATCTCGCGTACCTGCTGGTCCTGCTTGCCGCGGTCGCGCTCGCGTGGTATCTGATCGTCCACCGTCGAGAGGTCGTCAAGTGGCTCGCCGTGGGCGCGGTCGTCCTGTTCGTTCTCTTCGTCGTTGGCGAACTCCTGCCGACGATCGCCGAGCCCGACCTCGTTCCGGTCGAGGAACAGCCACCGGCAGACGACGCCCTTCCCGGCGAGGGAGACGGCGAGCAGACACCGATGCCGGTGAACCCGGTGGTCCTCGTCCTCGCCGCCGTCGCCGCGGTGTTTCTGATCGCCCTCCTCGCCACTCGAGGCGGGGGTTCGCTCCCGTCGCCACCTGGCCTCCGTGGTGACCGCTCGGCGTCGACCGATTCCGAGCCAGACGCGGCAGCGATCGCCGACGCCGCGGGGCGAGCGGCCGACCGGATCGAGGATTCGACCGTAGACAACGACGTCTACCGGGCCTGGCAGGAGATGACCGAACTGCTGGAGGTCGACCGGCCGGAGGTGACGACGCCACGGCAGTTCGCCGACGCGGCCGTCGACGCCGGGATGGGCCCTGCCGACGTCGAGGAACTCACCCGCCTGTTCGAGGACGTCCGTTACGGCGAGACCGAGCCGACGGCCGAACTGAACGAGCGTGCGAAGACGGTGTTTCGTCGAATCGAGTCGGAGTACGGAGCGCCTGCGGCCACATCCAGCGACGAACGCGCGGCTCGAGACGAGTCATCCGGGGGTGAGACGGCGTGAACGCGACGCGTGCGGCCATCGGACTGGGATTACTCGCGTTCCTCGCCGGCCTCGCTGTCGCGGCCGGGACTGTCCCGCTCGCGATGGACCGACTCGCGATCGGCGGCGTCGGACTGGCCGTCCTCCTGGCGGCCCTGATGACGCTCCGTCGCCGCCGAACCGGCCGTCACCTCCGCTCGACACCCAGCCCCGAGCGTCGGTCACCGGTTCCCGTCCCTGCAGTGCAGCCGCGAGCCGTCCTCGAGGAGTTCGAGCCGGTCACCGACCGGTACGACGTCCTCGGTCGCCACGTCCAGCGTGGGCTCGCCGCGCTCGCCATCGCCGTCTTCACGCGGATCGACGGCGACTCGACCGACGCCGCGCTCGATCGAATCGAGGACGGAAGCTGGACGGACGATCCGGTCGCTGCGGCGTTCCTTTCGCCGACGCTCGAGGCCCCCGACCGGAATCTGCGTGCGAAGCTGTCGTCGATCGTCGGTGAATCGCAGTTCATCACGTCGGTTCGGCGCGTCGTCGCGGCGATCGACGCCGTGGCCGATCGCGACCGACGAGTCGACGGCGACGGCTCGCTCCCAGCCTGTGACTTCTTCGACGGTTCGCGGCGCTTCGAGCCGTGGACCGACACGGGAGGGCTCGGTTCGGCTCGTGGCTCGAGCCGGTCTCGCGGTCGCCGTGGTTCCGACGACAGCCACCACGAACCGATCCGAACGACCGAAGACGACGCGGAACTGGCCGCCGGCGAGGTCGTCTCGACCGGCGGCGTCCGCGGGACCGACTACTGGACGGGGGTCGGCTTCGTCGCGCTGTTCGCCGTCGGCGTCGGTGCGGCAGCGAGTTCACCACCGGTCTTCCTCGCGGGCGTCGTCGGCATCGGTTTCGCGGGGTTCGCCCGGACGTTCGAGCCGCCGAAACCCGACCTCGAGATCGAACGAACCGTCCACGAGGACGAGCTCGAGCCCGGCGACGAGGTCGAGGTCACCCTGCGAGTTACCAACCGGAGCGGTCGGTTCCTCCCCGACGTGCGCCTGATCGACGGCGTCCCACCCGGTCTCGCCGTCGTCGAGGGTGCGAGCCGGCTCGGGACCGCGCTCCGCCCGGAAGAGACCGTCACGCTCGAGTACACCGTCGCCGTCGAGCGCGGCAGTCACGAGTTCGATCCGACTCTCGTGCTCGTCCGCGACTTCGCGCGCTCGCGCCAGCGCGAGTACCTCGTGGGGGCCGAGACGACGGTTCACTGTGAACCCCGGTTGCGCCCGCTGCCCCGACGCGTCCCCCTGCGGGCCGTGACGACGCCGTACCCCGGCCGTCTCGAGAGCGTCGAGCCCGGCTCCGGCACGGCGTTTCACTCCGTCCGCAACTACCGGCCGTCGGACCCGCGCTCGCGGATCGACTGGAAGCGCCGCGCGAAGACCGGCGAACTGGCCACCCTCGAGTTCCACGAGGAACGACCGGCGCGGGTGCTCCTGCTCGTGGACGCCCGCCGGACGGCCTACTGCGCACCCGATCCCGACGGTCGCCACGCGGTCGATCGGTCGGTCGAGGCGGCCGGTCGGTTCGCGGCAACGCTGCTCGAGCGAGGAAACGCCGCCGGGCTCGCCGCGATCGGCCCACTCGAGCGTGACGGAGAGCAGGCAGAGCCGTGCTGGCTCGCTCCCGCGACCGGCCGCGACCACGAACAGCGACTGCGCGAGGCGCTGGCTCGCCACCCACAGCTGTCGACCGAGCCGCCGGCGCTCGGGACGCGCTGGCGGTACCAGCTTCTGGCGATCCGCCGACGACTCGACGCACAGACCCAGGTCGTCCTCTGCTCGCCGCTGGTCGACGCCCGTGCGGCGGCGATCGCGCGACAGCTCGAGAGCCACGGCCATCTCGTGACGGTCGTCAGCCCGGACCCGACGACCGACGGGACCACGAGCGAGGTCGCGGCCGGACTCCTCCGCCGGCTCCGGATCGTCGACCTCCGCCGGGCTGGCGTCCCGGTCGTCGACTGGTCGGACGAGCAGGGGCTCGAAGAAGTACTCGCGAGTACGGGCGCGAGGCAGCGGACGACGTCCGGGGCCGCAATCGGCTCGACGAGTGGAGGTGGCAGTCGGTGACGGGACCGCGACCCGACCTCGGGATCGGCCTCGAGCGTGGAGCAGGCGACCGAAGTGAAAGCGAGCGTGAATCGGCGACAGACACCGACGCAGGATCTGCCCGCGACGTGGGCCAGTCGATCACCCGCGAACCGGCCGTCGCCTCGAGCGTCGCCGCCGTCGGCCTCTCTATCGTCGCTGCCGCGCTTGCCGGCGTCGGCTCGCCGGTGGGCCTCCTCGTCGGACTCGCGGGGATCGTCCTTCTCGCGGTCGCGCTCGTTCGCAACTCGAGACGGCTCGTCGACGTCGCCGGCCTCGTGTGCTTCGTCGGCGTCGTCGCGGGCGGACTCGAGGCCACGGCAGTCGAACCGTCGCTCCTCGCCACGCTCGCCGTCGTCCTCGCCTGGGACCGCGCCCACGGCGCGATCGACGTCGGAACGCAACTCGGGCGGGAAGCCCCGACGCGTCGGCTCGAGGCCGTCTCGTTCGCCTCGAGTCTGTTCGTGGGGGTGTTCGCTGGAACGCTCGGGTACGCAGTGTATTTGATCGGTGGGACGGGCCAGCCGGTCGCCGCCGTGGTGCTGTTCGTGATCGCCGCGGCGCTGGTGACGCTGGGACTCGGGAGCGACGGCAGATGGTGAGACGGAAGCGAAAAACGGTGGAGGATCGTCGCGGTCGACTCATACGGTTTCCTGTACGTCAGTTCCGGCGCACCCGCGATCCGTGCGGCTGTTGTGCCGGTAAATCGGTACAGGAAACCGTATCAGGCTTCGGCCTGCGTCTCGAGGTACTTCTCGTTCAGTTCCCACTCGCCGTCGTCGGATCTGACCATGTACTCGCCGTAGAAGGGGACGCGGTCGGCGACGACCTCGCGGTAGGCCTCGCGAATCTCCGGTCTGGTCATCTCACCCATCGGTTTCAGGTCGTCGTTGCGATTGAGACAGCCCTTGAGGTAGCCGTCGTGGGTGACGCGCACGCGATGGCAGTTCGCACAGAACGTCGGGTTCTCGACGGGGTCGACGATCTCGACCATCCCGACGTTCGGATCGTCGGCGATCGCGTCCACGCCGTCGCACTCCTCGTCTCCCTCGAGAGCGATGTCGGCGTCGTCGCTCGCGATCCAGTAGCGCCGTCGATCGTGCATCTCGCGGTGTTCGACCCCGACGGCCTGCTCGGCGAGCCACTCGTGGACGCGCTCGATCTCGACGTTCCACTCCGGCTTGCCCGTCAGCTCCGGCATGTACTGGATCAACTGGAGCTGTAGCCCCTCGTTCTCGGCGACGTGGTCGACCATCTCCGGGACGTAGCCGGCGGTGTGCTGGAAGACGACCATGTTGAGCTTGACCGGATCGAGGCCCGCCTCGAGCGCCGCGTCGACGCCCTCGAGCACGCGGTCGTAGGCCCCGCTCTGGGTGACCGCAGCGAACTGCTCGCGGTCGAGGGCGTCCTGTGAGACGTTCACGCGCTCGAGACCGGCGTCGACGAGGTCGCCAGCGCGTCCGGGGAGGAAGGTGCCGTTGGTCGTCATCGAGATTTCCATCGAGTCGGGCGTCCGCGCGATGATCTCCTCTAAGTCCTGGCGCAGCATCGGTTCGCCGCCGGTGAACTTGACCGCCTCGACGTCGAATTCGGCGGCGACCTCGAGGAAGCGAACGACGTCGTCGGTCGACATCTCGTCGTCCTGTGGATCCATCGGGCCGCGGGTGTCCCCGAGTCCTTCGTTGTGGCAGTAGACGCAATCGAAGTTACACCGATCGGTGAGAGAGACCCGGACCCCCCTGACCTCGCGCCCGAAGTCGTCCGTGAGCATATCACCGGGTTGCATTCGGATCCGCTTAAGCGCGCTGGATATCTCACCGACACGTAATGCATTTCGGTTACGGAACGTGTGGCCGCACGTGTGGCCACCGTCCAGATCGGTCGGTTCCGAGACAGTTTACGTCACCTCCGCCGGACATGTCGATACTGTAACCATATGTGCGGCGGCTCGCAACGTTTTGCGCGATGGCACGCTCACGTGCGATCCTGATGGCGAAGTGGGGGCCGCACCTGACCCTGTTTCTGATCGTCGGCTACGTCTTTCTCTGGGCCGGCGTGGGTCTCGTCTTCGGCGACCCCCTCACCGTAAACCAGCGTATGAGGCTTTTCGGTCTCCTCGTGGTCTGTCTCGCGATCACCGTCTTTTATCAGTCGTGGGTCATGATCCTGCTCCCGGGGCGAACTCTCGAGCACGGCATCGCGCCCCCGGTGCCGATCAAACGCTATTACCTCCGATCGCTGGTGACTCCTTCGAGCCGGCTGGGGTCCCGGCTGATCGGTCTTCTCCACCTCTGGAACGGACTCACGTCGTTCTGGTTCGCGCTCTTTCTTCTGGCCAGTTACTGATCGCGATCGCCACCGGAAGCCCGACCGTTGCTGCTGTCGGCGACGGTGTCGACACCCTGCCGGAATCGGTCGGGGGAACACATACCACCTCGAGTCATGAACGGGACCGTATGGACGAAGACATGCTCGCCGACCAGCGCCGACTCGTCGACCTGATCGAATCCGAAGGCTGGGACGTCACCGACCTCGAGATTTCGGCCTACGACAGCCCGTGGTCCGACGAGGACGACCCGGAGGCGACGATCACGATCACCGCTCGCAAACCCTACGACGCGCACGACGAGGACGGGCTCGACGAAGACGAAGACGACGAGAACCCGTTCCGCCTGAAGTAGCTGGGCGTTCGACGTTCGAGGAGTCTGCCGTGCCTTAGCGAACCGTCGCAGGGTCGGCGACCGGTAGCTCGACGACGAACACCGCCCCGCGTGGCTCGTTGTCCTCGACCCGGACCTCGCCGTCGTACCGATCGATGAGCGTCTGGACCAGATAGAGCCCGAGGCCGGTTCCAGCACTCTCGAGCCCTTTCTCACCTCGGCCGAAGATCGCTGCTTTCTGGTCGTCGGGGACGCCGGGCCCGTTGTCAGCGACCTCGATGGTGACCGTGTCCGGATCGTCGGCAGCGGAGTGCTCGTCCGCCGAGACTGCCACCCTCACCTCGGGCACGGGCGCGTCGTTGTGCTGGATCGCGTTCGAGAGCAAGTTCCGGAAGACCGCATCGAGCATCTGGTCACCGACGACGCTCGTCTCCGGGAGCGGCCCCTCGACGACGACGCTGGCTTCCGGATGTGCGGACCGAATCTCTTCGAGTTGGCCCTCGAGAGCTCGATCGACCCGGACGCACGTCCCGTCGACGTCGGTCTGTAACATGACTTCCGCCAGGTCGCGGGCGGTCTTCGTGAGTTCGACCGCGTTCTGGACGCTCTCGTCGACTACCTCGAGTCGGTCGCTGCCCGCCTCGTCGACGTGGTCCTCGAGGGCGTCGGCGTACGCCTGGATCAGTTGCAGGTCGTTGCGGATGTCGTGGCGAACGACCTCGTTCAGCAGTTTCAGGTTGTCCCGCTGGGACTCGAGACGGCGCTCGGAGGCGACCCGTTCGGTGATGTCGATGTTACTCTCTGCGATTTTCGTCACGGTTCCGTCTTCGTCGGTCATCGGTGCCGCGTGGACCCGGTAGTGTCGTCGATCACCGTCCTCGTCGTAGTGGACGTGCTCGACGGCTGCCGGTTCACCCGTTGCCGTCACGTCTGCGATCGGGCAGGGAACGGCGTCGTCGCCTTCGTCACACGGCCGATCACGACGATGGGTCACCTCGTAGCAGGCGTCACCTGGGTCGACGTCGGCCCGCGAGTTCATCCACTCGACGGTGTAGTCCTCGACGTCGAGGACGTAGAAGGGATACGGCAGGCTCTCGATCGCCTCGGCGAAGAACGACCGCTCGGCCTCGAGTCGTCGTTCGACCGCCCGGCGGTCGGTGACGTCGATGCCGACGCCGACTACTCGTGTCGGCTCGCCCGCGTCGTCGGTGTGGACCGTCGCTCGAGCCAGCACCCAGAGCGACTCGTCGTCGTCTCGTTGTAGCCGAAACTCGTGTTCGAATCCGTCCGCCGTCTCGAGTGCCTCGCAGACGACTTCCTCGGTGAGATCGCGGTCGTCCGGGTGAATCCGTTCGACGAACGCCTCGTCGGTCCCCTCGAACGAGCCAGGCTCGAGTCCGAGCAGTTCCTCCATCGATTCGTCCCAGACGACCCGATCGGTCTCGAGGTTCCACTCCCAGACGCCGGCGTCGGCGGCCTCGAGCGCGAGTGAGAGTCGCCGTTCGGTCTCCTCGAGAGCCCGCGTTCGACGATGTCGTTCGGTCACGTCGACGAGGTAGCCCAGCCGGTGGCTGATCTCGCCGTCGACGCGACGGTTGGTCGTGAAGTCGAGCACCCATTTTACCTCACCGTCGGCGGTGACGACCCGGTACGGCTCGTGGCGAAAGCGGTCGGTGTCGGGATCGCTGTTGGCCTCGACCTCCGCCCAGACGCGGTCACGGTCGTCCTCGTGGATCACGTCGGCGAACGAGCGCTCGCCAGAGCGAAACGACTCCGGGTCGTAGCCGAAGACCGACGCGACGTTGTCCGAGACGAACTCGACCGGCCAGCCCGGCTCCTCTCGCCAGCGAAAGACGACTGCCGGCCCCTGCTCGAACGCCGCCCGCTCCTCCGCGAGCGTCCGCTCGAGTCGCTCCCGGTCACGGACGTCGCTCGCGATTCCGACGAGGGCCGTAATCCGATCATCCCCGACGACCGGGCGGATCGTCGTCGGCCACGGGAGCGTCTCCTCACCTCCTTCGAGTCCGGGTTCGTACTCGACGGGCTCGCGTCGCTCGAGACACGCCCTGAGCGTCGCTTCGAGACGGCTCCCGCGTCGGTCGCCGTACAGTCCTGTCGGCGTCTCGCCGCGAGCGTCGCTCCCGATCCCCGTGATAGACGCGTACACCTCGTTCGTGTGCGCAAGCGAGATCGTCGGCGACGCCTCACCTTCGGTGTCCTCGTCGCGCGGGTACTGGACGTCGAAGACGACCACCGCGTCGTCGACGCCCTCGAGGACCGTCTCACAGACCGGACCCAGGGGACGTGCGCCATCACTGTTGTAGCCATCCTCGTCGTCTGACCCCACCACCTGCCGATCAGCCATACAATTGCGTCGTCACTCGAGCGACAAAAGTGACTGGATGTCCGCGATTCTGGCGGTCTAGCGCGCGTCGGGTTCGAAAACAGCTGCCTCGACGTCGGTCGAAACGCCGTAGGGGGCGTCGATGGCCGCCCCCTGCGGACTCGAGTCCCGGCCCGCGTAGTGGGCCTCGAGCGAGGCGCGAACGGCCTCGCGGACGCAGGCGCGAGCCGCGGTCCCGACGACGGTGCCGCTCCCGGTGAACTGCGTCGGTTCGCCTTCCGGATCGTATCCCGCGACGATCGCGTCGGTCGTCGTCCCCGGGACGTCCGTGACCGCGAGCAGGGTCGCCGCCTTGGCCTCGGCGGCGACCGCGAGCAGGTTCGCGAGCGCGCCGTCGGCAAGCGACCGCGTGGTGCCGACGATCACGTTCACGGTGCCCCAGCCCGGCGGCTGATCCGAACTGGCCGGGTCGTCGGCGCTCGAGTCGAGGCTGTCGGGTTTCGTCGCGACATCCCCGCCCTCGCTCGCGTCCGGAAATCGGCCGCCGGGTGGCTCCATCGGTAGTCTGGCGGGGTTCGAGATCCCCGCGGTCGCGTAGGCCGTCACCGGACCACAGCGAGCACCGCGAACGTCGGCCATCTCGACACCGGTCAGCAGTGCAGGAACCTCGAGCACCCGGCCGTACTCTCGACCGGGCTCACTCGCGGGCGGAAATCCCGCCCGCTCGAGTCGCTCGGCCACGTAGGTTTCGAGATCGGTCCGGTTCCACCCCTCGGGGACGGCGACGTTGTACGCACAGTCGGCCCGAAAACGGCCGCCGTTGGCCCCGCTCGAGAGCCACTCGGCTCCCGGGTGGCGGACCTGCAGGACGCCGTCGCGACGAACCCCTGCGTAGGGGACACTCGCCTCGTCGGTCGCCGGTTCGACGATGTCGTCGGTCACACCGGTGTGATCGTCGGTCATGAGTCACGCTCGACGGCGTCGTCGACCTCGAGGGCGGCCAGCAGCCGGTCGTTCCGTTCTCGATCCTTCACCGCGACGCGGACGTGGGAGTCGAGGCCGCGGAAGGTGGTGGCGTCCCGGATCGCGACGCCGCGCTCGCGAGCGCTCGCAACGACCGCCTCGACGTCCTGATCACCGACGTCACAGCAGAGGTACGGCGCGTCGGAGGGGAAGACGTCGAAGCGCGTCTCGAGCGCCTCACGCATTCGCTTTCGCTCGCTCGCCACGCGTTCGCGCGTCTCGCGGATGAATTCGTCCTGCTCGAGGCAGTACGCGCCCACGCTGGCGGCTGGCGTGCCGAGCGACCACGGCCGTCGCGCCGTCTCGAGCGCTTCGAGGTACTCGTCCTCGGCCACGGCGAAGCCGGCACGCAGTCCGGGCAGGCCGAACAGTTTGGTCAGCGATCGGACGACGATCACGTGTTCGGCGTCGAGAGTCGCCGCCGACTGCAGGTCGGTAAATCCGAGGAAGGCCTCGTCGACCAGCAGAGGCGTCCCCGCGTGCCGGCAGCGTTCGACGAACACGGTCAGCGCGTCCGGGTCGATCGCCTCGCCGGTCGGGTTGTTCGGCGTGCAGACGATCGCCAGCGCACACTTCTCGAGAACGGCATCTTCGGTCTCGAGCACGGCGTCGTGGGGAACGTACTCCGGTCTCGCCCCCTGTAACGCGATTTCACGGGCGTACTCCCCGAAACTCGGGGTCGGGACGAGTGCGCGGTCGCCGGGCTCGAGCGTGAGTTCGATCGCCAGCCGAATCGCGGCCAGCCCGCCAGCCGTGGGGACGATCTGGTCGGGATGGACGCCGACGAACGCCCCCGCTGCCGCGCGAAACTCGCGGTAGTCGTCGTCCGGGTACCGGCGCGAGCGCTCGAGGGCGTCGGCGTAGACCGCCTCGACGCCGTCGGGCGCGAACGGGTTCGTGTTGGCCGAGAAGTCGAGGAGCTCACGGTCGGATTCGCCGCCGTGAGGGACCCGACTGCCCGCGCGGACCGCGTCAGGGTCCACCGTCGGCCCCCGCGGTCGCGTCGGCGTCCGCGTCTGCACCGTGGCCGCTCCCAGCAGCCGACTCGAGGTCGACGCCGTCGGCCCCGATCCCGAGGCGAGCGCAAACGGCCTCGAACCGGTCTCGAACGGCGGCCATCTCGCCGTCGTCGACGAGCGAGAGAACACCGCCCATGCCGACGCCCTCTTTCGCTTCGCCAGCGCAGTAGCGCTGCATCGAGACGTGTTCTCGACCCCGGAAGCCGGGATCGGTGACGGTCAGGTCGCAGTCGAGCCGGTCACAGGTCGCCTCGAGATCCGCACTCGGATCCTCGGCGACGAACGAGGTGGTCGCGATCGAGAGTGGGTCCTCGACCCCGGCGTGGCGCAGGGCAGCCGCGATGGCGACCATCTGGGTGCCGCCGCCGAGGGTGACGTCCGTTCCCGAGTCGAGCGCCCCGGCGGCGATTCCGGCCACGGTCGCCTGGACGGGGTCGCCGACCGCACCGATCGCGCCGAGCGGATCGTCCTCGCAGGCGGCAGGTGCGAGGTCGCTCGCCTCGAGTGCCGTCTCGACGACGGCTTCCTTGCGCTCGAGGGGGTTCTCGGGCAGCGAGGAAGAGACGCCGGCGGGTTCGCCGAGCGCGGTGAGCACGCCCAGCGCGGTGGTCGTCCCGCCGGGGACGGTCTCACCGACTACGACCTCGTCGTCGGGCAGGCTGGCCCCGAACTCGCGGGCGCGCTCGAACACCGCCGACGCGTCGGGGACGGCGGTGGGTTCGCGGACGTCCGCACCGGCCGGGACCGAGAGGTCGACCGTGGGTGAGCCCGTGGGTCGTGCGAGACCGGCGTCGACGACGGTCAGGTCGAAGTCGACGACCTCGCGGACGGCGCGGGTGACGGCCGCGGGCGTCGGACAGCCCGTCGGCGAGACTGGCGTCACCGGCGAGACCGTCGGCCGGCCGTACTCGAGGATTTCGATGTCTGCGGAGGGCGTCTGGGCCATCAGTTCCGGCGCGGCCCCGGCGGCGCTGATGCCGTCGATCAGGGCCGTCTCGGTCGTTCCGGCGGCGAGAATTACGCGCATCGTCGATCACCTCTCTCGAGGTGCTCGTCGGCGAGCTGGGCATCTGTCAGTCGGTTCACGTTGATCGCCAGTCGCGTGTCGTAGGAAACTGCTGTCATGGATTCGTCAGTGGTGCCGACGACGTTGACCCCGGTCGGCGCGAGGTGGTCGCGAGACTCGAGCGTCGCGTCGACGCTGACGCCGAGTCGACGTTTCAGTGCGACGGGGACGCAGACGGTCCGCGAGGCCGGGTCCGCCCCCTGACGTGCGAGTACCCGGTCGATCACGGGTGCCTCGAGCAACGGTAGATCCGCGGCGACCGACAGCACCGGCGGTTCGATTTCGGGGCGCTCGAGCAGCGCCAGGAGGTCGGCGACGTAGCCCTCGCCCGGCGTCTCGATGACGGTGACGGGATCGGTGTCGCGGCCGGCGTCGGGAACGCCAGCAGCCGTTTGCTCGAGGTGGGCCCGCGTCCCGGGGGCGTTCGGCGAGACGGCCGCGTAAACCGTCTCGACGCGACTCGAGGCGAGCGCCTCGCGAACGCGGTCGACCATCGGGACGCCCGCGATCGGGTGCAGGGGCTTCTCGTGGCGGCTCTCGAGGCGGCTGCCCTCACCGCCGCACATCAGGAGAGCGTCCACACGATCACCCCCGCGTGGACGCCGACGACGCGGCCGACCTCCGTGGCCGCGCCGAAGACGTCGCCGTTGATTCCGCCGAGGTTCCGGGTCGCCCAGAGCCACGGGAGCCCGGCACCGGCGAGCCCCGCGACGAGCGCGACGGCAGCGGCTCCGTGGGGCCAGGTGAGGACCGCCGCAGGCACCGCCAGCGCCGCCGGCGCGACGAACGCGGCTGGCGTCGCCGCCTCGGTGAACCGCGATCCCATCCCCTCGTGGCTCGCCCGTCCGAAACAGGCCATCGCGGCCATCCCGACCCGGGAGCCGACCTCCGCGGCGATCACGACGCCGACCGCGGTCGCGACCGGGAGGGCAGCGAGTCCGAGGCCCGCGAGTCCGAGGCCGACGAGTACGAGGCCGACCGCGAGGACCGCTCCCACGCCCGTCGTCGTGTCCTTCAGCACCTCGCGGCGTCGGTTCGCGTCGCCGTGGACGACGAACGCGTCACCGAGATCCGCGACGCCGTCTACGTGGTGGATTCCCGTCACGAGGTACACCGCGAGCACGTACGCGAATCCGACGGTCGGGTCCGGGACCCGTGCCGCAGCGAGCAACGGGAGCGCCACGAGAACGCCGGCGAGGTAGCCGACGACCGGGAACGCCGCGGGCGTCCGCTGTAAGGCCTCCCAGTCGCGCTCGTCGAACGAGACCGGGAGCCGCGTCAGGAAGCCGACGCCGCCGCGAACCGCACGCGGGAACCGCCGACTCATCGTCGCACCTCCCACACCGGGTCGTACTCGAGCGGCGGTCGCTGCCCCGGCATCGTCACGCTATTGGCCAGTCCAGTCCCCGCGAGCGCCTCGAGCACCACTCCCGTCGAGACGACGACGAGCACGGCCAACACGACCGCGACGATGGCGGCGATCCCGACGAGCCGAACTGCCCGTTCGCCGTCGGCGAGAGTCGGGAAGTCGGCGTCGGTGTTCAGGTCGTAGGCACCCCGCTTCTCGAGGCGGACCTCGAGGACGGCGGCGAGCGTCGCCATCGGCCAGCCGGAGTTCGGCGAGGCTGGCGTTCGTGCCCACCGTCGGACCCGCCACGGAGCGAGCGGGCGTCCGACAGCCAGCGCGAGCGCGAGTGCGCTCACCCGGGCCGGGAGCCACATTACGAGGTCGTCGAGCCGAGCGCTCGCCGTCCCGATCGGTTTCGAGGGGTAGCCGAGCATCGAGTCGAGCGTGTTGACGCCCTTGACCCACGCGGCTCCGGCCGCCGCGAGCGGCAGCGAAACGGGCGCGAGGAGGGCGAACGCGAGCAGCCCGGCCACCAGTCCGTCCGCGAGGTTTTCGGCTGCGCTCTCGAGTGCGCCGCTCCGGAGTTGCGCCGGCGAGAGTGCCGAGACGTCTCGTCCGACGAGCCCGCGGATCTCCTCGCGGGCCGTCTCGAGGTCGCCATCCGTCGCCTCGAGCACCGTCGTCGTCAACTCGAGCAGCGAGCGGAGGCTGATCGAGAAAAAGAGGACGAGTCCCGCGAGGGCGACACCGACGAACAGGTGGATCGAAAGCCCGGCGAACACGACACCCGCCGCCGCGCCCGCTGGGACGAGCGGTGCGAGCAGCGCGACGGCGACGCCCACGAGGCGCTGGCTCCGAGTGGAGTCGGTCCACTCGTGATCGAGCGCGCCGACGAGGCGACCGAACCAGGCGACCGGATGCCAGGCGGTCGGAGGCTCGCCGACGAGTCGGTCGAGCGCGAACGCGAGGGCGATCGCCGCGAGCGCGGCCAGCGTCCCCGTGACCGTCACGTCTGCCCCTCCACGACCCGTTCGAGTCGATCGGGCACCGCCTCGAGCGTGACGGTGTCTCGTTCCGACCGACCCGTCGAGGTCCGGTTCCCGGGACCGCCGTCGGCTGTCGCGAGTACGAGTGCGGTGCCGCCGACGTCCTCGATCCCGCCGTCTGCCTGCGGATCGTCGCCCACGTGCACGAGGTCGGCGACCGACACGCCGAGGCGCTCGGCCGTCACCGCGAAGATTTCGGGAGCCGGCTTTCGCCAGCCACAGTCGACGCTCGAGACGACGGCGTCGAACCCTGCGGCTTCGAGGCCTGTCTGCTCGAGCGTTCGCTCGACGAGCCCGGGCACGCTGCAGTTCGAACAGACGGCGACGGGACCACGCTCGCGTGCTGTGGCGACGGCCGCACGCGCGCCCGGTCTGACCTCGACCGACGCGTCGAACGCCGCGATCACGGCCGCACGCGATACCTCGTGATCTGCGACGACGCCGCGGCTCTCGAGGGCTCCTGCGACGTGGTCGACCAGCGAGAGTTCGCGCCCCGGCGGGAGGTCGTGGTGCAACTCGCCGTAGGCGTCCTGCCAGTCGTCCGGCACCGTCACGCCCCGGGCCTCGAGTTCCGCGCCGACGGCGGTCGCTGGCGTTGCGGGTCGCTCTGCGGCGACGAGCGTCCCGAAGAGATCGAACGATACACCCACGGTCGTGAGACTAGCGCAAGTCGACTTTAATTTCGCGGTCGCCGGGACTCGAGACCGGTCTGCAACCCACGACTGTCGCGTCGCTATTCGGGTGTGACCACCAATCGCGTCGCTGTCCGGACGTGATAGACAAGGAGAGAGAAGCGGCTCAGGCGAGTCGAGCGAACGCCAGGTTGCCCGAGATGTTCTTGATGTAGATCTCGACGACGTCGCCCTCTTCAGCGCCGGGGACGAAGATGGTGTACTTGCCTTTCTCGGCGACTCCGTCGCCCTTGCGGCCGGTGCCGGTGATCTCGACGGTGTAGGTCTTGCCCTCCTCGACGGCCTCCTGTTGTTGTTGCTGCTGGCTGGCCGTCGACCGCTTGGTGACGGGGCGGAACGCGCCACAGGCGTCACAGCGCAGCATCGGCGTTCGGTCCTCGCGGACGAGGCGGGTGTCCGGCAGGCCACACTCCGAACAGAGGACGTACTCGTCGACGTAGGCGTCGACCGCCGCGTCGAAGTCCTGCTGGGAGAACGTGCCGTTGTATCGGCCACGACCGTCCTCGAGTTTGCCGCTGGTCCCCATTTCGCGCTGGACGAACCGGTGGAGGTGATCGTCCTCGCGAGAGAGGACGTCGGCGATCTCCCCGAGGTTCGTGAATCGGGTGAACGCGCCGTCTTTCTGTGCCTGTGCGTCCGGGATCTGCAGGCGCTCCTCGTCGCCTCCGATGTCCGGGACCTCATCCATCGCTCGCTCGAGACTCGACTCGTAATCCATACACGACGAGAAACGACGCTGACGTAAATCGGTTCTGCTATTGCGGTTCGGGGGAGTCGATATCCGCGGTCGGACCGACGCTGTGTGTCGATCCGACCCGGATTCACTGGTCTGGGTCCGGGTTCGAGACTCGGTGATCGACGCCGATGGCCTTCACCGTCGTTCCGCCTCAGAGTGCGTCGCCGCCCCGTTCGCTCGGCGATCCCTGCTTCTCCGCATCGAGCGACGTCAGGTCACGCTCGGGGTTGGCTTCGCTCGCGCTCCCTGCCTGTCCCGTCAGTTCTCCGTAGACGGCCTCGCGCACTTCTTCGGGATCGTCGTACGTCTCGCCGGCGAGCCGGTCGAAGACGCTTCCGAGTGACTCGGTCTCGTTCGAGACGTCGATCGGATCGTTGCCGTACTCGGCGGCGATCTCCTCGCTCGTCACCGGATACTCGAGATCGAGGTCGTCGATCCGGGTTCCGACGGCCTCGAGGATCGACTCGGTGCCCGCTGCTCGCTCGGACTTGCGTTCTTCGGCGCGGTCCTGTACGCGGTCGCGGTTCGGTCCGTCGTCGCTCATGAGCGGCCCTCTGCCGGGCCGAGCCAAAAGGGGCCGGCCGGCGGTTGCGGGCCGCAGTTCGTAGCTGTGACGACGGTTCACGACCGTTCGAGATCGGCCGACGTCTCCCACGTTGCTATGTATCAGCGACCGTTTTTGTGGCTCGAGTTCCAATAGATATCTGACCCTGGTGACCAGTGGCGCGTTGCCCACGGCTACTGCTTTTCCAGGGTCTCCCTGTGCCGCCAGCGACGGCACTCACGGTAGAACCAGTGTTCGACGGTGCTGGCTACAGACCTACTGGCCACCCTCGAGGTAGGTCACCGCCTCCTCGTCGCTCACCTGGCCGAACGTGCGGTAGAACTGCCCGACTGCGCGGAAGTCGGCGGGCGTCTGGAGAGCGATCACCTCGTCGGCCTCGGCCTCGAGGGTGGCCATCGAGTCGGGCGAGCCGACGGGCACTGCCAGCGTGACGGACTCCGCGTCGGCTTCCCTGACCTGTCGAAGACAGGCCCGAGCCGTCGCCCCCGTCGCCACGCCGTCGTCGACCACGACGACGCGCTTTCCCGCGAGATCGGCGACCCCGGGGCCGCCGCGGTACCGTTCGGCCTTTTCCCGGGCGTTTTCTGCTTCCTCCTCGCGGATCTCCTCGAGGTACCCCTCCGAAACGCCAAGCCGGTCGACCAGGTCGTCGTTGTACCAGACGCTCCCGTCGCTGGCGACCGCGCCGATCGCCAGTTCGGGGTTCCCCGGCGCGCCGAGCTTGCGCGCGACGACGACGTCGAGGTCCGCTTCGAGTGCCTCCGCGACCGGTGCCGCGACCGGGAGCGCGCCGCGTGGGATTCCGAGGACGACGTCGGCCGCGAGTCCCCGGCGCTCGAGTTCCGCTGCGAGCCGTTCGCCAGCGTCTGTTCTGTCGTCGAACATGGTCGAGGCTACGTGACCGAGCTACTATGTTTTGTCGTGGCATGCGTCGGGCCACAGTGGCTCGCTATTCGCGATCGAATGCCGAGCTCGAGGTAACTCCGCTGGGATACGCCCGACCAGCGCCGGAAGACGCCTGCCGAACCGCTACCGGGACGCCGACGAGAGGGCCTGCATGGTACGACTGCAGCGAACGCTCTCGAACGTCTCCAGAGGTGGCAACGACAACGGTCGCGTCGGGATCGTTGCAGGGGCTGTGGCGTATCCGAATCGGCCCGCGCTGGTAGGGCAGGCGGCGATGCGAACCGGCTCGGATCACGTCCGGGCGTTCGTCGCTGACCCGATCTACGAGATCGTTGCGAGCCACGACCCGAACCTGCTCGTCGACCGCTACGCTGGCGAGCAGTTCGAGGAGACGGCCGTCGAACGCACCCGCGAGATGGGCGACTGGGCCGACGCGCTCGTGATCGGGCCTGGGCTCACCGACGCCGATCCCGACGCCGTTCGCGAGACCGTCGACTCCGTCGACGTCCCGATCGTCGTCGACGCGCTCGCGATCGAGCCCGCACTCGAGGCGGACCTCTCGAATGCCGTCCTCACGCCGAGCAGCGCCGAGGTCGACCCGATCCGCGAGGAGTACGGCTCGCTCGAGGCCTTCACGACGGAGACGGGTGCGGTCGTCACGTCGACCGGCGAGACCGACGAGATCGTCGCCGACGGTGATCGGCTCGCGAACGAGACGGGAACGCCCGCACTCACCGTCGCCGGGACCGGTGACACGGTGGCCGGCATCGTCGCGTCGCTGCTCGGTCAGGGGTGTGATCGGACGGAAGCTGCCGAACTCGGCGCGTGGGTTCTCGGAAAAGCCGGCGAACTGGCCACGGCCGAGTTCGGCCCCGGAATGGTCGCGACGGACGTTATAGATCGGATTCCCGACACGATTCGCTGACGCCGACGCGGAGCGCACTCGAGTGGGGACAATCGTTACCACACGGGTCGTTCTAGAGTGACGTATGAACGAACCGGCGTCCGGGCGTTCGAGGGGAACCGACGAGGGCCAGGACCAGAACCGTGACCACGAAATCGCCCATCCCGTCTTCGCCGCGCTGTACGACCTGCTCCCACAGTCACCGCTGTTGGGTCCCCACCGCGAGTACCTCGCCCGCGACCTCTCGGGGCGGGTCCTCGAGGTGGGCTGTGGCACCGGCGAGCAGTTTCGGTTCGCCGCCGACGGGGCCAACGGCGACCTCGAGTATCACGCGGTCGAGCCCGATCCGTACATGCGCAACCGAGCCGTCGGGAAGGCTCGCGAGGCCGACCTCGCCGTGGACCTCCGGGACGCCCGCGCCGAATCGCTCCCCTATCCCGACGACGCGTTCGACGTCGTCTGTTCGGGGGTCGTCTTCTGTACTGTCCAGGATCCCGACGCCGCGCTCGAGGAAGTTGCGCGGGTACTGAGCCCCGGCGGTGAGTTTCGCTTCCTCGAGCACGTCCGGTCAGACGGCTGGCGTGCACAGGGGCAGGCGCTGTTGACGCCGATCTGGGCGCGGGCTGCGGGTGGCTGTCACCTCGATCGGAATACGGTCGAACGGTTCGTCTCCCACGATGCGTTCGCGGTTACGGACGTCGAGCGGCTCGAACTCGGCGTCTTCCCCGTGACCCCGATCGTCCGCGGGACGCTCCGCCGTCGATGTGAGGGGGGTGTAACCGTACCGGGGCTCGGCTCGTTCGGCTGAACGATTCGCACCAACCGTCGACTCCGCCCCAGCCGTCGACCGGAAACTGCAGGTGTCAACCGTTTCCCCCACTCGACCCTAGGGTAGGCATGTCCGAACCCGATCGAGAACCGACCGAGAAACCGACCCACGATAGCGCAGAGGCCACCCACGAGGGGCAGTGGATGGCGCGAAACTGGCTCGCGATCGCCGCCGTCTCGATCCTCGGATTGCTCCTGCTGACCGTCGGTATGCTGCAGGCGACCGGACTCGTCTCCGTCTTCGCCCCGGTCGCAGACACCGAAACCCAGCAGTGGGGCGCCTTCGCCGTGCTGGCTCTGGGCTGGGTCCTTCTCGCCGGCTGGAGCTGGAGCGCGGTCACCGGCTGACTCGCGTCAGCGACAGTACGACCAGTCCTGGGGCTGTGAGTCGCTTTCCGCCCCGTTCGACGAACGCGCCCCTCGAGTCTCGGTCCCCGCAGGGCTCCCTTCGGGACGCTGGTTGCGCCGGTCGCGCTGGTCGCGCTGGTCGGGGCCACTCGAGCCAGTCGACCGGTCGCGCGCGAGAAAACACGTTTCGCTGCAGTAGTGGATCTCGAGGGTCGCGACGGCCGTGTCGATCACGCGGCTCAGTCGGTACGCACGTGGTCCGATGTACTCGTTGCAGGTCGCACACCGGTCGTTCATCCGGATCGAGGCGTGCTCGTCCGGCTCCCGTTCTGCCCCGCGCTGGGCGTCGTCGTCTGCTGGACGTCGTCTGGACGCGCCGTTCGACGGTTCGGTCCGGGTGGCCGACGCCACCTCACCGTCACCGCTCTCGACCGCGTGCTCGGTCGTCTCGAGGCGTCCGGCTCCCGCAGGTGGGTCGGCGTTTCCGTCTCTCATACTCCGGTGGCCCACGGCGTGATACAAATACGCACGGCACACTTTCAGGAACTGATGACTGTCTTCTGGTGTGAGCGGTGTCGGAACCGGCCCTCGAGTCGAGTACCGGGAGACCGACGATTCCGCGGAACGACCGACCCGGCGTTATCGGTGTTGATAGCTGCCGAGCCAATTATACCACAGGGCTGTGATTGGATCCAGCAACGATGGCTCCGGACCTCCCCGAGAAATTGCTCGGCATCGACATCGACCCCGTCGCCGATCAACGTGACACCGACCGCACCGACCGGGACGAACCCGAGGAACGCCGCCGGGTCATCCGGTTCGACGTCGGCGAGCACCAGCTGGCCGTTCCTGTCGACGACGTGGCCTCGATGACCGACGCCCCGACAGCCCTGACCGAAGTGCCGCGAACGCCCGCAGCGATCGAGGGCGTCACCGACCTCCGCGGTGAGATCACGGCCATCCTCGAGTTGCGGACGTACTTTCCGTCCGACCGCGACGCGCCCGGAGAACAGAAACTGCTGATCCTTGACTGCCCGGACGACGAACAGCCTGCAGCCTTCCGGGTCGATAACGTACGATCGGTCGACGCGATTCCGGAGCGAAACGTCCTGCAGGTGTCCGACCTCGAGGGTCGATCGATCTCCGCCGATCCGCTCGAGCACCCGCTGGTGACGGCGTTGCTCGAACGAACTCGTCGGCAGCGACCGACCGGTGACGTGGTGCCGTCGGCCGATGTGGACCGCCAGCGTCTCGAGGAACCGCGGGAGGTCGTCGAGATCGTTCCGCTCGTCGACGTCGACGCTGCCCTCGCGGCCGCGGGCCATCGCGTGGCTGCCCGATGACCGCGTTCGATTCCCGCGCTCGAGACGTTCAGTGAACCGGCAAGGTGGGATCGATTTACCGCAGCTACTGGATCAACACGGACCCCAAAACCGCCGCCTGCTGCCGATTCAGGCCGTATTTGGCGGTTATCATCGCTGATAATGGAGAGATAGCATTTATGGTAGCGGTTTCGGTAGTAACCGGTGGTGTACAACTGAATGTCGACAGGGGTTCTCATCGTAGACGACTCTCATTTTATGCGGAACTTGCTCCGACAAATATTAGAGCAGGATTGCCGCATCGTTGGGGAGGCCACGAACGGCGCGGAGGCGGTCAAGCTGTACAAAGAGCGTGATCCCGACGTCGTCATGATGGACATCGTCATGCCGAAGTGCAACGGCATCAAGGCGACTGCGGCCATCAAGAAGATCGATCCCGACGCGCGGGTGATCATGTGTACGAGCGTCGGCCAGCGCGAGAAGATGAAACTCGCGGTGAAGGCGGGGGCCGACGGCTACGTGACCAAACCGTTCGAAGAACCGAGCGTCAGGAAGGCCCTCACCGACGTCGCCGTGGTATGACGCGCGTACTCGTTGCCGACGACCCACTCGAGCTGGGGACGGTCGTCGCCAACGCCCTCGCCACTCGAGCCGAGGTGCTCCACGCGACGGACCTCGTTCCGGCGACTGGATCGGGCTCCGAGACCGACGATACGACCACGCTCTGTGAAACGGTCGCTCGCTGTCGGCCAGCGCCGGACGTCGTCGTCGCCGCCTGGCCGACCGTCGATCGGGCCAGACTCGACGCCCTCAGGCGCCTGCTCGGCTCCGATCCAGTGGCGACACTCGTAATAACCGCCGCGGTCGAGCCCGCGGTCCGGACGCAACTCGAGGCGGTGACCTGCGACGCCGTCGACGTCCTGCACACGGAAACCACGGACCTGTCCGCGCTGGACGATGCGTTCGCCGAGACGCTCTGCGATCGGATCACAGCGCTCTCGGACGCGACCGTCTCCTCGCTCGCAGTGGCACAGACGGCGGCGACGGCGAGTTCGATCCAGTCGGCACACGCAGTCTGTGCGGACTCTCGAGCGACTGCCGATTCGGGAGCCGGTGCCCGTGTGGGTGGGACAGACGCTGGAAGCGCGATGGCGCGTTCGGGGCGGGCCACGAACGGAACCACGACCACGACCACGAACGGCGCGGCAGTTTCCGCCGGTGAGACTGCCGGCGGAAGCGTCGACGGAATTGCCCCGAAACCACTCGAGAAGCCAACGCCGCGACGCCCCAACCAGTCAGCAGCGGAGCCTACCGGGGAACACCAGACGGACGAAATCGGGGCCGTCTCGGAGCAGACGGGTCCCGAGTCGAGCGAACGGGCGTCCGAGAGAACCGAACCGACGGCGCACCCGACCGAGTCGCGGGACGGCGACCGAGCAGGTCACGTGACCTCGAGAACCCCCGGCGTCCCGCCGACGGTCGTGATCGGTGCGTCGACCGGCGGCCCCGCCGTCGTCGAGGGCCTGCTCGCGAGACTCCCGACGACCCTCGAGGCCCGCGTGTTCGTCGTCCAGCACATGCCCGGGGTGTTCACCGGACGATTCGCCGACCGACTCGACGCCGCGAGCGACTACGCAGTCGTCGAACCGGCCGACGGCAAACGGGTCGACCCCGGAACGGCCGTCGTCGCACCCGGTGATACCCACCTCCGCGTTCGGGACGACGACGGACTCCGCGTGACGCTCGAGGAGGCCCCGTCAGGGCTCACGCGACCGTCGATCGACGTCACGATGGAATCCGCCGCCCGGACGGTCGACGGCCCGCTCTGTGGCGTCGTCTGTACCGGGATGGGCCGGGACGGCGCGGCCGGAATCGAAGCGATTGCCGCCGCTGGTGGGCACACGATCGCCCAGGACGAAGCGACCAGTTCCGTCTTCGGCATCCCGGGTCAGGCGATCCGCACCGGGTGCGTCGACGAGATCGTCCCGGCGGACCTGCTTCCAGATCGCGTCGTCGAGGCGCTCGGAGGTGACCAGCGTGGCGATGGATGATCGAACCGAGTTCGTTCAGGAGAGCGCCGAGCGGATCACCCAGCTGAACAACGACCTGCTGGCCATCGAGCGCGATCCCGACGACGAAGAGGCCATGCGTCGGCTCTTCCGGACGGCCCACACCCTCAAGGGTAACGCTGGCGGTGCCGGCTTCGACGCGGCGAGCGACCTCGCCCACGCGCTCGAGGACCTCCTCGAGGCGGTTCGATCGGGGCGAGTGGACGTGACTCCGGCGTTGATGGACGTCGCCTTCGACGCCGTCGACGAACTCGAGTCGATGGTCGACGAGGCGGCCGAAACGGGCCAGATCGCGACCGATCCCGGCCCGACGATCGAAGCGGTCAGCGAGGTCGTCGAACGGGAGACTCACTCGGGGGCCACGACGGTCACCGGGCCGACGAGCGACGAGATCGACGCGGTACTCACGGGTCTCGAGCCCCCGACAGCACCGGACTTCGAGACGTACCTCGTCCGACTCGCGGTGACCGAGTCCGAATCGGGGGCAGTCACCAACGGCGTGCGGGTTCTCGAGGCCCTGATCGACGCGTTCGACGTACTCGGGACCGATCCCGGCCGGGACGCACTCGAGGACGGTACCTACGGCGGGCGATTCGACGCCGTCTTCGCCAGCGCAGTCGGCGAGGAGGCGATCACCGCTGCCCTCGAGCCGATCGAGGTCGTCGCCGACTTCGCGATCGAGCAGGTGAGCGACCGGTTCGACGCACTCGCGGCGGCAGCCGACGACGAGGACCCGAGTGCGGACATTTCGACCGAGGAAGCAGCTGACCTCTCGGTCGACGAACTGCTCGACGAGTTCGAGGAGTTCGACGATCTGGACGAGAAGGTCAAAGAGGTCGAAGGCGACGACGACCTCGAGGTGTTCGACGAGATGGGTGAAGCCGGTTCGTTCGACGACCTCTTCGAGGATGCCGACGTCGAGCCGGAACCTGCCGTGACCGACGACTCGCCGGCGGACGGCACGGCGTCGGCCGACAGCCACCGTGCGACCGGTGGGGACGACCGGGTGAAGACAGAGACGGGCACCGACACCGCCCAGACCGGTTCCACCGCCGCGTCGGCAGACGCAGACGACGAGGTCGACGACGCCGAAGCCGTCTTCGCCGAACTCAAAGAGGAAGTCGAACCGGTCGGCTTCGACGAACTCCAGGCGGAACTCGAGGAACTCGAGTTCGACGAGTTCGAGGAAGAAGAGATCGGGATGGACGAGCTACTGGCTGAAACCGGCGATATCGACGACGCGTCGGACGCGGTTCCAGCCGCTGGGGCCGAAGAGTCGGTCGAAGAGACGACGTCGGCTGCCGACCCGGCCACGGCCGACCTCGAGACCGACGACGCGTTCGATCCCGCGGAGCCAGAACAGGAGCAACCGGCCGCCGACGTCGACGAGATGGCCGTAGCCGACGAGCCAGCGTCTGCAGCGGACGCAGACTCCGACCTCGACCCCGTCTTCGACACCGGGGTAGAAATCGAACCGGAGCTGTCCCCGTCAGATCCGGACCCCGGAGACGAGACCGGTGACGACTTCCTCGAGAACATGGAGGCGGCTGCCGGAACCGAACCCGACCGAGAGGAAGATCCCGACGTCGTCGACGCGTTCGACGATGCCGCAGACGCGTCCGCATCAGCCTCAGCGTCCGAGGATCGACTCGAGGAGCCGGACGAGTACGTCGGATCCGACGCCGACGCAACTGATACCGACGACTTCGAGACGCCAGATCGGTGGGTTGACGACGACCAGCGCGACTGGACCGACGCTGATGCAGACGACGAACTGGCCGACTCGAGTGCCGACGGCTGGGCCGACGCCGAGGCGGACGACGAACTGGCCGACTCGAGTGCCGACGGCTGGGCCGACACCGAGGCGGACGACTGGTCGGAGCGATCGGACGACGAGTGGACCGGATCCGATTCGGTCGACTGGGCCGACCACGCGACCGGGTTCGATTCAGGAACCGGCGCTGAGGACGGGGCCGACCCCGATACCGACGACGCGCCCGAGACCGACGACCACGAAGCCACCGTGGACGTGCAAGGAGATGTCGAGGTCGACGCAGACGACCTCGACGACTCCCTCGAATCCACTTCCGTCTCCGAGTCCGAGTTTGGACTCGGGCTCGACGACTCGGCCGGCTTCGAGGCGGCGTCCGACCCCGATAGCGAATTTGGGTTCGACGACTCGGCAGACTCGGGATCGACGTCCGACCCTGATAGTGAATTCGGGTTCGACGACTCGGCCGACTTCGAGACGGCTTCAGGTCCGGACACGGAGTTCGGGTTCGACGATTCGGGCGACGACGCTGGATTCGAGGCCGACGATTCGTTCGACGTGACTGACTCTTTCGAGGCCGGCACCGATCCCGGATCTGCGTTCGAGGCCGGCACCGATCCCGGATCAGAGGCCGACTCCGAGTCCGAATCACATCCCGACGAAACGAGTCGAACGATCGTCGAGGAGCCGGACATCGAGATCCCCGACATCACGGTCCCGCCCGAGACGGGAGACCGGTCGAGAGACGACGACGAGATCCAGTCGATCCGGGTCGACGTCGAGCAGATCGACGACCTTCTCTCGCTCGTCGAGGGACTCGTCACGACCCGCGGTCGGCTCCGACACGCCGTCGAGACCGACCTCGACCGAGCCGCACTCGAGCGCGAGGTCGAGGGACTCGACTCGCTGGTCACCGACCTGCAGGGAACCGTCATGGACGTTCGGCTCGTGCCCCTCGAGACGGTTACCAGTCGGCTCCCCCGGATCGTCAGGGACGTCGCACGTGACCAGGACAAGGAGGTCACCCTCGAACTGTCTGGGATGGACGTCGAACTCGACCGGGCCATCCTCGAGCGACTGCGCGACCCGCTGGTTCACCTCGTCCGAAACGCGGTCGACCACGGGATCGAGTCGCCCGCGGCCCGCGAGGCCGCCGGCAAACCGATCGAAGGACAGGTCGAGGTGACCGCCACGCGCTCGCGCGATCGGGTGACGATCACGGTCGCCGACGACGGTCACGGACTCGAGCCGGACGCGCTCCGAGAAGAGGCCGTCGAGGCGAACGTCATAGAGCCCGCTGCTGCCGAGGCCCTCACCGACGAGGAGGCCCTCGAACTGGCGTTCCACCCCGGCCTCTCGACGGCCGCGGAGGTGACCGACGTCAGCGGTCGCGGGGTCGGAATGGACGTCGTCAAACGGACGATCGAGGACGTCGACGGGACGATCGCGATCGACAGCGCGCCCGGTGAGGGGACGACCATCCGACTCACCCTGCCGGTCTCGATCGCAATCGACGACGTCCTCTTCCTCGAGGTCGGTGACCTCGAGTTCGGCGTCCCGACCAGCGTGGTCCAGGACGTCGAGCCGATCGAGGCGACCGAGACGATCGACGGGGAACGCGTCTTGCCGGTCGAGGGCGAGGCCTACCCCGTCCTCTCGCTTGCGGAGACGTTTGGAATCGGTGACGAAGCCGCAGGCGAGGTCGCCGCCGGTGCGGGAAGCGAAACGGCGACCGACGGCGGTGACTCGTCCCGACTCGAGGGTGGGGAGTCCGCCGGTCGGGCCACCGCACTCGAGACGGGACGATCGAGCGCACCCGACGGGATGCTACTGCGCATCCGCGAGGACGTCAGACCGGTCGCCATCGAGTGTGATCACGTCCGCGATCAGCAGGAGGTCGTCGTCAAACCCTACGTCGGGTTCATGGGCGACGTGCCTGGTCTGAGCGGGGCGACCGTCCGCGGACGCGGTACGGTCGTGAACATTCTCGACGTGACCACGCTATGATCGCAGGCGAGATCGAACGCGAACGGTGGACGAGAGCGGGAACGAGCACGCCCAGGTACAGGAGTACGAGCACGAACGCAACCGCGGACGCGAACGCGAACACGGAGACGAGAACACAATGACGATGATGGTCGACATTCGAAAGTTGAGTTTCATAAACGAGATGGCGAAGGTCGGGACGAACGGCGTCGCCGACAACATGAGCAAGTTGACCGGCGAAGACGCCCGGATGGAGGTCACCAAGACCAACTTCGTCGACGTCGACGACATCGAGTCACAGCTCGAGCCCGGCAAGCGCGTCGGGGTGCGAGTGCGACTGCTGGACCCGCCACACGGACACATCCTCATCCTCTTCCCCGAGGCGAGTGCGAAGAAGATCACGGCGATCATGTTGAACGACGTGGTCGACGACATGTCGAACGTCTCTGGAAAGATGGCCAGAAGCGCCGTCGAGGAGATGGGCAACATGATGGCCAGCGGCTTCATCGACGGCTGGGCGGACGTCCTCGGGCGGATGATCGACGTCGCCGCCCCCCAACTCGTCTACGCCCCTGCCGAAGACATCGTCACGCGAACCGCGAGTCTGGGTGACGACGATCTCGCGTTGTTCTTCGACTCTGACCTGACGGTGCCGAGCTACCAGATCGAAGCCGAAATCTACGCGTTCCCCGACCTCGCGGAGTTCGTCGAAATGGTCAACGCCATCGACGTCCAGCCGGCATGAAACTCGACGTCAACGCTCTCGGGACGTTCTACCGGATGGCTCGAGAAGGGACCGGGCTGGCTGCCGGCCGCCTGACACACATGACGGGTGTCGAGACCCGGGTCGGCGTCACGAAGCTAAACTTCATGCGCGGGCGAGAGATCCGCCGAGAGCTCACCGACGGCTCGCCGAAAGTCGGCGTCCACGTCGGACTCACGGGTGCCATCGACGGCTCGTCGATGGTCGTCTTCGATCGAGAAGACGCCCATCGGATCGTCGAACCGCTGGTCGCGGAAGCGGCCCCCGAAGAGTCCGAGGACGGGGACGACGAGGCCGACGGCGAGGAGTTCGACCGCATGCGCGAGAGCGCCATCACCGAGGTTGGACAGGTCATGAACAGCGGCTTCGTCGACGGCTGGGCGGACGTCCTCGAGTCGGTTATCGACGTCTCGACGCCGACCCTGCTCGAGGGTGAATCGGCGGATCCGTTCGTCACCGATGTCGTCGACTCACCGGGCGCAGACGACCTCGCGTTGCTCTTCCAGAGCCGGATCGAGACCGTCGACGCCGAAATCGAGTTCGAACACTACCTCTTTCCCGACCGGGCGTCGATGGCCGACCTGCTCGACCGAATCCGGACGAGCGACGGCATCGACTACGACAAACTCGACGGCTTCGACCGGATGGCCGAACGCGGCGCGGAGGAGATGGCCAAGACGGCGACGACGCTGACGGGGATCGACACCCACGTCGAGATCCGGCGGCTCAACTTCGTCTCGCTCGAGGCGATTCCCGAGCAGGTGCCCGACGAGCGACTCGTCGGTGTCGCCTTCGAGTTCGAGGGCGTCCCCAGCGGCTTCCTGTTGTTCCTCTTCGACGAGGAGTCGGCCCACGAGATCGTCGACGCGATGGTGCCGATGGCGCTGGACGACGTCGATCCAGACGGCTTCGACGAGATGGGCCAGAGCGCCATCGAGGAACTCGGGAACATCATGGCCAGTGGCTTCCTCGACGGCTGGGCGAACGTCCTCGACACGACGATCGACCACTCGACGCCGGAGTTCGTCCACGACATCGGGACGGCCGCCGTCGACCCCGTGGTCGTCCGGCTGGGTGAGTCTCAGGAGTACGCCTTCGTCTTCGACACCCTCGTCGTCGCAGACGGGCAGGCCTTCGACTGTGAGGTGTACGCCATCCCCGACGAGTCGGACCTCGAACGTGCGCTGAACGACCTCGACGTCGATCGGATCGAGGACGAACCCACGACCGCCGAATTCGGCGAAATCGAGCACACATGAAGACCTACGGCAGCGAACCGGGCGCTCCGTCGCCGGTCCGGGTTGGTATCTCCGAACTGGTCGTCAGCGAGGGCGACGATACACTGACGTCCTACGGACTCGGGTCGTGTCTGGCCATCGCCCTCTACGACCCGGACGAAGAAATCGGTGGCCTCGCTCACGCGATGTTACCCTCCGGTGACGCCGTCGAGAACGGCGACGCGAAACCGGGAAAGTACGCCGACACCGCGATCCGGGCACTGCTCCGGCGGATGGTCGAACGCGGCGCCACCTACACCGCCGTCGAGGCCAAACTCGCCGGCGGCAGCGACATGTTCGAGTTCGAGAGCTTCGGCGACGGCGTCGGCCGGCGGAACGTCGCCGCAGCCCGCGCAGAACTCGAGAAACTCGGCGTGCCGATCGTCGCCGAAGACGTCGGCGGTGAGCACGGTCGAACCGTGACGTTTACCCCCGGGACGGGGGAACTCCTCGTCAAGACGGCAGACGAGGCCGAACACGGAGTGAAACACCTGTGACAGACGACGCGTTCGACGCTATTCTCTCGTTCGTCGAGGACGAACTCTCGTTCGCGACGAGCCACTACAACGACAGCTATCTCGATCGACGGATTTCCTCACGTATCCGCCGAACCCGCACCGGCGACTACGCCGAGTACTTCGACCTGCTCCGGGGCGACCCCGACGAACAGCAGGCGCTCGTCCAGTCGATGAGCATCAACGTCACCGGCTTCTTCCGAAACCCGGACGTCTGGGAGGGGATCAGAACCGTCCTCCGGGAAATCGCCTCCGAGCAGGACGAGATCCGGATCTGGAGTGCCGCCTGCGCCGACGGCCGGGAACCGTACTCACTCTCGATGCTGGTCCACGACGACCCCGCTGTCGACGCCTCGAGCGTCCGGATCCTCGGAACCGACATCAGCAGACCCGCCCTCGAGACGGCTCGCAGCGGCATCTACGAGACGTCGCGCACGGTCGACGTCGGCGAGCAACTCTCCTTTCTCGACGACCCGGCCGAGTACGTCGCAGTCGACGGCGACACCTACCGGATCGCACCGCAGGTCAAACGACCCGTCGAGTTCGAGCGCCACGACCTCATCAACGACGACCCGAAGTCCGGGTTCGACCTCGTGGTCTGTCGGAACCTCTTTATTTACATCGACAACGCCTACAAGGCCTCGATGCTCGGGTCGATCGCCGAATCGATGCGCCCGGGCGGGACGCTCGTCATCGGGAAAGCAGAGACCATCCCACCGAACCTCAAGTCTGCGTTTTCGGTCCGGGACGCCCGGCTTCGCATTTACGACCGGGAGTGACTCGGCCGGAAAACGTGGTGCGCTCTGGGGACTTTCGTCTGCTGACGAACGACCGACCGTTACATGACCGTCGACCGAGAAAGGCGAGTGAATGACCGGCCTCGACCTCAGCTCGTACGTCAGCCGATCGCGGGCGCTGTGTGCCGCTTCACCCCCGGCGTCCGTCCACGAAACCCGGACGCTCCTCGTCGATCCGCTGCTCGAGACGCTCGACTGGGACGTCCACGCCCCGTCGACCCGAGCGGACGTCTCCGTCGACGACTGTGCACTCGAGTACGTCCTCCCGGTCGACGGCGTGCCAGCGCTGTTCGTCGCCGTCGATCCGTACGACGAGTCACTCGCCGAGGAACGCGGACTGGCACTGCTCGAGGCCATGCGCTGGTCCGACGTCGACCGGGCGATCTACACCAACGGCCGCTCGTTTCTCTTCCTCGCCGGCACGAGTGAGACCGACCGGTTCGCCTGCCGACTCTCCGAACTCCCCGAAAGAACCACCGACGTGGTCGACTTTACACGCTCTGCACTCGCCGCGCACCTCGCCGACCGGGGCCGCTCGGCCGTCGCCCGGACGCTCGCGCTCGAGCGCCGCGACCTCGTCGCATCGATCGTCGAACAGGTTTCGACACGGGTCGATCACCGGACGGATGCGAGCACGTTCGTGGGGCCAACCGAGCGGTTCGTCGACCAGTTGATCGTGTCGTTCGCGAGCGATCATCCGGCGCTCGAATCGGGGAGTGGTGACGCTCCTCGCGACGTCACGTTCGAGTTCGTCGACGCGTCGGCCGGCGGTGACGAATCGCCGGTGACGGAACCCGGGGCCTCGAGCGCACCGAACGCAGCCGGCCCGGAGGCCGACCACCGGTCAGAGCAAGACGCGCCATCGGCTGCCGATGCGGACTCGAGCGACCTCCCCGCTTCGCGGTGGACGACCGCTGGCGAACAGCCTGCGAGTAACCGCTCGAGCGCGGACTCAGGGGCCAGCGCAGCCAGCCCGCCGACGGAGGATGCGGAATCGTCACCGGAGACGGACGGCGAACCCGGCGAGCCGGTGAAATCGAACCGACCAGCAGGTCGTGACGGTGCCGGCGACAGCGATGGTGACAGTACCGATGGCGGCGACAGCGCCGACGACGGCGAGTACGTCGTTCGATTCTTCAACGACCGCGGGTCGATCGGCGCCATCGGCGGCTCGAGTTCCGCCGGCGGCCTCGTCTACGCGACTGAATACCTCCTCGGGCACGGGCTCAAAGGCGTCTCGTTGCCGTGGGGCCCCGACGAGGGGCCGACGGTCCTGAACGACGACCCGACGCGAGCCGATGGCTCGCCGATGGTGAATCCGACCCAGCTCTCGAACGGCTGGTACCTGGAACTCGGTGGTGACCGCGACGATCACCGCGCCCGGGTCGAACAACTTGCTTCTCGCGCTGGGCTCCGTGCGATGGTGACCGGCGACTGGGAGTCAGACGGCGACGCGGATGGCTAATCGATCCAGTATAGCGTCGGTCGATCAGTAGTCGACTTCGACCTCGACGATCGTGAGAACGACTCGATCGGGTTCGTGCTCACCGTCCCAGCCCTCGAGGACGTCGTCCCAGGCGTCGCCGTAGCGGGTGTCCGGATCCTCGGCCCGAATCTCGAGGTCGTCGCCCTCGAGCACTTTCGTCGTCCGATCCTCGACGTGCATCGAGACGCCGATGCTCCCGTCGCTCCGGAGCGAGCGTTCGTCGGCGTCGATCGCGACCAGCGAGATGACCGCCGTGTCCGTCTCCTCGTTGTACCTGATCGGCGGGTACTCGCGGACGACGCTGTCGACCTCGCCGTCGAACTCGGTCGCGCGGATCACGCCGCCGCTCTCGTAGGCGATTTCCTCGCTGCCGTGTTCGTACCGGAAGGTTCCGAGGGTGAGTTTTCCGTCGTCGGTGACGTTCTCGAACTCGGGGTGTTCGTCCTCGAGCGGGCGGTCGTTGGCGGTGATGTTGAGCGTCGTTCCGTTGGGGCTCGTCACCACGGATCCCGACTGCATCGCGATCTCACCGTAGCGGTGCTCGACGCCGTCGTACCGGACGACATCGTCGAAGTTCTCGGCCAGTGCGCTCATCGCTCGTTCGGCGTTGTTCACCTGCTCGAACTCCTGATACTCTTCCATCGCCTGGAAGGCCGTCATCGAGAGGAGACCGACCGACGCGAGGATGATGCCAAAGACCATCACGAACGCCAGCACCTCGGAGACGCCGCGATCACCGTCTCTCGAGTCAGCTCCCGGGGTGAACGCCTGCGACTTCATCGGGTCACCTCCTCGAGCGTGATCTCTTCGTTCCCTTCGTCGTAGCGGACTTCGATCGTGCCACCGGGGACCGCGGCGTCGGTGTCGAGGGCCGTCTCGTTCGACACCGGGACGTGCGTCGTCACGTCCGCGTCGGTCGCGGTCAACTCGAGACAGGGATTCGTGCTGTTGATCAACGGTGCTTCACTGTTGCACGTGTCCGAATCGAGTATTTCGACGGTGTACCCGGAGTTCGCGACCGTTCGCGGGTGATCGGCGACGACAGTCACGCTTCCATCACCGTCAGGTGCCAGCCGGTCGACACTGCCGACCTCGCCGGCGAGTCGTTCGCCGATCGTCTCGAGAGAGGTCTCGGCAGACCGGTCTGTCTCGGTCTCGAGCATCCCGCCGGCGCTGGTGACGAGCATCGCCACGAGGATGGTCGTGATGGCGATGGTCAGGACGTGGGTGATCGCGATCGAGACGGCGCGATCGTCACCTGTGAGTGAGTTCGTCGAAGCTGTGGACTCGCGTCTGGATCTGGTCATCGTTGCTCACCGTAGACGTTGATCTCCCTGTTCTCGTCGTGATACGAGACGGTACTCGACTCGTAGGTAACGTCGAGTGTCACCGCAAGCACGTCGTCGTTTGACGATTCGTAGTAGACGCTGCCATCTGAAACAGCAGCATCGAGTTCGATGTCATCGTACGTCTCTCCATCCTCGATGGGGTCCAGTGCCGGCTCACAGTCACTGTCCGTCGGAGCGGAGACGGATCCGGTAACGAGATCGACTCGCGCTGTATCGCTCTGGATCTCACAGGATCCACTGGGGCTGTCGACGTCGTAGGACCCACTGATTCCCTCGATTGTGATCGCCTCGAGTGAACCGGAGCGGTTTGCCACGATCGTGACCTCACCAGTGTCGTCTGCCAGCTCGAGTTCGAAATGACCGATCTCATCGCTGTCGACGATCGTTTCATCGTTATACGATGAGAGGTCAGCGCCGGCCGTTCCGCTGGTGACGTCGTCGACCCCGGCGTCGACGAGTACAGGCTGGCTGTTGACTTTCGTTTCCCGATACTGGTCGAACAATTCGTCCTCGAGAACGTCCTCGAAGTCACTACTCATCGATCCGCCAGCGTTCGCATACAGGGCAAGGTCGACGACCGCCGCCTCGAGTTCCTGATCGACCAGTTCGGCATCTGCGGTGCTCTGGCTGGTCGAACTCGAGGAGATCGTCTCGGTGTAGAGGACGCCGTTGAAGACGACGACGACGCCGAGGACGATGAACGCGATGACGACGGCGGCGATGAGGATGATCTGGCCGCGGTCGCGACGCTGGTCGTCGATCACCATATGGTCAGTCGCACCTCCACGACGTTGTACACTGGTTCGTTCGGTTCGGCTTTCGGAATGGTTCGAGCGTCTCCGTTGACGTCGCTGACGTTCATCCAGTTACTCCCGTCGTACGCTTGATCGTCGTCGAGGACTGCGATCGTGTAACTCGCCGTCTGGGCCCCACTCGAAGGACTTCCCTGATAGACGAGCGATTTCGTTTCGAAGTCGCCGTCGTCGTCCGTGTAGTGGATCTCGACGTTGTAGTTCCACCCTTGCTGGGCGAAACTCTGGTTCATGATTTGCCCGAGCGTCGAGACGTTTGCGAACTGATCGGTCGAGTAGGTTCCGTTGTCCGCTTCTCGATTCGGATTCTCGCTGATATCGGTGTCACCGAATCCGCCCTCACCGTCCCAGTAGAGGATCGTTTCGGTCAGATCGCCGTCCTGATCGGCGACGACGAGGGCATCCTGTGCTTCCTGTTGCATCTGGGCCTGGATCGATCGGTCGGCTAACCCGCCGGTCGACGGCGTCAACACCACTGCCTGCAGTGCGAACAGAACCGCCATCACGAGGACCATCGCACTGATGAACCCCTCGAGCGTGTAGGCCTGGCCGCGATCTGCCATCTCGTTGTTCGGCCCTTTCATGATTACCACACCGTCACCTCGAGTCGGCAGGCCGGCTCACAGTCGCCCGGATCGGCCGACGTGTCGTCGACCGTTACGATCCGGGCGGAACTCGCCGCCGGCTGGCCGTCGTAGGGCTCACCGCCGGAGAGTGCGGTCGCATTGACTGGCTCGCCCTCGAGCGTTTCGATCGAGACGTTGACCGAGTCGAAGATCACGTCTTCGCTCGACCGGAGTGCCAGTGTATCGGTCAGGTTCTCCCCGGTGTACTCGGCCTCGAAGACCGCTCGATCCAGTTCGTTCGAGCCGTTCACACTCTCGGTATCGTGGACGATCTGATTCGCGATTCGTTCGGCCTGCGCCGTTTCCGAACCGCCGACGGCCGAATCGTACGGCGTGAGGATCGACGGTAGAAACGAGAAGACGAACGCGACGGCGAGGATGAACACGCCGATCCCGATCACGAAGTCCTGAGCGGTCTGACCGCGGTCGCGGCTACCGCCGTCTGGGTCGCCGACCCCCAGCTCGAGTGAGATCGTCCGGTCGCGTCGATCGCGATTCCCTGCCCCGGACATATCAGGCCACCATCGTCCAGCCTATCAGCGCGATCGTCGAGAGCAAGATCACGTACTTCAGGCCACTCAGAATGTCTGCGTCACGCATATAGCCACAGATGAATCCGGAGAGGATCCCTTGCAACGTGATCGCGTGGAAAAACAGCGTCGACAGCATGTCGACCTGGATGTTGGCGGCCATGTCCGCGTCCCCGAGTGCACCGCCAGCGCCCGCGTCGTCGACGCCTTCCGTGTCACCCGGCTCGAGGCCCGCCATCGTGTCGATGAACTGCGTCTGGAGGATCGCGATCACCGCCAGGACGGTCAGGAAGGTCATGATGATGATCACGACCTGCATCCGGGTGCGGGACTTGCGTTCGCGCTCGATGTCGTCGTGGTTTTCACTCGCGCGGGCGGCCGTCCGGAGCACGTCAGAGATTTCGTTCGACGCCTCCTGTGCTTCCGTGATCAGCCGCGTCGTCCGGGCGAGCCGTGGGATGTGGTACTTGTTGTTGAACTCGATGAGCGCCTCCTTCAGACTCGTCCCGTAGTTGACCTTGGTGTGCATCTCCTCGAACTCGCGAGCTAACTTGCCGGTCGTCGTCTCCGCGACGGCCTGCAGGGACTCGAGTAGCGTCAACCCGGTGTCGTTCGCACTCGAGAGTTTCCGCAGGTCCTCGGAGAGCTGGCTGATGACGGCGTTTCGGTGCCTGACGTTCCACTCTCGGAAGATCGACAGCGGAATGGCGATGATGTAAAGCGGCGCGTAGAGGTAGATGAACGTTCCCCAGACGGGGTTGTCGATCATCGCTCCCCACGAGGTGGGTGCCGAGCCGATCATGATCGCCGTTGCCACCAGTACCAGCGACGCGGGGACCGTCAACGCCAGCGTGTACAGCGGGTTGTCCCGGAAGAAAATGTGGGGGCGTCGCAAGACCGACATCGTCTCGTGGGTTCCCTCCCGGCTCTTGATCCGATCGAAGACGCTGTGCTCGCCAGTGAACTCCTCGACGAGCCCGAGGTCTAAGACGCCACCGCCCTGGGACTCCTGAACGCGGTGGTCGCTGTCGTCCATCGCGAGGTAGCCGTCGCCGGGCTCGTCGTGTTTCACCGTCGAGACGAGCACGAGGAAGCCAATCCCCAGCAGCGGGATGAGCGCGTACACCGTCATGTACAGCATCTCGTTGGTCACGTCCGCCTGCGGGATCATCTGCATCACGACCATGATGATGATCAACAGCAACGGAAACAGCGACAGCGTCATGTACATCTCGCCGAACAGCTCGAGCGTCTCGAGGGTGAGCTCCTGTTCCTGTTTGGCCGTGCGCATGTGGAGTTCCTTCTTGTCCTCGAGGAAGTGTTGCATGTCACCGCCGCTGTTGATGATCGAAAGCATGTCGGTGAGAAACTGCGAGAGTTCGTCACTCGGCGTCTCGAGGGCCTGCTTGCGGACGGCCGTCCGGTAGTCGACGTCGAAGTACTCTGTCTCTTTGACGATCGACTGGAACTCCATCGCGACCTCGCCGTAGGTGTCGTCGGCCTCGGCCATCGCCTCGATGATCTCGAGCTGGTTCAGCCCGCCCACCGAGAGGGCGTACATGAACGACACCGAGTCGGTCAGCAGCATGTTGATCTCGCGTTTGCGCGCCGACGCCCGCGAGTACGGGATGGCGACGAGCGAGCCAAAGCCGAGACCGAACCCGATCGATCCCAGAACGAGGCCGATCACGAGGATCAACGCCGGAATCCGGAGCAGTTCGATGATCGCGAGCACCGTCTCGTTGCCCACCGGAATGCCGATGATGTGGTCGATCTGGATCAGCCCGGTGCCGAACAGACCGTACCCGAGCAAGATCCCCAGCAGCCACAGCGCGAGCCCGCTGATGAAGCCGACGCCGAGGGCTCGAGAGAGGTAGAGTTCGACGGTGTCGGTCATCCGGGCCTGGGCGAGTTTGGTTTCGACGTCGGCGACGAACTCGCTGTCTTCGCTGAAGAGTCGGTCGTACAGTGGGTAGAAGTACTCACCGAGTCGATCGGAGCCTGCTGATACCTCTCCTGCACCCGGCGCGTCGTCTGTCTGCAGGCTCATGCGTCTCGGTCCTCCGCAGCGTCAGCCGGCGACCCGGTCTCTGCCGCCGATTCGGTTTCCTGATCGTCCGTAGTGATCCCGTTGTCCCCGTCGTCTGAATTGGCGTCCCCCGCGAGACTGTCACCGAAGACCGACGGCGACCTCGACCTGTCGGTCGAGTCGCCAGCGGCGTCGAACAGCGAACCGTCGTCGCCGTCGGTGTCGTCGACCGCGTCGGGGTCGTCACCGAAGGGCGCACCTGCTCCGGACCCGAAGATCGAATCGCTCTCGTTCGGGTCGGTGGATTCCGCCGGCGTCTCCGACTCGGCGGTGGGTGCTGGCGACGAGTCAGCGTCGGTTTCGGGCTGGGCCGGTGTCGGTTCCTCACCGTCGGCTGGTTCGGCACGGTCGCCGCTGGTCGATTCGTCCCGGCCGACTGGCTCGCCGTCCGGTTTCTCGTCGGCATCGGCGTCTCCCCCGGCCGTTGAGTGGTCGCGTTCGTCACCTGCGTCGGCGGCCACTCGAGTGGCGTCGGTCGATTCGTCCTCGACCCCGTGGTCGGCCGCTGTCTCGTTCGGTTCAGGGCTGGTCCCTTGCGTTCCGTCGAGAGCAGTGGCAGGCGAGCCAGTCGATTCGACGTCTGGGGGGGACTCGGCCGTCGTCTCGGGAGTTTCACCGGACGGATCGACGTCGCCGGTGGTAGATCCACCGGCGTCGTCTCCGCCGTCCTCGCGGTCGGCGCGGTCTTCGTCCGAACTGGACGGCAACTCGAGTCTTCCTTCCGGAAACATCGAGCTGCTGTCCGTCGGTGCGGCGGTGCCGGCGCCACGGTCGCCCCAGCTCGTTCCGGCTGTCTCGGAGCTGCGGCCGTCGTCGATCTGTTCGAGGGTCTCGCCCATGTCGTCGAAGAGCGTGTCGAGCTCTTCGGCGTCAGCTTCGATCGAGTCGGCCGTCCGCTCGTCGTCTCTGGCAACCGGCAACTCGGAATCGGTACCCTCGGCAGCGCCGACCTCGCTTGCGCTCGCCGGTTCGGTGTCCGTTCCTGGCAATGCCGAAGGCGCCTCGCCGTCCTCGAGTGCCTCCGTCTCGTCGTCTGCGTCGCCCTCGAGTGACGCGTCGGCGGTGTCGAACCCGCCGTCGTCGGTCAACCAGGCTGGCTGCTCGCCTGCGTCGCCGCCGGCGAGCGGGCTCGAGTCGTCGACCTCCCAGCTCTCGTTGCCGAACGTGTCCTCGAACTCGACCGTTTCGCCCTCGAGGTCGCTGGGTTCCGACCCGGCGGGTGACGGATCGTCCATCGACGGTGCAGACTGGACGCCGCCGAGGGCGCTCGCGAGGCCACTGGGAACCTGCCCGCGGTACTCTTCGAACAGCGACTCTTCGGCTCGCTCGAGGATGTCCGTCGAGAGGTTGTAGGTCTCGTCGGTCGCGTCGGGACGCGGGACGAGTTCTTCCTTCTCGGGATCGACGTCGATCAGGACGCTCTCCATCTCCCGGAGGTCCTCGAGACTGTCCTCGAGGTGCCCGTTCGCGATGAGCGTGAGGATCGTATCGGGATCGTTGATGAACGCCTGTACCGTGGCGGCGACCTCGGCGTAGGTGTTGAGCCCGTTCTTGATGAGATAGGCGAGGATGACCTGCCGCTTGAACAGCTCCGTCTCGAGTTTCTCGCGGGACCAGCCCCGGTCGAAGCGGATCTCTTCCAGGGTGTTGGAGTCGCCCATCTTGAGGAACTCGTC
Organism: Natrarchaeobaculum aegyptiacum; assembly: GCF_002156705.1. Classification (NCBI taxonomy): domain Archaea; kingdom Methanobacteriati; phylum Methanobacteriota; class Halobacteria; order Halobacteriales; family Natrialbaceae; genus Natrarchaeobaculum; species Natrarchaeobaculum aegyptiacum. The sequence continues at coordinate 651,840 of NZ_CP019893.1, forward strand.
GGTCTCTGCTTGCCACTGGTAGACGTCCTGAACGTTGATCTCGTCGTGTTCGGCCTCGTAGTGGTTGATCTCGGTCAGGGACTTGTTCCGCCGGACCTTCCGTCCCTGCACCCGGGTCTGGGTCTGGATCGAGACCAGATCCAGCGCGGTGAACATCGTCTTCGAGACGTTGATCGGGTCCGTCGTAAACCGCTTCAGGACCTCGTCGACGGAGTCAGCGTGGAAGGTGGTGTAGGTAGTGTGGCCGGTCGACATGACCTGGAAGAGGGTCCGACCCTCCTCACCACGGATCTCACCCATCACGATGTAGTCGGGGCGCTGCCGGAGCGCGGCCTCGAGCAAGTCGAACTCGTCGACGTCGCCCTGTTCGTCGTCGGAGAACGAGGGTCGGGTGACGCTGGCGATCCAGTTTCGCTGGGGGAGTTCGACCTCGCGGGTGTCCTCGATGGAGACGATTTTCGCGCTGCTCGGGATAAACAGCGAGACCGCGTTCAGCGAGGTCGTCTTCCCGGACGCAGTACCGCCGGCGAAGATCAGGCTCTTGTGGTTCTCGATGGCGAGCCAGAGGAACGCCATCTCCTCGAGCGAGAAGGTGTTCCAGTTGATGAGGTCGATCGGGGTGAAGGGGACGTCCTTGAACTGACGGATGGTGTAGTTGGTCCCGTGGTCGGATACCTCTTTTCCGAGTGTCAGTTGTGCACGCGAGCCGTCGGGGAGGGTCGCGTCGACCTGCGGGAGTCGCTTGCTGATCCCCTTGCCGGATCGCTGGGCGAGTTTGACGACGAAGTCGTCGAGTTCCTCTTTGCCGTGGTAGATGTTCGAGATGATCTGCTCGTACTCGGAGTGGTAGACGAAGACGGGCGAGTTGTACCCGTCACAGGAGATGTCCTCGACGTTGATGTCGTGTTTGATGCCGTCGATTCGCTCGTATCCGATGAAATCGCGCTTGAGCAGGTACAGGAGTTTCTCGACCTGATACTCGTTCAGCGTGCTCGGATCCTCTGCGAGGATGACCGGTTCGGGTCGAACCGAGATCCCCTCGAGTTCGGTGTTGCCGCCGCTGCCCTCTTCTGGGACCGCCGGCCTGGCTTCGTCACTCGAGTCTGCGCTCGCGGGTAAGTTCTCGGTCGCGTCCGAATCGTTTCCGTCTCCATCGCCGCCGCCGTCACTCGAGAACAGCGACTTGATCGAGTCGAGCAGTCCCGATCCGGAGCCGTTTCCAGAGCCGGAGTCGTCGCCCGGTCCCGACGAGTCCCCCGACCGCGTCGGCGTCGCTCTCGAACGGAGACCCCCGCCCGGCTTTTCGAAGAGATCGTAGCGTTTGAGCAGCCGTCTGGTCTCGGTTTCGATGACGGATTTTCGTCCGTCCTCGGTGTTGTTCTCGGAGATGCTCTCGTCAGAGTACTTGATCGCCGTTCGCAGTTTGCCCGAGAGGAACTCCTTGAGTTCGGTCTCGATTTCGTTTAAGTGCGGCTCGATCACGTAGTACTTCTTCTCGTTTTCCTTCTCCGAGTGGAAGATGACGACGTACGTGTAGGGTTTGTTCACCCAGTAGCGCTCGACCTCCCGGAAGTGGGTCTTCTTCTCGAGCGGGACGGCCTTCTCCAGGTCGTACCGGTTGGCGACGGTGGTCGTGTCGTCCGTATTCGAGAAGAACGCATCTTCGTCGATGTCTTCCTGGACCGACACCGTCCGTTGCTCGAGAACGTCGTCGAGTGCCATCGCAGCGTCGCCGGCGGCAGAGAGCCGCGCCTCGAGGTCGTCCGGGTCGAAGCCGAGTGCCTCCGCTTCGTCGTGCCGGACGATCTCACCGCTTTTGTTTCGTGGGCGGCTCCCGTCGTCGTCGTAGTAGTACTCCCACTTGTAGTGTTCCCAGGTCCAGACGTCCTTGGTGACCGGCGTCGTCTCCGGGTCGACGTACTCGAGAAAGCGCTCCTCGAGGACGTCCCGGTTGTCGCCAGCCAGCGCCAGGACCCATTCTTCGAGGTCGTCGGGGTGGAAACCGAGGTAGGCTTCCGGGTCGAACGAGACGGCGTCCCAGTCGTCGCCGCGAGGAACCGTCGGCTCCGCTCTCTCGTCCGTGTCGAGCCCCAGCTGTGCCTCGGGTCCGGTTCCCGACGGGTATAGCGACGCCACCTCGTCGCCGTACCCGTGTTCGTCCATGAAGTCCGCCCACGTATAGTCGCCGACGCGGGCGGGATCGTCGCCCGCGCCGGCGGTGCCCTCGCGATCGTCGTCCGACGCGCCGTCGGATGCGTCGCCAGTGGAAAAGTCCCCGGCATCCGACTGGTCGGCCTCGTCAATAGCCATTGGATTCAACCAGACCCCCTCCCTTCAAAAAATTCAGGTGCCGATTATCAGACCTGATACCCTCACCGGTCAATTACCCCGTCCGTATCGCCGTAATTTCAGTGTCTCCGACACGTCCGACGGAGAATGCCCATCGGTTATTACTCACTCGCTGACAGTTCTATCCGGATCGCGTGGAACGTATTTTTGCCGGCAGAAGCGTAATATTTGCGTCGGCTCGCCCGGCCTCGGACCCCCGACGGCGAGACGGCGGCGAGGGTGAGGTTCACGGAAACGAGACGGCTATGGGCCACGCTTATCCCGGCGAAGCGCTTTCGGCCCCCATGGACGGCCTCCAGGATCGGACGCAACTGTTCCAGTTGCTGGTCGACGGCGTCGAAGAGTACGCCATCTTTACGCTCGATGCGGACGGTTGCGTTCAGACGTGGAACCTCGGTGCCGAACGGATCAAAGGGTACGAGGCCGACGACATTCTCGGCGAACACGTTTCCACGTTCTATACAGAGGCCGCAATCACTGCAGGCGTTCCAGAAACCAACCTCGCCGAGGCCACCACTCGCGGGGCTATCGAAGACGAAGGGTGGCGCGTTCGTGCCGACGGTTCCCGGTTCTGGGCGTCCGTCTCGATCACGGCGATCAGGGACGAGACGGACGACCTCGTGGGTTTTGCGAAGATCACCCGCGACATGACCGATCGACGGCGATACGAGCGGCAACTCCAGCAGCAGGCAGCGCGTCTCGAGCGCCACCGGGATCGCCTCGAGCAGGAACTGGACGAGGTATACGAGCGGATTTCCGACGGCTTCTACGCGGTCGACGACGAGTTCAGGATTCAGTATCTGAACGACCGGGCGATGAACGTACTGGGGATCGACGAGACTGCGATCGGCGAGCCGTTCTTCTCGGTGGTCGTGACCACCGAATCCTTCGAGGCCGCGATGC